>JBBRXM010000111.1:0-15983 GCA_038248405.1 Burkholderiales bacterium
CGCCCTTGACCCTGTTCCGAGCCTCGTCGCACCGACCTACAGCGCAAAGCGAGGTCACGAAGAATCAGGCATTCACAGCGGTAGCCGACATGGTAGCCGAAGTCAACTTCCACTCAAAATGGCATTGGGCCCAATTAGCCAATTTAGATTGCAAGCGATAGTCCAATGGAAAAAAGGGTGAATATCGCGCTGTCTATTTTGTGTTGGACGGGCGGTGGGCAGTCCTGATTCAACGTTGCCGTTTATCTCGTCGGCGCCGCCTAAAAGTAGCGCGGATCATAATGCCATTTGCGCAGGGCCGTGGCCGCGATGCGGGGTACGTCCGAGTGCAGCGGGTTAATCAGCACGTTCGACTCCTCCGGCACGATGACCGAGGGCACCACCAGCAACGCGGACGCCTTGCTCCGCAGCCAAGCATCGCCCGCCTGCACGCTAATCATGCCCGCCGGCAGCGCGTCCCAGCCGACCGGTGGCATGAGCACGCGGCGCGCGGCCCACACGTCGTCCGGCACATCGATGCGCACCAGGTAGCGGTTCAGCGGCAAACCGCCGCTACGTAGATGCATAACCGTTTCGTGCACGGCGAGAGCAATACTCTCGGAGCTGTACGTGACGGCCATGCCGACTGGATTCCAGCGCCCGCCCGTGTTCTTCGCGCCTGCACCGGACATATCATCGGCGACATACTTAGGGGTGGTAGCGGCGATTCGCCACAGCGCCACAGTCATGCATACGCTCCACTCTGCGTCATCTCTAGCAGATTACCGACGTACTTCTGGCCCTCCACCGTATCCATGAAGCTCGCGGGCGTGGCGCCGCGCAGCGCGGGCAGCGGAGCGGCCAGCCAGTTCGCCAGCCACTTCGCGGCATCGAATTCCGGCGCACTCTCCGTGTCGATCATGGCCTGTACCTGACCGATCAGCGCTTGCATGCCCATCACGCGTTCGGATTCTTCGGGGGACAGCGATTGTGCGCGTTGCACCTTGCGGTTAATCGTGGCGCGAGACAGGCCCAGCGAGTCCATCAACGCTTCTTTCGGCATGTCCATGACTGAGGACAGTTCGCCCACGCGCTGCGCCGGCACACCTGACCGGATGACGTCGATTTTGTCGGCAAAGCCCATCTTGTACCAGTCCATGAACTGTCCGGTTTTGGCACTCCGCTTGAGACTAAGCACTGTCAACTTGGGAGCGGCTTTTTTGGCTGCGGGTGTTGTCGCAGGTTTCGCTGCAGCCGACGGCGCCTGGCGCTTGGCGGTTTGAGGGCGAGTAGTCATATAAGGCTCCTTTGAGACTTCAGATTAGCTCATGTGAGCGCAATTTGCAATTGGCGCACCGATCTAATCTGGCACAGCACAGGGATTGCGGCGAACGGACGATGGCGCCTGCCGTCGTGACGACAGATGTCAATTCCATTGAACCGCGTGACCGAACAAGTCTGCGCGACCGGTTTTTCCGAGGATGTGACGCACCACGAGCTCAGGACTATGCCTCAGGGCGCCAGCTACGGATGGGTACGTGATCCCACGAGTCCCGACACCTAAGCATCAGGGAAGACCGTATGCCTCTCATGACGCTGTCACCGAATGCGGCGCGCACTTGATGACGTCGCGGTAGGGCGCCGAAGGCACGTCCGCTTGGGAGCCGTGCCGACCCGCGACGGTTTCTATACGTCAAACAGCCGCCTCATCAGGTGAGCGCGGAAGTCTCGCTTGGTGTGAATGAACATGTGAACCACAACCGCCTTGTCGTCGTATTCATAGACGATTCTGGTTTGTCTCACCAGTCTTGTTCGGAAGTTCCCTTGTCCTAGCTCCTTCAACTCTTCAATCTCCTTGCCAGCATCAGGATTTGAGGCAATGTTCTCGATTGTGATCTTGAATTCCTCATTGACGTCGTTCCAAACCGCGTCACCGAACTGAGCCTTCACATATTTCTTGATGTCTCGGAAATCGGGCCTGGCGGCATTCAGAATGATGACTCTTCGGCTCATTCCTCTTTGTCCATTTCATCAAAGAAGTCCTGAGCGTCGGTGTAATTGCCAGCTTGAAACTCTTTGCGGCCAAGGGCGATCAGACGGAGAAGTGCAAACTGCTCCTGTTGCCGCTCATACTGGTTGATTTCCATGACTACCATCCTCGCTTCACCGTTCTGAGTGATGATGAGCGGCTCTGGATTTACCGCGAACTCTTTCACAATGTCCGCCGCATTACTCTTGAGATATGAAATCGGCTTGATCTGGGTGGCTAGGGTCATCGCATCTTCTCCGGGGCGCTTACAGTAGACGGCTAAATATAGTCCATATTTAGCCGGCAGTCAATTTGCAAGGCTCAGCCGACGCATCGCCGCACTTGACAGACGCGTGTGCAATCGCCAAGGTGGCGTTTTTGTTCGGAGCCGCATCAATGACATCTCTTCAAGAACTGATCGAAGCATCCACCGTCAGCGACATCAAGGAACTGCTTGCGTGTTTTCCGGACGCCTGCAAGGTGGGACGCAAGGAGGTGTTGGTCGCCTCGCTCATGCAAGAGCTCACTGGCGACGGCTTGCTGCGCGCCTGGCAGCAACTGGACCCATGCCAGCAGCTGGCCGTTGGCGAGGCAACTTACGATGTGCAGGGCATCTTTTACGGCAGCCGTTTCGCCGCCAAATACGGCCAATGGCCCCTGTTCCACCATGACGGCGGCCAGTATCGAAGCCGCGGCGCCATGACCGCCCTGAGCCTGTTCATGTACTGGCTGGACGAGCGCCTGGTCATTCCGGCCGACCTGCGAGCGCGCCTGAAAATTTTCGTCCCTGTGCCGGCGCCCAATACGCTGGCGACGCTGGCGACCTTGCCGGAAGCCGACGCCGATGGCACGCCATTGACGGTGCGCAGCACCGCAGCAGACGCTCTGCACGACGTCGTGGTGATGCTGCGCGCGCTCGACCAGCAGCTCATTGCCGTCAGCGACAAGACACATCTGCCCGGCGTTGCCGGCGTCAACGCGGTTCTCAGCAAGCTTGCCGGCGGCGACTTCTACGAGATCGTCGCCCCCAAGGATCAGTGGGAACAACGGATCGGCCCGATCAAGGCACTGGCGTGGCCGCTGCTGCTGCAGGCCGGCGGACTCGCCCAGCTCAACGGCACCAAACTGGGCTTGACGCCGGCCGGCATGAAGGCGCTGCGCGCGGCGCCGGCGGACGTCTTGCGCGCAATCTGGCGCAAGTGGCAGACATCGACGCTGTTCGATGAATTCAGCCGGATCGACGAGATCAAGGGGCAAAAGGGCAAAGGCCGCATGAGCGCGACAGCGCCACGCCGCGCCATCGTCGGCGCAGCCCTGCAACGCTGCCCGGTCGACACCTGGGTCAGCGTCGACGAGTGGGCGCGCGACATGCGGGCCGAGGGTTTGCCGCTGACGATTTGCCACGATATTTCCAGTCTCTATATCAACGACCCGAACTACGGCAGCCTGGCATACGGCGGTGCGCACATCTGGAATGTGTTGCAGCTGCGCTACCTGCTATGCGTCCTGTTCGAATATTGCGCCACCCTGGGCATGATCGATGTCGCTTACCGGCTGCCGCATGATGCGCGCGCCGACTTCGGCGAGCTGTGGGGCACCGACGACATGAGCTTCCTGTCGCGCTACGACGGCCTGATGTATTTCCGGCTGACCGCCCTCGGCGCATATTGTATGGGCATCAGCGACAGCTACACGGCGCCCGCGCCCGTGGCCAGTTGCACGCTGGCGGTGCAGGCCAGCCTGCAGCTGACCGTGACCGATGGCGTCTTGTCGGCCGACGATCGCCTCATGCTCGACAATTGGGCGGTCGAGGAGAGCGCGCTGCGCTGGCGCCTCGACCGCGAGCGCGCCATCGCGGCGATCGAACGCGGGCACGACAGCGCGCAACTCGAGGCGTTCCTGCAAGCACGGGACAGCCAGCCGCTGCCGGTGCAGGTAGAAAGTTTCCTGCGCACATGCAACAAGCAAGGCAAGGCGATGAAGGTGCTGGCGGCCAGCCTGTTGATCGAATGCATCGACGCGGCCACCGCCGACCTGATCGCGGCGCACCGCGACACGGCGCGACTGTGCATGCGCGCCGGCGAACGCCACCTGGTGGTGCGGCTCGAACAGGAAGGCAAGTTCCGCAAGGCCGCACGCCTGCTGGGCTACGGCATACCGGCGTAAGCGGCGCGGCCGGCGCAACTGCCGTATACTCCTCCCTGCGCCGCATTTTCCGCGCTAACCCGACGCCCAACCCGAGCACGCATTTGGCTACTCCGAAATCGCTGGTGTCCGCTTTGTACGACCACTGGGACACCGTCGAGTGGCTGGCCCAGCTCTCGCGCGACCTGCCGAGCTTCGAAGCGGAGCACATCCTGGCCGTCGTCGCGCGACTGGTCCCGGCCAGCTCGCCGGACCAGCAGCAGCAGACGCTGCGCCAGCTGGTCAATGCCGACATCCTCCAGGCCCAGCCGCGCGGCCAGTCCTACCAGCTCAACACCTATGTGCTCGAATTCGTCCGCGGCCTGACGCGCGAACACGAGCTGGGCCTGTCGGCGGTGCTCGGTTCGCGCATCAACGCCATCACCGACGCCACCCGCAAGCTCAACGAAGGCGTGCAGGGCCGCGACATGGATTTGCTGCGCCAGTCGGCCAACAAGCTCGCCGAGCTGTTCCGCCAGATCAGCCAGCAGCTCGACGGCGACCGCCACGCGATCCTCGAACTGGCCGAGCGCGCCAAGGCGCAGCAGACCGACATGCCGATCGCGCGCCGTTATCGTGAAGTGCTCGAGGCCTACGACAACTACGTCGCGCCGATGGCGGCGATGATGGACAGCGGCCCCGGCGGCACGTTCTACCGCCACCTCGAGCAGGCCGAACATGCGCTCGACAACGCCGTCGACGTGCTGACGGTCCAAGGCGCGCTTTACACCCAGCGACTGGCACTGCGCCACGTCGCCTACCAGGCCAAGGAATTGCGCCGGCTCGGGCGCGAGGTGCTCAAGCACTGCAGCGATACGCTGTTGCCGCTGCGCGAAGAAGTGCGCCAGCACAACGCGTTGTCGGCGGCCATCAGCGCGCTGCTCGGCCGGGTGCGCAAGCGTGGCCTGAACCGCAGCTTGCCGCTGCGCGAGCTGCCCTTGTGGCGGCGCGAGATGTCGCGCAGCGTGTCGGTCGGCCCCGAGGTGCTGACCATCATGAGCGAAGCGCGCGCCTACGCACCGGTGCTGGTCGGCTTTCCCGAAGAGCGCGCCGCCGGCGCCATGCCGGCACTCGACCTGGTCGACGAGCAGGCGCTGGCGGCCGGCCTGCGCGCCGCCATGCCGGTGGCCAATCTGCTCGACTGGCTGCGCGCCCATTACCCGCTGCTCAACGATGCCACGCTGCTGCGCCTGTACCACGACCTGATCGCGCGCACCGACTGGCGCGCCGTCCAGAGCGATGTCACCAGCAGCGTTCCCCTCAACACAGTGCGGGTCACCCTGTACCCGCACGCCATCGAAGCCGCATGAACCCGAACTCCCTCCCTCCTGCCATCGCGCTCGATCAATTGCCCCATCTCAAGGATCTGTTTGCCATGCTCAATGCCGGGCGCCACGTCAACCGGCTGGCCGAGCCGGTCCTGTGGGCCGAACTCGAGCGCGAGGCGAGCCAGTACGCGCGCCTGTTCGGCGCGCTCGGCTACGACCTGCGCATCGACGGCCGCGGCTACGCCTGGTTCCAGACCGGCGAAGCGAGCGGCACCGTATCGAAGGCGACGCGCCAGCTGGCGCTACTGTTCATGCTGATCTTCGAACAGCAGGCCGATGCCGGCCAGCACCTCGGCCGCTTCGTCGACTGGCGCATCGACCGCGCCCTGCTGGCCGGACTGCTCGACAAGAATGGCGCGCTGCTCGAGGCCGAAGGCCTGGCCGCGCTCGAGCCCTTGCAGCAATTGCTCGACACGGCGGTGCGCTATGGCCTGGCCGACGCCGCCAATGGCGCCTGGCGCCTGCTGCCGGCGGTGTTTCGCTATCTCGACCGGTTTGAAGAGCTGGCCGGCAAGGCCGATCTCGCCGGCGACGCCATCGAGCTGGCCGTGCCGCAAGGAGAACCAGCATGATGCAGTACGGCTTCCAGCGCCTCGTCATGCTCGGCAGCGCCGGCTACCAGCGCGCCGAATTGCCGCTCGACGCGGCCGTCTCGCTGATCGCGCCGAACAACACCGGCAAGACCAGCCTGATCAACGCGCTGCAGTTCTTGCTCATCGTCGACAAGCGGCGCATGGACTTCGGCGCCCACGACGTCGAAACGAGCCGCCGCTTTTATTTTCCCAACAACAGCGCCTTCATCCTGCTGGAAGTGGCTTTGCCCACCACTGGCACGGTCGTGCTCGGCTGCGTGGGGAAGGGCGTGAGCCACGATTACGAGTACTTCGCCTACAAGGGGCAGCTCGACATGGAGGACTTTCGCCTGCCCAACGGCAGCGTCGTCACCCAGCCGCAGCTGAAAGCGCACCTGGCGACCCGCGCCAAGCTGGTGTTCAGCTATTCGTCCGGCGAATTTTCCGACGCCATCTACGGCAGCCGCAAGAGGCGCCAGGACCATGAGCCGGACTTCACCATTTTCAAGCTCGAGCACGCCAGCCTGGCCGAGGCGTTCCAGCGCGTGCTCACGCGCACCCTGCGGCTCGACCGCCTGCGCTCGGGCGAGGTCAAGGATTACCTGTTGAGCATCTTCCGGCGCGACCTGCCCGACGCCAACATCGACTTCAAGGCCGAGTGGGACAAGGCGTTTGCCGACGTCAACGCCGAGCGCGCCCAGTACCAGGCGGCGCTGGCGCACCCGGACGAGATCGGTGCGCTCGAACGCGACGCCGGCGAACGGCTGACCCTGCGCGGCAAGCTGGTCCACAACCGGCCGCTGATCGATAGCGCGCTCGCCGCCTGGGACCGGCATTTTGCCGACAGCGAGGCGCACCTGCAGGAAAGCATTGCCGACGTCGGGCGCGAACAGCAGCGCTTGCGGGCACGCGAACTGGAGCTGACCGAGCAGCGTCTGCTGGAGCGCCAGCGCCAGCAGGAACTGCAGCGGGTCGCCGCGCGGCATGCCGAACTGGCCCAGCAGTTCGCGCTGCTGGCCGAACGGCGCACGCTCGAAGCGCGCCACGCCGAAGCGCGCCTGGCGCTGGAGTCGCAGATCGCGCTGGTGCAACAGGCCAGCACGCGCAGTGCCGACGCCATCGCGCGCGAACGCCGCAGCGCCGAGCAGGAACGCGCCAGCTTGCAGCGCGAACAGGCCACGCTGACCGACAATCTCTACCTGCGCCTGCAGGCCGCCCTCAGCGGCGACCAGTTGGCCGCGCTCAACGTGCTGCTGGCGCGGCAGGTGATGACGCTCGGGGCCGATCAGTTTACGATCGACCCGCAGCAACTGCCGGCGTTGCGCGCACAGCTCGAGCGCATGGTCGTCGGCGGCCGCATCACGCTGCCCGGCATCAGCCTGGCGCTGGACGCGCTCGACGCGCAGCACAGCCAGCGCACGCCGGACGAACTCGCATTGCGCATCGCCGAACTGGCCGTGCAGATCGCCGATCTGCTGCGCCAGGGCGAGGCGGCGCGCGCGCTGGACGCCGCGCGCGCGCACAAGCAGCAGCTCGAGCAGGCGGTACGGCAGATCGAACATGAGTTGGGACTGTTCGACGAGCTCGCCGCACTGACGCTGTCGGCGCCGCAGCGCGCCGCCACGCTGGCCGCGGTGACGGCGACGATTGCCGCGATCGAGGCCGAGCAGGCGCAAGCGGAAAGCGCGGTGCAGGCCCAGCGCGAGCAGGAAGCACACAGCCTGCGCCGGCTGGCCGGGCTGCGCAATGCCCACAAGGACATCGTGCAGCGGCGCGAGCGCCGCGGCGACAGCGCCGCCGTGTTTTCCTACCTGGCCGAGCTGCCGCAGCGGGCATGGACGGGCGCGCCCGGCTTCGCCCTCGACCAGCTGGCCGAACACCTCGAAAGCTACAGCAACGATTGCCGCCGCTTGCTGCAGCTGAACGAGCAGCTGCCGCACCAGGTGGCCGAACTGCACGCCTGCGGCCTGACCAAATTCAGCTACATGGGTGGCGAAGAAGCCGAGATCGACCGCATGATTGCGTTCGCCGCCCACCTGCCGCAGGAAGCCGAAGCGCTCGAGCGCAAGGCGCGCAGCGCCGTCGTCAACGTCACCGCCTGCCTGCGCGAACTGCGCGACGGCTTGCTCACGTTCAAGAGCCGGATGCGCGACTTCAACCGCCTGATCAGCCGGCGCCAGCTGTCCGACCTGGCGGTGTTCAAGATCGAGCCGGTCGACGAACTGATGCTCGTCGATGCGATCGAACTGCTGATCGGCAAGGCCGAGCAAGTCGACGACGGCGAATCGTTCTCCCTGTTCAATCACGCCAGCGTGCTCGACGACGACGCCCTGAACCGCGCCAAGCAGGTGCTGATCGGCGAGGGCGAGGCGCGCGGGTGCCTGCGCGTGGAGCACCTGTTCCGCCTCGAATTCATCGTCGGCAAGGCCGGCCGCGCCACCGAATCGTTCGCCGACATCGACAGCGCCGCCTCCAACGGCACCGTGCTGATGGCCAAGCTGATCACCGGGCTGGCGCTGCTGCACCTGATGCAGGACAAGCGCCACCGGGTGCAGGCGGTGTGCTACCTGGACGAGGCGTCGGCGCTCGACCAGCGCAACCAGCGCAGCCTGATCGAGACGGCCGACGACTTCGGTTTTGCGCTCATTTTCGCCTCGCCGGCGCCGCTGGTGACGGCGCGTTACTGCGTGCCGATCAGCAGCGCGGGCGGCTACAACCACATCAGCCGCCAGCACTGGCAGCTGCTCGAGCCGCTCGGCGAGCCGGCCGCATGAGCCGCGCGCTGGCCGACGCGCTCGACCGCCTGCTCGCTGCGCCGGCGCCGTCGGCGGCGAGCCTGTTCACCGCGGCGCAGCGGCGCGAGCTGGACCGGTTCGCGCGCCAGACCGGCACCGTGCGCCTGGTCACGCAAGGGCGCGGCGCCAGCTACCTGGTGACCGACGCCGCGCTGGCGCGTGCGCACCTGAGCGCACTGCGCCCGGTGGCGATCGGCGCGCTGGACGCCAGCTTGCCGGCGCGCGCCAACAACATCGCCAGGATGCGCGACAGCAAGGGCCGCGCCCACACCCACCGCGCCGGCTACTTGCTGTTGAAGGCCATCGGTGAGGGCGTGACGTGGCAACGCGGCGACGGCGCCAGCGCCGACATTTCCGCCGGCACCGCGCTGTGCGGCGCCGCCGCCATCGCCATTGAAGTGGCGGACCTGTGGCACAGTAACGCCCCCGTCTGGCTGGTGGAAAACCAGGCCCTGTTCGACCGCCTCGACTGGCTGCCGGGCGATGCGCATGGGTCGGTCGTGTATTACGGCGGGCAATTGAGCAGGGTGATGCTGGACTGGACCGCGCAGCACCGCCGCGGCGAACGCCTCGTGCTCTTTCCCGACTACGACGGCGTCGGCTTGCTCAACTACGCCCGCTTGCGCGAAAAGTCGCTGGCGCCGGTCGAATTCTGGCTGATGCCTGACTGGGCGGAGCGACTGCGGAAATACGGCAGCAACGGGGTGTGGCAAAGCACGCACAAGGAGTACGCCGCCGCCATCGAACGCATCGCTGCGCTCGGCATGCCGCCGGCCCTGCGGGAACTGTGCGACGCGATGTCCGCGCAGGGTCTGGCGCTGGAGCACGAGGCGGTGTGGCTGTGACTGCTTCAGGCGCAGGCGGAAATCCTTAGCGCTTCAGTTCAGCCCGGCGTCAGGAGCGGGCAACGCAGGACGAAAATGCGCGGCGGGCGCTGCTCGACAGGAACTGGAACGGACTGCGGCTGCACGCAGGGGATCGGCCGGCCCCCCGGCTATCCCGACAATCTGATGCAGGAACTCGATGGCAGGATATGGCTGGGCTTCGGCGGCCAGCGCAACGACATCGACCTGATGGCGCGGCCTTTCCTGCGCCGGCTGACCCTGCGCATTCCGCGCATCCTGTGGAAACCGCCCCAGCCATACGGCCACCTCGCCACGGTGCTGTCGAGAGGTCGCGGCCGCCATCGCCCAGACCGCTGTATGATCTGACAAGACTGACAATCGCAACAATGGCAAACAATCGACTCGACGGATCGAAAGGAGCTGGTAGCAGCCTGCCTCACAAAAATGACTTCTCTTACTTTCCGGCCGCCGGTTCAGTCGCTGGTCCCATCGTTCCTTCAGCGCGCTCCGGTGCGATTGAACGCTGCGTTGTTGGTCTCGTTGCTGGCCCACACGTTACTGTTGAGCATGACGCTGGGCGGCGCGACATTCGGGCTGCCAGGCCTGACCTTTCCGTGGAAAGAAAGGCGCCTGGACGCCAGTGACCTGCAAATTCAGCTTGCCGCGGCGCCGCCCACCGCGCGCCTGGATACGGTGCCGACGACCATGCCCACCCCGGCAGCGACTGCGGTGCCCCAGCCGGCAGCTACGAGCAAGCTCGCGGCGTTGACCATGCCATCACCGGCCATCGGCCACAGTGAGGCGGCTGCCGTAGTGATCGTGCCGCCGACGCCGACAGCGCTACCTGCGCCGCCAGCGCCGGCAACGCCACCGGCGCCAACCTTGCCAACCCAAGCCAGGGAAACACCCCCGCCCGGCGATACGGATGCCGCCCGCAAGCAGGTCGACCGGGAGCTACAGGCGGCGCGAGCGCTCGAGCAGGCCAGGCTCGAGCTTGAGAGGCAGAGCGCGGAAAGACTACGGCAGGCGGCACTGATCGCGGCGGCGCAGCGGGAAGCGGCACGGCAAGAGCAGCTGCGGCAAGACGCGCGCGCCGAGCAAACGGCCAGCAGCGAAGCGGCGCGGCTGGAGGCCGAGCGCCAGGAGGGGCTGCGCCGGGAAGCGCAGCAGGAGATCGCTCGGCATGAACTGGCCCGGACCGAGGCGGCGCGACTCGACGCTGCACGAAGAGACGCGGTGCGACAAGAACAGGCAAGACAGGCGCAGATGGAATCGGCGCGACAGGCGCAGCTGGAATCGGCACGCCAGGCGCAACTGGAAGCGGCGCGACAAGACGCGGTCAGGCAGGAGAGCGCGCGACGCGATGCAGCCAAACAAGAGGCAGCACGACAAGACGCCATCGCGCAGGAGTCGGCGCGCCGAGAGGCACTTAAGCAAGAGCCAGCGCGACAAGAGCAGGCCAGGGCAGAGCTGGCCCAGCGGGAGCGGGCAGACCAGGAAGCGCAACGCGAAGAGCGGCTGCGCGCGATCGGCAAGCAACTGGCCGGGGAGGCGGCCCAGCGCGACGCAGCGCCGACTCCCTCTTCGCGCTCGCTGTTGCCGACGGTCAGCGGCCTTCGCCGCGGATGGCTGTTCGGCCGCGCCGACGCCAACGCCGACCTGGTCCTCTATGCGGAAGCGATGGGCCGCAAGATCCAGATGAACATGACGTTCGACATGGTTCGTGAAGCCGTGAAACAGCCGCACGCCCGTCCGATCGTGACGGTGGCAATCCGCGCCGACGGCTCCGTGGAGAAAGTCACCTTCGTGGTTTCCAGCGGTGTCGCCGCTCTCGACGAAGCGATACGAAAGGTCGTGGCCAGCCAGGCGCCCTACCCTGCGTTCCCGCTATCCGTTGCGCGCCAGTACGACGTGATCGAAATCCGCCGCGCCTGGGTATTCGATACTGCCATCCGACTGGAGTGACGAGAGAAACGGCGGCGCGCCGGCGGCCCGATATACATACTCGAAGGCAACTGGAATGTCTTACAATCGTCCTTCACCTATCGAGGAGCTTCAAATGATCCAGACCATTAAGAAAACGTTCGTCCACACCCTGATCACCGCATTGGTGTTCATGGGCTTCACCCAAACGGTGCAAGCAGCAATCATCAGCACGGAGCAGGTCGTCACCGCCGCAGCCGCCCAGCAAAACCGCGCGAAAATCGCCGCCACCTTCGAACGCGCAGACGTCCAGGCCGAACTGCAGAAAATGGGCATCGCCGCCGAAGAAGCGCAAGCCCGCGTCGCCGCGCTGACCGACGCCGAAACCGCGTCGATCGCGCACCGCGTCGATTCGATCCCGGCCGGCGGCGAAGGCATCATCGGCGCGCTGATCTTCATCTTCGTGCTGCTGCTGGTGACCGACATTCTCGGCCTGACCAAAGTCTTCCCGTTCACCAAGTCGATCCGCCATTGATCTTGCAGCGATGATGCTTCCCCGGTTTTGCTGGCTGCCGGGGCTCGCCCTGGCGCTGGGACTGCTTTCTGGTTGCGCAGCAACGCAGACAAGGGCGCTGCTTTCCGCGCCACATGCGGACCTGCCGCGCCAGGTCGAACTGAAGGCCACGCCGTTCATCGCGCAGGAGCGCTATCAGTGCGGCCCCGCCGCGCTGGCGATGTCGCTGCGCGCGGCCGGCTTTGCCGTCGACGCCGACGCGCTGGTGCCGCAAGTCTACCTTCCGCACCGCGAAGGCAGCCTGCAAGTGGAGATGCTGGCAGGCGGCCGCCGCAACGGCGCCCTCAGCATGACGATTCCCCCTCGCATCGACGCCCTGGTCGCCGAACTCGCCGCCGGCAATCCCGTGCTGGTGCTGCAGAATCTGAGCCTGCCGATCGCGCCAAGATGGCACTACGCGGTCGCCGTCGGCTATGACCTCGATCGCAGGGATATCATCCTGCGTTCCGGCACGACCGAACGATTGGTGATGCCCCTGTCGACCTTCGAACACACATGGGCGCGCAGCGGCTATTGGGGCATGGTGACGCTCGCGCCTGGCCGCCTGCCGGCGACGGCGGAGCAAGCGACCGTGGTCGACGCCCTGGTGGCGTCCGAAAAGAGCTGGGCACCAGCCGCCACCCGGCAAACCTATGCGCTTGCAGCACAGCGCTGGCCGGATAACCTGACGTTGGCACTGGGACTTGGAAACACGGCGTACATGGCAGGCGACCTGGCAGCGGCGGCCGATGCGTTCCGCCGTGCCGCCGCGCGGCACCCGGACAGCGGCGCGGCTTTCAATAACCTCGCGGTCGCACTGATGGATCTGGGCCGGTTGCCGGAAGCACGCACCGCCGCCGAGCGTGCGCTGGCCTTGGGCGGCCCATGGCGTGAGGCAGCGCTCGATACGCTGGGGTCGATCGAACGCGCAGAGAAAACTCGAAAACCCTGAAAAAGCCCATGTTTTCGCATGGGCTTTTTCATTGAACGGCCGGCCCGCGGCTGTTTAGTCGCGCTCGCGGACCACCTTGGCCGCAAGCAGAACACCGCCACTCATCGTGCCCTCGACCTCCAGCTTCTTGCCGCTCAGCGATGCGGCGTCGACGTCGCGGAACAGGGTGTCCGCCGACCACTTCACCGACAGCGATTCTTTCGATGTGGTCAGGGTGAACGTTTTCGCGACAGCGTCGACGCTGCCGGCCACGCCTTCACGCGAGAGCACGGCATGGGCGTCGCCCGCCTTTTCGCAGCCGATCGCCGTAGCCTTGACCTGGCCGGTGGCGGTCATGCTGCCGGTAACCTCCACCTGCAGGTCGTTGGCCAGTTTCGCCGTGCCGCACGAAGCGTCGAGCACAGCGGCGGAGGCGTCGACCGCCACGCCGCGCACCGTGAAGCTGGCCATGGAAACGAAGTTGGCGACGCTGCCATGCAGCTCGGCCTCGCTGGTCTTGTCACGGCTGATGCCGCGCAACACGATTTTCGCCGCCTTCAGGATGCCGTCGGCGCCGTAGCTGCCTTTGACGACCACATAGGAATTGAGCTTCAGGTCGGCAAAAGTCTGGCCCGCCTGATCGAAGGTGGCCGCCGATGCGTCCACCTTGACGCCGTTAATGGTCAGCATCTTCGTTGCCGCATCGAGCGCGGAAACCGAGCCGCCCAGCTCCGAGTCGCGGGCGTTGCTTTCGGCCTTGTGGTCGCGGACCTTGATCACGGTCGCCTTCACCGCGGCGGCTCCGGCAACCGTGCCCAGCGGAATGGCGACGTGCACCTCGGTGCCGTTGCTCAGTACCGCAGCGGTCGGCTGCAGCTTGGCATCGGTGTAATCGATGAGCAAGGCGCCGAGCTTGAAGGTGTGCGCCGCGGTCGACAGTTCAGCGATGATTCCGTGGACCCGGTCGGCCGTGTCGGCAACCGTCTTCTTCTCGATCCGGGTCGCCTGCAAGGTGACCTTGCCGGCCGCGTCGACCTTGATGACGCCGTGCACTTCCACCTTGTCATTCACTTGCACCATGGCGAGCGCGGTGTAGCCCTGGAATACCGTGACCGGCCCCAGCGTCGCGTCGGTGTTGACGGCGATGACCTGCCCGACCACTTTCAGGGTGCCCGCGACCAGGTCGACGGCCGTGACGGCGCCTTCGGCCTCGGTACGGACACGCACCTTGCTCGCCACCAGCAGGCCGTCGTGCTCCACTTCCACGTGCTGGCCCAGTTTCAGCTCGACGGCTTCGACCGTGCCATCGTCACGTTCCTTGCCGGCAGCGGCGCCGGCATTGTTGATCCGTACGCCGTCCACGATGACGCTGCCGAAGCCGGTGAGGGTGCCCGAGACTGTCGACTGGCCCAGCAGAACGGGCGCGGGCGCCGGCGTCGAAGTATCCGGCGCGCTGGAGCCGCCGCCGCAGGCCGCCAGGATGGCGGCGGTACAGCCGGCGAGCAATATATACGATGGCAATTTTGATTTATTCATACGGTCTCCAGGGATTGAACGACGATTTCAACAGCAGCGTGAGTCCATTCTATATTGCCTTGCGGCAATTTGAGCGCGCATTGTAAATACAATTGTGTAACTGTCTGCAACAGCCGCGACAGAACCGGCGCCACCGATGATTCACTTCAGGCCGGTATGCGCGGCCTTCGCGGGCGCGCCCCGAGCGGCGCCTAACGAGGGGAACATCGTTTCCAGCGATCGGGTTTCGGGCAGCACGTAGACAACGCCGCTGTTGTTCCTGAAGGCCGGGCTCACCACGTCCGTGTAGAACTTCGCCGGAACATTGACGCACCCGTAGGAGATGCGGTTGTCGAGCGGCGTCGGCGTCGCCAGCCGCCGCGGGCGATTCTCCTTGAGGTTGCTGGTCACCACGGCGTGAAGGGAAACTGCGGCATCGTAGTCAACCCAGAGGATTTCCCCGCCTTTCGCGTTGCGGCCGAGCGCGGCGACGTAACGGCCCGCCGGCGTCGTGCGCTCCTCGGGAAGGATGCTCGATATTTTCCGCGTGCCTATGCCAGGGACGGAGTCGTCTCCCTTGGCCAGGCCGAGCAATGCCGGGGTCGCGCCGCTGAGCCGCCCGTCCGCATTGAACACGAAGACCATTGCGCTCACTTTATCGACAATCACGAATGGCATGCGCTCACTGTCGCCGGATTCGACGACCCATTGCGCCATCCGCCGGGTGTCATCGGATGGGCTTTCCCGCCCGAAGTCGGGGCCTGCCGCGCAAGCATGATGCGCGCTGAATGCGGCCACCAGGATGAACAAAAGTCCGCGGCCGTATTTCGTGCTCTTTAGCATCAGTTTCGATCCGGCTTGGGCGGATAATACGGCGCCACATAAGGTTTCGGCAAAATCTTGACGGGCGCCGTCTCCACCGGCGGCGGCGGCACCGTCACCGGTGGCGCAACGCTGACCGGCGGCGCATACACCACCGTCGGCAACGCAACCATGACCGGCGGCGGCGTCGTCACCGGAACGACAAACAGCAGTGGCAATGCAGCGGCAGCTGGCGCCGGCGCGACGACCGGCGGCGCCACCACCGGTGGCGGCACCACAATCGGCGCCGGCACGACCACCGGTGGCGTCACGACCACCGGTGGCGTCACGACCACCGGGGGTGGCACGACTACCGGTGGCGGCACGACCACTGGTGGCACGACCACTGGTGGCACGACCACCGGCGGCGGCACGACGACCGCCTGCGTAATATCCGCGGTAGTCCGCGCGACGATGGGGCCGCAACAGGCAACCGGGAGTGCGAAGTCACCAGCGTTCGCACCTTCC
>JBBRXM010000112.1:0-15677 GCA_038248405.1 Burkholderiales bacterium
GCCCAGGAAGTGGCGCAGGCGCTGCGCTTCGCCCAGTCCGAGGCGCTGCGCACCGGCCAGTACTACCTGGTCCGCTGCGATGTCGCGGCCGGCAGCGTGACCGTTGCGCGGCTCGACATCAACGCCACGCCGCCGGCGCCAGATCCGGCCTTCCCGGTGCTCCACCCGCTCGACAAGAAAGACTACAAGATCGTGTTCAACCCAGCATCGACGACCAGCGGCGTCAGCATCGCCTCTTGCGCGTTCGGCTACGCCGACGGCAGCTCCGGCGTGCCGCAGATCGAGTTCGGCGGCGACGGCGCGCCCGTCAACTTGCTGGGATCGAGCGGGGCCGCCGTCAAGGCGATGAACGGCACCGGCCAGATCACGCTCGCTGCCGGGCCCGTCAGCCGCACCGTCCAGGTGGCCGCCGTCACCGGCCGCGTCACGCTGGCGCCATAGACATGCACACCCGCCCACGACCGCAGTGCGCGGACAGCGCGGGGTTTTCCTACGTCGGCGTGCTGGTGGCGATCGTGCTGCTGGCCGTGTGCGCCGCGCCCGCCGCCGACGCCGTGCGCAATGCCAGCGCGGCGACGGCGGTGAGCGGGGTGCAGCTGCGCGCGCTGCTGTGCCTGAAAAGCCGGATGGAAACGGTGGCCGCGGAGCCCTACCAGAAGCTGTTGAACGCCGCCGCCGGCACCGCCACGGCGGCGCAGCCGTACTCGCTGCCGGAAGACAGCCTCTGCCCGGAGCGCAAGGTCTACATCGCCCGCGTCAGCGTCGACGTCGAGGGCGCCGCCACCTATCCCGCCACCGACACCGGCCTGCTGCAGCTGGTGGTGGCGCTGCCCGATCCGAGCGGCGCCGCGCCGGCGCAGATGTCGCTGGCCACCATGGTGTTGCGGTGAGCGCGGCGCGGCGCACCGCGCGCGCGGCCGGGCTGACCCTGATCGAGCTGCTGCTCGGGCTGGCGCTGACGGCGCTGCTGCTGGTGGCGGTCAACGCCATGCTGCAGGTCAGCACCGCGGCCGGCGCGGTCGCCGCCCGCCAGCTCGACCTGCAGGAACAGGCGCAGTTCGCGCTGCGCCGCATCGCCACCGCCATCGAACGCACGCCGGCGTCGGCGCTGTCGGCAAAAAGCGACGACGCCACGTCCGGCGACTGGCTCGCGCCGGTGCTGTTCGACCTGCGGCCGGGCGCCGCGGCGGGCACGCAGGCACTGTGCGAGACCAGCGGCGGCACCACCCGCGTGCTGGCCGAGCCGGCCGCCGGCTTTGCCGTCACGTCGGTGGCGTCCCTCGAGGGCCGCACCGTGGTGACGGTGGCGCTGACGCTGGCAAAGAACGGCGAGGCCGCCGCCGCGCAGGTCAGCGCGCGCCTCGGGGGGGCACTGTGAAGGCGGCGCCGCAGCGCGGCTTCGCCTTGCTGGCAGTGGCGATGCTGCTGGTGGTGCTGGGGGCGCTGGCATTCATGCTCTCGCGCCAGGGCGCGATGGCAGCGAACGCGGTGGGCGCGCAATACGATACCGAAGTGGCGCGTTACCTGGCCGAGGCGGGCCTGGAAGTGGCCGAGTGGCGCGCGCGCCAGCTTGGCTGCGGCAGGCGCGACACCCTGGTCAAGCCGAGCCGCATCGACGCCGGCGGCACTTACTCCGCCTTCATCAGCAATGGCGACAAGAAGCTCGATATCGATGCGACCGGCGCGACCGACGGCGGCGCCCGCGTCGCCCTGAGCCGCAAGGGCGTCATCGCGCACGAGAGCGATGCGCGCCAGGTCGTCATCGGCAGCGGCAACGGGCAGGACACCTTCATCAGCGCCGCGGCCAGGTTCACGGCGCAGCACAGCAAGCGCTACCTCGAGCTGAGCCAGAACGTCTCGAACGCGCTGCTGCAGTTCGACCTGCCGGCCGACTTGTACAACGCAACCATCGTCAGCGCCGACCTGAGCCTGACCCAGTACCAGGCTTCGACGCTGCCGGGCCAGGTCAGCGCGCACCGGCTTAACCGCAGATTCGACCCGGACTGGGCGACCTGGACTTCTGCGCGTTTCCTGGTGTCGTGGTCGAGCGACGGCGGCGACTTCAGCGCGACCACGGCGACGGCGTCCATCGACGGCAACAAGGCCTACAGCTGGGACCTCACCACCCTGGTCGACAGCTGGGCCAACAAGGCGGTGCCCAATTACGGCGTGCTGCTGCAGGCCGACGGCCCCTTGCAGCAGGCGCAGTTCTACGGCATGCAAAGTGCGCAGAGCAAGCCGACCCTGCGCGTCACCTATTACAAGGCATGTTGAAATTGCGCGCCCCGCGGCGCTTCGAGCGACCATGAAGACACTGCACACCGACAGTCCGGAATTCACTTTCGAGCACGCCATGGCGCCGCTGGCGGCGACCTTGCGCGCGGCCTGGTCGTCCACCAGTTTCGCGCGCGCCGAACTGGCCGACTACGCCGCTCCCCACATCGAGCGCGAAACGCGCAGCGGCGTCGCCCTGCTGGCCGGTGCGGCGCTGCTGTTTCTCGCCTTCGCGGCGCTGTTTTCGAGCCTGTTCAAGCTCGGCGGCGGCTACGTCTACACCTACTGCGTGCTGACGGCGCTGGCGCTGCACGTGCGCCTGTCGGCCGCCCGGGTGGCGCAGGTGCGCGCGCTGAACCTGCTGGCGATGCTGCTGCTGATCGTGTCGGCGTCGTCGCTGGTGCTGCTGGCGCGCCAGTCCGGCCAGCTGCACCTGATGCTGCTGCTGAGCGTGGCGACGCTGCTGATGCTGGTGCCGCTGGTGCCGTGGGGCCTGCGCGAAGCGTCGCTCACCACCGGCGCCATCTACCTGATGTTTACTTCGCTGACGCTGTTCTCGCGGCTGCACTTCGACGCCGTCGAACTGTGGGCGCTGCAGTGCCTGATGCTGATGGCCAGCGTGATCGCGCTGGTGCTGGTCACGCGCGCGCTGGGCCTGCGCAAGCACGACCTGGAGATGCGCTTCGGCCTCGAACAGGCGCATGGCAAGATGGAGCGGCTGGCCAACTGCGACCCGCTGACGGGGGCCTGGAACCGCCGCTACCTCGAGCGCAATTTCGGCCACGCCGTCGCCCACCACCATGCCGCCGGACTACCGATATATTTCGGCCTGTTCGACATCGACCGCTTCAAGCAGCTCAACGACACCCACGGCCACCGCCACGGCGACCTGGTGCTGCAGACGCTGCCGCGCGCCTTTGCCGGCCTGGCCGGCGAGGGCGAATGCCTGGTGCGCCTGGGCGGCGACGAATTCGCCTTCCTCGTCGGCGGTGCCGAGGCGGCGGCGCGGGTGCGCGGCGCCATCGCCGCGATCGGCCCGCTGGCGCGCGAAAGCTGTCCGGCCGGCGTGGCGCCGACGGTCAGCGTCGGCCTGATCGCGCTGTCGGCGCAGCTGCCGCTCTCGCTCGAGCAGGCGTACGCGCGCGCCGACGGCCTGCTCTATGAAGTCAAGCGCGCCGGCGGCAACGGCATCGGCCAGCCGCCGCGGGGGACGCCGTGATGCTGGGCGCGCTGCGCCAGCGCTTCGGCCGCGTGCCGGCGCGGCCGATCGGCGTCGACTTCGCCGCCGAACGGCTCAACATGGTGCAGGTGGCGGCCGGCGCGGGCGAAGGCGAAACCGACCAGCGCGCGCTGCTGCGCGCCGCCGCGTCGGTGCCGTACCCGCTGCCGCGCGAGCAGCTGATGGCGTCGCCGCGCGCGCTGCAGCGCTTCGTGCAGGAGGCGCTGGCCGCTTCGCCCTTCGCCGGCCGCCGCGTCTACAGCGCGCTGGCGCCGGCCGACGTGCGCATCCTGCCGATGAGCGTGGTGCTGGCGCCCGGCCAGAGCGAGGCGCAGGCGGTGGCGCGGGCGGCGCGCGAACAGTTGGGGGTGGCGGCCGGCGAATCGGTGCTCGACTTCTACCAGGTGCGCAGCGTCGACGGCGAAAGCGCCGAACGGCAGGTGCTGGTGGCGGTGGCGCAGCAGCAGCAGGTGCTGTCCTACCTCGAGCTGCTGGGCAGCGCGGGCCTCGAGCCGGTGGCGCTCGACATCGGCCCGGCGGCGATCGCGCGGCTGCTGGCGGCGATGGCGCGCGACGACCTGAACCAGTCGGTCCTGCTGATCAATTTTGGCCTGCACAAGAGTTTCCTGACGGTGATCTGGGGCCGCCGCCTGATGCTCGACCGCGAGATCGACTTCGGCGAAGCGCCGCTGGCGGCCAAGCTGGCGTCGTCGCTGGGCCTGACCGCGGAGATCGCGCGCGGCCTGATGCGCGAGCACGGCATCGGCACGCGCGGTGCCGGCACCGCCGGCGTCGCAGGCCAGCCCGACATCGGCCGCACCATCCGCGAAATCCTGCATCCGGAATTTGCCGTGCTGGCCGAAGAACTGCTGCGCACCCAGGTGTACGTTGCCTCGCGCACGCGCGGCAGCACGCTGTCGCGCGTGTACCTCAACGGCAGCCTGGCGCGCTATCCCAACATCCAGCAGCGCCTGTCCGAACTGGTGGCGCTGCCGGTCGGCGTGCTTGACCCGTTCGACGGCTTTACCGGCATCGACGGCGGCAGCGCCGGCGCGCTCGCCGACGTCGGCAAGAACATCGCCCTGGCGGCCGGCCTGGCACTGCGCGGAGTACCGCATGGCTGACATCGACATGATCCCGCGCGGCTACCGCGACGCCCAGCGCCTGCGCGCCGCCCTGCGCCGCTTTGCCGTCATGCTGGCCGCCGTGCTGCTGGCCGGCGCCGCGGCAGCGGGCCTGTTGCGCTGGCGCGCCGCGCACGACGCGCCGCTGCTGGCGCAAATGCGGGCGGCGGCGGCCGCCGCCGGCAGCGACGCCACCCGGCTGGCGCGGCTGCAGGCGCGCCAAGCCGTCCTCGAACAGAGCGTGACGGCGCTGGCCGCGCTGCGCGGCACCGGCGCCGTCGGCCGCTTCGCCGTCGCCGTCGACGGCGCGCTCGGCACCGGCGTGGCGCTGACGGCCATGCGCTATACCCGCAGCGAGCAGATCATCCCGGCCGGCGCGGCACCGGCGCAGGCGGGCGACGTGTCGATGCCGGCGACGGCGGGGGCCGCCGCCGCGCCCGCGAGCTGGCGCGTGACGCGCCGGCTCGACCTGGCCGGCAGCGCGTCCGATTTTCCGGCCCTGACCCAGTTCCTGCGCGCCTTTTCGGCCCAGCCGGGCATCGCCGAGGCGCGGCTGATCGACAGCGTCGCGCCGGGCGGCGACAGCGCCGCCATCGGCTTCAACCTGACCGGCGTCGCCGCGGCGCCGGCCGGAGCGACACCGTGAGGGCGGCCATGATGGCGGCCCTGGCGCGCTTGCCGGCGCGCCAGCTGAACTTGCTGCTGGGCGGCGTGTTGGCCGTCGTGCTGGCGCTGCTGTGGACCTTCGCGCTGCGGGCGCCGCTGGCCGCCGTGCGCGCCCAGCGCGCCGAGCTGGCCGGGTTCCGCGCGCCGGCGGCGGCGCCGGCGCAGACGGCGCAGCAGGTGGCGGCGCTCGAGCGCGCGGTGGCGACGCTGGCCGGCGCCTTGGGCGAACCCGCCGACGGCGGCGGCGCCGGCGCCCTGCAGCTGCGCCTGATCGGCGAAGTCGACCACACGGCCGGCCGTCATGGCGTGCTGCTGCACAGCGCCGCGCCGGGACCGGAGCGCAGCGTCGGCAGCTTCAGCGAAGTGGCGATCGACATCGAAGCGGCCGGCAGCTACCCGGCGCTGCTGGCCTGGCTGGGCGAGCTCGAGGCCGGCCCCGGCGCGCTCTCGGTGGTGTCGTTCGAACTGCACGCCGGCGAGGGCGCGCGCCAGCGGATCATCAAAACAAGGCTGGCGGCCTACCTGCCGCCGAAGGAGCAACCATGAAGCGGGTAATCATCATCGCCGTGGCCGGCTGGACGCTGGCGGCCGCACTGTGGCAGCAGGGCGCCGGCGCGGCGCAACAGCAACTGCAGCAGCTGCGCGATCCGTTCGCGCCGGCGGTGGCGCCGGCGCGCGCGCTCGCTGCTGCCGCTGCCGCTGCCGCTGCTGCGCCGGCCGCGCCCGAGGCGCCGCCCTGGAAGCCGGAACTGCGCGCCATCATTTACGACCGCGCGCACTCGCTGGCCAACGTCAGCGGCGTCGTGCTGGCGGTCGGCGAGTCGGTGCACGGCTACCGCGTGGTCAGGATCAACGAACGCAGCGTCGTCATGGACAAGGGCGGCGCCGCCGTCAAACTCACGCTGGACAACAGGGACATATCGCAATGAGATCGTGGAAATCCGGCTGCGCGCTCAGCGCCGCCTTGCTGGTCGCGCTCGCCTCCCAGGCTGCCGCCCAGACCGATGCCGGCACGCCGGCGCAGGCAGCGGCGCCGGCGCCGACGATGTCGTTCGTGTTTCGCGACACGCCGATCGGCGAGCTGTTCGAAATGCTGGCGCGCCGCGAGCGCATCAACATCGTGCTCGGGCGCGGCGTCACCGGCAACGTCGCCGTCAACCTGTACAACATGACCACGCGCCAGGCCATCTTCGCCATCGCCGAAGCGGGCGGCTACGGCGTCACGGTGCGCGAGAACGGCTATTTCATCAACGACCTGAAAGCGCCGCCGCCGCCGGCCGCGCCCACGGGCCGCATGGAAGTGCGTTCGATGCGGGTGCAGTACTCGGATCCGAAGCAGATCGCCGACATCCTCGCGCGCCATGTCTCGCCCGGCGGCAGCGTCACCGTCCTCGAACAGCGCAAGATGCTGGTGGTGGAGGACAGCGCCGAGGGCATCGTCAAGATCGCCGCGCTGCTGCGCGAGATCGACGCCCAGCCGCGCCAGATCATGATCGAGGCGAAGATCCTCGAGATCACGCTCGACCGCAACGAAAACTTCGGCATCGACTGGAACAAGGTGTTCAGCGCCGACGGCGTCAACCGCATCGGCACCAGCGCTCTCGCGCCGCGCGGCGTCGGCGGGCTGGCGCTCAACTTCGTCAGCGCCAACGTCGAACTGTATCTCAACGCGCTCAGCGCCAAGGGGCGGGTGCGCACGCTGGCCACGCCCAAGCTGCTGACGCTGGAAAACCAGGAAGCGGTCACCAATATCGGCGACAAGCTGGGCTACCGGTTGACGACGACGATCAACAACGTCACCGCCGAATCGATCCAGTTCCTCGACACCGGCGTCATCCTGCGGGTGACGCCGTCGGTCGACGCCAACGGCAGGATCCTGATGAAGATCCGCCCGGAAGTCAGTTCCGGCACGGTGTCGGGCGGGGTGCCGTCGAAGAAGACCACCGAGGTGGTGACCCAGCTGGTGGCCGCCGATGGCCAGTCGGTGCTGATCGCCGGACTGATCAAGCACAGCAGCACCTACCGGCGCACCGGGGTGCCGCTGCTGGGCGACGTGCCGGTGCTGGGCCGCCTGTTTTCGGGCACCGAGGACGGCGGCATCAGCAGCGAGACGATCGTCATGATCACGCCGCGCATCATCGCCCAGGGCACGGACCCGGATCCGGCCAGCACCTACACGATGGAGCAGGCATCGGCGGCGCTGCGCGCGCAGGCGGCCGGCAACGGGCGCCTGATCGACGCGCTGGCGCCGGCGCCGGCCGCGCGCTAGCGGTCAGCGCTCAGGCGGCGCCGCCCGCGCCCTGCAGCCGCGGCAGCATGTCGTGCGCGCCCATCTTGGCCGCCAGCGACGCCGCCGTCATGCCGCGGCTGTCGATGGCGTCGACGGCGGCGCCGTGGGCCAGCAGCAGGTCGATGAGGGCGGGGCGGTTGAACATGGCGGCCAGCATCAGCGGCGTCTTGCCGTCCGGACTATTGCCCTCGACCGCGGCGTTGTGCTTGAGCAGTAGCTGCGCGATCTCGATGAATCCCTTGTAGGCGGCGCCGGCCAGCGGCGTCTGGCCCTGGTCGTTGGCGACGTTCGGGTCGGCGCCGGCCTCGAGCAGGATGCGCGCGGTGTCGAGATGGCCGTGGTAGCAGGCC
The DNA here is from genome assembly GCA_038248405.1 of Burkholderiales bacterium. Lineage (GTDB taxonomy): Bacteria > Pseudomonadota > Gammaproteobacteria > Burkholderiales > Burkholderiaceae_D > JAFCUW01. Next base: position 7,924 of record JBBRXM010000112.1, read on the forward strand.
AGCATGATCAGGCTGTCGCCCTTCTCGTTGCGGAAATTGACCGGCAGGCCCTTGGCCACCATCGAGGACAGGCTGGCGGCGTCGCCGCTACGGACGAGGTCGAACACGCCGCGGATGAAATCGAGGGTTTCCTGGTCCATCGTCCTGCCGGGCGCGGGGGTAGTACTGGTCGTTTCCATATTTCCTCTTGAGACTGCATGCGAATGGCGCCACGATAGCGCGGCCGCACGATGCGGTCGGTGCGTGATCGCACTTTTCTGAGCTGTCTCAAGCCGGCGTTGCGTATCGATTAGGGCGCCTGGTGTACGCAGCCGTCGGTGAAGTGGTCGAGAAGTTGGCTATGTCATCGTTAAGTTCCCCGACTTAACGCGAACATAGCAAAAAGTTAAGCGATCTGAGCGCGAACTAACAGACGGCGCTTGCCAGGACAGGGAAACTTGCCGGCAGGCCGCAGGAGAAACGCATTCTCACCGGTCACATTTCAACCGGAAATTCCGTTTACCAACAAGGAGAACAGCCATGAACCACACCATGTCAGCGGCCCGAACTTTGATCGTCGTCGCCGCGCTTGCCGCCGTGACGGTCGGCTGCAAAAAGGCCGACGCACCGACCACCACCGGCGACAGCGCCGCCACCACAGTGCCGGCGACCTCGGGCACCAGCGGCACCGCGGGCACCTCCGGCACCGGCATGTCCGGCACCACCGACACTGCCGCCACCAGCGGCACCACCAGCGGTACGGCGGCCGTTCCGGGCGCCGACGCCAGCCCGCGCTCGGCTACCGACCCTGCCGTCACCACCCCGGGCGGCATGACGGGCAACACCAGCGCCTCGCCCTCTGACGTGAAAAACAACAGCGGTCAGACGCAGGGCACTACGCCGAACACGTCGCTGCCCGTTTCTGACGGCAGCCGCTAAGGCGCAGCGGGGCAGGGACGCGCCGGCGCGCCGCGGCGCGTCCCTGCCCATTTTTCAGCCAGCACCGCTTTTAAGCAATTTCTTTGCTTGCGGCAACGCTCCGACCGCCGAGCACTTGATCCCGATTAAACAAGCCCCTGCATCGCCCCACGTAGAATCGTCCTCACTCATCCGCAACTAGCGAAGCCGCTCCTTTTCCCGCCAGGCATTTTTCCGACGACCATCGCCGGAAGGGGATTGTTTGCGCCCGTTTTTTACGGATCGGGCCGGCGGTCACGCCGCGACGGACAGTCAATTTCGACGAGAACAGGAGCGCCAATGGTTTCGAAAAAATTCAGAATGCGTGCCGACGGTGTGGCTGCCGTGTGCGGCCTGCTGCTATTGTCAGCATGCGGCGGCGGCGGCGGCGGCAGCGCCGGCTTGTCGCCGCAGCCGGCGCCCGATCCCGCGCCGGCGCCGGAACAAGTCGCGCTGGCCGCAAGCTACACCGACCTGGCGGCCACCGCGCAGAACGGCCAGCTGCAGTGGCCCGACGGCAGCGGCACCGGCGCCTCTATTGCCGGCGTCGACTGCATTGTCAGCAACGTCTCCCACAACCATGCGCTGGTGTCGATCTACCGCGACGGCGTGCGCCTGGCCCTGCCGGCCTCGGTGGGGCTGAAGGGCTGCACCTACGAGATGCACACCCACGACCGTTCGGGCGTGGTGCACATCGAGCCGAATGTCTCGCGCGAGCTCAAGCTGGGGCAGTTCTTCGCCGTCTGGAACCAGCCGCTGACGCGCAGCGCGGTGGCCGGCCTGGCCGGGCCGGTGCGCTACTTCGTCATCGAAAACGAAGTGCTCACCAGGTTCGACGGCGACCCGGCCGACATCGTCCTTGCCGCGCACAAGGAAATCGTCATCCTCACCGGCACCGGGCCGGCAGTGTTGCCGCGCTACCGGTGGCCGTCGTCGCTGTAACGCCGGTGCGCGCCGCCGTGCGCCAGGCCGCCCTGGCGCGACGCGAGGAAGCGCTGCAGCGCGCTGTCGAGCGTGGGCAGCAGGATGCCGCGGTTGCTCTGCAGGGCGGTGTAGCGCGGCCGCGCGGCGACGTAGTGGCAGTCGGCCGCGCCCTGCGGCTCGAGCCGGCTGCAGTCGACGCCGGCGTGGCGCGCGGCCTGGCCGGCCAGCTCCACCCAAGTCAGCGGATGGCCGTTGGTCAGGTGCCAGAGACCGCGCTCGCCATCGATGATCAGGTCGAGGCAGGCGTTGACCAGGTCCGGCACGTAGGTCGGCGAGACGGTGATGTCGTCGGCGGCGTAGAACGGCTGCCCGCCCTCGAGCGCGTTCAAGGCCTGGGCGACGAAGTTGTAGCCGTCCCACGGGCCGAAGAAGGAGCTGGTGCGCACCACCAGCGCCGCCGGATTGCACTCGAGCACAGTCGCTTCGCCTACCGCCTTGCTCAGGCCGTAAATATTGAGCGGCGCCATCGTGTCGGTTTCCACATAGGGCGCGTTCTGGCGGCCGTCGAACACCAGGTCGCTGGAAAAGGTCGTCAGGTGCACCCCTTCGCGCGCGCACGCCGCCGCCAGCACGGCCGGGCCGTGCGCGTTCTCGCGAAAGCAGCGCGCGACGTCGTTCTCGGCATCGTCGACGCGCACGTAGCCGCTCGCATTGACGATCGCCCACGGCCGCAAGCGCTCGATCGCGCGCGCCACCGAAGCGGGGTCGGCGATGTCCATGTCGTGGCGCGTCAGCACCCGGAAGGCCAGGTGGCGTTCCTCGCAGATCCGCGCGAACGCCCGTCCCAGCGTGCCGCTGGCGCCTGAAATGAGGATCGGCGCGCCGCTGACGGGCGGCGCCGGCGCGGCCCCTGCGCCGACCGCCTCGCCCATCAGGCGCGAATGGCGCCGCCACCAGCCATGGCCGTGCAAGGTGGGGTGCGACGGCTCGGTGCCGCTGGCCAGTTCGCGCATCAGGTGCGCCACCGCGGTCGGTCGCGGCTGCGGTGCGCGCACGTCGAAGGCGCCCGACTCGTAGTAGCCGTCCGAGCGCGTCACCAGCGTGTTCCAGTCGAACGAGCCGAGCAGCGCCCAGGCGGTGATCGCGCGCAGGTCGACCCCGTTGGCCCGCACCTGCTGGCCGGCCTGCCAGATTTCCAGCAGCCAGCGCAACTGGTCCTCGCGGCCGGCGGCGATGTGCGCCTCGGTGACGGCCAGCGGCAGGCCGTAGCGCTGCCAGATCTCTTCCAGCAGCGGGCCGATGCCCGGCGTCGGCGTGGCCAGCACGCGCGCCGTCTCGACGTCGATGCAGGGCTTGCCGTCGACCATCCCGGCCAGTCCGGGCGGGTAGCGCTCCGGCCGGTGGTCGAGCCAGCGTTCGCTGGTGACGTAGTAATTGACGCCGACGATGTCGGGCGGGCAGGGGTTGTCGCGAAACCACAGGATCTCGGCCTGGTCGATGCCGGTGCCGGCCAGGTAGTCCCACAGTGCGTGCTGAGGGCCGACCATGCCGCACAGCAGATCCCACGCCAGCCAGCGCCGCTCGTTGTAGAAGGCGGCCAGGTTGGCCATCGGCTCGGTGCCGCAGGTCTTGCCGAGGTCGTCCGGCTGGACCAGCCTGGCGTCCGGATTGATGCGCCGCACCGCCCGCATCGACAGCACCACCGCGCGGCACTGGTTCAGCAGCGCCTGGACGAACTGGCGGTCGTCATTGCCGTGCGGGTACCACAGGCCATACAGGCCGGAAAAGCGCGCCGTCGTCAGCGGTTCGTTGACCGGCGTGTAGTACTGCAGCCAGGGATAGCGCGCCGCCACCGCGCCGGCGTACTCGGCCAGTCCGTCGGCAAAGGCGGGGTCGAGCAGGCTGGTATGGCGCGGCCCGCTGCCGTGGTGCACCAGGCCGGCGATGACGGTGATGCCGGCCGCGCGCAGCGCCGGCAGCTGGCGGTCGGTCCAGTCCCACTCGGCCGCCGCCACGCCGGCCGGCGCGATGCGTTCCCACAACACCGGATAGCGGATGGCGCGGATCCCCAGCGCCGCGAAGCGCTCGACGTCGTCGGGCCGGCGCTCGTGGCCGTTGCGCTCGATCTGGCTGAAGTAGTGGTCGCCGACGCGGTTGACGGTGCATTCGACGCCGCCCCACAGTTCCAGTTCGCCCGATGCAACTCCTGGTTTGTTTTTCTGCATGATCTTCCGTCGTGTTGTTGCCGCGTATGTCGCCGGGCAGCGGCGAGCGGGAGCCTCGCCGCGTGCCTCAGCGAACAATATCTTTTATACATCGCAATGCCCGAGCGCGGCTGCGGTGCACGCGAACTGAGCGTAGGTACATCTCTTTGATTTCTGTAGGTCGGAAACTACAAAATGTTTCAGCGGAAGGGGGGAGGCGCGCGGCGCGCCGCATGCGCCCTTTAGCTGCCGCGCGCGCGCGGGCACGTCACTTAACAAAATTTCGCAAGTGAAAAATTGTGATGCATAAATGAAATTCTTAAAAAAATGGCATGTTACGCTTCTTACACATTGTTTCCATGACCAGCGACCAATCATGCATGTGCTCGAGATGCTCAAACCGGACGGCCGTGCCCTTGCCCTGTACAGCCGCGCGCCGATCACGGCCGCCGCCGCGCCCAGTCCGTTTGCCGAACCGCTCGCGGCCAATCCGCACTTGCGCTGGCATCCGCTGCGCGGCGAATGGGTCGCCTACGCCGCCTTCCGCCAGAACCGCACTTTCCAGCCGCCGCCCCAGTACAACCCGCTGGCGGTGACCACCGATCCGGCCGCGCCCACCGAGCTGCCCGAGGGTGACTACGAGATCGCCGTGTTCGACAACCGCTTTCCGTCGATGGCACTGGACGCCCACGATGCGCCCACCCTCAGCGTGCCGAGCGCGCCGGCGGCGGGCCACTGCGAGGTGGTGGTGTTTACCCAGAATCCGAACGACGCGCTGGCGCAGCTCTCGCTCGGGCGCATCGAGCTCCTGCTGCAGGTGTGGGCCGACCGCACGGAGCGTGCGCGCGCGCGGCACCCTCCAGTACGTGCTGCCGTTCGAAAACCGCGGCGCCGAGGTCGGCGTCACGCTGCACCACCCGCACGGCCAGATCTACGCCTACCCCTTCGTGCCGCCGGTGCCGGCCGCCATGCTGGCGCAGGAAAGCAATTATTACCAACAACACGGCCGGGCGCTGCTGGTCGACATGGTCGTCGCCGAATTGTCCGATCCGGTGCGCGTGCTCTACGAAGGCGAGCACGCAGTCGCCTTCGTGCCGCCGTGCGCCCGTTATCCGTACGAGGTGTGGGTCACGCTGCGCGCGCCGACGCCCGATTTTGCATCGCTGTCGGCGGCCCGGCGCGCCGACCTGGCGCGCGCCCTGAAGACCGTGCTGCTCAAGTATGAAGGCTTGTGGCAGCGGTCTTTCCCTTACCTGATGACCTGGTACCAGGCGCCCACCGATGGCCTGGCGCACCCGGAAACGCAGTTGCACGCGCAGTTCCATCCGCCGTACCGTACCCGCGAGCGCCTCAAGTACCTGGCCGGCACCGAGTTGGGCGCCGGCATGTTCGCGATGGACGCGCTGCCGGAAGAAAAGGCGGCCGAGCTGCAGGCGGTGGCCGTGCCGGCGGAGCTGGCATGAACGCGTCCGCCCTCACTGCCGAGCAGTTTTTCGGCGGCCAGCCGTTCGTCCGCGCCAGCGCTCCCGGCCGCGTCAACCTGCTGGGCGAACACACCGATTACAACGACGGCTTCATGTTGCCGATCGCCACGCCGCAGCGCACCACGGTGTGCCTGGCCGCCGCGCCCGATGCCCGCTTCGATTTCTATTCCGCCACGCTGGGCAGCACGGCCTCGTTTGCTGCCGGCGAGGATGCCCCGGCCGGTTTCGCGCGCTACCTCTACGGCTGCGTCCGCATGCTCGAGCAGTGCGGCGTGGCGGTGCCGCCGCTGCGCGTGCACGTCGCCTCCGACGTGCCGCTCGGCGCCGGCCTGTCGAGCAGTGCCGCGCTCGAAGTGGCGACGCTGCGCGCGCTGCGCGCCATGCTTGGCCTCGGGCAGGACGACACCGCGCTGGCGCTGCTGGCCCAGCAGGCCGAGATCCGCTATGCCGGCGTGCATTGCGGCGTGATGGACCAGATGGCGTCCAGCCTGGCCGACGAGGAGCGCATGCTGTTTCTCGACGCCCGCACGCTGGCCACCCGCATCGTGCCGCTGCCGGCCGGCGCCGCGATCATCGTCATCGACTCCGGCGTGCCGCGCACCTTGGCCGGCAGCAAGTACAACCAGCGCCGCGGCGAATGCGAGCAGGCGGCGCGCCTGCTGGGCGTGCGCGCGCTGCGCGACATCGACGATGTTGCCGCCGTGGAAACGTTGCCGGAGCCCTTGCGCCAGCGCGCGCGCCATGTAATTAGCGAAGATTTGCGCGTGCTCGAAGCCGCCGGTGGCGTCAATGCCATCCGTTTCGGTCAAATGATGAATGCCTCGCACGCCAGCCTGCGCGACGACTATGAAGTGTCGGTCGGCGCGCTCGACACCCTGGTGGCGTACCTGTGCGACAGCGACGCCGTGTTCGGCGCGCGCCTGACCGGCGCCGGCTTCGGCGGCGCCTGCGTGGCGCTGTGCCGCAAGGGCGAGGCGGCGGCGATCGGCCGCGCCGTGGTGCAACGTTTCAACGCCGATGGCGGCGCAGCCAAGCTGCTGCTGCCGACAGTGGACAACGACGACAAGCTGACATCGAGGACGCAATGAGAGCCGATCCATGAGCCAATTCATGTACCCCCGCCCGCAACTGGTGCGCGACAGCTGGCAGTCGCTCAACGGCAGCTGGGACTTCGCCTTCGACGACGAGGCCCGCCACGCCGGCCCCGGCGACGGCATCGAATGGACCCACCGCATCGAGGTGCCGTTCGCGCCCGAGGCGCCGGCCAGCGGCATCGGCGACACCGGCTTTCACCGGTGCTGCTGGTACCGGCGCGAGTTCGATGTCGACCAGGCCGGCGGGCGCGTGATCCTGCACTTCGGCGCCGTCGACTACGCGGCGCGGGTGTGGGTCAACGGCATTTTCGTCGTCGAGCACCAGGGCGGGCACACGCCGTTTTCGGCCGACATCACCGACGCCTTGCGCAGCGACGGCCCGCAGGTGGTGACGGTGCAGGCGACCGACGATCCGCACGACCTGGCCAAGCCGCGCGGCAAGCAGGACTGGCTGCGCGAGCCGCACTCGATCTGGTATCCGCGCACCACCGGCATCTGGCAGACGGTGTGGCTCGAGCGCGTCGCCGAAACGTTCATCACCACGCTGCGCTGGACGCCGTCGTTCGAAGGCTTCGAGATCGGCTGCGAGGTGCGCGTCAGCGGCCGCCTGCACGACGACCTGGTGGTCGAAGTGAAGATCCGCCACGGCAACACCGTGCTGGCCGACGACATCTACAAGCTGATGGGGCAGGAGGCGAGCCGCAAGATCGCGCTGTCCGCCCCCGGCATCGACGACTCGCGCAACGAGCTGCTGTGGAGCCCGGAGCGGCCGACCCTGCTCGACGCCGAGGTGACGCTGTACCACGCCGGCGACCGGCTCGACACGGTGCGCTCGTACACCGCGCTGCGCGAGTTCGCCATCAACCGCGACCGCCTGATGCTCAACGGCCGGCCCTATCCGCTGCGGATGGTGCTCGACCAGGGCTACTGGCCGGAAACGTTGATGACGGCGCCGTCGGACGCGGCGCTGCGCCGCGACGTCGAGCTGGCCAAGGCGATGGGCTTTAACGGCGTGCGCAAGCACCAGAAGATCGAGGATCCGCGCTACCTGTACTGGGCCGACAGGCTGGGCCTGCTGGTATGGGAAGAGATGCCGTCGGCCTACCGCTTCA
>JBBRXM010000113.1:0-15565 GCA_038248405.1 Burkholderiales bacterium
ATGTCCTCGGGGCTCATCGGCGAATCGAACGGGATGTTCGAGTTCAGCACCAGCGTCGAAAGCAGCTTGCGGTCGTGCGTCTTGATCGCGGTCTGGAAGTCGGCGATGACCTTGTTGATTTCTTGCGTATCCTGGACAGTGTTGACGTGGCGGCCGATGTAGGCCGGGACGTCGGCGGCCGACACGGCGCCACACATCAGGGTGGAAGCAACAGCGCAAACGGAGAGGAAGCGACGCATGGAGAGCCTTTCTGATAGATTGGAAAGATCCAGATGAGGCAGATTTACTCAAATGCAATATATGCATAATGAAACTATTTTCAAGCAACTGGACCAGCTCGCCGCTTTCGTGGGGCGCCACCGCCAAGTGCTGGTACTGACCGGCGCCGGCATCAGCACCGCTTCGGGCATTCCCGATTATCGCGGCCGCGACGGCGTGCGGCGCGGCAACGCGCCGGTGCAGGGGCCGGAGTTCCGCAAGTTTGAGGCGGTGCGCAGGCGCTACTGGGCGCGCAGCATGGTCGGCTACCCTACCCTCGCCCGCGCCGCGCCCAACGGCGCCCACCTGGCGATCGCGGCGCTGCAGGCCGGCGGCACGCTGGGCGAGCTGATCACGCAAAACGTCGACGGCCTGCATGCGCGTGCCGGCAGCGCCGACGTGCTCGAATTGCACGGCAATATACATAGGGTAATCTGCCTCGACTGCCACGCCAGCTTCACGCGCGCTTTCGTGCAGGGCCTGCTGGAAGAGTTGAATCCGGCCGTCACCGGCGCCGTGGCCAGCGCCGCGCCCGACGGCGACGCTCATCTGGAACCAAATGCGCTGGCGGTGTTCCACGTGCCCGCCTGCGTCCATTGCGGCGGCAACCTCAAGCCGGACGTCGTCTTCTTCGGCGATGGCGTGCCGGCCGCCTGTACCATGGCCGCACTGGCGCGCATGGAAGCGGCCGACGCACTGCTGGTGGTCGGCTCGTCGCTGATGGTGTTTTCGGGTTACCGCTTCTGCCGGCTGGCGGCGGCTGCGGGCAAACCGATCGCCGCGATCAACCTCGGCGTCACCCGCGCCGACGACCTGCTGGAACTGAAGATCGACGGCGCCGCCGAGCAGTTGCTGCCGGCGCTGCGCACTGCAATCGCCGCTTAGTCGACGATCCGCAGCGAGAAATCGGTCGCCTGCACGTCCTTGGTCAGGCTGCCGATCGAGATGCGGTCCACGCCCGTTTCGGCAATCGCGCGCACGCTGTCCATGTTGACGCCGCCGGACGCTTCCAGCACGGCGCGGCCGGCATTGAGCTCGACGGCGTCGCGCATCGCATCGAGCTCGAAGTTATCGAGCAGTACCGAGGTGGCGCCGTTTTCCAGCGCCTCGGTCAGCTGCGCCAGCGTTTCGACCTCGATCTGCACCGGCTTGCCAGAGTTCAGCGCGGCGGCGGCGGCCAGCGCCTTGCCGACCCCGCCGGCCGCGGCGATGTGGTTTTCCTTGATCAGGATGCCGTCGTAGAGCGCCATCCGCTGGTTCTGGCCGCCGCCCACGCGCACCGCGTACTTCTGCGCCTGGCGCAGGCCCGGCAGCGTCTTGCGGGTGTCGAGGATGGCGGCGCTGGTGCCGGCGACGACGTCGACATAGCGGCGCGTGGCGCTCGCCACGCCCGACAGCAGCTGCAAGAAGTTCAGCGCCGCGCGCTCGGCCGTCAGCAGCGAACGCGGCGCCGCTTCGATCGTGCACACCACGCTGCCGGCGCGCATCATGTCGCCTTCGGCGTATTGCCACTCGATCTCGGTGTCCTCGTCGAGCGCCGTCATGACGCCTTCGAACCACGGCGCGCCGCACAGCACGGCGTCCTCGCGCACGATCACGCGGGCGCGCACGCGGGTATCGTCCGGCACCAGCTTGCCGGTCACGTCGCCGCTGCCGATGTCTTCCAGCAGCGCGGCCAGCAGGTTCGATTCGAACGCCGACTGCAGGGCCTGGTCGAAAATCTTGTGCGGGTTCTTCAAGTTACTCATGCGGGGCCGACTCCTGAAAACAATGCCGTTTCTTTGGCCAGCTCGCCGGTCGGCAAGGCCTTGGCCTTTTTCGCCGCGGCGAAGTCGAGCATGCGGTCGATCGACCGCACCGCCAGCTTGCCGATGTCGGGATCGACGAATACTTCGTTGTTCATGTTTTCCAGCACGTCGGCCAGGTTGCGCAGGCCGTTCATCGCCATCCACGGGCAATGCGCGCAGCTCTTGCAGGTGGCGCTGTTGCCGGCGGTGGGCGCTTCGATGAAGTGCTTGCCGGGCGCCGCCATGCGCATCTTGTGGAAGATGCCGTTGTCGGTGGCGACGATGAAGGTGGTCGCATCCATCGACTGCGCCGCGTTGATCAGCTGGGTGGTCGAGCCGACCACGTCGGCCTGCGCCACCACGCTGGCCGGCGACTCCGGGTGCACCAGCACCTTGGCGTCCGGATACTCGGCCTTCAGCAGGTCGAGCTCGATGCCCTTGAACTCGTCGTGGACGATGCAGGAACCCTGCCACAGCAGCATGTCGGCGCCGGTCTGCTTCTGGATGTAGCCGCCCAGGTGGCGGTCCGGCGCCCACAGGATCTTCTTGCCCTGCGCGTGCAGGTGGGCGACGATATCGAGGCCGATCGAGGACGTCACCATCCAGTCGGCGCGCGCCTTGACGGCCGCGCTGGTGTTGGCGTAGACCACCACCGTGCGGTCCGGATGGGCGTCGCAGAAGGCGGCGAACTCGTCGGCCGGGCAGCCCAGGTCGAGCGAACAGGTCGCGTCCAGGTCCGGCATCAGGATGCGCTTTTCGGGGCTGAGAATCTTGGCAGTCTCGCCCATGAAGCGAACGCCGGCCACCACCAGCGTCTTGGCGGGATGATCGCGGCCGAAGCGCGCCATTTCCAGCGAGTCGGAGACGCAGCCGCCGGTTTCCTCGGCCAGGTCCTGCAGGTCGGCGTCGACGTAATAATGCGCGACCAGCACCGCCTCGCGCTCCTTGAGGAGGCGGCGGATCTTGTCCTTGAGCTCGGCGCGCTCGATGGCGTTCGGCGTTTCCGGCGTGCGCGCCCAGGCTTCTGCGGTGCACGACAGTCCCGCTTGCGGATGGTCGTATTCGACGGACTTGATTGGCATGACTTGCTGCATGTGATCTTCTCCCGTCCGATTAATCGATGCCCTGGCTCTTCAGGTAGTCCTCGTAGTTGCCCTGGTAGTCGACGATGCCGTCTTCCTTGATTTCCAGGATGCGGTTCGCCAGCGACGAGACGAATTCGCGGTCGTGCGAGACGAAAATCAGGGTGCCGGTGTATTTTTCAAGCGCAATGTTCAAGGACTCGATCGATTCCATGTCCATGTGGTTGGTCGGCTCGTCCATCAGCATGACGTTGTGGCGGCCCAGCATCAGCTTGCCGTACATCATGCGGCCTTTCTCGCCGCCGGACAGCACCTTGACGGACTTGCGCACGTCGTCGCCGCCGAACAGCAGGCGGCCGAGGATGGAGCGCACGGCCTGGTCGTCGTCGCCTTCCTTGGTCCACTGGCCGATCCAGTCGGTCAGCACGGCGTCGGTGGCAAATTCCTCGGTGGGATCTTGCGGCATGTAGCCGACGTTGGCGTTTTCCGCCCACTTGACGCGGCCGGTATCCGGCTGCAGGCCGCACAGGTCGCCGCCGATGGCGCGCAGCAAGGTCGTCTTGCCGGCGCCGTTGGCGCCGATGATGGCGATGCGTTCACCCGCCTCGACCATGATGGAGAAATTCTTGAACAGCTGCTTGTCGTATTTTTTCGAGATGCCTTCCACTTCCACCGCCAGGCGGTGCAGCTTCTTCTCGGCTTCGAAGCGCACGAACGGATAGGCGCGCGACGACGGCTTGATGTCGTCGACCTTGATCTTTTCGATCTGCTTGGCGCGCGAGGTGGCCTGGCGCGCTTTCGACTTGTTAGCGGCGAAGCGGCGCACGAAGTCCTGCAGTTCGGCGACCTTGTCCTTGGCCTTGGCGTTGTTGGCCAGCTGCTGGTTGCGCGCCTGGGTCGAGGCGAACATGTACTCGTCGTAGTTGCCCGGGTAGACCTTCAGGGTGCCGTAGTCCATGTCGGCGACGTGGGTGCAGACCTGGTTGAGGAAGTGGCGATCGTGCGAGATGATGATCATCGTCGAGTTACGGTCGTTGAGCACGTCTTCGAGCCAGCGGATGGTGTTGATGTCGAGGTTGTTGGTCGGCTCGTCGAGCAGCAGGATGTCCGGGTTCGAGAACAGTGCCTGCGCCAGCAGCACGCGCAGCTTCCAGCCGGGCGCGACAGCGCTCATCGGGCCCTGGTGCTGGTCGATCGAGACGCCGGCGCCGAGCAGCAGTTCGCCGGCGCGCGCTTCGGCCGAGTAGCCGTCGTATTCGGCGACTTTGCTTTCCAGCTCGGCGGCGTGCATGTAGTCGTCGTCGGTCGCTTCCGGGTTGGCGTAGATGGCGTCGCGCTCGGAGATGGCGTTCCACAGTTCCGTGTGGCCCATCATGACGACGTCGAGGACGCGCATCTCTTCGAAGGCGAACTGGTCCTGGCGCAGTTTGCCGAGGCGCTCGTTCGGATCGAGCATGACGGTGCCGGCGGACGGCTCGAGGTCGCCGCCGAGGATTTTCATGAAGGTCGATTTGCCGCAACCGTTGGCGCCGATCAGGCCGTAGCGGTTGCCGTCGCCAAATTTGACGGAGATATTTTCAAACAACGGCTTGGCGCCGAATTGCATCGTGATATTAGCGGTTGAGAGCACTGTGTAAAGCCTTTAAGCGAGGATTTCTATTAACCGGTTATTTTACCATTGTGGAGTGCACCCGTACGGCCCGGTCGCAATTCTCTTCCAACGCTGGTGTCAGGTCTGACATTCGGACAAAGTTGTCGAATTTCGCGCCGGAATTCGGAGAAATGTCCGAATGTCAGACCTGACACCAGCTATTCGGGTTGAGCCGTCTCATCGGTATTGGCGCGGCGTCGGCTTAGTCTCGTATTGGCGGCTGCGCCAATCGATCAACCAGGGGACGCAAATTCGCGGTGTCAGGTCTGACAATCGGACAAATCTGTGGGGTCAAGTCTGACAATCGGCGAGAACTATTCGCGCAGGCGGTCGCGCAGCTCGTAATACCAGTACGACAACTGGGCCGCCAACAGCCCGGCAGCTCCGCCCGTCCACGGCAGCTTCCACGGCTCGAAACGGGCCAGGCCGGCGCCGTCGCCGCACAAGGCCGCCGCCAGCACCTCGCCCGCGAGCGTAGTCGGCGCCACGCCATGGCCGCCGAAACCCATGCCATACCATTGCCCGTTCGGCAGCCGGCCAAGCTGCGGCATCTTGTGGCGTCCATAGCTCATCTTGCCGCTCCAGGCGTAATCGACTTTCACGCCGGCCAGTTGCGGATAGACCCGCAGCATGTCCCCATACAGCAGCCGCGCGACCTCACCGGCGCCGCGCTCGCACACGTCGATGCGCCCACCCCACAGCAGCCGCGTGTCTGCCAGCGGCCGGTAGTAGTCGAACGCGAAACGGGTGTCATAGACGGCGGCGCCGGTACGCAGCGCCGTCCCCAGCCGCTCGCCAAGCGGCTCGGTCACCATCACACAGGTGGCGATCGGCAGCATGGCGCCGGCCAGCCGCGGCGACAGGCGCCCGAGATAGCCGCCGCAGCAAAAGACGACGTCGCGCGCCCTCACCTCGCCGCCGCCCGTGCTCACGCGCCAGCCTTTGCCGTCGGGCACGATGCGGGTGGCGCGGCTGTGCTCGTGCACGCACACGCCGCCGGCCGCCAGCGCCCGCGCCAGCCCGCGCGCATACTTGAGCGGGTGGAAATGAAACGCGCCGGGTTCGAACAAGGCGCCCGAATAGCGCGTCGTCAGCAGCCGCTCGGCAAGTTCGGCGCGACCCACACGCTGCCACTCGACACCGAGCTGGCTGGACATGAAGCGCTGCTGCGTGTCGAGGATGCCGTCGTCAGCGAACCAGTTGGCGAGGTAGACGCCTTCTTCGCGGGCATCGCAGTCGATGCCGTGCTGGCCGATGCGGCGGCGGATGGTGGCCACCGCGTCGAGCGTGAGTCGATACAGCTTGCGCGTCTCGTCCTGGCCGACCGCGGCCACTAGTTGCCGCTCGCCGAGCGAAAAGCCGCCGAAGACGAAGCCGCCATTGCGCCCCGAGGCGCCATGGCCGACGGTGTCCGCTTCCAGCAGCACGATGTCGCGCCGGCCGCGCTCCGTCAGCGACGTCGCCGTCGCCAGGCCCGCGAAGCCGCCGCCGATGATGCAGGTCGCATAATCGGCCTGGCCCTGCATAGTCGGGAAATCGGCCGCTGGCGCCGTTGCCCGGTAGTAGTGTTCGCCGGGCGGCGGCTCAGGCATGGGCGAGCGTGGGGTAGCCGCTCATCGACAGCGTGAACCGCTCGCGGTCGGACACCAGCGTCGCCGCTGCACCGAGCGGGATCGTCACCCGCTTCGGGATGTGGCCGAGCTGCAGGCCGGTGAGCACCGGCAGCGGCAGCGTTGCGCGCAGGTAGGCCAGCATGGTGGCGAAGTCGTAGCCGTTGTCGGCGGGACTGAGGCGGTAGCCGGAAAAGTCGCCCAGCACGAGTGCCTGCTGCCTGGCCAGCACGCCGGCCTGCATCAGTTGCAGCAGCATGCGTTCGACCCGGTAGGGATGCTCGCCGATGTCTTCGACCACCAGGATGCCGCCGTCGATCTCGGGAAAGTACGCGGTGCCCAGCAGCGACACCAGCATCGCCAGGTTGCCGCCCCAGACCTTGCCGGCGACTTCGACGGACGGATTGCCGGCCGCCACTTCGGTGATCGTGTGGGTCGGCCCCGCGAGGCATTCGAAGAAATTGTCGAGCGTGAAGTCGACCGGCTCGGCACCGGTGAAGTCCCCCGCGAGCATCGGCCCGGAATAACTCATCGCGCCGGTTTTGGCCAACAAGCCCATCTGCAGCGCGGTCATGTCCGAAAAACCGACCACGATCTTGCCGCTGGCGGCGATCGCCTCGAAATCGATGCGCGGCAGCAGGCGCGTGAGGCCATACTGGCCGCGCAGCGCCATGATCACCTGCACGTCGGGATCGGCCACCGCCGCTTCCAGCTGCGCCAGCCGGGCGTCGTCGGTGCCGCCGAAGCGCTGGTGCGCCAGCGCCGGCTCATAATAGTTGTGGACCAGGAAGCCGCGCTGCTCCAGCAGGGCGATGCCGCGCGGAATGGCTGCGTCGTCGACGGGGCGGCCGGCCGGCGCAAAGATGGCAATGCCAGGTTGTGTTGTCATTACTGCTTTTCGAAGAGGCGTGGAAGATTGTCTGGCGTCATCTTACCGCGCGCATGCTGGTCGATCAAGGCGAGCAGGCGCTCGATCAGCTGCGGCGGCAGGTCGTGGCCCATGCCTTCGATCACCTCCAGGCGGGCGCCCGGCACCAGCCGCGCCGTGTCCACCCCGCAAGCGAGCGGCACCAGCGGATCGGCGGCGCCATGGATGACCAGCGTCGGCCGGTCGATGCCCTTGAGTAGCGCCACCCTGTCGCCGGAGGCGATGATGGCCAGCAGCTGTCGCGCGACGCCGGCGGCGCAGACGTTACGCCGCATCGCCGCCGCCACGTGCTGGCGCAACTGCTTGTCGGGCGTCGGATAGGCGGGGCTGCCGATGACACGGAAGATGCCGGCGGCGTGCTCGGCGAGCTTGTCGGCGTCCTGCGGCGCCGGAAACGGCCGCGTCAGCGCCGCGCGCGCCGCCCTGGTCGGGCCGGGCAAGCCGCGCCGCCCGCTGGTCGACATGATGGAAGTGAGCGTGAGCACGCGGTCGGGATGGCGCGCGGCCAGCAGCTGGCCGACCATGCCGCCCATCGACATGCCGACCACGTGCGCCCTCGCCACGCCCAGCGCATTGAGCACGCCCAGCGCGTCGTTGGCCAGGTCGTCGAGCCGGTAGCTGCTGCGAATCGGCAGGCGCAGCTTCGACTTCAGCCACGCCAGCGGCAGGTTGGGCGTGCCGGCCCGGGTGAACTTGGTGGACAGGCCGCAATCGCGGTTGTCGAAGCGGATCACGTAGTAGCCGAGCTCGACGAGGCCGTCGATGAAATCGTCCGGCCACGCCGTCAGCTGCATGCCGAGGCCCATGACCAGCAGCATTGGAATCGCTTTCGGGTCACCCGCGGTTTCATAGGCAATGGTGATGCCGTTGGCGGTGAGTTGGGGCATGATGGTCGCGGTAAGAAGTCCGTTTCTCCTGCGGCCAGCATACCATTTTTGGCCGCCCGCCCGGGTGCCGCGGCGTGCTTATTGCGGGACGACGGCGCCCGACGCCGCGCGCGCGGCGGCGCGCCGCTCGGCAAAAAAGCCGCGCAGCATGGCGCTCGCTTCGTCGGCCAGCACGCCGCCGACCAGCTCGGTGTGGTGATTGAGCTGCTCCTGCCCGAACAGGTTCAGCACCGAGCCGCAGGCGCCCGTCTTGGGATCGGTGGCGCCGTAGACCACGCGGGCCAGGCGCGCATGCATCATGGCGCCGGAACACATGGCGCACGGTTCGAGGGTGACGAACAGCTCGCAGCCCGGCAACCGGTAGTTGCCCAACTTTTCGGCCGCCGCCCGCAGCGCGACGATTTCGGCGTGCGCGGTGGGGTCGTGGCGACCGATCGGCTGGTTGTAGCCGACCGCCACGACTTCGCCGTCCTTGACGACGACCGCGCCGACCGGCACTTCGCCCAGCGTCCATGCATGTTGCGCCTGGACCAGCGCGAGCTGCATGTAATCGCTATCAGGCATCGGTGATCTCGGCCCAGCAGTTCGGCGTTTCGTGCAGCACCAGCTTGTGCAGGTGCAGGCCGGTGCCGTAGCGATCCTTGTAGGCCGCCTTGAGGATGTCGAAGGCGACGCGCGCCAGGTTTTCGACGGTCGGAATGCGGTCGATGACGACCGTCTTGTGGCCAGGCAGGCTGGCGAGGAATTCGCGCACCTTGTCGTCGCGCTCGTAGACGATGAAGGCGTGGTCCCAGACGTCGACCAGGTGTTCCTTGGCGAGCGACTTGATGTCGGAAAAATCCATGATCATGCCGTTGTCGGAACTGCCTTCGACGTCGATGACGGCGCCGGTCAGCGTGATTTCCAGCGTGTAGCGGTGGCCGTGCAGGTTGCGGCACTGGCTCTTGTGGTCCGGAATGCGGTGACCGGCATCGAATTCGAGCTTGCGGGTGATGGTGAGCATTGCTTGGCTATCTTTTAAGGTATCTGTAACAGTTTATGGGTCTGCAGGCTCAGTTTCCACTGCGGGCGCAGCTTGCAGGTGTCGATCGCCAGGCGCGTGTTGAACTGGCCCAGCGGGCCGTCCATCGGCTGCACGAAATAGTTGTCGAAGTCGAGCTGTTCGTAGTCGCCCAGGTCCTGGCCCGATTGCGGAATCACCACCTTGATCTCATTGCCCTTCTTCACCACCAGCGTCGCGCCGACCTTGGGGCTGACGCAGATCCAGTCGACCCCGGCCGGCACCGGCAAGGTGCCGTTGGTCTCGATGGCGATCTCGAAACCGACGCGGTGCATCGCCTCGATCAGCGGCGCGTCGAGCTGCAGCAGCGGCTCGCCGCCAGTAAACACGACATACTTGCTGCCCGGGTAGCCGGCCGGCCACAGGCCGTCGATCTCGGCGGCCAGCAGCGCAGGATCGGGAAACTTGCCGCCGCGCTCGCCGTCGGTGCCGACGAAATCGGTGTCGCAAAAGGTGCAGACGGCACTGGCGCGGTCGCTCTCGCGCCCAGTCCACAGGTTGCATCCGGAAAAGCGGCAGAACACGGCCGGACGGCCGGCGTGGGCGCCCTCGCCCTGCAAGGTGTAGAAAATTTCTTTGATGCTGTATGTCACGGTAAACCCCAATCGTCAACCGGCCATTATAACGCGGCGCGCCGTTACAGTCGACCGGCCGGCGGTGCATGCCGGGGCCGCGCGGCATAGTGCTTCATCGAAATACTGTTGAGTTTGGACAAGGCCGATTTCCTACAGCATTGTAACTTCAGCCCATGCGACGCGTTTCACGCGCGCGCTCAATGCCCGAAGGAATTCATGAAGATTGCACCGCGCCGTTTTGCCGCCAGCGCCGTCGTGCTGGCCGCTGCAGGCCTGGCGACCGCCGCGGCGTCCGGCAATTGGCCGCAGGCCCAGCCGCTGGTGCCGCTCGCCGCGCTGTGGCTGGCATTGCTAGGCTGGGCCTTCCACGTCATGCTTCGCCGCCACCTGCAGTTCCACGACCAGCTCGCCAGTACGAGGGCGCAGCTGGACATCGAACGCCACGCGCGCGTCATCGCCGAGCACGCCCTCGACGACACCCGCACGGCACTGCGTCGGGTGGTGCAGCAACAGGAGCAGGTGCGTGAAACCGAGCGCAGCCGCATCGCCCGCGACATCCACGATGACCTCGGCCAGAACCTGCTGGCGCTGAAGATCGAGCTGTCGCTGTTGCATGGCGCTGCCGCCACCCATCTGCCGTTGCAGCAGAAAATCGGTGAACTGGCCGACCAGGTCGGTCACAGCGTCGGCTCGCTGCGCCGCATCATCAACGACCTGCGCCCGCTGGCGCTCGAGCAGGGCCTGCGCACGGCGATCGAAACCCACCTGTCGGAATTTTCCCGCGCCAACGGCATCCGCCACGAATTCAACGCCGATGCGGATGCCTTCAAGGCCGCGCCCGGACATGACGTCGACGCAATGCTGTTCCGCGTGCTGCAGGAGTCGCTCGCCAACGTGGTGCGGCACGCCCAGGCCAGCGAGGTGAAAATCGCGCTCACCCGCAGCGGCGACCGGTTGACCATGAATGTGCGCGACAACGGCATCGGCATGGCCGGCCAACCCGCTGCACAAGGCTGCGGCCTGGCCGGCATCGCCGACCGCGTGACAGCTGCCGGCGGCAAATTCGTCATCGACAGCAAACCGGGCGCGGGCACCCTGCTGTCGCTGTCGATCCCGCTCGCGCGGCCGGCGGCGACGCAATAGGGCCGGATTCGACTTCGATTGCTGTATATCAATAATTGCCGAATTGCCCGTAGCAAAATCAGAACTTGTCGGCAGTCAAGTATTTGTCCACCGGATAGTTTCCAAGGAACTGCACATGCATACCACAACAACAAGAGTGCGCCCGCTGAACGTCAACGCCCCCGACCAGGAGCGTGCCTTTGCCAACAAGCTGCTGGAGATGCTGGCGGTGCCGGCCTTCGTGCTCGGCACCGATTGCAAGGTGATGATCTGGAACCGGGCCTGCGAGCGCCTCACCGGCGTGCCGAGCCGGGAAGTGATCGGCACCACCGGGCACTTGCGCAGCTTCTACGACACGCCCCGGCCCAGCCTGGCCGACCTGGTGATCCAGCAGCGCACCGACGAAATTCGCCTGATCTACCCGCGTCAGGAAAAGCAGACGCCGTCCGATGCCCTGTGCGTGGAAAGCTGGTGCGAAATGCCGCGCGTGGGCGAGCCGCGCTACCTGGCCGCCGACGCCAGCCCGATCGTCGACGACGGCGGGGCTCTGGTGGCGGTGGTGCAGACCCTGCGCGACCTGACGGACGAGAAGATGGCGCAGATCAAGCTCGAACAGCTGGCCACCCGCGACGGCCTGACGGGCCTGGCCAACCGCCGCTGCTTCGACGAAACGCTGCATGCCGAATGGGCACGCGCGCTGCGCCAGAAGCAGCCGCTGTCGCTGCTGATGGTCGACGTCGACAACTTCAAGGCCTACAACGACGCCAACGGCCACCTGGGCGGCGACGAATGCCTCAAGCGTATCGCCAGCGCCGTCGCCAGCGAAATGCGCGCCAACGACCTGGTGGCCCGCTACGGCGGCGAGGAGTTCGCCGTCATCCTGCCCAACGAATCGCTCAAGGGCGCCGCCATCGTGGCCGAACGGATCCGCTGCCGCGTCGAACGGCTGAAGGTGCCCAACACCAGCGGAGCGGGCGGCCACGTCACCGTCAGCATCGGCGCCGCTACCGCGATCGCATCGCCGGACACGAGCCCGAGCCAGCTGGTCGGCATTGCCGACGCCGCGCTGTACCGCGCCAAGCACATGGGCCGCAACCGCATCAGCCTGCCGTTCGCGTAGGAGCGGGCGCAAGCGCCCGCTTCTTCATGCGCTCAAGTTCAGGTGGTGATTCTCTCCCAGCCGTGGCGCACCGCCGCCTTGATCTTTTCCCAGGTCGAGCCCGGGTTGCGGCCTTCCCACTCGGTGCGCAGCGCCGGCTCGACGTCCTTCCAGGGGCGGCCGCGGTAGGTCTCGCTCGAGGCCATGTCGGAACCGTAGCGGTAGGCCGGCTCATAGGCGTCGTACTGGTCGCCGGAAGCGGCCAGGTTGGTGTCGTAGTGCTGGCGATAATACACTTCGACCTCTTCGGCCGTTTCCGCTTCGATGTCCAGTCCCGGATCGTCCTCATGCTCGAAGACACGCACGCCGGCGCGCCGCGGCGGCACCGGCGAGGCACCGGCGGCGCCGGTGGCGAACAATTGCTGCGAACCCTGGCTGGACGCGTCCTGCATCGATCCGGCCGTGCCCTGCTGCGAGCCGGGCACGGCCTGGGACGAACCTTGCATGCCGGTCGACGTCCCCGCCATACCTTGCGCCGAGCCGGGCGTGGCGCCGGAACTTTGCTGTGCCATCGACGACGACTGCTGCTGGGCGCCGGCACCGCCGCGCATGGCATCGCCAGCGAGGGCGCCGCCGCTCCACTGCGCGGTCTTCTCGTCGATGTCGACCGGGCCGAAGCGCTCGACGATATCGGCGGCGCGCTCAACTTCCGGCTCATCGGCGGCGGTCAGCGTCAGCACGTGGTGGCCGCGCGTGACGGCATCGGAATACTTCTGCACGTACTCGCTGTCGTCGGTGCCGAACATGCTGCCGAGGAAGTGCTTGATGCTGTCGACGATACCCTCGCTGCGGCCCGTGTCGGGCACGGCTGGGGCGCCGGTCGGATCGCCTTCGCTCAGTCTCATTTGCTGGCGCGAAAATCCGGCCGCCGCCAGCGCATCGATCGCCGACTGGGCGTCCCCGCGGTTGTCGAAAACGGCTATGAGTGTGCGTTGCATGATGGTCCCTCCAATTATGGTCAAGGTCACCGGATTCGGTCGATGGGGCGCCGGCGCGAAAATAGCACCATCGCAGGCGGGGTCGCCGCCTTCCTGCCGCGCCCCAGCGCTTGGGAAATCAGAGCCTGACGGGCGCTTCAGATTACTCCAAAGCGTCGCGGCCGCGCGCACCATTGCCTCGTGGCAAGGCGATGCGGCGGCGCTGCGGAAATGAAAGCTCGTCCATTAATACACACAGGGCAGCCTCTAAAACCAAGTGCAACACCCTTTGCTGTAAGGTGCTGCCATGCCGAAAATCTATACCCATCTGACGACACAGGAGCGAGCCGTCTTGATGACCATGCGGGACGACCAGTGCAGTATCCGAGCCATTGCTAAACGCCTTGGCCGTGCCCCCAGTTCGATCAGCCGCGAACTTCGTCGTGCACCCGGTGACGGCGCTTACGACGCTAACCTTGCCCACTTGCAGAGCGGCGCCCGTCGCATTGCCCCGCGGCGCTTGGCGAAACTGCACACCGATGGCGCGCTGTTCCAAGTGGTAAGGCACTATTTGAAGGAGCTCTGGTCGCCGCAGCAAATTGCGAACATACTGCGAGCCATGTGGCCAGACGACTCCGACAAAACGGTCTCTCACGAGACGATCTACAACGCGATTTATCTACACCCGCGCGGCGAACTCAAGCGCGAGCTGATCGCGTGCCTGCGCCATCACAACCAGGTCCGCAAACCGCGCAGCCGAGGCGTCGACCGGCGAGGCCAGATCAAGGACATGCAGAGCATCCACATCCGGCCACCCGAGATCGAAGATCGCCTCATTCCGGGCCACTGGGAAGGCGACCTGATCAAGGGCGAGGGCAACCGTTCCTCGGTCGGTACGCTGGTCGAACGCACGACCCGTTTCGTCGTGCTGGCCAAGATGGATAATGCCGGCACCCGCTCCATCGTCGACAGTTTCTCCGCCGTGCTAAACCGGCAACCGGCAGAGCTGCGCAAGTCCATGACGTACGACCAGGGCCGCGAGATGCACGGCCACAAGATACTGACCGAACGCACTGGCGTACAGATCTACTTTGCGGACCCGCACAGCCCTTGGCAGCGCGGATCCAACGAGAACACCAACGGCCTGTTGCGCCAATACATGCCCAAGGGATCGGACCTGTCAATCTACTCCCAGGACGAGCTCGATGCCATCGCGCTCTCCCTCAACACCCGCCCTCGACAAACGCTCGGATGGAAGGCTCCGCTCGCCGTTTATACCGAGCATATGGTTCGGCTACAATTGCAGGCCGATTCGATTCATTAACCCGGTGTTGCAGTTGGTACTTGAGACCGCCCTTACGCCAAAAATAATCCCTACAAATATATTGATCCTGATGGAAGAGCGGCTGAAGGTAAGAACGAGAGGCCAAAAATTGAATTGCTGAAAACGCTTTACGAGGAGCGGCGCATCACACAGCAAAGATGTGCCGCACCTGACTGCACAATTTCGGAAAACGCAACAGCAGTGGTGGACGGTGTGTGGTCGATTTTTACCGGGGCAGGAAACGGCATAAGATTTGTTGCTAGGGGCACAGGACTGTTAGGGGCCGATGAGAAGAAAAGGTGGGATGCAGAGAGCGAGAATGTCGATAAATTTTTTGATAAATATCGCACCGATCAAAAATTTGCCGCAGAGGTGAATAAAAATGCCGGTACAGCAGCTGGGAAGTTGTATCAAGAAAGTCAAAATGGCGCGGCAAAGGCATTTATGGCTGCCCGGGTTGCGACCGGAATTATCACAGGGCTTGGCCCATCTGCCGCCTTAGGCGATATTGCAAGAAGCGTGGAGAATGGTCGCACGATAGTGGAAAGTGTTATAGGCGGTGGTTTTGCCGGGGAGACGCGCTAAATGAAAGATTTCTTGACGAAATTTTCTATATTTTCTGGTATTTTATTCATTTCCACAATGTTAGTAGCTCTCTTTTTTGCCAATTGGCTTTGGAACAAATGGCTGTTTTTTGCGGTCGTCATTTTTATGATATATTTTTCTGGGGCCTTTCGATTTCTACCGTTTACTACTAGCTGGCAAAAATCCATTTCGTCGGGAATTTTCTTAGGTTCGTTGATCGGGTCGTTGTATTTTTTTTCTAGCTAAGTTGTGCAAAGAGGGCGCTACGAGCTGATCGATATTACTCTGAAGCCACTCCCACCGAAAGTATGTTGGCGAGTGGCTGCGATGCTCATTCCGGTCAGCCACGCATCGACGGTGCCCGGTCCATCGACGGCCTCAGGTCTGATATTCGGACACGACCTCGGCTGAAACCTCAGCCAGCGTGTCGACGGGGTGGGCCGTCTTTTTGTCTGTCATCAGCCTCACCCGCCCGTCCAGCCTGGTCGCCGCCAATCGTTCACCACCACCTGGATGTTTACGACCCTGGGACCGCTTCCGAGGGCCCAATGCCGTTTTGAGTGGAAGTTGACTTCGGCTACCATGTCGGCTACCGCTGTGAATGCCTGATTCTTCGTGAC
>JBBRXM010000114.1:0-15441 GCA_038248405.1 Burkholderiales bacterium
ATGGCGCGCTTGGCCGCGTCGATCGCCTTCCAGTCGGCCACGTTGCCGCTGCCCTGGGTGCCGTGCTGGCCTGGCCGCACCAGCGCGTAGGGCTGGTCGGTGCCGCCGCGCACGGAAAGGGTGTGCTCCTTCGGCTGTTGCGGCATGGTGTCGGCGTGGGCGCAAAGGGCGGCGCAGGCGAGCGCGAGGCCGGGCAGTATGGTGCGATGCATGGAATTTCCTCCGTGTGCGGTTGAGGGACAGGTGAGGATGAGAGTAGGCGGGAACGCGGGCGCAAACCAGTGCGCTGCGATGGACTGCAGAATTGGCGGGGTGGACGGCGAAAGCCGGGGAGCCGGCCTGCCAGTTGAAGTCGTCCTCGCGAACGCGGGGACCCCATTTCCTCGCACCTCGTTGGCGTTGGCCGAAGATGCTTCGCTTGCTGATCCGCGCAATGGGGTCCCCGCGTGCGCGAGGACGACAGGCGAAAGCTAGAAAATGACCACGGAGCGGATCGACTCGCCGCTCTTCATCAGGTCGAAGCCTTCGTTGATGCGTTCGAGCGGCAGGCGGTGCGTGATCAGGTCGTCGATGTTGAGCTTGCCTTCCATGTACCAGTCGACGATCTTCGGCACGTCGGTGCGCCCGCGCGCGCCGCCGAACGCGGACCCCTTCCACACGCGCCCGGTCACCAGCTGGAATGGCCGCGTCGAAATTTCCGCGCCGCCAGGGGCGACGCCGATGATGATCGACTGTCCCCAGCCCTTGTGGCAGCACTCGAGCGACTGTCGCATCGTCGCCGTGTTGCCGATGCACTCGAAACTGTAATCGGCGCCGCCGTCGGTGATGCCGATGATGTCGTCGACCACATTCTCGGACGTGTTGGCATTGACGAAGTGGGTCATGCCGAACTTGCGCGCCATTTCCTCGCGCGCCGGATTGATGTCGACGCCGATGATCTTGTCGGCGCCGACCATGCGCGCCGCCTGGATCACGTTCAGGCCGATGCCGCCCAGGCCGAACACGACGACGTTGGCGCCCGCCTCGACCTTGGCGGTAAACAGCACCGCGCCGACGCCGGTGGTGACGCCGCAGCCGATGTAGCAGATCTTGTCGAACGGTGCATCCGAGCGCACCTTGGCCAGCGCAATTTCAGGAACCACGATGTAGTTCGAGAAGGTCGAGGTGCCCATGTAGTGGTAAATCGGCTTGCCGCCGATCGAGAAGCGGCTGGTGGCGTCGGGCATCAGGCCGCGGCCCTGGGTGCCGCGGATCGCCTGGCACAGGTTGGTCTTGCGCGACAGGCAAAATTTGCACTGGCGGCATTCCGGCGTGTAGAGGGGAATCACATGGTCGTCGCGCCGCAGGCTGGTCACGCCCGGGCCGACGTCGACCACCACGCCGGCGCCCTCGTGGCCAAGGATGGCGGGGAAGATGCCTTCCGGATCGGCGCCGGACAAGGTGAAGTAATCGGTGTGGCAGATGCCGGTGGCCTTGATTTCGACCAGCACCTCGCCCGCCTTGGGTCCCTCCAGCTCGACGTCTTCGATCGTCAGCGGCTGGCCCGCCTTCCATGCAATAGCTGCCCTGGTTTTCATGCTGCTCCCGTGCCTGATGTGAATGCGACATCATAGCAAGCCGGAGCGCGACGCGTCGCCCGCCGTGCGATTTCAGGCCAGCTGCGGCCGTCGCTCCCACAGCGAATGGACCTGCCCGGCCAGGCGCAGCGGCACCAGCGGTTTCGGGATCACGCCGATGGCGCCGGCCGCGCGGTAGCGCTCGACGTCGGCGCGCCCGGTCAGGCCGGTGACGAACATGGCCGGCGTGTCGGCCAGGTGCGGCATGCTGCGCAGCAGCTCGAGCGTGGCGAGGCCGTCGAGCTCGGGCATCATGACGTCGAGCAGGATCAGGTCGGGATGGAAATTTTCCGCCACGATCAGCGCTTCATGGCCGGAGCTGCACTCGCGCACCGTGAACTTGCCGATCACTTCGAGCACCAGCTTGGCAGTGGTGCGCACGTGCAGGTCGTCCTCGACGTAGAGGATGCGGCACAGGTCAGTGTCGATCATCGCAGCCTCCGGCGCAGGTGGGCGCGGCAATGCCGAGCAGCTTGGCGATGGTCGTCCACAGCTGGCGCGGCGTGGCCCACGGTTTCGCCAGGTAAATGCCGGACCGCTCGCGCCAGGCCGGCTGGCTGGCCGAATACACCAGCAGCGGAATGGCGGTGAGGGCCGGCAACAGCTCGGCCGCATTGCCATCAGGCAGGTTCGGATCGATCACGACGGCCGAAAAAGCGTGTTGCCCGAGCATCTGGCGGGCGCCGGCCAGGGTCGCCACGTGGGTCACGCGCGCCTCCGGCATCAGCAGCAATGCCAGCGCCTTCGCCGAGCCGGCGTCCTGGTCGATGTGCAGGATGTGCGGAACGGTGGCGCCGCCGCCGTCCGCCGCGGGCGCGACAGCCGCGCCGGCGACCGGCGCCGGGCGCGGCGCGGCCGTGCGCGTGCGCGCCGGACGGTGTCCGGACGGGTCGGAGCGACGGCGCGCGTGTTTGCAGTCGGGAGTCATTGCAGCCGCTTTCATCGCGACCTCCTTCGATTAGCCAATACGATTGATATCCGGCGAAACGGACGCGCATGGCGCGGCGCAGTCAGTGCGGACAATAGGGATCGGCGGAGCGGGGCCGGCAACTTGGAGTCGGCCGCAGGGGGAAGGCGGCGATGGGGCGTAACGGGCGATGCGGCAAGGCGATGTTACGGGAGAGAAATGTTATTCCCAAGAGGCAAGTATAACGCAGTTGCGGGTGGAGGGCTCGGGCGTGCGACTTTTTAATCTGCCGAGGTGGCAATCGGACAACAGTGGCGCCGCGGCTTGTACCGCGGGCGGAGCGGGGTCGGCCACCGAGTCCGGGGCCTGCCCCGTGAGAAGCAGAACCGGGTCAGCCTTCTTCGACCCGTTACCTGGGCTTGCCGCGGCTGGCGAAGCCGCTGTGCAGGCTGTTGAGCACTTCCTCGGCCGCCAGCAGCTGTTCGGCCACTTCGTTGATCTTGCGCCGGCTCGAACGGGCGTGGTCGCGCAGCACTTCGAAGGCGGTGTTGCGGTCGCTGTGGAAACGGCCCATCAGCAAGCCGACCGCCAGGCTCGTTTCGCGCCCCGCCGCCAGCGCGGCGTTCAGGTTTACCTCGGTGCGGCGCAACTGGCCGATTTCGTCGGCGCGCGCCAGCGCCGCCTCGAACGCCGGCATCAGCCGCGCGGCGTCGACCGGCTTGACGACGAAGCCGACTGCGCCGTAGGTAGCGGCCTGCCTGGCGACCTCGCCGTCGCCGCTGGCCGACAAAAACATGAACGGCACCGAGCTGTGCTCATGCAGGTGGCGCGCCAGCTCCAGGCCGGACATGCCCGGCATGGTGATGTCGAGCAGCGCCATGTCGGGCTCGCGCGCCTCGATACGGCGGATCGCCTCCGCCGCCGATGAGGCCGAGACTGTCTCGTAGCCGGCGTGGCTGAGCACTTCGGCCAGAAATTCGAGCAGCAGCGCGTCGTCGTCGACGAGCAGGATCAGGCGTTTGGCGTTGGTGGGGGTCATGTGGCGTCAGAGTATTTTCCAATGGAAAATAAATTATACGGCGGAAGTTGCGGCACAGGCTGCTCGGGAGGCGGCGGGGGTCACGGCGCGCCGTTGGCGCAAAATGCCGCAAAGCCGGGACGTGCCCCGAGCCGCGCCTGATACGCGGCCAGCGCCGGATAGTCGGGATGCGCGATCGGCGTCATCTTCCAGCGGTTGATCGACAGGCCGAGCACGATGTCGGCCACCGTGAAGGCATCGCCGGCCACGAAGGCGCCGGTGGCCTGCAGCCGGGCGTCGAGGATGCCGAGCAGCCGGTTCCATTGCGCCGCGCTGGCGGCAACTTGCTGCGGGTCGGCGTGCGCGGGGCTGCGCCGCACCAGCGCCATGAAGGCGTAGCGCCATGCATTGTTCAGTTCGGTCGCCTGCCAGTCCATCCACTGCTCCACCAGCGCGCGCTGGCGGGGCGCGGCCGGCAGCAGGGCCGGGCCGTACTGCGCGCACAGGTAGCGGCAGATCGTGTTCGATTCCCACAGCACCAGGGCGTCATCGACCATCACCGGCACCATGGCGTTCGGGTTGAGGGCGAGGAACTGCGGAGTGCCGGTGCCGCGAAAGCCGTCGCCCCACTCTTCCAGTTCGTAGGCCAAGCCTAGTTCGGCGCAGGTCCACAGCACCTTGCGCACGTTGATCGAGGACGATTTTCCGAGAATTTTCAGCATGACAACATCATGCCGCAATGCCGGGCTGTAGCAAACGCAGTTGCAGGTGCTGCAGCAGCATGATGGTCTTGCCGTCGGCGATGTCGCCGCTGGCCACCATTGCCATCGCTTCCTCGATGCCCAGTTCGAGCACCTCGATGTCTTCGCCCTCTTCGGCCACGCCGCCGCCGGCGCCGATACGCTCGCCCGGCTCGTATTCGGCGACGAAGAAATGCAGGCGCTCGGTCACCGAGCCGGGACTCATGAAGGCTTCGAACACCTTGTCGACGGCGCCGACGCGGTAGCCGGTCTCCTCCTCCACCTCGGCGCGGATGCGCTGCTCCGGGCTGGCGTTGTCGAGCAGGCCGGCCGCCGCTTCGATCAGGAAGCCGCTGTGGCCGCTGATGAAGGCGGGAATGCGGAACTGGCGCGTCAGCACGACCGTGCGGCGGGCAAGGTTGTAGAGCAGGATAGTGGCGCCGTTGCCGCGGTCATAGACTTCGCGCGTCTGCCGCTGCCAGCTGCCGTCGCGCCGGCGCAGGTCGAACGTGACTTTTTTCAGCAGATACCAGTTGTTGGACAACACTTCCTCGGCGGCGATGCGGACGCGGTCGGTTTGCATGGAACTCTCCATTAGCTTGGCAAACGCCAGGTTATCGTGCAAAATCGTGCAATGTCAAGAAATAACATGCAAAAGGATACACGATGCTTACCGCCCAACGCAAGCAACACCTGAAAGAGCTGCTCAAGCGCGATGGCCGGCTGGTGGCAAGAACCTTGTCCGCGCAGCTCGGCGTGTCGGAAGACACGATCCGGCGCGACCTGCGCGAAATGGCGCGCGACGGCCTGTTGCAGCGGGTGCATGGCGGCGCGCTGCCGGCGTCGCCGGCGATGGGCGACATTGGCGCGCGCGCGGTCATCGCCCCTGGCGAGAAGGAAGCCATCGGCCGCGCCGCCGCGGCGCTGGTGCAGCCCCGCCAGGTGGTCTTCATCGATGGCGGCACCACCGCGCTGCAACTGGTGCGCCACCTGGCGCCGGGCCTGGCGGCGACCGTCATCACGCACAGTCCCCCGATCGCGGTCGAGCTGCTGGCCCATGCCGGCATCGAAGTCATCATGCTGGGCGGGCGCCTGTTTCGCCACTCGATGGTGGCGGTGGGCGCGGCGACCATCGAGGCGATCGGGCGGGTGCGGGCCGACCTGTACTTCATGGGCGTGTGCAGCCTGCATCCGGAGGCGGGACTGTCGACCGGCGACTTCGAGGAAGCCGGCGTCAAGCGCGCGCTGTGCCGGGCGGCGGCCGAGACGATCGTGCTGGCCTCGTCGGAGAAGCTGGCCACCGCCTCGCCGTACCAGGTGGTGGCGCTGGCAGAGATCGGCGGCATCGTCGCGCCCGCCACTGTCGACGCCGCCCTGCTCGCGCCCTACCGGGCGCTGGGGATCACCATTTATTCCGCCTGAGCGGGAAAGGTCGCGTATAATTTCCCAAGCGCAACATTAAGGAAAACGCATGATGCGATTCATCCTTGTCCTCCTGCTCGCGGTGCTCGCATGGAGAGTGGTCGACCATCACCGTTCGCGCGGCGCCTACGCGGCCGACGCGGCGCGGCGCGCTCCGCCGGCGGCGGCTCCACTCATCGAAGCGCCGCCGCCGCCCGCGACCCTGCCCACTGCCGCGGCCATTGCGGCAACGCCGGCGCTGCCGGCAACATCGGCCTACCGCTGCGACGGCCGGACGATGTGTTCCCAGATGCATTCGTGCGACGAAGCGAAATACTTCCTGCAGAACTGCCCGGGCACGAAAATGGATGGCAACCACGACGGCGTACCGTGCGAGCAGCAATGGTGCCGCTGACGCCGGCCCCTTCCTGAAAGCAGCGCAGCTTGCCGGGGCCGGGTCCGAAAAAGAGGGGTGGACGGCGGCGCAGCGTCCTTGGCTGTCATCTATAATGTTTGTTTTCGCAAACCTACCCCGCCCCCATCATGGAATTAGCCAAGTCTTTCGAGCCAGCCGATATTGAACAGTTCTGGCGCAACGAGTGGGAGCGGCGCGGCTACTTCGCCGCCACCACTGACGCCGACAAACCATCGTTCAGCATCCAGCTGCCGCCACCGAACGTCACCGGCACCCTGCACATGGGGCACGCATTCAACCAGACCATCATGGATGGCCTGACTCGCTACTACCGCATGCGCGGCTACAACACCGCGTGGATCCCGGGCACCGACCATGCCGGCATCGCCACCCAGATCGTCGTCGAACGCCAGCTCGACGCGCAGAAGATCTCGCGCCACGACCTCGGCCGCGAGAAGTTCATCGAAAAAGTGTGGGAGTGGAAGGAAAAGTCGGGCAACATCATCACCGGCCAGATGCGCCGCATGGGCACCTCGCCCGACTGGGCACGCGAATATTTCACGATGGACGAGCCGCGCTCGAAAGTGGTCACCGAAGTGTTCGTCCGCCTGTTCGAACAGGGCCTGATCTACCGCGGCAAGCGGCTGGTCAACTGGGATCCGGTGCTCGGCACCGCGGTGTCGGACCTGGAAGTGGCGCAGGAAGAAGAAGACGGCTTCATGTGGTACATCCGCTATCCGTTCGCCGACGGCAGCGGCCACGTCACCGTCGCCACCACCCGCCCTGAAACGCTGCTCGGCGACGTCGCCGTGGCGGTCGACCCGACCGACGAGCGCTACACCGCGCACGTCGGCAAGATGCTGACACTGCCGCTGACCGGCCGCGAGATCCCGCTCATCGCCGACGAGTACGCCGACAAGGAATTCGGCACCGGCTGCGTGAAAATCACGCCGGCCCACGACTTCAACGACTACGCCGTCGGCCAGCGCAACAAGCTGCCGATGATCTGCGTGCTGACGCTCGAGGCCAAGATCAGCGACGAGGCGCCCGAGGCCTATCGCGGCATGGACCGCTTCGCCGCGCGCAAGCAGATCGTCGCCGACCTCGACGCCCAGGGCCTGCTGCAGGAAGTCAAGCCGCACAAGCTGCAGGTGCCGCGCGGCGACCGCACCGGCGTCGTCATCGAGCCGATGTTGACCGACCAGTGGTTCGTGGCGATGAGCAAGCCTGCGCCGGAAGGCACCTTCTTCCCCGGCAAGTCGATCGCCGAAGTGGCGCTGGAAAAAGTCGCCCAGGGCGAGATCAAGTTCGTGCCGGAAAACTGGAGCACCACCTACAACCAGTGGCTGGGCAACATCCAGGACTGGTGCGTGTCGCGCCAGCTGTGGTGGGGCCACCGCATCCCGGCCTGGTATGACGACGCCGGCAACATCGTCGTCGCCCGCGACGAGGCCGAAGCGCAACAGAAGGCCAAGGCGGCCGGCATCACCGGCACCCTGCGCCGCGACGACGACGTGCTCGACACCTGGTTCTCGTCGGCGCTGGTGCCGTTCTCGACCATGGGCTGGCCGGAGGAAACGCCGGACATGAAGATGTTCCTGCCCTCCTCCGTGCTGGTGACCGGTTTCGACATCATCTTCTTCTGGGTCGCGCGGATGGTGATGATGACCACCCACTTCACCGGCAAGGTGCCGTTCGAGACCGTCTACGTGCACGGCCTGGTGCGCGATTCGTCGGGACAGAAGATGTCCAAGTCGAAGGGCAACACGCTCGACCCGATCGACCTGATCGACGGCATCGACCTCGAATCGCTGGTGGCCAAGCGCACCACCGGCCTGATGAACCCGAAGGACGCCGCCAAGATCGAGAAGGCGACCCGCAAGGAGTTCCCCGCCGGCATCGCCGCCTACGGCACCGACGCCGTGCGCTTCACCATGGCCAGCTACGCTTCGCTGGGCCGCAACATCAATTTCGACCTCGGCCGCGCCGAAGGCTACCGCAACTTCTGCAACAAGATGTGGAACGCCACCCGCTTCGTGCTGATGAACACCGAAGGCCACGATTGCACGCCTAGCGACGCCGACCTGTCGCAGGCCGACCGCTGGATCATCTCGATGATGCAGCGCGCCGAGCAGGACGTCGCCAAGGGCTTCGCGGACTACCGCTTCGACAACATCGCCGCGACGATCTACAAGTTCGTCTGGGACGAGTACTGCGACTGGTACCTGGAAGTGGCCAAGGTGCAGGTCCAGCACGGCACCGAAGGCCAGCAGAAGGCCACCCGCGCCACCTTGCTGCGGGTGCTCGAAGTGATCCTGCGCCTGGCCCACCCGATCATTCCGTTCGTCACCGAAGCGCTGTGGCAGACCGTCGCGCCGCTGGCCGGCAAGCAACTCGACGCGGCCGGCGACTCGGTCATGCGCCAGCCCTATCCGGTGGCCAATCCGGCACTGATCGACGCCGGCGCCGAAGAGTGGATGACGCAGTTGAAGTCGCTGGTCGACGCCACCCGCAACCTGCGCGGCGAGATGCAGATTTCGCCGTCGGTGCGGGTGCCGCTGATCGTCGAGGCGGCCGACGCTGCCGGCAAGGAGCAGCTGCACAGCTTCGCGCAGTACGTGCAGGCGCTGGGCAAGCTGTCGGAAGTGCAGATCGTCGACGCGCTGCCGGAGTCGCCGGCGGCGGTGTCGATCGTCGGCACCACCAAGCTGATGCTCAAGGTCGAGATCGACGTCGCCGCCGAGCGCGAGCGCCTGTCGAAGGAGATCGTGCGCATCGAGGGCGAGATCGCCAAGGTCAACGGCAAGCTGGGCAACGAGAGCTTCGTGGCGCGCGCGCCGGCCGCCGTGGTGGCCCAGGAAAACGAGCGCCTCGTCAATTTTTCTGCAACCATCGCCAAGTTGCGCGAACAGTTTGCTAAACTCCCGGTTGCATAATAACCAACTGGAGACAAAAACATGCGCAAACTGATACAAGCCAGCCTGATCGCCGCGGTCCTTGCAGTGCCTGCGGCGTGGGCGCAGGACGCCTCGCCGGTCGGCATGTGGAAAAGCATCGACGATGAAACGGGCAAGCCGAAGGCGATGATCCGCATCACCGAAAACCAGGGCCAGCTGGAGGGCCGCATCGAAAAGCTGTTCCGCGGTCCCAACGAGGAGCAGAACCCGAAGTGCGACAAGTGCGACGGCGCCCGCAAGGACCAGCCGATGATCGGCATGACGATCCTGTCGGGCCTGAAGAAGGATGGCGACGAGTACAAGGGCGGTGAAATCCTCGACCCTGCCAACGGCAAGGTCTACCGCAGCAAGGCAAAACTGAAGGACGACGGCAAGAAGCTGGAGGTGCGCGGCTACATCGGCGCGCCGATGTTCGGGCGATCGCAAACCTGGGTACGCCAGGAATAAAGTCGCGCGCTACCGCGGCCCTCGCTGCGGTAGCGCGCTGTCGCTCGACGACGGATCACTGCCAGACCATGTAGGTCTTGTGCCTCGCCGCTGCACCTGATTGCCTTGTGTTCGCCACGCAAAGGGAAACACGGTCATGCCTTCCAGCTCCTCCGGCGACGCGCCACCGTCCAAGACGCCTGCCCGTCAAAGCCAAAACTCAGCAAGTACCGCCTCAGCCCCGACTGAGTCCATCGGCCCGTCAATTTCGGCATCCTCGCCGTCGCCCGGCGCCAAGGGGTCGAAGGCGCAAAGCGCAATCGATCCTGCGGCCGCCTGGCCGTTCCCGACGCCCGGCGCGCCCAAGCGAAAGACCACGGATTCGCTGGCTTCGGCTGACCCGTCGCCTTCCTCTGCGCCTGACGCCGACGGAATACAGCCCGACCGCGCCGGCGATCCTGCTGAGGCGTTCCATTCCCCGAGCCCGGCCCCAGGAAAAGAGAAGACCGAATGGTCCTTCGAGGCGGGCTCATGGCCTTTCCCGTTGGATGGGCCTGACCGGCAGATCATCCAGAATTCCGTCGACGCAAGCGCCGCCCGGCCTTTTTCCACCGAGCCAGCGGGCCGGCCGGCGCGCCCGGCAACGAGCTCCTTCGAACGCGACGGCGAGACCGTCGGAATCGACGTCGATCAGGGCCCGACACGGGTCGAGCAATTGGCGTCGTCGGATGCGCTTGACCGCGACCGCATCACCAAGGCGTTGGTTCAGCTGATTTCGAACCGCATTGACGTCGCGCCGATTGCCATCGGACTATTCGGCCACTGGGGCAGCGGAAAATCGTCCCAGGTCGAGTTCGTGAAAAAAGCGCTCGCGCAACGCAGCGAACTGCATATTCGCTGCGCGGAATTCAACGGCTGGGAGCACGAGAAGAATGAAAACCTCGGCGCCGCCCTGGCCCAGACCGTCGTGGAAGCGCTCGTCAAGGATCTGGGATTTTTCGATCAGTTGCGCCTGTCGGTACGCTTGAGCATCCGGCGCAAATCGAAGTTTACGCGCGCTTTGTCCACGGATGCGACCGGCGCTTCGGCATGGTTCTATCGCTGGGCAACCATCCTGACGCCGCTGGTACTGCCCGCGCTGCTGCTCGCCTTTGTCGCCTTCGTTGCATTGAAAAACCTCGAACTGCCTGCCCTGAATGCGACGAAAAACTGGGTGGGCAGCATCGCGACGGCAATCGGTGCGATGTGGCTGGGGTGGCACAAGTTCGTGTCGTCGAATTTAACGCATTGGTTCAAGCGCATTTCTTCCGGGTCGCCCGCGCGCGGCTTCTCCTTGCCGGATTACAGCAGCAAGCTTGGCTCCTTTCACGAAATCCATTCGACCCTGAAGCACTTGTGCGCACTCCAGTTGCGTGGGAACGAAGAAACGCCGGCTAGCGGCGACTATCTCTTCCTGGTCATCGATGACCTCGACAGATGTACCCCCGAGACGGTCAAACAAATTTTCGACGCTGTCCGGCTCGTCGCCAGCATTCCGCGCGTCGTCACCCTGGTTGCCATCGACGACCGGATGGCGTTCGCCGCGGTGTCGACGCACTATGCACAATTCAATTTCGCCGGCAGGGAAGTGGCGCAGGTCGCAAGGGATCATCTGGCAAAAGTGTTCCAGGTTGCCGTGACGCTGCCGCCGGTCGACCCGGGGACATCGGCGCGGTTTATCCTCAATAAGCTATTTGCCGGCGACCTCGATAAGTCCCCGACCGATGCGCCTGGCGCGCCCGACGCCGGAACAGCAGGGTTGGGGTCCGGGGCGAGCGCAGCGGCGAAGGACGATCCCACGGTCCGCAACGTACTGCCCGAAGAAGTGGCGCTGTTCGCGCAGTTGGCCAACGAAACGTCGATATCGAATCCGCGCGAGTTGTGGCGGCTCAAACAGGCGTGGTTCCTGCTGAAAGGCATGGTTCTGCAGGATGGCGACGGCCTTGCCCAGATGGCCCCATGGATGCGCTCACTGTTCGTCAGGGAATGGGAACTGCAAGCCAATTCCGCCACCCGGTGGCGCATCGCTACCCTTCGGGAGTCGTGGAGGAATTCTGGCGCCCGCGAAATAGTTCAGCAATCCGACCTCGCTGTCCTGAATCTGGAATTGGAAGGCGCTTCGGCCCGGCAGCACTTCGTCGATGCGGTCCTGTTGCCTTCGGCGCGGTGCGATGAGGCGAAGCCCTCCTCCCGGCCGGAATGACGTGCTCGAAAGCGACCCGCCACGCCCGCTGGTGATGTCGTGGGCGTCACCGGCGGACGCGGCCGATAAGGCCAGGCATTCGCGCGTGGCGATCGATATCGAGCGCGTCGGCGTGCTGTCGAGCCTGAAGTCGTTCCTGGAAACCGGGCGCCCGCTCAAGAGCTGGAAGCTGGGCTGACGCTAGCCACCGTTTTGTGCTGCCTGCAATTTTTGCCGTGCCAGGTGGCGGTCCAGCTGGTTGGCGAAATTCTGGCGGTCCGCCTGGCCATAGGCCGCCGGCCCGCCGGTATCGACACCGCTTCCCCGCAACTCGTCCATGAAGGCGCGCATCGTCAGGTACTGGGCGATGTTGTCGTTGGTGTAGAACTCGCCGCGCGGGTTGAGCGCGTATCCGCCCTTCTCCAGCACCAGGCTGGCCAGCGGAATGTCGGCCGTGACTACCAGGTCGCCCGGCGCCAGCAGCCGCACGATCTCGAGGTCGGCCACATCGGCGCCGGCCGGCACCTGCAGCGCCCGGATGAAGCGCGAACCGGGCACACGGATCAACTGGTTCGCCACCAGCGTCACCTGCAGCTGCAGGCGGTCGGCCACGCGGAACAAGATTTCCTTGCACACGATCGGACAGGCGTCTGCATCGACGAAAATTTGCATTCTAATATTTATCCTCTGGGCAATATATATGTGACAAGGAAGTGTTGCCAATCCGCAAAAACAGTTAAGTTGCCGTTTGGAAAACAAACAAGATGTGTTATCGTTGGTAAATTCCGTTAGGATTCCCGCAACTATTTGTTATCTGGAGCAAGGCAAACCCTTGGAGCCGTCATGATATTACTTCGGTGTGCATCTTTCCTGATCGGGACGATCATCCTGATGGGTGCCCCGTTCTTGCTGCTGCCGGACGCGCCCCAGCGCCCTGGCGACGTGGCCAGCGTCATCGGCGCGTGCATCGTCATTGCCGTGCTCGCATCAGGCTTCTTCGTCATCGGCATCGCCGGCAACCGCATGAAGCGATCGCGGCGCGCGCGCGCGCTCGCCGGCGTGCTGCTCGGCTTCCCTATCTTCGGCTGCATCGGCCTGCTGCTGCTCGACGAATCCCCGGTCCAAGTGTGGATGGTCGGTCCGCTGCTGGTCTGCGCGATCGTGCTCTTCCTGGGCTTCGTCTACCCCGGCAGGCGCGGTCCCAAGCACCGCCGCCTGCGCCCGCGCGACCCCGCCGCCGTCGTCGCCGAGGCCTGAGCCTACTGCTCCGGCACGCTGTCCCACAGGTCGCCCGTCGGGCTGGTACGCGGCGCCGCCACCCCGAAATGGCGGTACGCCAGCGGCGTGGCCACCCGCCCGCGCGGCGTGCGCTGCAAATAACCTTGCTGGATCAGGAACGGCTCGAGCACGTCCTCGATGGTGTCGCTCTCTTCGCCGATGGCAGCGGCCAGGTTGCCGATGCCGACCGGGCCGCCGCCGAACTTGAACAGCACCGCTTCGAGCAGCTTGCGGTCCATCACATCGAAGCCGACCGAGTCGACGTCGAGCATGATCAGCGCCGCGTCCGCCATCGCCTTGGTAATTTCGCCGTTGCCCTTCACCTCCGCGTAGTCGCGCACCCGCCGCAGCAGGCGGTTGGCGATGCGTGGGGTGCCGCGCGCGCGCAAGGCGATTTCGCGGGCGCCGTCGTCGACGATCGGCGCGCCCAGCAGCGCCGCGCTGCGGGTGACGATGCGCGCCAGTTCCTGGGCGTTGTAGAACTCGAGCCGGGCGACGATGCCGAAGCGGTCGCGCAGCGGATTGGTCAGCATGCCGGCGCGGGTGGTGGCGCCGACCAGCGTAAACGGCTGCAGGTCGAGCTTGACCGAACGCGCCGCCGGCCCCTCGCCGATCATGATGTCGATCTGGTAGTCTTCCAGCGCCGGATACAGGATTTCCTCGACCACGGGCGAGAGGCGGTGGATCTCGTCGATGAACAGGACGTCGTTCGCTTCCAGGTTGGTCAGGATCGCCGCCAGGTCGCCCGGGCGCTCGAGCACGGGACCGGACGTCTGGCGCAGGTTGACGCCCATTTCGCGCGCGATGATGTGCGCCAGCGTGGTCTTGCCCAGGCCGGGCGGGCCGAACAGCAAGGTATGGTCGAGCGCTTCCTTGCGCTTGCGGGCGGCCGAAATGAAGATCTCCAGCTGGCCGCGGATCTTTTCCTGGCCGACGTATTCGTCGAGGTGCTTCGGCCGCAGGGCGCGCTCGATCGCCTCTTCGTTGGGCGAAGCGGGGGCGGCGTCGATGATGCGCTGCTCGGTGAAATCGTCGGTCTGGATACTCATCTTTTCTCGCAATAAAGCAAATCGGGCTCAGGAAGCCTGCCTTGCAAGGCAGGCCCGTTACGCAGGGGCACGGCATGCCGTGCCGATTCCCTGCTTCACCCCTTGGTCAGTGCCTTCAGCGCGTACTTGATGCCGTCGGACACGGTACTGCCGGTCGGCATGTTCTTCGTCGCGGCCAGCGCTTCTTTATCAGAATACCCCAATGCCATCAGCGCGCCGAGGATGTCCGCTTGGGCGTCGTTGTGGACGACTGCGCCCGGCGCGCCGAGGTCGGCGCCCAGCTTGCCCTTCAGTTCCAGCAGCAGGCGTTCGGCGGTCTTCTTGCCGATGCCCGGCACCTTGACCAGGCGGCCGGCTTCCTGCAGCGTCACCGCCTGTGCCAGGTCGGCGATCGTCATGCCCGACAGGATGGACAGCGCGGTGCGGGCGCCGACGCCGGTAATCTTGATCAGCTGGCGGAACACGCTGCGCTCGGCGGCGTTGCCGAAGCCGAACAGCAGGTGCGCATCCTCGCGGATCGCCTGGTGGGTGAACAGGCTGACCTTTTCGCCCAGGCCAGGCAGGTTGTAATAGGTGCTCATCGGCACGTCGACTTCGTAGCCGACGCCGTTGCAGTCGACCAGCAGTTGCGGCGGATTTTTTTCGAGCAGGATTCCGGAGATACGACCGATCATCGTTTGCCTTCTGTAGGTAGTTAGACGAGGCGCCCGCGCTTCATGCGCAGGCCGCTCAGCGCCGGCGCCAGCGCGCCGATCAGCGCCAGCGCATCGTGGCTGTTGGCGTGGCAGATGGCGACGCCTAGCGCGTCGGCCGCATCGGTGCCAGGCAGGCCGGGCAGCACCAGCAAGCGCGCCACCATGTCCTGTACCTGCGCCTTTTCCGCCTTGCCGGTGCCGGTGACGGCCTGCTTGACTTGCAGCGCGGTGTATTCGGCGACGTCGAGGTCGCCGCCGACGAGCGCCGTGATGGCCGCCCCGCGCGCCTGGCCCAGCAGCAAGGTCGACTGCGGATTGACGTTGACGAACACTTTCTCGATCGCGGCGCAGTCGGGGTTATAGGTGCGGATGATCTCGGCGATGCCGGCGAAAATGACCTTCAGGCGCGGCGGCAGCGCGCTTTCGGTACCGGTCTTGATGGTGCCGGACGCGATGTAGCGCAGCTTGCTGCCGTGCTTTTCGATCACGCCGAAGCCGGTGGTGCGCAGGCCGGGGTCTATGCCAAGAATTATCATGGACGAATGTTATACCGACCGGCAACGTCCGTGTGAAAATACTGTGCAAAAACACAGGTGTCAGGTCTGACAATCGGACAAAAAACTGGTGTCAGGTCTGACATTCGGACAATTCCTGGTCGAAATGTCCGAATGTCAGACCAGACACCAGCGTTTGCCTTGGAGTATCAGTGGCGGAAGTG
>JBBRXM010000115.1:0-14540 GCA_038248405.1 Burkholderiales bacterium
AGGAAGTCGTTGCCGTCGACCCGCAGCGAGGCGATGCCGCTGCCGACGCCGCGCGCGGCGAAGGTGACGCTCTCGCCGCCGGCCAGCGCCTGGAAGGTCGAGATCGCCCACTGGTTGTTGACGACGTTCAGGATCACCGGCGCCTGGTAGACGTGGGCGAAGGTGAGGGCGGTGTTGAAGTCCGATTCGGCGGTAGCGCCGTCGCCGATCCAGCCCGACGCGATCTTGGTGTCGCCCTTGATCGCCGACGCCATCGCCCAGCCGACCGCCTGCACGAACTGGGTCGCCAGGTTGCCGGAGATGGTGAAGAAGCCCTTTTCGCGCACCGAATACATCACCGGCAGCTGGCGCCCCTTGAGCGGGTCGCGCTCGTTCGACAGCAGCTGGCAGATCATCTCGACGAGCGAGAAATTGCGCGCCATCAGCAGGCTTTGCTGGCGGTAGGTGGGAAAGTTCATGTCGCCGTCCTGCAGCGCCAGCGCATGGGCGGTGCCGATGGCTTCCTCGCCGAGCGAGGTCATGTAGAACGACATCTTTTTCTGGCGCTGGGCGATCACCATGCGGGCGTCGAAAATGCGCGTTTTCATCATCGTGCGCAGGCCGAAGCGCAGCTGTTCGCTGCTGATGTCCGGCGCCCACGGCCCGACCGCGTTGCCGTCGTCGTCGAGCACCCGGATCAGCGTCGAGGCCAGGTCGGCGGTGTCGGACGGCGCCACGTCGACGGGCGGGCGGCGCGCCCAGCCGGCCGCGCTCAGGTGGAGATACGAAAAATCCGTCTTGCATCCAGGTCGGCCGGTAGGCTCCGGGACATGCAGTGTCAGAGGCTTACTCTGGCTCATGTTAGCTTCCCCTTGGTAAGGTGGTGTGCGCAAAGAGGATAGCAAATAGTTCAGGTGGCCGGAGGTCGACGCGCGCAAATATTTATCGTGCAGTGCAATAAACTCTATGCGCGCACGCCGCTAACTTCTCGCCGCGCGCGCGGTCGAAACGGGAAGAGCGAAGGAGGGAACCATGAACCCGGCCTGGCCCGACCTGCCGTATGGCGCCTGGAGCGACACACTGGCCACGCTGCACCGCTGGTGCCAGATCGTCGGCAAGATCCGGCTGGCGCAAAGCCCCTGGATCAATCATTCCTGGCACGCCACTTTCTACCTGACGGCGCGCGGCATCACCACCTCGGCGATTCCGTATGGCACGCGCACCTTCTCGATCGCGTTCGACTTCATCGACCACCGGCTGCGCGTCGACAGCAGCGACGGCGCCGGCCGCAGCATGGCGCTGCGCCCGCGCACGGTGGCCGATTTCTACGGCGAGCTGTTCCGCCGGCTGGACGACCTCGGCCTGGACGTGCGCATCCACGCGGCGCCCAACGAAGTGCCGGTGGCGCTGCCGTTCCAGGACGACGTCGAGCACGCGTCCTACGACCCCGAATACGCGCGCCGCTTCTGGCAGGCGCTGTTGCAGGCCGCGCGGGTGATGGGGCAATTTCGTGCCGGCTTCATCGGCAAGTGCAGCCCGGTACACCTGTTCTGGGGCGCCCTCGACCTGGCGTGCACGCGCTTTTCCGGCCGCGAGGCGCCGCCGCATCCGGGCGGCATCCCGAACTGTCCCGACTGGGTCACCCGCGAAGCGTATTCGCACGAGGTCAGCAGCTGCGGCTTCTGGCCCGGCAACGAGGCGATGCCGAGCGCGCTGTTCTACTCCTATGCCTACCCGGAGCCGCCGGGCTTCAGGGACGCGCGCGTGCTGCCCGCCGCGGCCTTCTACGACGCCGCCTTCGGCGAATTCATCCTGCCTTACGACGAGGTGCGGCTGGCGCCGGCGCCGGACGCGCTGCTGCACGCTTTCCTGCAGAGCAGCTACGACGCGGCCGCCGACCTCGGCCACTGGAGCCGGCCGGCACTCGAACGCCAGCCCCCGCATTGACGGGCCTCAAGCTGCGCGTTCGTAAGCTGCGCCGCCGCCGGGCGCCCAGCCATAATGGCATCGTTGCAACGGTGCATCGAGACCAGTCGTACGGGACATCGACATGAGCGAGACAAACGCGCGCGGCGCCGCCGCGCAGCCGGCTGCCGCCGGCGATGGCGACGCCCAGTGGCATACCATCGCGCCGGCGCCCGACGACAGGCGCATCGACGCCGAACCGGACCTGATCCTGCGCATGCAGGAACGCGAACGGCGCCGCATCGCGCTCAACCTGCACGACGACCTCGGGCCGCTGATCACGCTGATCGGGCTCGAACTGCAGAACGCCAGGAACAACCCGGGGACCCAGGCCGGCGATGCCGCGCTCGAGCGCGCCGGGCAGAACGTCGCGCGCGCCTTCGCCGAATTGCGCCGTACCGTGCTCGACCTGCATCCGGTGATGCTCGACGACCTCGGCCTGGTCCATGCGCTGGGCTGGCTGATCCGCCAGTTCGAGCTCTCCGGCAGCGCCGCGCGCATCGACCGGCAGCTCGACGCCGACGAGCACGCCGTCCCGCCGGCGCTCAAACCGGTGATATTCCGCATCTGCCAGGAGGCGCTCAACAACATTGCCCGGCACGCCGGCGCCAGCCGGGCGCAGGTTACGCTGGCCGTCGCCGGCGGCTGCCTGCGCCTGGCCATCGAGGACGATGGCTGCGGCATCGCAGCCGCCGCCAGCGAACTGGCCGGCCGCTCAGGCGGCGGCCTGGCCGGCATCCTGCGCCGCGCCGCCGGACCCGGCGGCCAGTGCCACATCGAAACCGCACGCGGCCGCGGCACCCGCATCACCGTGACCTGGCCGCAGCCGTCCTGACAGCGCTGCGTGAGCACGCAGCTGTAATACGGTGTTTCCCGCCCGGCGGACTACGCAGTTCCGCCCATGTGCAATTTTTCCAATTCGGCAATACTGGTCCCAAGCTCCCGCGTGTCCGAGGCGGGTACAACCAGCGCGCATGAAAGGGTGGCATACCATGAATACCGTTGAGCAAGTTGGCGTCCTGCGGGCGGCAATGCGGTGGCCGGGGAGGGCTGCCGCCGCAGTCGTCCTCTGCTGCCTTGCCCTTGCCGCCAGCGCCGATCCGCTGGAGGTGACCGTCAAGGGCGTCGCGCCCGACGGCACCCAGACCACCATCAACGCCTACCGCTGGACACTGGAAAAAGACCTCACCAAGGCGTCGGTGCCGGGCCAGCACGCCACGCTCGAGAACTACTCGTTCAGCCATCACACCAGCTACATGCCGGTCGTTGCCGCCGGCAAGATGAACGACGGCGGCGCCGGCCCGGTGCCGGTGCTGGGCAACGATTGCAGCGAACCCGCCTCGGTGGCCTGCCTCGACCCGGACCGCAAGTACATGGCGCTGCCCACGCTCGAGGCGGACGGTCGCTACTACATCTCGGTGCTGCCCGACGACGGCCACGCGATGGGCGGCGCCGCCATCGCCGCCGGCCAGACCAGGGTGACCGTGTACGTCAACAAGTACCCGCTGCCGACCGCGCAGATATCGGTGTTCGTGTTCAACGACAACAGTCCGCTCAACGCGGCCCCCGACCTGCCGCAGGAACAGGGACTGGCCGGCTTTAACATCCTGCTCACCGAAGCGGGCGGCACCTACGGCGCGTCCGGCGGCCAGGTCACCCAGGACGCGTTCGGCAATCCGCTCGGCACTACCTACAAGACCGTGTGCAGCGGCAGCGAAACGCCCAACGCCGGCTATTGCTACGACACCTCCGGCAAACCGGTGGTGCAGACCCGCGGCAGCGGCATCATCGTTTCCGGGCCGGACGGCGTCGCCACCCTGCGCAACCTTTTTCCGGCCAAATACACGATCCAGGTGATTCCGCCGGCCGGTTCGGACTGGCAACAGACCAGCACCATCGAAGGCACCAAGGGCGACGACGCCTGGGTCAAGCACGCCGAACCGGCGTTCTTCCAGGAATACGGCCCGCCCGGCCACCACGTCTTCACCGGTTTCACGCACGCCGGCTTCCTCGCGCGCAACGGCAGGTCGCCGGCGCTGAACGGCAGCACCTCCGTCACCGGGCGCGTCGTCAACATCCACAATGCGCGCCCGCCCGATTACACCTTCTTTCCCGGCGCGCCCATCGCGCAGTGCTGGGTCGGCCTGAACGAGACCACCGGCACCCGTCGCGCCATGTACGCCGCGCCCTGCAATCCGGACAGCACCTTCGCCATCCCCAACGTGCCGGCCGGCGCCTGGGAGCTGGTGGTGTGGGACGAGGGCAAGGACGTCATCATCGCCACCGCCGCCATCACGGTGCCGCCGGCGACGCCGACGATGGCGCTGGGCGACGTGCCGGTGTTTCGCTGGTTCGGCCGCTACGAGGGCAAGGTGTTCTTCGACACCAACGGCGACGGCTTCCCGGACGCCGGCGAAACGGCGGGCATCCCCAACCAGGTCCTCAACATCCGCTTTCGCGACGGCAGCATCTACCAGACCACGCTGTCGAACAGCAAGGGCGAGTTCCAGTTCAACGAGGTGTTTCCCTTCTTTAACTGGATGATCGCCGAGGTCGACTACGGCCGCTTCAAGGCCACCGGCGCCACCATCGTCGTCGACGCCGGCGGCGCCGTGACGCCGCACGGCGGCTGGAGCAATCCCTCGTTTAACAAGCTGACGCCGCAGGTGCAGACCTGCAGCGCCGAGGACGTGGCCGCCA
The DNA here is from genome assembly GCA_038248405.1 of Burkholderiales bacterium. Taxonomy (GTDB): domain Bacteria; phylum Pseudomonadota; class Gammaproteobacteria; order Burkholderiales; family Burkholderiaceae_D; genus JAFCUW01. Next base: position 4,645 of record JBBRXM010000115.1, read on the forward strand.
ACACCGCCGGCAGCGCCAACCTGTGTACCGCGGAAGGCCAGACCAAGCCCTACCGGGTCGAGCACGGCGTCGTACTGCTCGAAGGCATGCAGACCTTCCTCGGCCAGACCAACCACATCGAGTTCGGCAAGAAGCAGTACAGCGGCGCCGAAAACGGCGGCATCGCCGGCGTCGTCGAATACGGCATCACCCGCGCCGAGGACGATCCCAAGAACGCCTTCGCCGAAAACTGGGAGCCGGGCATCCCGCGCGTGCAGGTCAACCTGTTCCTCGACTGCGACGGCGACGGCAAGCCCGACCAGCCGGCGGCCGCCGGCAACGGCAGCTGCGCCGCCGGCGGCCTGTCCGGCGCCGGCTACGCCTACGATCCGCCCGACGTCGACAACTACCCGTTCTGCTGGCGCGACCCGGCCTCGTGCGCCGCCGGCGGCCAGGGCCCGGAAGACATCAAGCGCAGCCGCACCGGCGGCGCCGCCTTCAGCTACGGCGACGTGTTCCGCTGGGGAATCGATCCGGAAAGCAACGCGCCCTACATCGGCCTCGGCGCTACCGACGCCTGGGACGACAAGCGGCCCGCCGCTTGCCCGGGCGCGCCCTACACGGTGCCGTACGGCGCCGACGCCGGCAAGCCGCTTGACTGCTACGACGGTCTGCGCAACTGGAACCAGCTGCGCCCGGCCGTGTTCGACGGTGGCTACGGCTTCGGCAGCGTGGCCGGCCAGGCTAACCTGCCCAACGTCAAGTACATCGTCGAAGCGGTGGCGCCACCGGGCTATTTCCACCAAGGTAATGGCGACAAGAACGTCGTGTTCGGCGACAACGTGGTGCCGTCGCCGCTGGCCGAGCCGTTTCCCTGCGTCGGCCGCAGCCTGCCGGTGCCGCGGTTCCTGACCCTGTTCCCGGGCCAGCAGATCGACAACGTCAACTACACCGGGCCAGACCAGAGCTGGAAGAAGTGCGACATGAAGCACGTCGACATGCAGCCGGGCCGCAATCCGGCGCCGAACTTCTTCCTCTACACCGAAGCACCGGTGGCCGGCCACGGCGTCGGCTTCATCCTCGACGACATGTCGAGCGAATTCGACGTCAACGCGCCCACTTTCGGCGAAAAGCACGCGCCGCCGCACCTGCCGGTGTCGCTGCAGGACTTCACCGGGCGCGAGATCGGCCGCGTCTATGCCGACGAATTCGGCTCGTTCAATTTCCTGGTGCCGTCCACCTTCACCGTCAACCCGCCGTTTCCGTCGGGCGTCAGCCCCAACATGATCTCGGCGTGCATGAATTCGCCCGGCCCGATCGTCGACGCCGCCAACCCGACCAATCGCGACGGCACGCCGCACCTGGTGATCGACCCCTGGTTCAACCGCCAGTACAGCCAGTTCTGCTACACCTTCCAGTACCTGCCCGGCAAGACGACTTACCTCGACACCCCGGTGGTGCCGGTGGCCGCCTACGTCGGCCCGACGCAAAATCCGCTCGACTGCGAGTTCGGCGACGCCGTGCCGATGATCTACAGCGTCACCGGCAACGGCAACAGCGGTCCGTGGGTGCCGGCGTCGGGCACCCGTACCTTGACGATCCTGTCGGCCGCCAACATGGACGTGCTCAATCCGTACTACGACCCCGCCGTCGCCGGTTCGCCGCGCACCATCAAGCGCGACTATGGCTTCGGTGCCGCCGGCCCCAACAGCTCGGTGACGCTCGGCGCACTGACCTTGCCGGTGGTGTCCTGGTCGAACGAGGTCGTCGTCGTCAGCGTGCCGGCCGCCGCCCAGACCGGGCAGCTGACCGTGATCCGCAACGGCGTGCCGTCGGAAGTGGGCCTGACGGTGACGGTGGGCGGCAGCGCGCCCAAATATGTCGCCCCCGGCGGCAGCATCCAGGCCGTGATCGACGCCGCCACCACCAACGACGGCGACCTCGTCATCGTACCGCCCGGCATCTACAACAGCCCCGTCATCCTCGACAAGAAGGTGCGCCTGCAGGGCTGGGGGCCGATGGCGACGATGATCAATGCCGCCAAGCTCTCCAGCGAGGGCCTGAAGAACTGGCGCTCGCTGCTGATGCGCAAGATCGACGCGCGCCCGGCCAGCCCGCCGGTGATCGATCCCGATACCGGCCAGAACACGCTGGTGGCGGGCCCGAACCGCACCTTCGACCTGCTGCCCGGCCAGACCCTCGGCCACAGCCTGTCCAACAACGAGCCGCTGCTGTTCGGCGCCGATGAAGCGCACGGCGTGCTGGTGGTGGGCAAGCTCGCCTCCAGCGGCTCCGGCAACGGCCATTTCAACGCCAACAACCCGGCGCGCATCGACGGCATCTCCATCACCGGCGCCGACACCGGCGGCGGCATCCTGGTCAGCGGTTACGGCCGCAACGTGCAGATATCGAACAACCGCGTGTTCGGCAACAGCGGCACCTACGGCGGCGGCATCCGCATCGGCCACAGCGACCTGCTCGACGCCGCCAACACCGTCTACGGCGGCTACACAGACTCGGTGGCGCCGAACGCCAACATCCACCACAACTGGGTGGCGCAGAACGGCGGCAGCGAGTTTGGCGCCGGCGGCGGCGTCACGCTGGGCAACGGCGCCACCGCCTACCAGGTGAGCCGGAACTACGTCTGCGGCAACTATACGATGGGCAGCGGCGGCGGCATCGCCCAGCACGGCCTGGCCGACGGCGGCGCCATCGTCGCCAACAAGGTGCTGTTCAACCAGACCTTCAACCAGTCGACCAATCCGGGCGGCGGCGGCATTTTCGTCGGCGGCGCGCAGGCGGTGGGCGCGGTCGGCAACACGGCCGGCACCGGCTCGCTCAGCATCAGCCAGAACCTGGTACACGGCAACAATGCCGGCGCCGGCGTCGGCGGCGGCATCCGCCTCGCCCAGGTCAACGGCCTGGACGTGGTGCGCGCGCCGAACAACCAGGCGGCGTGGAACACCGTGACCATGACCAACAACATCATCACCGACAACGTCGCCGGCGCCTCCGCGGGCGGGGTGTCGATCGTCGATGCGCTGCGCGTCATCGCCGTCAACAACACGATCGCCTACAACGATTCGAGCGCCACTGCCCAGCAGGCGTTCTCGAATGCGGGCGACACTGTGTCGAGCCCGCAGCCGGTGGGCCTGGTCAGCGAAGTGACCAGCAGCGTGCTGCTGGCGTCGATGGATACGTCGCTGCGCAGCCAGCGCCGCTTTTCCAACGCCAGCCTGATCAATAACATCCTGTGGCGCAACCGCGCCATGTGCTGGGCGGTGACGGGTCCCGGCCCCGGCCAGTTCGGCCTGTTCGATCCCACCGCCGCGGGCGGCTGCAACACCAGTTCGCCGGCCGGCACCAACCCGGTCTACGTCGACCTGGCCGTCGTCGGCACTGCGGCGGCCGGCAACTTCGCCGGCAAGTACACCGGCGCCGGCGTCGACAAGCTCACGCCCGACCACAGCATCCTGACCGACCTGCTGGGCGCCAACGGCTACGACAACGGCCACGCCAACATCGCCGCCGACCCGGCTCCGCTGGCCGCGTACGCCAACGGCAGCCGCAAGCCGGCCCCGCGGGTGCCGGGCTTTTCGACCCTGATCGACACCGCGGCCACCGCCGACGAGGGCGGCAACTTCATCGACATCCGCTTCGGCCCGCTGACGCTGTGGAACTGCCTCAATCCGGACGGCAGCGTGAAGGCGCCGCAAAGCGCCGCCAACTGCCCGCTGTTCGGCAACTTCCACCTGGCCGCAGGTTCGCCGGCGATCAACGCCGGCGCATCGCGCACCGCCGCCAACGGCGTGCCGGCGGTCGACGTCGACGGCGAAGCGCGGCCGGCGGCGGCGATCGACATCGGCGCCGACGAGTTCGCCGCCGCGCCGCCGCCGCCGCCGGTGCTGCCGGCGCTGGCGCTGCTGGACAACTTCAACCGCGCCAACAGCGGCAACCTGGGCGGCAACTGGACCCAGCTGACGCTGCTCGGCCAGGCTTCGATCCGCGTCAATGCCAGCCAGGCCTTCCCGCTATTGGCCGGCAACGGGTTCTGGTCCGGCGCGTTCGGCGCGAAGCAGGGCGCCGGCTTCACGCTGGCGCAGGCACCGGCCAACGGCACCAGCGTGCTGCTCAAGGGCAGCGGCAGCACGACGGGCCCTTACCCCAGGTTCGTGCGGGTACGCTACAACGGCGGCGCGATCCAGGTCGACACCACCGTCAACGCCGGCCTCGGCTACGCCAACCTGGCCACGCTGGCCAGCGGCGTCACCCTGGCGGCCGGCGACACGCTGGCGGCGATGTCCGACAACGCCGGCGTGGTGACGGCGTGGAAGATTTCCGCCGCCGGCACCGCGCAGCTGCTCGGCCAGGCGACGCTGCCGGTCAGCGGCGCCGACGCCTGGATCGCCGGCAGCGGCCGCATCGGCATCCAGCTGCCCACCGGCGCGCCGCGGGTCGACGATTTCCGCGGCGGCACCGTGCCCTGACGCGACCATTTCAAGGAGAACGAACGTGAAAGCCATCATCAAACGCCGCCTGGCCCTTGCCGCCGCGCTGACCCTGGGCGTGTGCGGCGCCGCCGGCGCCAGCGTGTTCGTCCAGTGTCCGGGAGACACCAACGGCGACGCCCGCTGGACCGGCGCCGAAGTGCAGCCGCCCAGGACCGTGTGCAAGCACCTGACCGCCGGCGACGGCTTCGTCACCATGGCCGACGGCCGCCAGATGTACACCTTCGGCTTCGACGACGTCACCGGCACCTTGCCGGCGAACGTGGTGCTGAACCTGGCGCGCGCCAACTTCGTCGCCCCGCTGATCGAGCTCAACGAAGGGGACCGCTTCTACCTGTCGCTGTCGAACGTCGGCATGGTGGCGCGCCCGGACCTGTTCGACACCCACAGCGTGCACTTCCACGGCTTCGCCAACCAGGCGCCGATCTTCGACGGCGTGCCGGAGCCGTCGATCACCGCCAACATGGGCTCGAGCATCACCTACTTCTACAACCTGACCGAGCCGGGCACTTATATGTACCACTGCCACGTCGAGGCCACCGAGCACATCGAGATGGGCATGCAGGGCCAGCTGTTCGTCAAGCCGCGCCAGGACCGCACCCCCAAGCTGTTCAACGGCAAGACCTACACCCGCTTCGTCTACAACGACGGCGACGGCTCCACCGGCTACGACAAGGCGGTGGCGCTGCAGCTGACCGCTTTCGACATCGCCACCCACGAGGCCGATTTCGCCATCCAGCCGATCCCGTTCAACGAGATCAAGACGGTCTATCCGATGATCAACGGCCGCGGCTACCCGGACACGATCAACCCGGCGCCGCTGCCGCCCACCCAGGTCGATCCCTACACGGCCGGCACCACCTTCCAGTCGCAAAAGACCAGCGCCCTGATCACGCTCAACCGCGACACCGAGGGCGCGCGCCTGCTGCTGCGCCTGTCGAACCTGGGCGTGTCCGATTTCTACACCGTCACCGCGCACGGCCTGCCGATGAAGGTGGTCGGCGCCGGCGCCCGCCAGCTGCGCGGCAGCAGCGGCAAGGACCTGTACTACGACACCGCCTCGGTCACGCTGGGCGGCGGCGAGTCGGTCGAGGTGATGATCGATACCTCGTCGGTGCCGGCCGGCACCTACTTCTTCTACACCACCAACCTGAACTTCCTCAGCAACAACGAGGACGACCATGGCGGCATGATGACCGAAATCGTCCTCACCGGAGGCCCGGTATGAAGCGCCCATCGTTTGCCGCCGGCCTGCTGCTGGCGCTGTGCCTGCCCGCCGCCGAGGCCAAGATCGACGGCATCGCCGGCAGCGGCGCCGGCACGCCGGCCTCGCCGCGCACCTTCAACCTGGTCGCCGCCGACGCCCAGCTGGTCACCGGCGACGGCAACACCATCTACGGCTGGGGCTACGCCGACGCCGCCACCGGCGTGATGCAGTATCCGGGGCCGACCCTGATCGTCAACCAGGGCGACACCGTCACCGTCAACCTTTCCAACACGCTGCCGCTGGCGACGCTGCCGGTGTCGATCGTGTTCCCGGGGCAGCTGGGCGTGACCGCCACTTGCGCCCCGGCCGGCCCCGGCTGCGCCGACGGCCTGCTGACCAAGGAGGTGGTGCCCGGCGCCAGCGTCAGCTACACCTTCGTCGCCGGCCAGCCCGGCACCTACCATTACCACAGCGGCAGCAACGCCTCGCTGCAGGTGGACATGGGCCTGGTCGGCGCGCTGGTGGTGCGGCCGGCCGGCTACGATCCGGCCAGCGCCGCCGGCCGGCGCGCCTACAACCACGCCGCCAGCGCCTACGACCGCGAGTTCCTGCTGCTGCTGACCGAAATGGACGCCGCGCTGCACGACAAGGTCTACGGCCAGGTGCGCGCCGGCGGGCCGGTCGACGTCGACACCACCACCTTCTACGCCAGCATGTGGTTCATCAACGGCCGCAACGCCCCCGACACGCTGCTGGCGGCCGGCGTGCCGTGGCTGCCGAACCAGCCCTACAACTCCGCGCCGATCATGCATCCGGGTGAAAAGATCCTGCTGCGCGAGATCAACGCCGGGCGCGACCTGCATCCCTTCCACCACCACGGCGCCCACATGCTGCCGATGGCGCGCGACGCCCGCCTGCTCGAAAGCGCGCCCGGCGCCGGCCCCGACCTGGCCTCGCCCGACTTCACCATCCGCAGCATCCCCGGCCAGACCATGGACCTGACGTTCGAGTGGACCGGCAAGGATCTCGGCTGGGATATCTACGGCACCGACAACCGCCACACCTGCGTGCCCGACAGCACCGGCTACAGCCCCACCCACGAATGGTGCGCCGACCACGGCAAGCCGTTCCCGGTGATCCTGCCGAACCAGCAGGACGTCGCCTTCGGCGAGTACTACGGCGGCACGCCTTACCTGGGGCGATTCGGCGTGCTGCCTCAGGGCCATCCGGGCCTGAACGAGAACGGCGGCTACTTCCACATCTGGCACTCGCACACCGAAAAAGAAATTACCACCAACAACGTGTTCCCGGGCGGGATGAAGACTTTCCTGATCATCGAAGCGCCCGGCGTAGCGATTACCGAATAGGCGGCCGTCATGCATACCATTTCCTCCAGACTGGGCCGCGCCAAGGCGCTGCTGCTCGTCGCCGGCGCGCTCGCCGCCGCGCCGGCGATGGCGATCGAATACTGGCTGCAGACCGGCGCCACCACGCTGGCCGGCGTGCCGATGTGGGGCTACGCGCTGTGCGGCACCGGCGCCACGCCGCCGGCCGGCTGCAGCGGCGCCGTCAGCGTGCCGGGCCCGGCGCTGGTGGTGCCGCCCGGCGAAGGCCTGATCGTCCACCTGACCAATACCCTGCCGGCGCCGACTTCGCTGGTGATCGCCGGCCAGCTCAAGCAGGAAGGCATGCAGCCGGTGTGGTTCGACCCCGCCGGTGCCGCCATCTTCCAGGGCGCCCGTCCGGCCGGCAACACCAGCGCGCGGGTGCGCTCGTTCGACAAGGAAGCGGCCGCCGGCGGCGGCGTCGCCACCTACACCTGGGCCAGCATCAAGCCCGGCACCTACCTCTACAGCAGCGGCACCCATCCGCAGGTGCAGGTTCAGATGGGCCTGTACGGCGCCATGAGCAAGGATGCCGGCGTCGGCCAGGTCGCCTACACCCAGGGCGCCACCAACGTCGCCTACAGCAGCCAGGCCACGCTGCTCTACAGCGAGGTCGATCCGGCGCTGCACGCGGCGGTGGCCGCCGGCACCTACGGCGCCAGTGGCCCGCACAGCACGCTCGAATACCATCCCACTTTTTTCCTCATCAACGGCAAGGCCTGGCCCGACGCCGGCCTCGACCCGGTCGTCACCGTGCCGGCCGGCCAGTCCTTGCTGCTGCGCCTGCTCAACGCGGGCCTGAAGACCCACGTGCCGACGCTGCACCGCCAGTACTGGCGCCTGATCGCCGAGGACGGCAACCCGCTGCCTTACCTTTCCAACCCGCGCCAGCAATACAGCGCCTTCCTGCCGGCCGGTAAAACCGTCGACGTGCTGCTGCGCCCGGACAATCCCAGCACCGCCGACACGCTGCGCTACGCCATCTTCGACAGCCGCCACTTCGACACCAGCAACGGCGCCGCCGGCGGCATGCTGGCCAGGTTCGCGGTGGCGCCGGCCGCCGCCGAGGCGCCGCAGTTCGACTCGGCGCCGCCGGCCGGCGCCATCGCCGGTGCGCCGTACCAGTATGCCGCGCACGCGGTGGCCAGCGCAGGCCACGCGGTGCAGTACACGCTGGTGACCGCGCCGGCCGGCATGGCGGTCAACGGCAGTTCCGGCCTGGTGACCTGGACGGCCGGCGCCGCCGGCAGCTACCCCGTCACGCTGCGCGCCACCGATACGGTGGTGCCGGCGCTGTTTCGCGACCAGAGCTTCGCCGTGGTGGTGACGGCGGCGCCGAACAACCACGCGCCGCAGGCCACGCCCGACAGCTACACCGGCGTGATCCATGTCAGCGCCCGCGGCGCCCAGGTCGTTCCCCCGCGCGGCGTGCTGGCCAACGATACCGATGCCGACAACGATGCGCTCACCGCGGTGTGCGCCGGCGGCGCGTGCCAGGCGGGCGGGCGGGTGACGCTCGGCGCCGACGGCGGCTTCACGCTGTCCTCGGCCACGACCACCGGCAACGTCGTCTTTTCTTATCACGCGCAGGACAGCGCCGCCTCCAGCGCCAACGTCAACGTCACCGTGACGATGGTGGCCAACCGCGCGCCGGTCGGCGCGGCCGACGACGTGAGCGCGCCGCGCTGCACTTTCCGCCTCGGCACCGCGTGCCGCACGGGCGCCGGCTACTACCAGCCGCTGTCGTTCAACCTGGCCAGCAATGACAGCGATCCGGACAGCGTCACCATCGACGCCGCCAACCAGCTGCCGCTGGCGGTGGCGCGGGTGCGGCCGGGGACCAGCGGCAGCGGCAGCATCGGTTCCATCGGCACCCAAAGCGGCGGCCTCGCAACCGTCACCGGCGGCATGGTCAGCTATGTACCGCCGTATGACTTCGCCGGCACCGACCGGTTCTACTATCGCGTCAAGGACAAACTCGGCAAGGAGTCGGGTTCGACGACGACGAACACCAACAACCTGGGCGCCGGCTGGATTGCGGTGACCGTGACGGTCAAATAGGAGATGCGCATGGATACCAGGCGAGCAGGGAGGGGCGCCGCGGCGATGCTGCTGGCGGCGCTGGTGGCGGCCGGCTGCGCAGCGCCGCCGCCGGCGCCGGCCGATGCCGGCATCGACATCCGCGGCCTGCACCTGTCGGCCCACGGCGCCATCCTCGACCTGCGCTACCGCGTGCGCGACAAGGAGAAGGCGGCGCCGCTGCTCGACTCGAAGAAGAAAGTCTACCTTGTCGACGACCTTCGCCGCGCCCGCCTGGGCGTGCCGGAGTCGCCCGTCATCGGCGGCATGCGCCAGACCTCGCGCAACCACGTGCTCTACACCGACCGCGACTACTTCATCCTGTTCGTCAATCCGGGCGGGGCGGTCCGTGCGGGCGACCGCGTCCATCTTGCGGTCGACGGCCGCAACATCGCCGAACTGACGGTCCAATAGGGGAGGGCAGCGCGATGAACGCCCGTCTCCGCCGGTGCCTGCCGTTCGCCGCCGTCCTTGCCGCTGCAGGCGCCGCCGATGCCGGCACCATCAGCGCCCAGCTGGCGCAGGAAATGGCGCGCCACGCGCCGGGCGACCGGATCGCCGTCATTCGAGTTCACCGACCGCGTCAACCCGTTGCCGTACACCGGCACCGTGGCGCAGAGCGTGGCGGTGCAGCGGGCCTTCGGCGTTTACCGCGGCAACAAGATGAACCACGTCCCGCTGACCTTCGTGCGGCGCGCGCGCAGCGAGCCGTGGGTGCGGCTAGAAGGCTACGCCAGC
>JBBRXM010000116.1:0-14213 GCA_038248405.1 Burkholderiales bacterium
CACGGTCGGCGTATTCCACTCGCGGTTCAGGTTGGCGCCGGCCGCGTTGGTGCGCAGGTTGCCGCGCACCGAGCCGTCCGGGTTCATGTTCGGCACCACGTAGAACACCGCCTCCTTGAGCAGCTGGCGGCCGAACGCATCGGCGGGATCGAGCAGCGCATCGAGCATGCCTTCGACCAGCCACTCGGCCATCGTCTCGCCCGGATGCTGGCGCGCGATCACCCACACCTTTTTCGCTGCGGCCGGGTCGCCGATCACCAGCAGGTTCATGTCGCGGCCCTCGACCGTGCTGCCCAGGTCCTGCAGGCGCACGTGCGTCGACATCTGCGCGCGGTCGAGCAGTTCCAGGTGGCGCTCCCACGAGTACGGCTCGAAGTAGGCGTAGTACACGCTGTCCATGCCCGGCGTGTGGCTGATCGTCATGACCTCGCCGTCGAAGCTGGTCGGCACGCGGAACCAGTTCACGCGGTCGTAGCTGGCCATCGCCTGGTAGTCGTTCCAGCCGTCCGGATAGGCGCTCTGGCCGGCGTTGAGGAAGCGCATCGTGCACGCCTCGCCCTGCGCGCCCTGCAGGCGGAAGTAGAACCACTGGGTGATGTCGGCGTGCGAATCGCTGCGGATGTTCAGGTCGATGGCGCCGGCGCTTGTGGCGCTGACGACGTCGATGGCGCCAGCGTCGAACTGGCTGCTGATTTTGATAGACATGGTAAGTCCTGTTATTGAAAAAATAGGCGTGAACCCGCGATGATACTAGAACTGAACCACAGCATCTCCTGCGCAGTGTCAAAAACTCAATATGCCATCTTGCTACCGTTCCAGCTTGGCCGCGCCGCCGGCGCGCCGACGTGGAGACCACATGAGCGCCATCTGCTTTTCGTATGTCGAAGTCACCAGCATCAGCAAGCTGGGCTTCTGGCTGCAGTGCGGCGCCGAAGAGCTCTACTTGTCCTTCCTCGAGTTTCCCCGCTTCGAGCAGGCCACCATCGCCCAGCTGATCCACGTGGTCTGCATCAGCGCGCGCCGCGTCTACTGGCCTGAGCTCGACCTCGACCTGGCGCTCGATACCATCGGCAATCCGCTCTCGCATCGCTACAACTGCCCTCCCTGAGCTGGCGGGCAGGGCGGCGAAATGGCGTTGCTTGCCGGCCGATATGGTAAAATTGACCACACTTAGGAGTAATACTGAGCACGCCCCCCGTCGCGCCATCTCCTCGCACCGACGGATCCAGACGACGTAGCAGATGCCAGGCCAGCCACTTTCGCCCCGATACCGCAGCAAATTCGGTTTTGCCTTTGCCGCCATTGCGGTGCTGTTCCTGTCGCTCATTGCCGGCCAGATGGTCGCCTCCTATCTGGACGCGCGCAACCATGCGACCACCAACGCCAGCAATCTGGCCCTGATCCTGGAATCGAAACTTGCCACCGACTTCGAAGCGGCCCATCACGCCATCTCGACGATGGCGGCGGAGATCGTTCGGGCGCCACCGCTGGCCGCCGCGCCAGTCGCTGAAGGCGCCGGCACCAAAGCGGCGTTCAGAGCGCGCGTGCGAAACATTCGCTCGGCGTCCGCATTGCGCTATTTCGATGCTGACGGCAAGCTGGTCTATTCCAGCGTCGACAGCGATCCGGTCTTTCACGTTGCCGAGCGCGCTTTCTTCAGCCAGGCAAGAAGCAGCTTGCCGCAGCAAGTCCTCTTTTCCGAAGTCATCGTCGGCCAGCTCAGCCGCCGTGCCTCGGTGATCGTCGCCCAGGCCGTTCGCGACAAGGACGGCGCCTTCCTTGGAGTGGCGGCCACGGCCATCGATCTGCTGGTGCTGCACGAGGACTTCAGCCACCTCGAGCTCGGCGCCGAAGGCACCGTGGTGCTGCGCCGGATTGAAAATGGCGCGCTGGTGGTCACGTTTCCCGGCTCGGTGGACATCGACAACGCGCCCTATCCGGACATTCCCTTGCGCCGTGCCATCCTTGAGGGCGGGCCGACAGGCGCCATCGAATTCGCCTCGCCGATCGACGGCGTGCGCCGCATCTACGGCTACCGGACGGTTGGCAGCTTCCCTTTCTTTGTCGCCGTCGGCATCTCGAAACGTGCTTACCTGGCCGAGTGGCGCCGCAATCTGGTCACCACGCTGCTGGCATCGACGCTGTTTCTAGCGGTGCTGGCGGCGGTGTTTGTGCGCCTCGCCCGCGCCGAGAGCCAGCGTGACCGAACGGCGCTGGCACAGCGCAGCAACGAAGAACGCCTGGGCAATATTTTTCGCGCGATATCGAAAGGGTTAATTCTTCAGGACAAGGATGGCGTCATCGTCGACGTCAATCCGGCCGCCGAGCATATGCTGGGCTTTACGCGCGCTCAGCTGCTGGGCAAAACCCGCACGGCGGCGGGGTGGCAGACCGTCCGCGAAGACAACACGGCTTTCGAGGACCAGCAGCATCCGGCCATGGTGGCCCTGCGGACGGGGCAATCGGTACGCAACCAGGTGCTTGGCATTGTCGCCGCCGGCCGCACCTTGCGCTGGATGAGCGTGAACGCCAATCCCATCTTTGGCGAAGGCAAGACGACGCCTGACTCGGTCATCACCACGTTCTCCGATGTCACCGAACGCATGCGCGCCGAGACCGAGCTGCGCATTGCCGCCACCGCATTCCAGTCACGAGAAGGGATGATCGTCACCGACAGCGACGGCGTGATCTTGCGCGTCAACCGGATGTTTACTGAAATTACCGGCTACACCGCCGAGGAAGCGGTGGGCAGGACACCGCGCCTGCTGCAGTCGGGTCTGCACGACGCCTATTTCTATCGCCGCATGTGGCGCGCCATTCTCGCCACCGGCGGCTGGCAGGGCGAGATCTGGGACCGCCACAAGAACGGCGCCCTGTGCCCGATCTGGCTGACGATCTCGGCGGTGAAGGACGACGCCGGCGCCGTGACCCATTACGTCGGCACGCACTCCGACATCACCGAACGAAAAAATGCCGAAACGGCGATGCTGAACCTGAACCGCGAGCTCAGCGAGTCCCGCCAGCGGGTGCGTGCGCTGGCGGCCCAGAACGAGACCCGGCTTGAAGGCGAGCGAAAACACATCGCGCAGGAAGTGCACGACGAACTGGGCCAGGTGCTGACGGCGCTGCGCATGGATCTTTCCTTGCTGGGGATGCGGTTCGGCGCGCTCGATCCGTCCGTCAATGACAAGGTGCTGGACCTGAAGCGCCTGGTCGACCGCGCGATCTTGGGCGTGCGCAACGTCGCTGTCAATTTGCGCCCGCCCGCGCTCGACATGGGGCTGGTGCCGGCGATCGAGTGGCTGTGCAGCGAATTTACCCGCCAGACGACGATTGCCTGTCTGTTCGACGCCGGCCACGAGTGCGTCGAGCTCGACGAGCCGCGCGCCGTGGTGGTGTTTCGCATCGTGCAGGAGTCGCTCACCAACGTCATGCGCTATGCCCGCGCCAGCAAGGTCGAGATCAGCCTGGCCAGCAGTGCCGGCTTGCTGGACCTGCAGGTGAAGGACAACGGCTGCGGGTTCGACCTGGCTGCGGCGGCCCAGCGCAAGACCTTCGGCTTGCTCGGCATGCGCGAACGGGCGCTGGCGCTGGGCGGCCGGGTCGACATCGTCAGCGCGCCCGGCATGGGGACCGTGATCGGCGTGTCGATTCCTACCGACGTCAATACTCTTGAGGAAATTTCGTGATCCGACTTGTCATTGCCGACGATCACGCCATCGTGCGTGGCGGCCTGAAACAGATCTTTGCGCTGGTGCCCGATTTCGAGGTGGTGGCGGAGGCCGTCAACGGCAGCGAGGTGCTCGATTGCCTGCGCCTGGCGCCGTTCGACCTCCTGCTGCTCGACTTGAACATGCCCGGTATCAGCGGCGCCGATCTGATCCGGCGCGTCAAGGCGCACCGCGCCGACTTGCCGGTGCTGGTGCTGAGCATGCAAAACGAACCGCAGGTTGCCGCGCGCATGCTCAGGGCCGGCGCCGACGGTTACATCACCAAGGACTGCGAGCCGGACATCCTGCTGGCGGCGATACGCAAAGTGGCCGCCCACGGCAGGTTCATCGCGCCCGACCTGGCCGAGAAAATGGTGTTCGACGTCACCTCCACCGGACAGCGCCCGCCGCACAGCCTGTTGTCGAACCGCGAATATGAAGTGTTCGGCCTGCTGGCGAGGGGAAAAAGCGTCAACGACATCGCCGCCCAGCTTGCCATCAGCAACAAGACGGTCAGCACCCACAAGGTGCGCCTGATGGAGAAGATGAACCTGTCGAACATGGCCGATCTGCTGCGCTACGCGATGGAAAACAAGCTCTACGGCTGAGGGGCGGGGTAGGGCACGCCCTACGCCGTGTAATCGTTATCCTACGACAGAAACGGCATCGCCCGATGGTGGCGACAGCTTCCGTGCGTCACGATGCAAGTCGAATAGCAACATTGCGCTTCGGAATTAAACCGCGGCAGCGTGGCAGCTTTGCAGACGCGCGCCCACAAGGCTGCCGCACCCGACACGGCGCACCACCCTGCGCAGCCAAGCGCCAGCGTAGCTTCGCCCGCCGCCGCACCCGCCGGCGCATGCCCGCCGCGGTGAGGCGCCGTCGCCACACAGCACACCACTCCGGCTCGTCGCCGGCCACCAGGAACATCGGTCATCTGCAATGCATACAACACAGTCGCACCCGTATCAACGTTTCGCCGGCTGGAGCTTGCTGGCGCTGGCCGTGCCGCTGCTGTGGTGGGTATCGCATCCGGGCCGCCATATCGTCTTCGAGCCGGCCGCCTTCGTGTTCTGGCACAGCGTGGTGGAGCTGTTCGCCGTGGTGGTGGCGATGCTGGTGTTTATCACCGGCTTTCGCGCCATTTTGTCGGCCCGCAAGGGGGCGGTGATCGTGCTGGGGATCGCCTTTTGCGGCGTAGGCTTGCTCGACTTCCTGCACGCCATGAGTTATGCCGGCATGCCCGACGCCATCACCCCCAATTCGGCGCACAAGTCGATCTTCTTCTGGCTCGCCGCGCGCATCCTGGCCGCGGCCGCCCTGCTGCTGTACGTCGGTCTGCCGCCGGTGGCCAACATCACGCCGCGCGTCAAGCGCTGCGCGCTGGCCGGGATGCTGGCGCTGGTGGCCGCGCTCGGGCTGCTCGGCCTGCGCTGGCCCGAGCGCATTCCCGCGCTGTTCATCGACGGCCAGGGCCTGACCGGATGGAAGGTCGGCCTGGAGTGGCTGACCGTGGCGCTCAACCTGGCGACGCTGGGCGTGCTGTGGCGCCGCCGCGCGCAGATGGTGCACGAATGTGTCATGGCGCTCGGTTTCGCCGCCGCCCTGTCGGCGTGCGCCGGACTGTTTTTTACCATGCTCGGCGTGATCGACAAGGACGGCGCCAATGCATTGGGACATCTGTACAAGGTTGCCGCCTATCTGTACCTGTTTCACGCCAGCGTCAACGAGGCCCTGCGCCGTCCGCTCGTGCGCATGGAAGTGCAGCACTTGCGCGAAACGGTGGCGCTCAGCGCGGCGCCCGATGGCGTGTTGTGGGTCGACCAGGCCGGGGCGATGCTGATGGCCAACCCGGCAATGGAATCGCTGACCGGCTACCAGGTCGATGAACTGGTCGGCCAGAACGTCGACATCTTCTTGCCGCCCTCCTTGCGCGCCACCCACGCCGAGTCGATGCGTCGCTTTTTCCTGGCCCCGCACGCGCGCGCGATGGGCGCGGCCGACCTGAAGCTGCGGCGCCGCGACGGCACCTTGCTGCCGGTCGACATCTCGCTGGGCAGCTGGGAAGACGAAGGCGCGCGCCACGCGATCGCCTACATTCGCGACCTCAGCGAGCGCGAGCTTGCACACAAGAAGATTCGCGAATCGACCCAGCGGCTGGCGCTGCATTTCCAGCTGACCCCGCTGGCAGTGATCGAATGGGATACCGGCGGCTACGTGGTGGACTGGAATCCGGCGGCCGAACGCATTTTCGGCTTTAGCAAGGCCGACGCCATCGGGCGCCACGCCACCGACCTGATGCCCAGGGGCGCCAAGGCGCAAGCGGCGGCCATCTGGAACA
Organism: Burkholderiales bacterium; assembly: GCA_038248405.1. Lineage (GTDB taxonomy): Bacteria > Pseudomonadota > Gammaproteobacteria > Burkholderiales > Burkholderiaceae_D > JAFCUW01. Next base: position 6,052 of record JBBRXM010000116.1, read on the forward strand.
GCCTGTTATCGGTGCGCGACGGCGCCCGCACCACCCATGAAAATGTGACCAGCGACGGCCGCATCATCTATTGCGCCTGGTATAACACCCAACTGGTCGACCGCGACGGCCGGGTGATCGGCGTGACCTCGCTGGTGCAGGACGCGACCGAGCAGAAGATTGCCTCCGAGCGGCTCAACTATCTGGCCTATTTCGACGAACTGACCGGTTTGCCGAACCGCGCACTGTTCCGCGACCGCCTCGGCCAGGCCTTGCTGCAGGCGGACGGCCGGGCGCACCAGGTCGGCGTCATGTTCCTCAATATCGACCACTTCAAGGACGTCAACGACACCCTGGGCCATGAAGCCGCCAACTTGCTGCTGCATGGGACGGCGCGGCGCTTGCAGGGCTGCTTTCGGTCGATCGACACCGTGGCGCGCTTCGGCGCCGACGAATTTGCCGTCATTGTCGCCGAGGTGACCGAGGTCGACGCCGTCGCCGGGATGGCGCAGCACGTGCTCGACAGTTTCGGCGAAGCGATCGCGCTGCAGGGCCGCAGCTTGTTCGTCACCTTCGGCATCGGCATTGCCGTCTATCCGGCCGATGGCGCCGACGTCCACACGATGCTGCGCAATGCCAACTCGGCGATGTATGCGGCCAAGCGCGCCGGCGGCAACAGCTACCGCTTCTACCACGCCGCCATGACCGAACGGGCCAGCCGCCACCTGGCGCTGCAAACCGGCTTGCGCCACGGGCTCGAACGCGCCCAGTTTCTGCTGCATTACCAGCCGCAGATCGACTGCGCCAGCGGCCGCATCATCGGCGTCGAAGCGCTGCTGCGCTGGCGCCATCCGGACGAGGGCATGATCTCGCCGGCGCAATTCATTCCGGTTGCCGAAGAAAGCGGCCAGATCGTGCCGATCGGCGAATGGGTCCTGCGCACAGCCTGCCTGCAAGCGAAAGCCTGGCAGGCGCAGGGACTGCCGCCGATGCGCATGGCGGTCAATCTGTCGGCGCGCCAGTTCAACGATCCGCGCTTCGCCCAGCAAGCGCTTGACATCGTCCACGACAGCGGGCTCGATGCCAGCTATCTCGAACTCGAAATCACCGAAAGCGCCTTGATGGACCGGAGCGACTCGATCAATGCGATCCTGCACGATCTGAAGCGTGCCGGAATCCTGGTCTCGCTCGACGATTTCGGTACCGGTTACTCCTCGTTGAGCTACTTGAAACGCTTCCCGATCGACAAACTGAAGATCGACCAGTCGTTCGTGCAGGACGTGTTGACCGACCAGAGCAGTGCCAGCCTGGTCCGGGCGGTGATCGCCATGGCCAGGGCCTTGCGCCTGACGGTCATTGCGGAAGGGGTCGAAACGGCCGGGCAATATGCATTTCTGCACGCCCATGGCTGCGATGAACTGCAGGGCTACTACATTGCGCGGCCCATGCCCGCGGACCAGATCCCGGCGTTCGTCGCCGGCCACAACCCGGCTTAGCGTGACCGGCGCCCGCCGGCCCCATCGCAGCGCACTTTACGATTTAAAAAATGGTTTTAGACCTATTGACGAAACGCTCGCTGAAGTCGCGCGTGACCCTGTTTTCCCTGGCGATTTTCTTGATGTGCATGTGGCTGCTGGCGTTTTACAGCCGCGAAATCGTGCGCGAGACGATGCAGGATTCCCTGGGAACACAGCAGTTTTCCGCCGCCTCCTTCATTGCCGCGGGCATTCACCACGATCTGGCCGACCGCATCAAATCGCTGAGCGGCATGGCCAGTACCATCGGCGCCACTGCCATGGCCGACCCGGCGGCGCTGCGCTCCTTGTTGGAGGAGCGCCCGGTGCTGCAGGCGCAGTTCGAGGGCCGCACCTTCACCGCCACCGCTGACGGCGCCGTCACGGCCGCGGCGGCCCTGGCCGGCGAGACCGGCGCGGCCGGATTCAGCGACCCCGCGCCGGTGGGCGCAGCCCTCGGCGGCAAGGCGGCGATTGGCCGGCCGTTCATCGGCACCAAGTCGGCGGCGCCGATGGTGACCATGGCGGTGCCGATTCGCAACGCCCAGGGCAGCGTGATCGGCGCCCTGGGCGGCGTGCTGGACCTGGGCAAGCTGGATCTCTCGGAACAACTCGCCGGCAGCAAATATCGTGACGCCGGCAGCTTGCTGCTGATTGAACCACGCCACCGGCTGCTGCTGTATGCCGCCGGCCAGCGCCGCATCATGGAACCGCTGCTCGTGCCCGGATCGGACCCGCTGGCGGACCGGTTGATCGATGGCACCGAGGGCGTCAGTGAGCTGGTCGGGCCCGGCGGCGTGGAACTGCTGGCGTCGGTCAAGGATATTCCGCTGGCCGGCTGGCGCGTCGTGCTGCTGCTGCCCACCGAAGTTGCTTTTCGTCCCTTGCGCTCGGCTCGCACGCGGGTGCTGCTGGCGACCTTGCTGCTCAGCTTGACGGGCGCCGGCCTCACCTGGCTGTTGCTGCGTCGCCAGCTGGCGCCGCTGCTGGCCGCCGCCAGGACCTGGTCGGCCCACGCCGATGGCGACCTGCCGATGCCGCCGCTGGCGGTCGGCCGCGACGATGAAATTGGCAAGCTGATCGCCGCCGTCAACCGCTCGCATGAAGTGCTGCGCCAGGGCAAGGCGGCGCTGGCGGCAAGCGAGGAGCGCTTTCGCTGCCTGTCGGCGATGTCGGCCGACTTCTACTGGGAAACCGACGTCGAGCATCGGCTCACCCAGCGCACGGAAAGCAAGCGCGAGATTGACGAGCTGGTCTTTCACGCGTCGTCGATCGGCGCGCGGCGCTGGGAGCTGCCCTCGATTGCCCCCGACGACGCCGGCTGGCAGGCGCACCGCGCACTGCTCGACGCCCACCTGCCATTTCGCCATTTCGAGATTACCCGGCTGCGCGCCAACGGCAGCGTCCACCATGTCGCCGTCAGCGGCGATCCGCTGTTCGACGCCGGCGGCGCCTTCCTCGGCTACCGCGGCGTTGGCACCGACATCACCGAGCGCAAGCAGATCGAGCTGGACCTGCTGGCCAGCCAGAAGCGTCTCGGCGCCGTGCTCGACGGCGTGCAAAGTGCCGTCATTACCATCACCGAACGCGGCCTGGTCGAATCGTTCAATGCGTCCGCCGTGCAGATGTTCGGCTACGCCGCCCACGAAGTGCTGGGCCGCAACGTCGCGATGCTGATGCCCGAGCCCTACCGTTCCGGCCATGACGGCTACCTGGGCAATTACCGCCGCACCGGCATCAAGCAGGTGATTGGCCGGCGCCGCGAAATTGTCGGGCAGCGCAAGGATGGCACCACGTTTCCGCTCGAACTGGGGGTCTATGAAGCCGTCTTGAACGACAGTCGATTGTTTATCGGCAGTATCAGCGACATCAGCTTTCGCAAGCAGGCTGAAGCCGAGCTGCGGATCGCCGCCACCGCATTCGAGTCGCAGCAGGGCATGCTGATCGCCGACGCCAACACCGTCATTTTGCGAGTCAATCACGCCTTCAGCGCCATCACCGGCTACAGCGCCGAGGAGGTGGTCGGGCGCACGCCGCAGCTGCTCAAGTCGGACCGGCACGGCGCCGACTTCTACGTGGCGATGTGGGAGGCGATCGCCCTTAGCGGCGGCTGGCAGGGCGAGGTCTGGGGCCGGCGCAAGGATGGCGAAGTCTATCCGAACTGGCTCACCATCACCGCCGTCAAGGACGACGCCGGCGCCGTCACCCATTACGTCGGCGCCCATTTCGACATCACCGAGCGCAAGCGCAACGAAGAGCAGGTACACCGGCTGGCCTTTTATGACGCGCTGACCGGATTACCGAACCGCCGCCTGCTGATCGACCGGCTCGGCCGCGCGCTCGCCGCCAGCGGGCGCAGCCGTTGCCACGGGGCCGTGATGTTCCTCGATCTCGACAACTTCAAGTCGCTCAACGACACGCACGGCCATGCGGTCGGTGACTTGCTGCTGATCGAAGCGGCGGCGCGGCTGGCGCGCTGTGTACGGAAAATGGATACGGTCGCGCGCTTCGGCGGCGACGAGTTTGTGGTCATTCTGAGCCAGTTGCATATCGGCCAGGATGCATCGGCTAGTTGCGCGATCGCGGTGGCCGATAAGATCCGTGCCAGCCTGTCGGCGCCGTACCTGCTGGCGGTCGGGCGCAACGGCGGCGGCGCCGTCACGGTCGAGCACAACTGCACCGTCAGCATTGGCGTTGCGCTGTTTCTTGGACAAGGCGCCAGCCAGGACGACATCCTTGTATCGGCCGACAAGGCGATGTATCAAGCCAAGCAGTCCGGCCGCAATGCGGTCCGGCTGCATCCGCCGGTGGCATAGCGAACCGTGCGCTGCCAGAGGGGCGCTGAAAAACGCAAAATGGTTTCATAATCGGCACCTTGTCCCACAGAAAGCCTGCAACCGCATGCGTGCCAACAAGCCGTCCACCGACGTCGAGCTGGAGATGCTCCAGCGCGAGTCCTTTTCCTACTTTATCAACGAGGCCAATGTTGCCAACGGCCTGGTGCTCGACAAGTGCGCGCCCGACTGGCCCTGCAGCATCGCCGCAGTCGGCCTGGCGCTGGCGGCCTATCCGGTCGGCGTCGAACGCGGCTTCATGACCCGCGCCGCCGCCGTCAAGCGGGTGCTGGCGACGCTGCGGTTCTTCTGGAACAGCAAGCAGGGCACGCAACCGGACGCCACCGGCTACCGCGGCTTCTACTATCACTTCCTCGACATGCAGACCGGCCGCCGCGCCTGGGACTGCGAGCTGTCAACCATCGACAGCACCTTCCTGCTGGCCGGCGCACTGACCGCCGGCAGCTACTTCAACGGCGACGACGCCCCCGAAAAGGAGATCCGCGATCTGGCCGATGCGCTGTACCGGCGCGCCGACTGGGCCTGGGCGCAGGTCGACGGCGGCGCCGTCTCGCTCGGATGGAAGCCGGAAAAGGGATTCCTGCGGTACCGCTGGGTAGGCTATGACGAGTCCACGTTGTTGTATGTGCTGGGCCTCGGTTCGCCGACGCATCCGCTGACGCAGGAAAGCTACCAGCATCGCGTGGCGGCCTATCGCTGGGAAACCAGTTACGGCCACGAGTATCTGTACTGCGGCGCGCTGTTCGCCCACCAGCTGTCGCACATCTGGATCGATTTTCGCGGCATCCAGGACAGCTTCGTGCGCGCAAAGGGCATCGACTACTTCGAAAACAGCCGCCGCGCCACCTACGTGCAGCAGCAGTACGCGATCGACAATCCGCACGGCTTTGCCGGCTACGGCCCCTGCTGCTGGGGCATCACCGCCAGCGACGGTCCGGGGCCGGCGGTGCGCAAGATAGATGGCGTGCGCCGCAAGTTCTACGACTACATTGCGCGCGGTGCCCCGCACGGACCCGACGACGGCACGGTGGCGCCGTGGGTGGCGGTCGCTTCGCTGCCGTTCGCGCCGGAGATCGTGCTGCCGGCGATCGACCACCTGGTGCACGAAGTCCACCTCAAGAACGGCAACGCCTACGGCTTCAAGTCCACCTTTAACGCGACTTTTCCCTGCAATTCGAGCAATCCCCACGGCTGGGTCTCGCCGTGGCATTACGGCATCAACGAGGGACCGGTGGTGCTGATGATCGAGAACTTTCGCAGCGGGTTGCCGTGGCGGCTGATGCGTGATTGCCCGTACATCGTCGAAGGATTGCGCCGCGCCGGATTTGCCGGCGGCTGGCTGGGCGGGGCCGATGGGATAATCGTCCAACGTCCGCCAGCCAGACCGCAAATATAGTCGCTGACCCTGGCCCGTCGTCCTCGCGAATGCGCAACTTTTATCGTCACGTAAACGTTCCCAATATTAGCGATCTGAAACGTCATTCCTACTACAGCCCGCCAACCGCTGATAAAACGTCGCCTGCCGGCGTGGCGCGTTCATCCTCCCGCTGCCGCGCCGCCATCAGATGTTCCTTGGCCGCCGCATGCACGCCGCGGTGCACCGACCGCGCGAACTCCTACGCGCGTGCGCCCGGCCACCGATCGCTCTGCAGATACAGGCCAACCTAGGGATCATAATCCCTGAAGTAGTTGTAATCTAATTCCTGAGCATATTGAAATGGTATTTGGTCTCTTCGTGTACTTCGCGCGGAAATTCTCCACTTTCCACCCTCCGATCGAGAAGGATACCGCTCTGAAATCTAAGTCGTGCCCGATAGGCATTAGCTGCATCGCCTCCTTTTATGGTCAGGACATGCCCCTTTCCCTGCCTTACAAGTGCGATGTCATATGGATTCGCCAAATCAGAATAGGCAGACAGAGGAACAAAGACAAATTCCTGCCCAGTCCTCGCAACCATATGCAAAATGGTTACTCCGCTGTTCGCAGTTTCCGCGCCCCACATCCAGCCTGCGCTTTGCTGGGTTGATGGTGGACCAATCAAAATAGTTATGGCCAATTCTGCTTTCACATTGGTATTACTCCAATATTGATAGCTCCCGGCAGCCAAAGGTGCACATCGAGCCGCAAGTACGACCATGTAAAGTGTCATGGCGAAAATCATTCTGATCATCGGCCCACCTCAATAATTTCCCCTGACGGGATGCGAGTGCGATTTGGAGGAAGAACAATGCAGCTTTGCGACGCGTCATTTGTTGGATTGTCGCCGTGTGCCCTGAACGAGGTGCAATCACGTCCGGTACCTTCGTACTCGTTACCGGGTAGGGTCTAAGTCTGATGGTATTTCTTCCAGTGTGCGGACTGTTGTACCAATCGCCCTCCATTTGCCTACGACCTCGTGGCAGGGGGCCGACACTCTGCTGTCCTTGCGCATCTGGATTATTGCGGCCATCCCCTGTACCTGCATACCCGTTAGCTCGGTAATACGTCTGGCCTTGGCTGTTCACGCAGGACATCGCGCCTGTACTCTGCGAGTACGTACAAATTAGACCCAGTGGATCGACGAAGGAAACGGGGTTAGCTCCAACGTAGGCGAAGGTGTTAATCCCACCGTCGAGCTCGATTGGATCGCTTTGCACGTAGCGCCGGGTCTGCGGATCTTGTTGTCATCCCTGAAGTAGTTGTAATGGTTGTTCGTTTCCTTGTCAAACACTTGCCCTGGGAAGCGCGATTGTAGGTGAATGCGCTGAGGCGGCTCGGGTTCTCGTCAGGCTGATCGAGCCCGAACGGATCTGCGCCATCCCAGCGCCACACCATTTTGTTGTCGACAGAGCGGGTGAGCACGCGCGCCGTCATCAGATGGTCCGCGTACGCGTAATAGACCTCGGTTGGCGATACTTTGGTGCCGGCGGTCGCCGCGCCCGGCTTCAGCACGGCCACCGGAATATCGCCGAGGTAAACCGTCTCCTGGATCGCCTTGCCGGCACCGTCGTACTCGCCAACCAGGCGGCCCGTCTCGTCGTAGACGTAGTGAACCGTCGCTCCTATTGCACCCGTCTTCACCACCCGCTGGCCCATGCCGTTGTAACGATACCCCGTCGTCACGCCGCCGCGAGCCACGCTGCTTAGCCGGCCGTCCGCCCCGTACGTGTACTGAATCGTGCCGTCGCTCAGAACATTGCCGGTGGCATCGTAGGCGTTCTGCCGTGCCGGCGCCGGCCCGGTGGTGCTGGCAAGTCGATTGCTGGCGGCGCTGATCGTGTTGATGTAGGCGTTGGCGCCGAACGTGGCGCGCGTGCGGTTGCCGTTGGCGTCGTACTGGAAGCGCTGGCTGGTGCTGGCGCTGTCGAAGTCGGTCAGGCGGTCGAGGCCGTCGTAGCCGTAGCGCTGGTCGAGCAGCGCGGCGCCGGCAGCGCCAGTGTGAAGGGTCCCTTTGATGCGCCCCGCGGCATCGTAGCTCAACCTGCGCAGCGCGCCGTTGTTGGCAGGATGGCCCAGCGGGTAGCGGGCGATCCTGCCGTCCAGGTCGAAGCGACGCTCGTAGACGCTCGGGCTTGCCGCGCTGCTGTTGCCCCAGGTCCAGCCGCGTACCGGGCCGAACGGCAGGTAGCGGATGTCGCCGAGGAGTTTCACCGGCGCGGCGCTTGGCGCGGCCAGCACCAGGCTCGCTACGCGGCCGTCGCTGTCGTACGTCACGTCGATGCGGTTGCCGCTGGGGTAGGTCATCGTCGCCACATGGCCGGTGCCGGCGCCGGCGCTGCCGTAGGTGTAGGCCAGCGTGAAATTTCGCACGCTGGCGCCCGCCACTACAGACTGG
>JBBRXM010000117.1:0-14104 GCA_038248405.1 Burkholderiales bacterium
GGGTAACGCCGCCGCCGGCAACAGCCCGGTGTGGCACGGCGCCTCGGCCAACAGCGCCGGACATCGCAACAATTCCGCCCAGTGGGGCGTGCGCAGCAAGGAATTCGGCGGCCGCGGCTACAACCAGCTGGTGTTCGACGACACCGACGGTCAGGGCCGCATACAGCTCAAGAGTACGCATGCGGCAAGCGAACTTAATCTCGGCCACCTGATACACAGTGCCGACAACCACCGCGGCAGCTTCCGCGGCAGTGGCGCCGAACTGCGCACGGACGCGTATGGCGCCGTGCGCGCCGGTGGTGGCCTGCTGATATCGAGCTACAAGATCAGCCATTCCGCTGCGTCGCGTGAAGCCGTGGGCGAGAACGCCGTGAGCAACGCCATCCTCAAGCAAGCGATGCAACTGGCCGAACGCTTCAGCTCCGCTGCGAAAACGCACGAGGCTGTCGCTTACGCGAGCGTCCTGGGCGCGACGAAGGCATCGGCCAGCGCAATCGATGCGGACGCCGCGCCCTTGAAGGCAATTTGGACCGCGTCGACCGACATGATGGGCAAGAAGGGTATCGACGAGGTGCGCACCGACGCGAGAAGCGTCGATGCCGGCGAGGGCAAATTGCCCCACACCGGTGCACCCATCATTGGCATTGCTGCGAAGGCGGGCCTGGGCGCTGTGGCAGGCCAAGATATCCAGCTGTCGACAGGCGAAATCGTGACGCTGGCGAGCGGCGCGGACACTCAGTTCGTGGCCGGGGGGCAGATGCGAGTACACAGCGGTCAGGCCCTTGGCGTGTTGGCCGGCGCCGTGAAAGCTGGCGACGGAAGAGTCGGTCTACAGCTCATCGCAGGCAAAGGTTCCATCGATTATCAGGCGCAGGCAGACGAGCTCAAAGTGCAATCGCGCGACGAGGTCAACGTCATCAGCGCTAACGCCCACATCGATTGGGCCGCGGCAAAGAGCATTGGCCTGTCTACCGCTGGCGGTGCCAGTATCACGATTGAAGGCGGCAAGATCACAGTTCAGTGTCCCGGCAAGATAATGGTGCATGCCGGCATGAAGAAATTTAGCGATCCGGACAAGTTAAGTTATCCGATGCCGGGCCTGCCACGCAGCATTTGCGTCGAATGCCTCAAGAAAGCCTTGGCCGCGGGGTCCGCGTTTACGATGGTGGAGTAAATATGCTGATCGATCCTTATCAAGAGTCGTGGCTTGACGAATTGAGCCTTCCAGCCGGTGAAATGATGACGTATCTATTCATCGATGGCGCGTTTGTTCCCGGTCTCTACCGTCTGGTCGACGCGCAATTGCCGCCGTCGCAGTCTGCAACCTTGCTGTTCGAAGCGCTACCGGCCTGTTCTGACAAGACCCGCAATGTGTCCCCCTTTATTGTGCCGTACGCTAGGTCTTCTTCTGGCTGGCAGGCTGTATTGGCGCACTGCAGTGGCTGGCCGATGGTAAGTGCAATAGAAACGCCCGAAAGCCAGGCTGAGCTTGCAGAGCGTCTTGCTGCCTGGTGTGTGGTGGAAGCCGGCGCTCAACATTTCAATTTTCGGTTTCCGGACACGCGGCGTTTGCCCGTAATTTTTGAAGCGCTTACGCCAACACAACGGTTGGAATTTGCCGGACCGGCTGTTCGGTGGTCGTATATCGATCGGCGCGGCCGGTGGGCTCAGCTTGACGTTCCCGCATCGGCATTCCCAATAGCAGAGCGTCCCACACTGGATGACCAACAATTTTCTCGTCTGGTCGACGCAAGCGAGGTGGACGAGGTACTCGCTATCCTGGAACGTCGCGGCCTGTCGTTGCGGGGACGGCGTTCCGACCTTTACGCAGGGATCGCGATCGCATTGCGGGCCGCAGACAGACGACATCTGCCGCCGGAGTCAAAAATTGAATGGTGCGAGTCGTGCCTGCTTGCAGGTCTGCCCTGCGATGAAACCGAAGCTGGTGATCGACTCACGCGTTGGCTCGACTTAGCGGAACCTTCGCTGTCAAATTAAGGAAAAACATGAATATTCAGCCAGGAAACTTTGCACAGGCGCGCATTCGCATCGCTGTCTTCCTGATTGCGCCAATGCTCGTTGCGTGTTCGGAGTCAGTACCGGTCAGCATCCACGGCGTGAACTACACGGTCGACCCTTTCAGCTATGTGGTCACGGATCCGAATGATCCTAAAAACACCGGTGGAGGCGAATTGGTTGAGTCTTACGCCGCTGGCGGCACGATGTGCTGCTACGAATTGCCCCGGAAGTGGCGACCAGCGATCAAGGTTTCGGTCCGGTCCACGCACTGGCTGGGAAAATCCCACGACGACAGTCTGCGCGAAGTAGTTTCGACGCACTTGGTCGACGTGCCTAAATATGCGGATGGAAGCCCCGGTGAACTGTGGGTTCTGCGCGCCGCGAATGGGAGCATCGATCTGGTCTCAAGCGATTTTCAACCGGATCATCCGAAATGGCCCGGAAGGGTCAAGGGGTGGCCAGTACCCTCACTGGCGTATCAGCGCGAACGTTGGGATCTATATATTAAGCACGAAGTTGACAATGTGGAAACCTTTGAAGCCCTACTTAAAGAATTAAATGAGTCGCCAAACACGGCTGCGCAAGACGCTTGGAATACCGACGCATTGCATGATAAAAAATCCTTGGTCGGGTTCATCGGCCCGGGTGATGAGGGCTACCGTAAGAAGCTAAGGATCGAATATGAAACGGGCCTGATGCGAACTCGGTCCGAGCTTAAGCGGCTGCGCGAGGGAAAACCATGAGCGCCATTATGTGTCCGCTTTTTCCCGACGCTTACTTGCACGCTGAAGATTATAGGAGTTTCTTTGATACGAAAGAACGACGCCGGCTCGCGAGTTATGATAAGCGCGAGATGCCGATCCTTGGCGCGCCCGGCGGATTATGTAAAACCAATTTGTTTTTCGGGTTCTTTTTCGACGGTACGAAGAATAATTATGTGCTTGCGGAAAGGGGCCTGAACCATTCGAATGTCGCTCGCCTTTACGACTGTTACCCCGGCCTTAGCGTGCCTGGTGTGCTGCCGACGAGTACCGACTGGCAGTACAAGCCTTCAGAATATGCGCATTTTTTTAAAACATATATACCCGGTGTCGCGTCGCCATTCAAGGAAGTGAACGACAACGGCGACGGCGTCCGAGGCGCGGGCATGGGGTATCGTGGCGACGCGCGAATTATTTGGGCACTGCTCCAGGCCATCAACAATCTGCACCGGTATTTTTTCAAAGCTCCACTGGTATCAGCGCGGGAAGCGGCTGGCCTGGCCTCCATGGTTGACCTGAGCGCGCGACATCGCGATGCGATGGGCAAGGCCCCGCTTGCCGATTTCCTCTCCGCTGCTGAACGGGACAATCGGAAAACACGTGACCAGTTCGAGCTGGTACTTAGGCGCCTTCAGGCCGCCGTCTCGCAGCATCTGCCGGACAAGCGAACCGGACGCCCGAAGAAGGTTGATCCCGGAATCGTGCAAACTATTCATGTATCGATTTTTGGCTTCTCTCGCGGCGCTACGCAGGCCAGAGCCTTCGCGAACTGGCTAATAGAAATGTGTCGGCTCGACGCCAGGTTGGCGGGCCGTAGCGATGGCATCACATTGGGCGGTTTCAAGCTCGAGGTGGATTTTCTCGGACTATTCGATACGGTTGCCTCGGTTGGGGCAGGCAACACTTTCGGCAATAGCTGGCTTGGCAGGCTATTCGACGGGCATGGAACATGGGCGGATAGCGAAGGAAGCCTTCGCATTCCGGAAGGAATTCGATGCCTGCACCTGGTTGCTGCACACGAAGTACGCCGTAGTTTTCCACTCGACTCGATCGCCGTCGGCCAGAACGTCCCCGCAAATTCGGAAGAAGTCGTTTTCCCCGGCGTGCATTCTGATCTTGGGTGCGGCTACTGCCCCCGGGAGCAAGGCCGCGGGATCGATCCTGGCGGCGCTGACATGCTAGCCCGAATCCCCTTGTTGTATATGTATAAAAAAGCAAGGATGGCGGGCGTGCCGTTGAAGCTGGAGTACGCAAGCCAGAGCGCGCAAAAGCGGTTCAAGGTTACCCCGTCGACTATTGATGCACTGAATGCATACCTTGCACGATCGGCCGTCAAGTCTGGCACGTTGACTGAGATCATGCGAGAGCAAGCGCGGCACTACATCAGATGGCGCTTGGCGCGACGCTGCAGCACGAGCGTTCCGCTCGAAACGAGTAGCAGCTTCACCCGTGCCAGCACTTTCGACCAGAACGACTTGCATAGCGCAAACCTAGAGTTCGAAACGGAAATCGCCGCGTTTGAAGATTGGAAAAAGCGGAAGGGGCCAGAATTCGTCGCCATAGCCCAACCGGCTGGCTTCGCGAACGAACACGAAAACGAATGGGAGGAGATCGCTACGTGGTGGGGGCAGCCGCGGACGCCTCACGAAGCAGTTCTGCACTTTTTTGATGAATATGTACACGATTCGCGGGCATGGTTCAAGCTAATTCCCGGCAACCCGGACAATGAAGAGGACATGCTAAAAAAACTGGCGAACTGGTCCAAAATGCGTCCAAGGGTGCAAGAGCGCAATATTCGCGAGGAAAAAAATTTCAACGAAAATCAAAAGCAAATGTACGCGATTTTCGGCCGCAAGCGCGGCGCGAATCGTCCCCAATTCCAGCCCATGCAAGACGGGCTGACCGACGATCAGCGTCGCGCAACCGATGAATATGCCCGCACGGGCAAAATCCCACGAATGCTGACAGCGGGGCGTGAACCGTTCGATATGGGCGGGATTGCCGGCAGGGCGGGATATCTACGTTTCCGAAAAGTCTACGCTGGCCGTGATAGCGTGCTAATTTCCGATGCCGCCGAAATTGAGTCCACCGGCGAGCGGGTCGCCTAGCGACATCTTCGGTATGAAAAACGCCGGGACATGCCCGGCGTTTTCTGCTTGTGAAGCTTGTGCAACCTTTACGCAGCCTCGCGCACCGGGAACATTTCCTTGTCTTCTTCGAGGTGGGTCGGGTGCTTCAGTTCGCGCTCGAGACGATCGTGGTCGAGTTCCTTTTCCCATTTCGAGACGACGATGGTGGCCACGCCGTTGCCGATGAAGTTGGTCAGCGCGCGCGCTTCGCTCATGAAGCGGTCGATGCCCAAAATCAGTGCCATGCCCGCCACCGGAATGCCCGGCACGACCGCCAGCGTCGCCGCCAGCGTGATGAAGCCGGCGCCGGTGATGCCGGAGGCGCCTTTCGAGGTCAGCATCGCCACGCCCAGGATGGTCAGCTGCTGGCCGAAAGTGAGGTCGGTGTTGGTGGCCTGCGCCACGAACAGCGCCGCCATCGTCATGTAGATGTTGGTGCCGTCAAGGTTGAACGAGTAGCCGGTCGGCACCACCAGGCCAACCACCGATTTCGAGCAGCCGAGCTTTTCCAGCTTGCGCATCAGGGCCGGCAAGGCGCTTTCCGAGGAACTGGTGCCGAGCACGATCAGCAGCTCTTCCTTGATGTAGGAAATGAAGCGCAGGATCGAAAAGCCCGTGAAGTAGGCAATCGCTCCCAGCACGACGATGACGAACAGGGCGCAGGTCAGGTAGAACGAACCCATCAGCTTGGCCAGCGGCAGCAGCGAGGCGATGCCGAATTTGCCGATGGTGAAGGCCATGGCGCCGAACGCGCCGATCGGGGCCGCTTTCATGATGATGCCGACGACGCCGAAGATGACGTGCGACAGGTCGTCGATGAACTTGGTGATCGGCTTGCCGCGGTGGCCCAGCATCGACAGCGCCACGCCGAACAGGATGGCGATCAGCAGCACCTGCAGGATGTCGCCCTTGGAGAATGCATCGACGAAGGTGTTCGGGATGATGTTCAACAGGAAGTCGACCGTGCTCTGGTTCTTGGCCTTGGCGGTGTACTCGGCGATCGACTTGGCATCGAGGGTGGCCGGGTTGGCGTTGAAGCCGTCGCCCGGACGGATCACGTTGGCCACGATCAGGCCGATCGCCAGCGCGATGGTGGAAACGATCTCGAAGTAAAGCAGCGCCTTGCCGCCGACGCGGCCCACTTTTTTCATGTCCTGCATGCCGGCGATGCCGGCGACAACGGTGCAGAAAATGACCGGTGCGATGATCATCTTGATCAGCTTGATGAAGCCGTCGCCCAGCGGCTTCATGTCCACCGCGAGCTTGGGATAGTACATGCCCAGCAGCACGCCGCACACGATGGCGAACAGGACCTGCACGTACAGGATCTTATAGAAAGGTTTTTTCATGGTTGTCTCGCTGGCCGTTTTAAGAATGCTTGCATCATTGCTTAATCCGCCATGGCGCTCTATTGTGGATTTCCACAAGAACCTGGAAAGCAATATGTGCTTTCTTCATGGCGCGCCGGGGAAAAGCGTCACACGATACGAAAACCAGTTGTTAAATTTGAATCTGCAAAATATACTCAGCGCTCACTAGTATTGACGATCTGCACTTTCAATTTCCCACGAGAGGCGCGGGGCGTTGCTTTCATCCCAATGGCGAACCGATCTATGACGACCCGACACCTGCATGAGTCCGCCAACGCGCTGCTGTACCGGACGCTCGACCTGCCGCCCGGTGAACGCCAACAGTTTATCGCGGAATCCTGCGAAGGCGACGCCGCGTTGCTGGAGCTGGTGCGCACCATGCTTGCGCGCATCAACGAGCTCGACGAGTTCATCGAATCGCCGCTGGAAGTGCTGGCCGTGCCGCAGCCTGTTGTCGCAGCGCCGGTGGCGCCGCCGCCGCCGGAACCGCTGCGGTCCGAACCGGTCATCCATACCGAAGCGGCCATCGAGGCAGTCGAGCCCGTTGAAACGCCGCCCGAGCGCGGCCTGTGGCAACGCCATCCGCTGGGCATGACGGCCGCCGCGCTGTGCGCCTGTGCGCTGGTGGGGCTGACCTCCGCCTCGCTATGGCATGCACGGCAGGCGGACCTGGCGCGCGCCGCCGCCGAGCAGCGCGTGTCGCCGTCTGGCAAGCCGGTGCGTGCGGCGCCTTACGACAACAGCAGCGCACTGGCAAAAATTCCGGTCGCCGCACGCGAGAAGTTCGTCGTTACCGCCGAGTCGTATCACGCCGAACTGGCTGACGTGCGGCGCGCCGGCGGCGACCTTGCCGGCGCGCAGCAGGCGGCGCTGGTGTCGCTCGGCTTCGCCGAACAGCAATCGCAGGCCCGTCCGGACGACGCGCGCTGGCGCCGCCAGCTGGCCGCCGCCCAGGGCAGGGTCGGCGCCATCCTCGTCGAGCAGGGCAGCAACGCCGAAGGGCTGGCGCAGCTGCGCAAGGCGCTGGCCACGCGCCAGGAGATCGCCGCCAAGGATGCGGGCAACGAATCGCTGGCGCGGGATGTGGCCGACGCTTACGCCGTGATTGGCCGTGCACTGATGGGCTCGATGGAGTATGCGTCGGCCGAGCCGCAGTTCACGGCGGCGCGCGCGGTCTACGCAGCGCAACTGCGCGCGAACACGGCGGACGCCGGCCTGCACGCGGGCCTGATCGAGCTGGAGCTGGCGCGCGCCAATGTACAAAACCTGCAGCATCACGGGCGCGACGCGGTGCAGACGCTGGCGGCGCTGCACGTGCTGGCGCGCGACGGCAACAAGGCCGGCGTCGACGCTTACCTTGCCGCGCGCGTGGCCTTGCTCGACGCGCACATCCAGCCGCGCGGCACGCCGGCACAGGCGTACGCCGCCGGGCAGCAGGCGCTGGCCGAGCTCATCAAGGAAACCGAAAAGGATCCGCTCGACACGGCGCGGCTGCGCGAAAGCGCCGTGGCGTGGCAGACTACCGGCGAGATCGGCTTGCGCGCGGGCCAGACGGAGTCGGCCTGTCGTTACCTGGGCCTGGCGGTGAAGCGCTATGAGGAGCTGGAAACGTCAAATCGGCTCAACGCCATCGATAAGCTGCAGGTGGGGCAATTGCAGGCATTGCGCAAAGCGTGCAGTTAATCGCCTGGCATCTCAATCGATCAATATCGAGGCAGAAGTCGCCCCATCCGACTTGATCGATACATGGTGGCGCCCTCCTCGCGAACCGACGTTTACGCGACGGTGGTCGTTCTGAGCTTTTCGATGAGCTGATCGACCAGCGTGATCTGGTGGAAATCGTGCGCCGTCCCCTGCAACCTGGCATGCACCTCGTCGGCCGTGGCGAACGGCGCGGCGATCGCGGCGTAGCGCTGCTGCAGCAGCGGCTCGCCGGACAGCTCCAGGAAACACAGATGGGTGTACAGGCTGATCAGGTCCTTGGTGTGGTGAGTGCCGATGCTGGTGCCGCCGATGTGATACACGCTGTCGGCGCCGGCCTCGAGCTGGACCACGCCGAGGCCGTCTGCGTAGGCCAGCGCGAGCAGGACGTGCAGCGTGTCGTAAAACGTATGGTAGCTCTTCATCGTCTCGCCGGCACGCAGGCCGATGCTTGCCAGCCGGCTGCGCGCCGGCTCCGGCACCTCGCGGTAAGCTTGCGCGCCGACGCCGAATTGCGCCACCAGGCGCTTGAAGACCTCGATGCGGAAGTACAGGAAATGCGTCAGCGGATACACCCATCGCCCGTCTGCGCTGGCGTCATTGAACAGGCACAGCAGGAAATCATCGTCCTCGAAACGCAACTGCCGGAAGATGGCGGGGTCGAACAGGTAGAGGTCATGGTCGAG
Organism: Burkholderiales bacterium; assembly: GCA_038248405.1. Classification (GTDB taxonomy): domain Bacteria; phylum Pseudomonadota; class Gammaproteobacteria; order Burkholderiales; family Burkholderiaceae_D; genus JAFCUW01. The sequence goes on from JBBRXM010000117.1 coordinate 8,667, forward strand.
CACGCCGAAGTCGTGCTTGCTCGTTTTGACCAGCAGGTTGATCATCGCGCCGTGGTTGACACTGGAATTGGGCAAGGTTGCCACCCGCAGTTGCGGCATCGCCGGAAAGCGCTTGCGCAGCAGGTCGGCCTCCCAGCGGCGCGCGCCGTTCAGCAGCAGCACCACGCGCAGGTCCTTGGCCACCAGGCGCAGGCAGGGCAGCAGGAAATGCAGCGTCTGCGGCATCACGATGACGTAGAAAATGCCGTCGAGCGGCGCCGGCTGGGCCGCCAGGAAACGCTGCAGTCGCTTCGGCGTTATCCAGCGCTGCAGGACGCCGTCGTTGATGGCGTACGCCAGCTTGCGCCAGGCGCGCAGGGCCACGGCCTGGGGGATGCGCCGCAGCAGCACGTCGCGGCGGGAGTGGCCGCGCGCGCTGAGCCGTTCGTAGAGCAGCCGCGCGGCGCGCGCATTGGCGCGCAGTTGCGTCATCAGCCCCACGTTACGGCCGGCGGAAGATGGTTCCGCCCTTCATGACGAAGCCGACCTTGCGCACCGCCGCGATGTCCGACGTGGGGTCGCCGTCGACGGCCACCATGTCAGCCAGCATGCCGGCCTTGAGCTGTCCCAGTTCCTGCGACTTGCCGAGGATGGTTGCCGCCACCGAGGTCGCCGCGCGCAGCGCTTCGGTCGGCGTCATGCCCAGCTTGACCATCCATTCCAGCTCGCGCGCGTTGGTGCCGTGCGTGAACACGCCGACGTCGCTGCCATTGCCGATGATGACGCCGGCCCTGCGCGCGAGCCGGAATGCCTGCGCGGCCTGCTGCATGGCGGCAGTCGGCGGGCCGCCGCGCACGTGCTTCTGAAAATATTCGCCGATCGCTTCCGGCGCCGTCAGGGTGGGAATGTAGGCGGTGCCGCGCTCGGCCATCAGGCGGAAGGTCGCTTCAGTGATGCCGTAGCCGTGTTCGATGGTGTCGGCGCCGGCCAGCACCGCCATCCGGGTCGCCTCGTCGGTGCTGGCGTGGACGGCGACCTTGCGGCCGGTGACGTGCGCGGCCTGCACCATCGCCTTCATTTCATCGGAGGTGAAAGTAGGGCGCGCGCTGCCGTCGATGCCGGTGCGGTAGTCGGCGTAGAACTTGATCCAGTCGGCGCCGCGCGAGGATTGCTCGCGCACGGCGCGGGTGACGCCGTCGACGCCGGTCGCTTCCTGTGCGCCGTGCGGCAAGTCCATGTCGGGGCGGTAATTGCGCCCGGCCGGGCCGTAGCTGCTGCTGGCGACGATCGCCAGCGTGGCGATGTACAGGCGCGGCCCGGCGATGACGCCTTCCTCGATGGCCCGCTTGACGGCGACGTCGGCATAGCCGGCGCCCTCGGTGCCGAGGTCGCGCAGCGTGGTGAAGCCCGCTTGCAGGGTGGCCGCCGCGTGCTTGCCGGCCAGCAGCGTGCGGTATTCGACCGCTTCCTTCATCACCTGGTCGTCCCAGCTGGTTTCGTTGTAGGGGTGCAGCAGCACGTGCGAGTGCAGGTCGATCAGGCCGGGGATCAGCGTCTTGCCGGGCAGGTCGATGCGTTCGGCGTCGGCCGGCGCCGTGATGCTGGCCGCGGGGCCGGCGGCCTGGATGCGGCCCTGCGCGACCAATACTGCCCAGCCTGTGTGCACGGCGCCATCGCCGGTCCACACGCGGTCGGCGGTGAGCAACAGCGGCTGCGGATCGGCCGCATGCGCTGCGCCGGCAGTAAACACCAGAGTGGCGAGTGCGATGGTGGACAGGATGCGCATCGTGGTCGTCCAGAGATTGTGAAGCGGCAATCATATAGGAAGAACCGGCCTGGCGGCGAGTTCCAGAACCGGGGTCAGACCCGTTTTTTATGTATTTCTGAAGGCCGGCTGGCAAATAAAATCCGGGTCTGACCCCCATTTAATTTAACGGTTTGGACGGGGCGGCGTGATTTTTCGCGTATTTTGAGGCCGGCCTTGGCTGCTAGAATTGAAGATGGAAATTTTGATAAAGGAACATCGTGCGACGACTCAATCACGTCCTGCTCGCGGCAGCCCTGGTCGCCGGCCCGGCAGCATCGGCAGACCTTGCCACCTATTTGCCCGCCCGCGGTGCGGCGCAGTTCCTGGTCGCCAATTTCGACCTCGCCTCGATTCGCAGTTCGTTCGGTCCACGGCGAACCAAGGCGCAGCGAACGTTTGCTTCACTCGGAATGGTTCCTACCAAGGTTACGGAAGACGAAGTTGAATTTGACAGTGATGCCTGGCACTACGGCCTGAAGGTGCTGCGGCGCGGTGACCTCAACGGCGATGGCATCGAAGACCTGGAGGTGTGCTTCGTCGACAAGGCGAAGGGCGCGACCTATTACAGCCAGCAGGCCTTGCTGGTCAGCCGCTATTCCGATAGCTCGCTTGCGATTGCCTTGCGGTTCGAAGTGGACGGTTGCGAAACGTTCGCGAAGTAACACGTCACCGCCGCCAAGGCGGCGCCCCATGCTGCGCCGGAACGACCGGGCAGCAGCACCCGGTATCGTCGTGCCGCGCTTGCGCACTCTTCTTTACTGCGCGGTCCAGCCGCCGTCCATGTTCCACGCCACGCCGCGCACCTGGTCGCCGGCCGGGCTGCAGAAGAACACCGCCAGCGCGCCCAGTTCCTCGGGCGTGACGAATTCGCCGGACGGCTGCTTTTCCATCAGCAGCGCCTTCTTGGCCGCTTCGATGCTGATGCCGTCGCGCGCGGCGCGGTCGTCGACCTGCTTCTGCACCAGCGGCGTCAGCACCCAGCCCGGGCAGATCGCGTTGCAGGTGATGCCGCTGTGCGCCGTCTCCAGCGCGGTGACCTTGGTGAAGCCGACCAGCCCGTGCTTGGCGGCGACATAGGCCGACTTCTGCGCCGAACCGACCAGGCCGTGCACCGACGCCAGGTTGACGATGCGGCCCCAGTTCTTTTGCTTCATGGCCGGCAGCGCCAGGCGCGTGGTATGGAAGGCCGAGGTCAGGTTGATGGCGATGATCGCATCCCACTTGTCGGTCGGAAAGTGCTCGATATTGGCCACGTACTGGATGCCGGCGTTGTTGACGAGCACGTCGATGCCGCCGAATTTTTCGGCCGCGAAGGCCATCATCGCCTCGATCTCGGCCGGCTTGGACATGTCCGCATTGTGATACGCGGTCTGGACGCCGAACTCGGTGCCGACGCCGGTGTAGAGCTGCTCGATCTGCTGGGCGTCGCCGAAACCGTTGAACAGGACGTTGGCGCCCTGTTCGGCCAGCGCGCGCGCAATGCCGAGGCCGATGCCGGAAGTCGAACCGGTCACGAGTGCTGTCTTACCGCTTAACATGCTGCTTTTCATTATGTCCTCTATGGAAAAATGGCGCCAAAAGATGGTGGGCAGCACGACAGGCTGCACGTGCCTGAGATTTTAATCGCAACGCCCGGTAAAATGTCGGTTGTAGTTAAAAATGAAGCAACCGTCGAAACTGGGAGTCTGGATGTCCGCAGCAACAATCAAGTCAGTGCAATGCATTTCGCCCGCCGGGCTGCACCGCATGTCGTACAAGGAATGGGGCGCGCCCGACAATCCGAACGTGCTGGTGTGCGTGCACGGCGTCACCCGCGTGGGCGACGACTTCGACGCCCTGGCGCAGGACCTGTCGGACCACTACCGCGTGGTCTGTCCCGACGTGGTCGGCCGCGGCCGTTCGGGCAAGCTGGCCAATCCGCTGCTGTACCAGATTCCGCAATACGTCAGCGACATGGTGACGCTGGTCGCCCGCGTCACCGCCCATTCCGACGATCAAGGCCAGGTCGACTGGTTCGGCACCTCGATGGGCGGGCTGATCGGCATGGCGCTGGCCTCGCTGCCGGGCACTCCGGTCCGTAAGCTGGTGCTCAACGATATCGGTCCGACGCTCGACCCGGTGGCGCTGCAGCGCATCGGCGACTACATCGGCCAGGACCTGCGCTTCGGCAGCTTCGCCGACGGCGCCAGGTTCGTGCGCGAGGTGTCCGCCTCGTTCGGCGAGCACACCGACGAACAATGGCACAAGCTGGCCGCCGACGTGCTGCGCGAAAGCGACGACGGCCAGTGGGTGCGCCACTACGACATGGGACTGGCGGTACCGCTGAAAGGCGCCACGCTCGAACAGGCCAAGGCCGACGAGGCGGCGCTGTGGGCCGCCTACGATGCGATCCGCTGCCCGACCCTGCTGGTGCGCGGCGCCAATTCCGACCTGCTCTCGCGCGAGACGGCGCAGCAGATGCTCGCGCGCGGCCCGCATCCGCAGCTGGTCGAAATCCCCGATACCGGCCATGCACCGACCTTCATCAACCCCGGCCAGATCGCGATTGCACGCAAGTTTCTGGTCGGCTAAAACATTTTAGGCATTTGAATTCCATGGAAATTACCCGACTGCACGTAGGCAAGCGATTGTCCGAAGTAGCGATCCACAACGCAACGGTGTACCTGGCCGGCCAGATCGCCGACGACACCAACGCCGACATCGACGGCCAGACCCGCGAAGTGCTGGCGCACGTCGACCGCCTGCTGGCCGAGGCCGGCAGCGACAAGAGCTGCATCCTGATGTGCCAGATCTTCATCGCCGACATGGCCGATTTCCCCGGCATGAACGCGGTGTGGGACGAGTGGGTTGCCAGCGGCCACACGCCGCCGCGCGCGACGGTGGAATCGAAGCTGGCCAATCCCGCCTGCCTGGTCGAGATCGTCGTCACCGCCGCCTTGCGCTAAGCGGCCATGGTCGCAATCGCCGCGCTCGGCAGCGCAACAACCGAACTCGTTCAAGGCCTCAGTGCCGATGACGTCGCGCGCGTGCAGGCGGCGCTGGCGTACGCCACCGACGCTTACCAGGACAAGCGCTGCAGCTCCGGCCAGGGCGCGCTCGAATTCTCGATCGGCGTCGCCAGCACGCTGGCGTTCCTGCGCAGCGACGCCGAAACCCGCATCGCCGGCCTGCTGTTCGAACTGGCCGTGATCGACCCGGCCGCCGCGGCCGGCTTCGAGACGCGCTTCGGCAAGGAAGCGACCGACCTGGTCTCCGGCGTGCGCCAGCTGATCCGGCTGCGCGACATGACGGTCGGCCAGACCGCCGGCGGCCAGGAAAAGCCCGGGCGCGGCAAGGGCGCCGCCCAGCAGGCGGTAGCGCAGGTCGAAACGCTGCGCAAGATGCTGCTGGCGATGGCCACCGACATGCGCGTGGTGCTGGTGCGCCTGGCCTCGTGCGTGACCACGTTGCGCTATTTCGCCGAGCAGCGCCTGTTCAACGAAATGACCCAGGCGTACGGGCGCGAGACGATGGACCTGTACGCGCCGCTGGCCAACCGGCTCGGCATCTGGCAGCTCAAGTGGGAGCTGGAAGACCTGTCGTTCCGCTTCCTCGAGCCGGAAACCTACCGCCGCATCGCCAAGATGCTCGAAGAAAAGCGCATGATGCGCGA
>JBBRXM010000118.1:0-13214 GCA_038248405.1 Burkholderiales bacterium
CGATGTGCAGCAACAGGCCGGTGCGCTGCAGGTGGCGCAGGAACTGGTGGCCCAGGCCGGCGCCTTCCGAGGCGCCTTCGATCAGGCCGGGGATATCGGCGATGACGAAGCTCTTCTCGTGCGACACGCGCACCACGCCCAAGTTCGGGTGCAAGGTGGTGAACGGGTAGTCGGCGATCTTCGGCTTGGCGTTCGACACCGCGGTGATGAAGGTCGACTTGCCGGCATTCGGCATGCCGAGCAGGCCGACGTCGGCCAGTACCTTCAGCTCGAGGCGCAGTTCGCGCCGTTCGCCTTCCTTGCCTTCGCCTTTTTGACGCGGCGCGCGGTTGGTCGAGGACTTGAAGTGGATGTTGCCCCAGCCGCCCTCGCCGCCCTTGGCGAGCAGTTCCACCTGGCCGTGTTCGGTCAGGTCGGCGATGATCTCGCCGCTGTTGTTATCGACGATCAAAGTGCCCACCGGCATGCGCATGTGGATGTCGTCGGCGCCCTTGCCGTAGCAGTCGGCGCCGCGGCCAGGTTCGCCGTCGCGCGCCTTGTGCATCTTCGAGTAGCGGAAATCGACCAGGGTGTTGATGTTACGGTCGGCCACGGCCCAGATCGAGCCGCCCTTGCCGCCGTCGCCGCCGTCCGGCCCGCCGAACGGGCGGAACTTTTCGCGGCAGAACGAGGCGCAGCCATTTCCGCCGTCGCCGGCGATGACTTCAATTTTTGCTTCGTCGATAAACTTCATAATTTTGTACCGCCATAAAACTAAAAAGGCCCTACCGTTGGCAGAGCCTTTCGATTGAAGGCTCGCGCCTCACAAAGTGTGCGCCGCAAGCGGCGCGTAGTACGGGTGCAACTTAAGCGGCGACTGCAGCCACTTCGTTCGGGATCACGGTGACGTACTGCTTCGAACCGATGCCCTTGTAGAGGAACTTGACCTTGCCGTCGACCAGCGCGAACAAGGTGTGATCCTTGCCCAGGCCGACGTTTTCGCCTGCGCGCACCGGGGTGCCGCGCTGACGGATGATGATGCCGCCGGCGTTGATCGCCTGGCCGCCGTAAACCTTCACGCCTAAGCGCTTTGATTCTGAGTCGCGGCCGTTACGCGTTGTGCCGCCGCCTTTTTTGTGTGCCATTTATAGCTCCTTGATGACTGATGTTACCGGGCAACAGCGATTAGCCGTTGATCGAAACGATTTGGATTTCGGTGAAATTCTGACGATGGCCTTGGTGTTTCTGGTAGTGCTTACGACGACGCATCTTAAAAATCTTCACTTTATCGTGACGACCGTGTGCCACAACAGAAACGGTAACCGTTGCACCTTCAACCAATGGCGCACCAAACTTAATGGTGTCGCCCGCGCCTACTGCGAGAACTTGATCGATGGTGAGTTCGGAACCAATGTCTGCCGGTATCTGTTCTACTTTAAGTTTTTCGCCAGCGACAACTTTATACTGCTTGCCACCGGTTTTTATGACCGCGTACATGATAGGAAACCTCATCAAATGTTTAAAAGAATCTCTCCCGGCGACATCACGTCGAGCCTGTGCGGAACCGGGGGAACCTGTGATTATACATGGATTAAAATTTCCCGTCAAAAGGATGCACAAGGCCGCTGGTTCGTGGTATGTGCACAACGACAACTTGGCGGGCGCTGCGGCCGGGGCTGACTGGCTCTGCCGTGTGGCGGCCTGAAACGGCGGGGTTGTCGTATAATCCACGCACTTAACGCCACTCGCAGGTCAGCCTTGTCAGCCGCTATCTTACACGCCCAAACGAACACCATCGCCCAATCGATCGCCGCCGACGTGGAGGCTGTCAACGCGGTCATCCGCCAGCGCCTGCATTCGGAAGTGAGCCTGGTCAACCAGATCGCCGAGTACATCATCAGCGCCGGCGGCAAGCGGATCCGGCCGACGCTGGTGCTGCTGGTGGCCAACGCCTATGGTTACCAGGGCACGGCGCACCACGAGCTGGCCGCCGTCGTCGAGTTCATCCACACCGCCACCCTGCTGCACGACGACGTCGTCGACGAGTCGTCGATGCGGCGCGGGCGCCAGACCGCCAATGCGCTGTTCGGCAACGCCGCTTCGGTACTGGTGGGCGACTTCCTGTATTCGCGCTCGTTCCAGATGATGGTCGGCCTGTCGAACATGCGGGTGATGCAGATCCTGTCGGACGCCACCAACGTCATCGCCGAAGGCGAAGTGCTGCAGCTGCTGAACATGCACGACCCGGACGTCAGCCATGCGTCCTACCTGAACGTGATCCGCTCGAAGACGGCCAAGCTGTTCGAGGCAGCCGCGCAGCTGGGCGCGCTGGTGGCCGGCGCCACCGATGCGCAGGTCGACGCCGCCGGCGAATACGGCCGCTCGCTGGGCACCGCCTTCCAGCTGATCGACGACGTGCTCGACTACGCGGGCGACGCCGCCGAGATCGGCAAGAACGTGGGCGACGACCTGCGCGAAGGCAAGCCGACCCTGCCGCTGATCTACCTGATGGAAAACGGCACCGCCGAGCAGCGCGAGCTGGTGCGCAGCTGCATCGAGCAGGGCGACGAGCAGCATTTCGAGGCGGTGCTGGCGGCCGTGACGACCAGCGGCGCGCTCGACTACACGCGCCGCGAAGCGGAAGTGGCCGCCTGCCGCGCCGCCGAGGCGATCGCCGGCCTGCCGGAAAGCGAATTCAAGCAAAGCCTGCTGCAACTGTGCACGTTCGCGGTCGACAGAAACCACTGAGCGACGCCGGAGGCGGCACCGTCCGCCGGCCAGGTCGACTTGCCTGATACGCAAAGGACGACAGCTATCAGGCCGCCCGGTTGACAAAAACGGTTAAGATTTTTACACTAAAAACCTACGTCATTCTATCGTCGGGGTGTGGCTCAGCCTGGTAGAGCGCTGCGTTCGGGACGCAGAGGCCGGAGGTTCGAATCCTCTCACCCCGACCAACATCCCTTCTTCATCAGTCAGAAATTTGTCCGCACATCGAGGATTGGCATGTCGCTCACGCTGTGACAAGCATGGTCATCGACTGATTCTATTTCGCAAAAGCAATTGCGATTCCCGCTTTTCCCTCATCGATCCCAAAAATCCCCTACTTTGTCGCATATCCATGGCCCTAGTACTACGCCCGGACTAGGATGGTTGCAGAGGTCAATGTTTCAACAGGGGAACTCTTTGCTGAAACGAAGGCATAGAAGTGACTTTAGTTGCTGTGCTCATATTAAAAATGATTAGGGAAATATTATGCGAAATAGCTTAGGGAAGTGGCGGAGCACGATGTCCGCAATCGGCGTCATTGCGGCTGTCATGCTGACGGGATGCGCCTCGGCGCCGTCGGTGCCTCTACCGAGCGACGTTCAGCAACTCGAGCACCAGTTCATCATGTCCAAGGATGACCGGGCCTCTCGTGAGGGGGCGCACCCGACTTACGTGCTGCTGGAGCGCGACGCCGCACGCCATTTCCGCACCGTGGCATTCTCGAAGCGATACATCCCGATGACGCGCGCGAATCAGGAGCAGCTATTCATCTCGCAGAACTTCACCAATGTCGTGCCAGCCTGGAACAACTACTCGGCGGATTACCGGGAAGATCCCGTGACGGGCAAGCGGCGCGACGTCGTGTTCTCCTCGCAGGACAGCGACCGCCGGGTGAAGTACACGCCGGACGTTTCAGTATTCTCGTACACCGCCGGCCAGCAAGCGATGCCAACCATGGTCGGAAGAAGCATGGTCCGGTATACCTACCTGAATACCAAGGCGCTCAAGAGCGCAATCACGGAGGCTAACGTGCTGGCCGAAGCGCGCGCATGGAACGCCGGAACCAAGTCGTATCCCGAAACGGCGCCGCAGGTGACGCCACTTCTGCTGCCGCAGCAAGTCTGGGAAATCTCCAACCGGGGTGAAGGAGAGAAAGGACGCTACTACTTCGTGCCGAAAAAATTGACCACCCGATTCGGAGAATATGTGGACGTGGGCTCTACCGTGTACTTTGAGCGCATTCAAGGCCTCGCTACACGCATCAAGACCCCACTCGATTCAATGAAACGGTTTAAGGTATATCGCTGGGCGCCTCCAGGCCGAGGCGAAAACTTCGGTTGTGTCAACGCCATCATGGACGTGGCTGCAGAACAGAACCTCGACCAGCGATTTTGTGCCAGCGGGTATGCCTTGCGCGAGTGGTGGATGCCCGTCATTGCAGAAAGCCCGACGCTGGGTGAGATTGCCGTCTGGGCGGCCGAAGGCCAGGCTTACGCGCGCAATGGCAAGAGTTCCAATATGCGCACCTTGCAGCTGGATATTGGCGGCCCCAATGCTATCCAGGAATTTCGCATACTTCCACAAAGTGAGGCCGCCCAGGTTCTGGCGACCTTCAAGTGAAGTTCGAGATGGGCGAACGGCGATGGTGAAGGCGACGCAACTACGGCAATCGCCGGACGCTTAGGGCATCTCGCGCAGCGCGGTACAACCCGCATGCTGCGATCATCCGGCGCCCTTAATCCTGGAAAAGGGATTCGAGGCGAACCGTCCCGCTCTCGGCCAGAAACGGATTGACGAACCCCTCTGCGGTGATCTGCAGCGCCGATATCCGGAAGGTTCCCGACAGTTCGTCCAGGTGCCGGTAGAGCTGGGCCCACGGGCGCATCGGCCGGCTGTCCCTTCGAATCCAGTCGGGCGAGAACTCGCTGAAAACGATCAGGCCGCGGTTGCTGCCCTGAATGCAGGGTTTCTGCATCGTTCCCTCCTTCATCAACAGATGCCTGCCGCTGATGAACTGGGCCAGAGCGGTGCCGAGCGAGCCCCAGCTAAGCGTCGTCTTGATCTCGAGCAGAATGGGAAACGCGGCATCCGCGCCCGCCAGATTGATATACCCGTCGACCCGCGCATTGGTGCAGCGATAGATTCGATCGAGCCCCAGAAGATGACGGTTCGACTCGCGCTCGTCGAAGAGGCGGGCGAAGGCATAGTCCTCGAATCCACGCTTTCCCTCGGCGGGGTAGTTGCTCGTGCAGCGGGCACGCTCGGCCTGGTCGTACGGATCGCATTTCACGTCAAGCGGACTTAGCAGGTTTCGGAATAATTCGTGCTCAGAAGTTTTCGAGCGAAGCAAGGCTATATCGGTCACGGCAAACACTTTCTGTAATAAAACTGGATCGCCATCATAACGCAGACGCGGCCTCGGAATTGCCTTCGAGAAACCCTGTCCTACCTGCCCGATTCATGCAACTTCGCCACTTTGGTCCGGTTTTCAGGCCCGCAGACACCGATTTACCCATATCGCATAGCGGCGCCCGGCCTGCTGCAACATAAAAGCAACATTGTCATATTCTATTTTAAATGCAACAGTTTCCGCTATGCAAAAGTTACTGAAACTACTAACATTCACAATGTTGGTGGAGCGCAAGTCTCGTTTCCCATCATCGACAATGGCTTGTCAATACTGCCGTGTTCGACCCTGCTTCTCAAGCAACTCCAAGAATTGAAGCGCGTTGTTACCGGTCCATATAAGCAAAAACGGGGAGGTTTCATGGGAGTTGTTGTTAAACGCAAAAGCATTCGTCGCGGCCTGTCGACCTGTATGGTCGCCATTGCCGCCGCCACCCTGGCAGCCGGAGCACAGGCGGCCTCGACCACCGGCACCGCTTCGGCCACCGTCATCGTTCCGATGACTATTACCGCCGGCACGCCTTTGAATTTCGGCACCTTCGCCGCCAACAGCACCGGCGGCACCGTCGTCATCAGCACCGCCGGCGCGCGCTCGGCAACCGGATCGGTGGCGCTGTCGTCGACCACGCCCGGCGTGGCCGGCACCTTCAACGTGACCGGCAACGCCAGCTCCACCTTCGCCATCACCGGCCCGGCCCCGTTCAACCTCACCAGCGGCGCCAACTCGATGCAGGTCAGCCTCACCGGCCTGGCGACGACCGGCACACTGTCGGCCGGCACCGCCACCATCCTCGTGCCGGGCACGCTGACGGTCGGCGCCAACCAGGCGCCGGGCAGCTACACCGGCACCTACACGATGGCGGTGGAATACAACTGACGCGCGCGGGCTCGTCCATGGCCATGTCGCTTGCCTCCCGGCTGCTGCGCGGCGCGCTGCTGCTGGCAGGGGCCGCCGCCGCCGCCGTGTGCGGCGCCACTACCGCCGTCGGCCAGGCCAGTGCGAAGGTGCTGCCGTCGACACTGTCGGCGTCGGTCGCGCTCTACACCCGCACCGCCCCGATCCGCTCGTGCGGCGCCGATTGCACCGCCGCCCCGCTCGCGGAGCGGTCGGCGTCGGTCAGCATGGGCAGCGACGGCGTGGCCCAGTTCACGATGTTCGGCGACACCACCTCGAACTACATCGTGCGCTTCAGCGGTGCAGGCTGGGGCGCACGGCCGGGCGACGTGCCGATCGTGCTGGAGCCGACTCTCACCGGCGGCGGCGGCGTGTCGATCGTGATCGCGCTGGCGCCGGCGACCACCGACTCCGACGCATTCCAGGTTGTCATCAATTACAACTAAGCGGGTCACCATGTCGATTGCAGCTTGTGCGCGGAAATGGCAGGGGGCGTCCCGCGCGGTGCGGATGCTGCTCGCACTGGCGGCGACGCTGCTGCTGGTGCCGCAGCCGGCGCGGGCGCAGGGCACCATCGTCACGCCGGTGCTGCTGCAGACCCTCGATTTCGGCACCTTCGCCGTTCTGCCATCGTGCAATTACTGCGTCATTTCCATCAGCGCCGCCGGCGTGCGCAGCCGGACGGCCGGCATCGTCATTTTATCGAGCAAGAACCGGGGGCGGCCCGCCCAGTTCCAGGTTACCTGCAACAAGGGCAGCTGCGCCTACACGCCGACCATTTCCGGCGCGCCGTCCATCAACGCCGGCGGCGTCACCATGACCCTGGGCAGCCCGACCTTTTCGAAGAGCCCGACCAACACCACCAGCATTCTGTCGGTGGGCGCAACCCTGACCATCCCCAACGCCGGCGCCGCCGCCGGCACCCGCACGTCCAGCCCGTTCACGCTGTCCATCTCAAGCCCATGAAGCCAGGAGTTCTTATCGTCCCCGTTCCTTCCGCGACGCGCGCCGCGCGCCTGCTGCTGGCCGCCGCCATGTTGGTGGCGCAGCCGGCCTTTGCCGACCTGATGATCAATCCGACCCGCATCGTGTTCGACAAGAACCGCCGCGCCGCCCAGATCGACCTGATCAACGACGGCGCCGCCAGCGCCACCTACCGCCTGGTGATGGTCAACCGCCGCATGAGCGATGCGGGCGAATTCCACGCCATCGACAAGGCAGGTACGGGCGAACAGTTCGCCGACGCCATGCTGGTGTACTCGCCGCACCAGATCACGCTCGCGCCCGGCGCCCAGCAACTGGTGCGCGTGGCGGTGCGCAAACCGGAAGACCTGGCCGACGGCGAATACCGCTCCCACCTGTTTTTCGAAAAGGTGGCGGAAACGACCGACGACACCGACATCGAAGCCATCGGCCGCAAGCGCGGCGGCGAAGTCGGCGTCACCCTGACGGCGCTGATCGGCGTGTCGATTCCCGTCATCGTGCGCCATGGCGACACCAGCGCCACCGTGGCGATCGACCACCTGGCGCTCGATCCGGCCCGCGCCGGCCAGACGCCGCTGCTGTCGCTGCAGCTCAACCGCAGCGGCAGCCGTTCGGTCTACGGCGACCTGAGCGTGAGCTTCAAGCCGCACGGCGGCGCCGAACAGCTTGTCGGCAAGGCCGGCGGCGTCGCCGTCTACGCGCCGAACCCGCTGCGCCGCGCAAAGCTGAGCCTGCAGGTGCCGGCCGGCTTGTCGCTCTCGCGCGGCACGCTGTCGGTCACCTACCACGAGCGTGCCGACGAAGGAGCCAAGCTGATCGCCGCCGCTGCCATCGACCTTCCCTGAACCCGGCAACCGAGCGGCGCCGCCCAGATGAGACGCTTCGCCATCGCGCAGCTCGTGCTCGCCCTTGGGTGCAGCGTGGCCTGCGCCGCGGCGGCGCAAGCGGCGCGCCCGCTGCATCGGCAGGCCAGCGAAGGCAACCTGCTGTTGCTCGACATCCGCCTCGACCAGCACGTGCTGTCGGACTCGCTCACCGCCTGGCAGGTCGGCCAGCACGTGTTCCTGCCGCTGGGCGAGCTGGCGCAAATGCTCACCATCGCCATTCGCAGCTACCCTGCCGAACGGGCCGCGCGCGGCTTCGTGCGCGGCGAGGAGCTGAGCTTTTCGCTCGACATGGCGCCAGGCACCGTGTCGATCGGCGGCCACAGCGCGCCCTACAGTGCCGAACTGGTCAGCGTGCGCGGCAACGACATCTACGTCGACAGCAAACTTCTGGCCGCCTGGCTGCTGGTCGATTTCGACATCAGCCTGTCGAACCTGTCGGTGGGCGTGCGGGCGCGCGCGCCGCTGCCGCTGCAGCAGCGCCTGCGCCGCGAATTGCTGTCGGGCTCGCTGCGCGGGGACGGCGCGCAGCAACCCGATTATCCGCTGGTGCCGATCCCGTACGCGCTGGCCGGCATGCCCTTCATCGACCAGACCGTCACGCTGGGCGCCGCGCGCGTGAACGGCGCCAGCCACCGCCACGCCGGCGTCACCACCTTCATGAAGGGCGACCTGCTGGGCTTGCAGGCGTCCGCCTTCATCAGCGCCACCAACGACGCCGACGGCGCCCAGTCGCGCCTGACCGTCGGCCGCGCCGATCCGCACGCCGGCCTGCTCGGCCCGCTGCACGCGACCTCGTTCGCACTCGGCAGCGTGGCGGTGCCGGGCATCAGCAACGTGACCGGCACCAGCGACACGGGCAACGGTTTCGCCTTCGGCAATATCCCGCTCGACCGCCCCACCAACTTCAACAGCCACACGCTGCAAGGCGATTTGCCGCCGGGCTGGGACGTGGAGCTGTACTTCAACGACGCGCTAGTGGCCTACCAGCAGGCGCGCACCGACGGCAAGTACGTCTTCGCCGACCAGCCGCTGGTCTACGGCGCCAACGAGTTCAGGCTGGTGTTCCACGGCCCGCAGGGGCAATTGCGGGTCGAGCGGCAAAGCTTCCTCATCGATGAATCGATCAACGTGCCGGGCAGCTTCTTTTACAACGTCGGCACGCACCGCGACCTCAACGGCAAGCAGCAGTCGTCGCTGCACGCCGAATGGGGACTGGGCGGCGGGCTGACGGCCTCGCTCGACACCGTCGCCCGCCGGTCGCCCTTCGGCGCCACCCGCTACGACAGCGCCGGCCTGCGCGGCTTCGCCGGCGCAATGGTACTTACCACCAACTACACGCGCAGCGCGAGCGGCGGCTCGCTGGCCCAGGCCGGCATCAAGACGCCATCGCCGGCCTGTCGATCGACGCCGAACACCTCGTACTGCGCGATTTCAGCAGCGACATCGTGCCGCAGGCACCCGATCCGGTCCGGCTGCGCGACCGCCTGCGCGTCGACGGCATGCTGCCGGCCGCCTTCCCGCGGGCGATGCCGGTCACGCTCGAGGTGCAGCGCGAGCAGCTGCGCTCGGGCCGCAGCACGCTCGGCGCCAACGCCCTCGTCTCGCGCTCGGTCGGCGACATGTCGTTCAGCAAGCTGCTGCACGTCAGTTCCGGCGGCGGCCAGCGCACCGTCGACGGCGCCCTGCAGGTGGCCACCAACGTCGGCGAGCTGCGCCTGCGCGGCCAGGTCAATTACAACATCGCGCCCGGCGCCAGGCTGTCGGCCGTCGCGCTGTCGTCCGACAGCACGCTGGCGGCCAACTACCTGCTGGGCATCTCGGCGACGCGCGATTTCGCCACCGGCGAGGCGCGCCTGCACGCCAGCCTCAACAAGAGCCTGGGCAGCTACGCGCTGGCCGTCAGCGTCGGCGTCGGCAAGCACGGCGAGGCGCTGGCGGGCATCCAGCTGTTCTCCAGCTTCGGCCGCGAGCCGCGCAAGTCGCAGTGGATCTTCGACGCCCAGCCGATGACGGGGTCGGGCGCGGTGTCGGCGCGGGTGTTCGTCGATCGTAACGGCAATGGCGTGATGGATGCCGGCGAGCTGCCGGTCGCCGATGCCGGCTTCATGGTCAACGGCGCGCAATTCGGCGCGCGCACCGGCGCCGACGGCATCGCCTATCTCGACCACCTGCCCGCTTTTCGCGACGTCAACCTCAGCGTCAGCACGGCGACGCTGGAAGATCCGCAGCTGTCGACGCTGCGCCGCGGCGTGCGGCTGGTGCCGCGCCAGGGAAACGTGTCGCAGATCGACTTCCCGCTGGCGCTGACGGGCGAAATCGACGGTACCGTGTATATGCGGACAGGCGGCCAACAGCGCGGCATCGGCAACGTGCTGCTCGAACTGGTCAGCCGGACCGATGGCGCCGAACGGGTGGCGGCCCAGGTGCGCAGCAGCGCCGACGGCTATTTCATGGTGCAGGATGTGCTGCCCGGCAGCTATCAATTGCGCATTGCAGCACAGCAGCTCGAAGAGCTGCGCCTGGCCGATCCCGGCGCGCGCTCGATCAGGGTGTCCGAGACCGGAACCCAGGTCAACGGCCAGAATTTCATGCTGGCGCCCCGCTGACCTGCGGCCAGGAGTTTCCTGTAATTAACATAGCTTTCTTCCAGATCATTTGCTGATATTCACATTCCATATGGCTGGCATCACAAATGGAAAGTTTAATTATGGGGCTTGAGCATTTATACTGCATAGCAACATCACATACAGCTCAAGGAAATACATATGACTACCGCCACCTACCACGCTCCTGCCTCGTCGCTGCGTCACTACCTCAAGGATGTCAGCATTGCCGCACGCGCGTTCGCCGAGGCGCTGTTTGCCGCCCAGGGCCGCCAGTTCGTCGCTCACGAAGTCCGCACGTCGAAGACTGTTTCCGCCCGCGCCAGGACGGAAGGCCGCCGCCAGCTGTTCTCGCTGGCCCGCCAACACGATGCGCTGTCGCCGAACCTGGCCGCCGAACTGCGCAGCATCGCAACACGCGACTAAATGGCGACGTTCTTCGAATACCTGCCGGTCGGAATTTTGGTGCTCGCCATCGTGGTGCGCCTGACAATGTTCGGTCGGGACACGACACGCTTCGACGATAAGAAATAACCCCGCCGGGGAAGCCGCTCTGGCCTCCCGCCCCAGCTTGCCGGCCGCGTCCCCCGCGGCGGCAAGTGCTTTCCTCCAGATTCCCTGACGATCATACGGCGCCGCGATGCTGAAAAGAACATCGCGGGCAATCGCTCCGGTCCCTGATCTTGAGCAGCCTGTACCCTCCCCGCACCGCTACTGTTAAGGCTGCTACGCGCGCCGACCTTCTGCAGCATTGAACGACGGCATCTGCGTTCAACGTTGTCCGAACAGGAGGATGGAATGGCAAGCTTCGGGGTAGAGGGGATACGATATTTCAATCATGCACGGGCAGCCGGCGTCAGCACCGCCGGCGACCTGACCTACACATTCAACCGCGCAAACGGCATCGACGGCAAGCTGCGCTCGGCCGGCCACACCCGCGCGTTCTACTGGGCCAATACTAACGCCTGGGAAACTGACATCCGCGACAGCGACAAGGGTGGCGATGACGTCCACTGGGCCGACAACGTCGACCTGTTCTGGATCGAGACGCACGGCAACCACGAGGCGGACGGCCGCGCGCGGCTGCTCTACGACACGGCGCAGACCAACTGGCGCACCTATTCGGACCAATGGCAACTGGGCGAAAACTGGAATGCCGAGTGGGTCATGGCGTACTCGTGCGACACGGTCGACCGCAACCGCGTCACCGGCCTGTGGAACATCTTCGCCCGGCTGCACATCTATTGCGGCGCGTGGGGCGAGATGTGGGACGGCACCACTACCGACGAATGCGGCGAGGACGTCGGCGACAACCTGATCCACGGCGACACCGTCAGCCACGCCTGGCACAACGGCGTGTCCGACTGGTGGGTCGACAACCACCCGATCACGGTCTGCGTCGGCGACGCCGCGACCTGGAACAACGGCAACATCCGCTGGGATCGCAGCTACCTGAACCGCGATCATTTCTGGGGCCACGGCAACGTCGATGCGGACCTCGGCCCGGCCCAGCAGGCCTGCATCTTGTGGTATTGGACGGAGGGTTGAAATCATGGAAACACAACTGTTAATCCAGGGCCTGATGGCCGACGCCATCGACGTCCCCGCCACCGCCGACATCATCGCGGTCCATCAATTCTCGCTCGACGAGCTCAAATCCCGCACCCGCCACCTGCTGGCGGTGGTGTCGTCGACGCAGGAGGAGGAGGAGTGCGCCAGCGACCGCGGCGACTGGACCTCGACCGACGAGCAGACCACGGTGCGCCTGGCGCAGGGCGCACGCGCCACGCTGTACCACGCTTCGGGCGCGATGCAATACGTGTCGGCGCTGGCGCCGCTGCAGTCGCTGTTCAAGAGCGTCACCGACAAGGAGACGCTCACGCGCCAGGTCAACGAAGTAGCGAAGAAGCTCAATATCGCCGAGTGGGCGGGCGACCAGGGCAGCATCGCTTTCGAGCGCCTGTGGCAGATGAAGGCGCAGGGCGTCGACAAGACCGGCGCGGTCTCCGAGACAGTACTGTCGCGCATTGTCGGCGCCTACCGTCATTCGGTTGCCGGCATCCCGGTGTTGGGGGCGGCCTCGGTGGCGCTGCGGCTGGCCGGCAGCGGCGCCGTCGACGCGCTGTCGGTGCAGGTGCGCCCGAGCGCCGGCGAGCGGCTCGACACCGCCAGGATCGTCGAGCGCGAAGTGGCGGCGCGCCAGCTGGCGCTGCAGCTTGTAAGCTTGCTGGGAACGGGGCGCGACCAGCTGCCCGGCGACGTCATCGAATCGCAGAGCATGCACTTCGGTTACCTCGACCTGGGCAAGCGCAAGGCGCAGCGGCTACTGGCGCCGGTGTTCGTGGCGCAGGTGGTGCTGCGGCACAAGCTGGAGCGGCAGGCGTACGTGCTGGCGGTGCAGGCGACCGAGAAGACCTACCTGCCGATCTGCTCGCGCGGCGATGACGGGCTGGCGACCGGCACGCGCGGGCGTTGTTAGCGGCGGCGGGGAGCCGCCCCAATTACGGGCCGGCTTCCCGCATTCGCACACCGCCATCGAAGTAAATCCCGTTAGCCTTAAAACCGTCGTCCAAGCGAAAGCGGGGGTACATACTTAATAAGGGAAGCATGGTTCCCCCCCTTAGCGAGGACGACGTTGTTTTTGTTTTATTTTTTGTTAATTAATAGACAGAAGCGACTTAGCCACAGCAA
>JBBRXM010000119.1:0-12940 GCA_038248405.1 Burkholderiales bacterium
CATCGGGCCGTCCGCTGCGGAGCAAACCAGGATCGCGCCGTCCATCTGTGCCGCGCCGGTGATCATGTTCTTGATGTAGTCGGCGTGGCCTGGGCAGTCGACGTGCGCATAGTGACGTGCGGCGGTCTCGTACTCGACGTGGGCGGTGTTGATGGTGATGCCGCGCGCTTTTTCTTCTGGTGCCGCATCGATCTGGTCGTATGCTTTTGCTTCGCCGCCGAATTTCTTCGACAGAACGGTAGCGATAGCTGCGGTCAGCGTGGTTTTACCGTGGTCGACGTGACCGATGGTGCCGACGTTGACGTGCGGCTTGGTCCGTTCGAATTTACCTTTTGCCATTTTGTTCTTCCTTAAATTTGTTTAGTCAGGGTCGGGGACCAGCCCCGACCCATTTAGTCAGTTGGTAACAGGGCAGAACATCGCTGCGCGATGTCCAGCACTGTCACCCAATTTGTTACTTAGCCTTAGCCGTGATGATCGCATCGGTAACGTGTTTAGGCGCTTCCGAATAATGCTTGAATTCCATCGTGTAGGTCGCACGGCCTTGCGTTGCGGAACGCAGCGAGGTCGAGTAACCGAACATTTCGGACAGTGGCACTTCGGCTTTGATGATCTTGCCGCCGCCGCCTGGAATCTCGTCCATGCCCTGCACCATCCCGCGGCGGGACGACAGGTCGCCCATCACGGTACCGGCGTAGTCTTCCGGCGTTTCCACTTCCACGGCCATCATTGGCTCGAGGATGACTGGCGATGCTTTGCGGCAGCCGTCCTTGAATGCCATCGAAGCGGCCATCTGGAACGCGTTTTCGTTCGAGTCCACATCGTGGTACGAACCGAAGAACAGCGTGACCTTGACGTCGACCACTGGGTAGCCGGCCAGCACGCCGGTGTTGAGCGTACCGCGCACACCTTTTTCGACTGCAGGGATGTATTCGCGTGGAACCGTACCGCCCTTGATGGCGTCGACGAATTCGAAACCCTTGCCCGGCTCTTGCGGCTCGATCTTCAGAACCACGTGACCGTACTGACCACGACCACCGGACTGCTTGACGAACTTGCCTTCGGACTCTTCGCAGACCTTGCGGATCGTCTCGCGGTAAGCCACTTGAGGCTTGCCGACGGTCGCTTCGACGCCGAATTCGCGCTTCATGCGGTCAACGATAATTTCCAGGTGCAGCTCGCCCATACCACCGATGATGGTCTGGCCCGACTCTTCGTCGGTCTTGACGCGGAACGACGGATCTTCCTGTGCCAGGCGGTTCAGCGCCAGGCCCATTTTTTCCTGGTCGACCTTGGTCTTAGGCTCGACTGCCTGCTGGATCACCGGCTCAGGGAACACCATCTTTTCGAGGGTGATGATCGACGATGGATCGCACAGCGTTTCGCCGGTGGTCGCGTCTTTCAGGCCCACTGCGGCGGCGATGTCGCCGGCGTGGACTTCCTTGATTTCTTCACGCTGGTTGGCGTGCATCTGCAGAATACGGCCAAGACGCTCTTTCTTGTTCTTGATCGGATTGTAGACGGTGTCGCCCGACTTGATGGAGCCCGAGTAGACGCGGAAGAAGATCAGCTGGCCAACGAACGGGTCGGTCATGATCTTGAACGCCAGCGCAGCGAATTTCTCGTTGTCGTCGGCTTTGCGGCTGGTCGGCTGGTCGTCTTCATCCATGCCTTGCACTGGCTTGATGTCGACCGGCGACGGCAGGTATTCGATCACGCCGTCGAGCATGGCTTGCACGCCCTTGTTCTTGAACGCGGTGCCGCACATCATTGGAACGATTTCCGACGCCAGCGTGCGCATGCGCAGGCCGGTCTTGATCTCGGCTTCCGTGAGGTCGCCTTCTTCCAGGTACTTGTTCATCAGCTCGTCGGTGGCTTCAGCAGCCGATTCGACCATCTTGACGCGCCATTCGTTGGCTGTCTCTTGCAGTTCTGCCGGGATGTCGCGGTAGTCGAACTTCATGCCCTGCGACGCGTCGTCCCAGTAGATGGCTTTCATCTTGACGAGGTCGACCACGCCGAGGAAGTTCTCTTCGGCGCCGATCGGAATCTGCAGCGGAATCGGGTTCGCCTTCAGGCGGGCACGCATCTGCTCGTAGACCTTGAAGAAGTTCGCACCGGTGCGGTCCATCTTGTTGACGAAGGCCAGGCGTGGCACTTTGTACTTGTTGGCCTGGCGCCACACGGTCTCCGACTGCGGCTGCACGCCGCCGACTGCACAGTAGACCATGCAGGCGCCGTCGAGCACGCGCATCGAGCGTTCGACTTCAATGGTGAAGTCGACGTGGCCCGGGGTGTCGATGATGTTGATGTGGTGCTCAGGGAAGTTGTTAGCCATTCCCTTCCAGAAGCAAGTCGTTGCAGCCGAGGTAATCGTGATACCGCGTTCCTGCTCCTGCTCCATCCAGTCCATGGTGGCCGCGCCATCATGCACTTCGCCAATCTTGTGGTTCACGCCCGTGTAGAACAGGACGCGCTCGGTCGTGGTGGTCTTGCCAGCATCGATGTGAGCGGAGATACCGATATTGCGGTAGCGCTCAATGGGGGTCTTGCGTGCCATAAATATTCCTAAATCTTTTAATGGACAAAACCGAGCGGCATTTTGTGAACAAAATGAGCCCGGCCTCGAACAACAGATACATGGCCGCGCCCGGGGTCAATGTGGCCCCGGGGTTGGCCCGATGATTAGAAGCGGAAGTGCGAGAACGCCTTGTTCGCTTCGGCCATGCGGTGAACTTCGTCACGCTTTTTCATGGCACCGCCGCGCATTTCCGCGGCTTCCATCAGTTCGCCACCCAGACGTTGCGGCATGGATTTTTCGCTGCGCTTGTTTGCGGCTTCGCGCAACCAACGCATGGACAGCGCCATACGACGAACTGGACGAACTTCAACTGGCACCTGGTAGTTGGCGCCGCCGACGCGGCGGGACTTCACCTCGACCATTGGCTTGGCGTTGTTGATCGCGGTAGCGAACACTTCGAGCGGGTCCTTGCCGGACTTTTGCTTGATGTGCTCGAAGGCACCGTAGATGATGCTTTCTGCGATCGACTTCTTACCCGACAACATCAGAACGTTGACGAATTTGGCGACATCCTGGTTACCGAATTTTGGATCCGGCAGGATCTCGCGCTTGGGGACTTCACGACGACGTGGCATTTCAATTCCTTTCAGTCTTCAGTTGAGGCTGCTTTCGCAACACTCGCGGTGGCCATCATGACCAACCACTTACTCGACCATTACGATCGGTTCAACTATCTCAATGGGTGCAAAGCAAAAAAATTACTTCTTGCCCGGCTTAGCGCGCTTGGTACCGTACTTCGAACGCGACTGCTTACGGTCTTTGACGCCCTGGGTATCGAGTGCACCGCGAACCATGTGGTAACGCACACCCGGCAAGTCTTTCACACGGCCGCCGCGCAGCAGCACGACACTGTGTTCTTGCAGGTTGTGGCCTTCACCGCCGATGTACGAAATGACTTCGAAACCGTTGGTCAGGCGAACTTTGGCGACTTTACGCAGAGCCGAGTTTGGCTTCTTTGGAGTCGTCGTATATACACGGGTGCAAACACCACGTTTTTGCGGGCTGTTTTCCAGCGCCGGCGATTTGCTCTTCACGGTCAGCGCGACACGTGGATTGCGAATCAGTTGATTGATGGTTGGCATCGTTATAAATCCAACAAAGATACAACATGAATAACCCGGGCAGAAAGCCCGGGGACTAAAACCTAGTCCCGGTTTGCACTGCAAAGGGAGGCGCCGACAGCCACTCAGCAAAAGGAGCGGCTGTGAATGCGATAAGATGTGCAGAATAAATTCGAGAACTCGCGAGTATAGGCCCGTTCAGCAAGCCGGTCAACCAGTTTACCGGATGGCAAGGCAATTGGCGGGCTGGGCGGCGGCGCAGCGGCGCAACATGTCGCTGGCGCGAGACAGACAGTCTACCTCAGCGCCGCACTGTTATTGTTTCATTCCTGCCGAAAGCGCTGATAATAGGCGCCTTTGCCTTCACCTAGCCTTCCATGCCGCCTTTTCCGCCGCTGTTGCGCCCTGCCAACCTGTATTTGCTGCTGACCTACCTGGCGCTGTCGGCCGTGCCTTTCGTGCCCATGCTGCTGGGCAAACCGCTGGAGCGGCCGCTGCAGGTGCTGGGCATCGAGTTTTTCGGCTGGGTGGCGGTGTGGGCGATTTTCAAGCGCCCGGCCTGGTTCCACTGGCTGCTGCTGCCGGCCTTCATCGCCGTGCCGACCGAAGTGTATTTGTTTACCTATTACGGCCAGGGCATCTCGACCCACCACCTGGGCATCATTGCCGAGACGGCGCCGAGGGAGGCGCTGGAATTCCTCGGCCAGAAAGTGTGGGGCATGCTGGCCGTGATGGTGGGCGTGCTGGCCTGGTGGGCGACAAGCTGGCGGGCGGCATTCGGCACCCGCGATCTCGACTGGACCGATGCCTCGCGCAAGGTGACGCTGGCGGCGCTGGCGATCGGCACCGCGGTGTGGGGCTACGGCTACGAATTCGGCATCGCCGCCAAGCCGGCCCCGATTGCCGCCAGGCCGGCAGGCCCGATCCACCTGGTCAAGGCCACCAAGGCCGTCAGCGCCAGCAGCGCGAGTGACCCCGACAGCGCCGCGGTGGCCGGCGCCGGCCATCTCCCATGGAAGCTGGCGCCGCTGCCGCGCCGGGCCCGGCTGCCGTTCGAATTCGGCGCTTTCGCCCAGTCGTGGCCATTCGGCCTGGCGGCGCGCGGCGTCGACTTCTATAAAGAGCGCAAGTACCTGGCCGAACTGGGCGAGCGCAGCGCCAGCTTCACCTTCGGCGCCCACCAGCAGGCGGGCGACGGCGAGCCGGAGACGGTGGTGCTGGTGCTGGGCGAGTCGTCGCGCTTCGACCGCTGGGGCCTGAACGGCTACGCGCGCGACACCAACCCGCTGCTGCGCCAGGAAGCGAACCTGGTGATGTTGCCGGACGTCATCACGTCGGTATCGGCGACGCGGCTGTCGGTGCCGGTGATCATCTCGCGCAAGACGGCGATGCAGAGCCTGAAAGACGGTTTCCACGAGAAGTCCTTCATCACCGCCTATAAAGAAGCCGGTTTCAAGACTTTCTGGCTGTCGAACCAGGTCTCGTTTGGCAAGTTCGACACGCCGGTATCGGTGTTCGCCAAGGAAGCGGACGTGATCGAATTCCTCAACCTGGGCGGCTTCACCAACAATTCCAATTTCGACCAGGTGCTGTTCGACCCGTTCAGGAACGCGCTGGCCGACCGCGCGAAGAAGAAGCTGATCGTCGTCCATTCGCTGGGCAGCCACTGGAATTACAGCCACCGCTATCCGCAGCAGTTCGACAAGTGGCAGCCGTCGCTGTTCGGCATCGACAAGCCGGTCTACACCGACATCAGGATCAAGCCGCAGCTCAACAACAGCTACGACAGCAGCATCTTGTATACAGACTGGTTCCTGGCGCAGCTGATCGGCCAGCTGAAGCAATCGCAGCAGCGCACGTCGATGCTGTACGTGTCCGACCATGGGCAGACGCTGTACGACAACAGCTGCAGGCTCGCCTTCCACGGCCACAACACCCAGTATGAATTCCACGTGCCGGCCTTCGTCTGGTATTCCGACCAGTACCAGGCGCGCTATCCGGCCAAGGTCAGCGAGCTGGGCCGCCACAGCCGCGCGCGGCTGGCGACGGAGAACATGTTTCACACCTTGCTCGACATGGGCGACATCCGCTACGGCGAGGAAAAGCGCGATTGGAGCTTCCTCAGCGACGAATTCCGCCAGCACAAGCGCTATGTCGACAGCTACGGCTGGACCAACTACGACAACGCCACCATCAAGGGCGACTGCCACGAAGTGATCGACAAGGCCAAGCCGCTCAAGCAGGAAAAATAACGCTGGGGTCAGGTCTGACATTCGGACATTTCGGCGTAATTTACCTTTCCCGACGACAGCTGCCCTTCTGCAATTGTCCGATTGTCAGACCTGACACCATCAATTGTCTTTTAGTAATTTTTTCGTTAGCATGGCGCCCTGACCTTCCGGAGAAGCCCGTGTCACGACTGACCTTGTTAGCCGCCTTGGCAACCGTCTTCTTGCTCTCGCCCGTCGGCGCGCATGAGACGCCCGACCACTGGCCGGCGCTGGCCCGCGCCGCCTGGGAACCCTCGCGCTGGCGCAGAAGGTCTACCGCGGCCGCGCGCGCGGCAACAACGAAGCCTACGTGCCGCAGCTTCCCTACCGCGGCAAGATCGGCGATACCGGGGCGCTGCAGGCCTGGGTCCTGCAACAGGAAAAAAGACTGGCCGCGCCGTAGGGCGGCCAGCGCAAAACGTCCGCTGACGCCGGCTGCATCACACTGGAGAAGAAAATGGTAAAACCAGCCCGCCTGCCGGCGATCGACATGCTGCGCGGCTTCGTCATCGTGCTGATGGCGCTCGACCACGTGCGCGATTTCTTCGGCTTCACCGGTTTCAACCCGGAAGACCTCGCGCACACCACGCCAGGCTGGTTCTGGACGCGCTGGATCACCCACCTGTGCGCCACCACCTTCGTGCTGCTGGCCGGCAGTTCCGCCTTCCTGCGCGGCCAGGGCAGCGGCGTGCCGGCCCTGTCGCGCTACCTCGCCACCCGCGGCGCCATGCTGCTGGCGCTCGAGGCGACCTGGATCAGTTTCAGCTGGCAGTTCGGCTACAACGTGATGATCCTGCAGGTGCTGTGGGCGCTCGGCGCCGGCATGATCGCGCTGTCGCTGCTGGTGTGGCTGCCGCGCGCCGTGATCGCGCTGGTCGCCGCCGTCCTGATCCTGCCGCACAACGCGCTCGACGGCTACACCGGCGGGCTCCTGTGGCGCGCCTGGCACCAGGGCGGCTACTTCCCGCTGTCCGAGCAGTTTGGCGTCGTCTTGATGTACCCGCTGATGCCGTGGATCGGCCTCATCGCCGCCGGCTATGCGATCGGCCCCGTGTTCCTGTGGGAGCGCGCGCGCCGCCAGCGCTTTCTGCTCGCCGCCGCCGGCCTGCTGATGGTCGCCTTCATCGCCCTGCGCGCCGCCAATGTGTACGGCGACCCGGATCCGTGGTCGCCGCAGGGCCGCGGCGCGATGTTCGACCTGATGTCCTTCATGCGCGTCCACAAATACCCGCCGTCACTGCTGTACCTGTGCGTCACCGGCAGCATCGCCCTGACGCTGCTGGCCATCTTCGAGCGAACCCGCGAAGTGAAGGCGCTTGCCCTGTTTGGCCGCACGCCGATGTTCTTCTACGTCGTCCACATCGCCCTCGCCCACTTCCTCGGTAACCTGTACTTCAAGCTGCGCTTCGGTGGCACGCCCGACTTTTCCGGCGGCGAACTGGTCCTGCCGGCCGGCTATCAGCCGTCGCTGGCGGTGGTGTACGCCGCCTGGGTCGGCGTGCTGCTGCTGATGTATGCGCTGACGCGGCTGTGGCTGGGCCGCCGCGCGACCGGCGCGCCGGCGGACACCGCCCGGACACCCGCGGACACTGTCCGGCCGCACTGAAAGCCAAACAAATCAGTGACTTAGCCACTGGCATGGATCCTGCAAGGTAGTTGGCATTGCCGCCACTACCCTGATCATGATCCGAGACACCTCCTCCCAAGACGCCGTCATCACCGCCGCTCCGGCGCAGGCAATCAAACGGCGCGCGCTGTGGATCGGCGCCGCCGTCATCGGCGTGGCCGGCGCCGGGCTGCTGCTCACCGCCTGGCGCGGCAGCGAACACTCGGTCAGCGCGGCGCGCCTGCGCATCGCCGAAGTCACCCGCGGCACGCTGGTGCGCGACGCTTCCGTCAACGGCCGCGTGGTGGCCGCCATCAGCCCGACCCTGTATTCGACGGCGCAGTCGACCGTCACCCTCAAGACCAACGCCGGCGACACCGTCAAGCGAGGCGACGTGCTGGCCATCCTCGAGTCGCCCGACCTGGCCGACGCCTTGAAGCGCGAGCAATCGAGCTACCACCAGCTGGAAGCGGAAGTGGCGCGCCAGCAGATCCTGGCCAAGAAGCAGAAGCTGCTGGCCCAGCGCGAGGCCGACACCGCCGAAATCGACCGCCTGTCGGCCCAGCGCACGCTGGAGCGCTACGAGAGCGTGGCCAACGTCGGCATCATCGCCAAGATCGACTTCCAGAAGGCGAAGGACGCGCTCAACTCGGCGCAGATCCGCGCCAGCCACGCCAGCAAGGCGGCTGTGCTGGAAGGCGACGACGTCGCCCTGGCGATGCGCACCAAGGTCAACGAACTCGATCGCCAGCGCCTGTCGCTGGCCAACGCCCAGCGCCGTTTCGACGAGCTGACCGTGCGCGCCCCGGTCGACGGTTTCGTCGGCACCCTCAACGTGCAGAACCGCAGCGTGGTGGCGGCCAACACGCCCCTCATGACGCTGGTCGACCTGTCCAAGCTCGAAGTCGAACTGGAAGTGCCCGAGACCTACGTCGCCGACATGGGCCTGGGCATGAGCGCCGAAATCCAGCTCGGCGAAGCGAAGGCCACCGGCAAGCTGGCGGCGCTGTCGCCGGAAGTGGTGAAGAACCAGGTGCTGGCGCGCGTGCGCTTCGACGGCGCCCAGCCCAAGGGACTGCGCCAGAACCAGCGCGTAAGCGCGCGCCTCCTGATCGAGGAAAAGCCGAACGTGGTGATGCTGCCGCGCGGCCCGTTCGTCGAAAGCGAGGGCGGACGCTTCGCCTACGTCATGCGCGACGGCGTGGCCGTGCGCACCCCCGTCACGCTCGGCGCCACCAGCGTGATGGCCGTCGAGATCCTGTCGGGCCTGAAGGTGGGCGACAAGGTCGTCATCGCCGGCACCGATACCTTCAACAATGCCGCCCGCGTCTCCATCAATCAATAACAATTTCGCTCGAAAGGAAGTCCCATGCTGCGCATGACTAATCTGTCCAAGGTGTACCGCACCCACATGATCGAAACCCACGCGCTGCGCGGCTTCGAGATCAACGTCAGCCAGGGCGAGTTCGTCACCGTGACCGGGCCCTCCGGCTCGGGCAAGACGAGTTTCCTGAACATCGCCGGCCTGCTCGAAGAATTCACCGACGGCGAATACATTCTCGATGGCGTCAACGTCAAGGGCATGGACGACAACGCCCGCTCGCGCCTGCGCAACGAGAAGCTCGGCTTTATCTTCCAGGGCTTTAACCTGATCCCGGACCTGTCGCTGTTCGATAACGTCGACGTGCCGCTGCGCTACCGCGGCTTCAACGCCCGCGAGCGCAAGGAGCGCATCGAGGACGCGCTGGCAAAGGTCGGCCTGGCCTCGCGCATGAAGCACTACCCGGCCGAACTGTCGGGCGGCCAGCAGCAGCGCGTGGCGATCGCGCGCGCGCTGGCCGGCTCGCCCAAGCTGCTGCTGGCGGACGAACCGACCGGCAACCTCGATACGCAGATGGCGCGCGGCGTCATGGAGCTGCTCGAGGAGATCAACGCCCAGGGCACCACCATCCTGATGGTCACCCACGACCCCGAGCTGGCGGTGCGCTCGCAGCGCAACGTCCACATCATCGACGGCCAGGTGTCGGACCTGGTGCGCAGGTCGCCGACGCTGTTCGACGCCAAGGCGGCCGCCGCCCACGGCGCCTGAGGAGAGCCCCATGTTCAAGTACTACTTCGGCCTCGGCCTGCGCAGCCTGCGCCGCAACCCCGCGCTCACCGCGCTGATGGTGCTCACGCTGGCCATCGGCGTCGCCGCCAGCGTCTCCACGCTGACCATCCTGCACGTGATGTCGGGCGACCCGATCCCGCACAAGAGCGAGCGCCTGTTCGTACCGCTGTTCGACCTCGGCAAAGCGGCCGGCTACGTCCCGGGCGAGGAATACGACCACCAGATCAGCTACCCCGACGCCGTCAACCTGCTCAAGGGCAAACGCGGCGAGCGCCGCACCGCCATCTTCGGCATCGGCGTGCCGATCGAACCGCAGCGCAAGGACCTCGGCGTGTTCCAGAACCGCGGCCTGGCGCTGACCCACGATTTCTTCGCCATGTTCGAGGCGCCCTTCCTGCACGGGCAGGCCTGGACCGAGACCGAGGACGCCAGCGGCGCCAACGTCGTCGTCCTCAGCCGCAAGGTGGCCCAGAAGCTGTACGGCGACGCCAACCCGGTCGGCCAGCGCGTGACCGTGCACGGCCAGCAGTTCCTGGTCGTCGGCGTGCTCAAGCCATGGGCGCCGATGCCGCACTACTACCGCCTGATCGGCGGCCCCGACAAGTTCGGCGACGAGGACGACCTGTTCATCCCCTTCAGCAGCGCGGTGCGCAATCAGATCAACCCGCAGGGCAACATGGATTGCACCGGCAAGGTCGAGCCGGGACCGGACGGCGTGCGCAACTCCGACTGCACCTGGATTCAGTTCTGGTTCGAAACCAAATCGGCCGCCGACCGCGCCGAACTGCAGGACTACCTCAACAGTTACGCCAGCGAGCAGCGCAAGCTCGGGCGCATGCCGCGCGCCGCCCCCAATCCGCTCTTCAACCTGATGGAGTGGCTGAGCTTCAACAAGGTCGTCGGCAACGACAGCAAGCTGTCGGCGTGGCTGGCGTTCGGCTTCCTGCTGCTGTGCCTGGTGAACACGATCGGCCTGCTGCTGGCCAAGTTTTCGGTCCGCGCCGCCGAGGTCGGCATCCGCCGCGCGCTGGGCGCCTCGCGCAAGGACATCTTCCGCCAGTTCCTGGTCGAGACGGCGGTGGTGGGCGTCGCCGGCGGCATCCTCGGGCTGCTGCTGGCGCTCGCCGCGCTGGCGCTGATCGCCATGCAGTCGAAGGAGATGGGCACCATCGCCCACATGGACTGGACGATGCTGGCATTTACCTTCGTGCTGTCGGTGTTCGCCGCGGTGCTGGCCGGCCTGCTGCCGACCTGGCGCGCCTGCCAGGTGACGCCGGCTATGCAACTGAAATCGCAATAATCTCGGGAACGGAAAACCATCATGAATCCCATCCTTTCTGCGCTGCTGCGCAACAAGACCGGCGCCATGCTGGTGGCGATCCAGGTCGCCCTCAGCCTGGCCATCCTCGCCAACGCGCTGCACATCGTCAACGTGCGCCAGCACGTAGCGGCGCGCTCCAGCGGCATCGCCGACGAAAGCTCGGTGTTCTACATCGCCAGCCGCTACCTGACGCGCGAAAACGCCGCCTACGGCGCCGCCGTGCAGCAGCGCGAAATCGCCGCGCTGCGCGCCATCTCCGGCGTCGCCTCGGTGGCCACCACCGGCCAGATGCCGCTTGGCAACTCCGGCGGCACCAACAGCGTCTCGCTCGACCGCAAGCAGGTCACCCCGAGCGCCAGCGTGGCCGTCTACCCCAGCGCCGATTCGCTGGTCGACACCTGGCAGCTGAAGCTGGTGGAGGGGCGCGACCTCGCCAAGGCCGACGTCCTCGAAATCGATCAGCAGGTCAGCCAGGAGTTTCCGAAGACCGTCATCATCACGCGGGCGCTGGCGACCAAGCTGTGGCCGGGCCAGAGCGCGATCGGCAAGACCTTGCTGTTCGGCTCAGGCGAAAGCGCCGACGCCACCCGCGTGGTCGGCGTGGTGGAACGGCTGCAAAAGCCTTGGGCGCAGCTGGGCGAGGAAGGCGAATATTCCGTCATCATTGGCTTGCGCTCCCTAGGCGGCATCCCCGGCGGCATGTACACGGTGCGCACCGAACCGGGCCAGCGCGACCGCGTGATGAAGGAAGCAGAAGCGGCCTTGCTGAAGTCCTCGCCGGTGCCGGTGCTGCTGAAGGTGAAGAACACGCTGGACGACCGCAAGGACCGCTACCGCGCCGACCACGCGCTGTCGTGGATGCTGGTGACGGTCAGCGTGCTGCTGCTGGTGATCACCGCCAGCGGCATCGTCGGCATGGCCAGCCTGTGGGTGACGCAGCGGCGCAAGCAGATCGGCGTGCGCCGCGCGCTGGGGGCGCGCCGCGCCGACATCCTGCGCTACTTCATCACCGAGAACGTGATGATCACCAGCGCCGGCGTGGTCGGCGGCGTGCTGCTGGCGATCGCCCTGAACCAGCTGTTGGTCAGCGAACTGGAGATGACCAGGCTGCCGCTGGTCTACCTGCTGTGGGGCACCGGCGTGTTTTTCGCGCTCGGCATCGGCGCGGTGTACGGGCCGGCATGGCGGGCGGCGACGATCTCGCCGGCCACCGCCACCCGTACCGCATGACCAATCCCGATGGTATGCTAGCGCGATGCCTACCGTACTGATCATCGACGACAACGCCGCCGTCGCCATCGCCCTCGAGGTGCTGTTTTCGCTGCACGACATCGATGCGCTGCGCGCCGCCTCCCCCGCCGAAGGCCTGGCCGTGCTCGAGCGCGCCCGGGTCGACCTGGTCATCCAGGACATGAACTTCAGCGCCGACACCACCAGCGGCGAGGAAGGCGCGGCGCTGTTTCGCACCATCCGCAAGCGCCACCCGGACCTGCCGGTGATCCTGCTGACCGCCTGGACCCATCTCGACGCCGCCGTCGACCTGGTCCGCTCGGGCGCCGCCGACTACCTGTCCAAGCCGTGGGACGACCACCGGCTGGTGGCCACCGTCACCAACCTGATCGAGCTGGGGCAAGCCAACCGCGCGCTGGGCCAGCGCCTGCAGCGCGAACGCAAGGAGCGGCGCGAACTGGAAGACGGCTTCGACCTGCGCGGCATCGTCTGGCAGGATCCGGCCACCGAGCGGGTGCTGCACCTGGCCTGCCAGGTGGCGCGCGCCGACGTCCCGGTACTGATCAGCGGCCCGAACGGCACCGGCAAGGAGCGCATCGCCGACATCATCCAGGCCAATTCGGCGGTTCGCGATGGCCCCTTCGTGGTGCTCAACTGCGGCGCGCTGCCGGCCGAACTGATCGAGGCCGAACTGTTCGGCGCCGACGCCGGCGCCTACACCGGGGCGTCGAAGGCGCGCGAAGGAAAATTCGAGGCGGCCG
>JBBRXM010000120.1:0-12807 GCA_038248405.1 Burkholderiales bacterium
CCTGCTCGTTGCCGTCGCGGCGGATGTTGCGGATCGCGATCTTGGCGTCTTCCGCCTCGTTCTTGACCAGCTTGACCATTTCCTTGCGGCGCTCTTCGGTCAGCATCGGCGTCGGCACGCGGATCTGTTCGCCCTGCGACGACGGGTTCAGGCCGAGGTCGGAGTCGCGTATGGCGCGCTCGATGGCCGCAGCCATCTTCTTTTCGAACGGCGCCACGCCGATGGTGCGGGCGTCGA
The DNA here is from genome assembly GCA_038248405.1 of Burkholderiales bacterium. GTDB lineage: Bacteria > Pseudomonadota > Gammaproteobacteria > Burkholderiales > Burkholderiaceae_D > JAFCUW01. The sequence goes on from JBBRXM010000120.1 coordinate 238, forward strand.
TCAGCGTCACGTTGGCGACCTGGGACAGCGCCGTCGGCTGGCCGTAGTATTCGACCGTGATGTGGTCGAGGATGCCGACGTGGGCGCGGCCGGTGCGGACCTTGGCCAGGTCGGCGCGCAAGGTTTCGATCGATTTGGTCATGCGCTCTTGCGCGTTCTTCTTGATGTCAGCGATGGTCATGCTGCTCTCCTGTACTTTGAGGTTGTTGCTTAGCAATATTGCGGTATTTTACACGTGAACCAGGGTTCCCTCATCTTCGCCCATGATGACGCGCATCAGCGCGCCTGGCTTGACGATGGAAAACACCTTGATCGGCAGCTTCTGGTCGCGGCACAGGGCGAACGCGGTGGCGTCCATCACCTGCAGGTGCTTCGAGATGGCCTCGTCGAACGTGATCGATTCGTAGCGCGTCGCGTTCGGGTCCTTCTTAGGGTCGGCAGTATATACGCCGTCGACCTTGGTTGCCTTGAGGACGATCTCGGCGCTGATCTCGGAGCCGCGCAGGGCGGCGGCGGTATCGGTGGTGAAGAAGGGGTTGCCGGTGCCGGCGGCAAACACGACGACCTTGCCCTCTTCCAGGTACTGCAGCGCCTTCGGGCGCACGTACGGCTCGACCACCTGCTCGATGCCGATCGCCGACATCACGCGGGCGACGATGCCGACGTGGCGCATGGCGTCGGCCAGGGCCAGCGCGTTCATGACGGTGGCCAGCATGCCCATGTAGTCGGCGGTGGCGCGGTCCATGCCCTGGGCGCCGGGGGCGACGCCGCGGAAGATGTTGCCGCCGCCGATCACCACGGCCAGTTCCACGCCCGCCTTCGCCACTTCCGCCACGTCGGCGACCATGCGCTCGATGGTGGCGCGGTTGATGCCGTATGCGTCATCGCCCATCAGTGCTTCGCCAGACAGTTTGAGAAGTACGCGTTTGTAGGCTGGTTTGGTCATATGAGGGCTCCTGGAGTGACGGTTTATTCGGTTCTTTCCGCCCGCGGCGCCTTCGTGGGGCGCCCGGCGGCCTCTACCTGCCGCGCAGGGCCGGTGGAGAATTTTACTGCAGTTAAAAAAACGGGCCTTCCGGCCCGCTTTCGCAACTTACTGCTTCGACGCAGCCATCTGCGCTGCAACTTCTGCAGCGAAGTCGTCCTGCTTCTTCTCGATCCCTTCGCCGACGACATACATCGTGAACGACTTGACGGTGGTGTTGGCCGCCTTCAGGACCTGCTCGACCGACTGCTTGTCGTTCTTGACGAACGGCTGGTTCAGCAAGGATACTTCTTTCAGGTATTTCTGTACCGAACCTTCGAGGCGCTTGGCCAGGATCTCCGGCGACTGCGCAGGCTTGCCTTCGGCAGCGGCCTTGTCGGCATCTTCCTGGGCCTTGAGGGCGGCGACCGAACGCTCTTTCTCGATCAGCTCGGCAGGCACCTGGTCGGACGACAGCGACACTGGCTTCATGGCGGCGATGTGCATCGCGATGTCCTTGCCGACCTGCTCGTCGGCGCCGTCGAATTCGACCATGACGCCGATGCGCGAATTGTGCAGGTACGAGGCCAGCTTGCCGGTGGTCTCGAAACGCTGGAAGCGACGGATCGACATATTCTCGCCGATTTTGCCGATCAGTGCGGCGCGCACTTCGTCGAGCGTCTTGCCGTCGAGCGGCAGGGCCAGCAGCGCAGCCACGTCGGCCGGGTTGTTTTCGGCGACCAGCTTGGCGGCGTTGTTGGCCAGCGCCAGGAAGTCGTCGTTCTTGGCGACGAAGTCGGTTTCGCTGTTAATTTCCAGCAGCGCGCCGACGTTGCCGGCGATGTAGGCCACGACCACGCCTTCAGCGGTGATACGGGACGACGCCTTCGAGGCCTTGCCGCCCAGCTTGACGCGCAGGATCTCTTCCGCGCGGGCCATGTCGCCGTCCGCTTCGGTCAGTGCCTTTTTGCATTCCATCATTGGTGCGTCGGTCTTGCCGCGCAGTTCGCCTACCATCGCTGCTGTAATCGCTGCCATGTGTTTCTCCTAAATCGTATTCTGTTTAAAAAAAAGGGTGAGCTCTATGCCACCCTTTTTGATGATGCGGCGGGGCTTACCCCGCCACTTTCATTACGCCTGCTCGGACACTTCGACGAATTCGTCGCCGCCGGCCTGCTTGGCGAAGTCAGCCACTTCGTTGGTCGCGCTGGCGCGGCCTTCGATGATCGCGTCAGCGACGCCGCGGGCGTACAGCATGATCGCTTTCGACGAGTCGTCGTTACCCGGGATGATGTGGGTGACGCCTTCTGGCGAGTGGTTGGTGTCGACGATGCCGATGACCGGGATGCCCAGCTTGCCCGCTTCGGTGATGGCGCCCTTGTGGTAGCCGACGTCGACAACGAAGATTGCGTCAGGAACGCCGCCCATGTCCTTGATGCCGCCGATGGACTTCTGCAGCTTGATCATTTCGCGTTCGAACATCAGGCCTTCTTTTTTCGACAGCTTCTCGACCGAACCGTCGGCGATCTGCGCTTCCATGTCCTTCAGGCGCTTGATCGAGGTCTTGATGGTCTTGAAGTTGGTCAGCATGCCGCCGAGCCAGCGCTGGTCGACGAAAGGCACACCTGCGCGCTGGGCTTCAGCGGCGATGATGTCGCGCGCCTGGCGCTTGGTGCCGACCATCAGGATGGTGCCGCGCTGGGCAGCTACCTGCTTGACGGTCTTCATCGCTTCCTGATACATCGCCATCGTCTTTTCGAGGTTGATGATGTGGATCTTGTTGCGGTGACCGAAGATGAACGGCGCCATCTTTGGGTTCCAAAAACGGGTTTGGTGACCGAAGTGGACACCGGCTTCCAGCATTTCACGCATTGTTACGGACATTAGATTCTCCAGGGTTGGGTCTGGAATCCGGTCAGTCACCATTCAGGCACCCTTTGCGACCGGACTCGCGATTTGACTACAATTTGCTGCTTATTTACTACTCACTTACTTCACTGCCTGAAAAGCAAATCAAGCAACCCGAGATTATAACCGGATCAGGACGTTCTTTCAAGTGAAACCGGCCGGGCGGCGGGGAGCGCGGGCGGCGACAGTGCCGCGCAGCACGCACATTGATAGTCGTCAGCGAAGGCGTCGGATGGCACTCACAAGCGAGCTGGTCCTGAGATAATCCGCTTGTTGTCATTTAATCATTGCCACCCATCCCGCACGCCCACGCTGCCGTTCTTCCCTTGATGAAAGAGAAGCATGACCTCCATGCGCACCGCCTCCGCAACAACCATCGCTGTCATCACCGCCGTTTCGATCAGTCTTGTCGCCTTTACAGTCGCCGGATTTCCCGCCGCCGCGCAGTCGTCGATCTACCAGGAACAGGGAAAGCTCATTCGCGCCCCGCAAGCGGTGGGCGCGCTCGGGGCGGACCTGTTCGGCGACCATGTCAATTACTACACGGGCAGTCTCGAATTCATCCAGACCGATGTCAGCCTGCCCGGCAACGATGCGCTGCCGGTCGCCATCGGCCGGCGTGCGACGACCGGCAGTTTTGACGCAAACGGGCGACTGTTCGGTGGCTGGGACCTGGAAATTGCGCATCTGCACGGTATCTTCTCCAGCCAGGGATGGGTCACCGGATCCACCGGCGCGCTGCCCCGGCAACGCTGCAGCAGGTTCGCCAAACCTCCGATGGTGTCCGGTAGCTTCGGCACTGGCGGCCTGTGGGACGCCACGGAATACTGGCACGGCAGCTTCCTGTACGTGCCCGGCGCCGGCGACCAGGAACTGCTGCGGCGCAGCGCCGGCAATCCCCACGTGCCCGCCGATGGCGCCGGCGAGCCCTTTCCGTACACGACGTACCCGATCGTCACGCGAAATCTGTGGACAATCAAATGCCTCCCCTCCCTCGCCAATGACAGCTCGGCCACCAAGGGCCTGGGCGAAGGCTTCCTGGCCGTGGCGCCCGACGGCACACAGTACCGCTTCGACTGGATGGTCACGCGTGCCGCCGGGGATCTGACGAAGGGCACGTCGGCGCCGCAACGGGCCGAGGCTAGCGTGACTGTCGGCGCCGACGCCGACGTACGCGCCCCGTCGACGCCGGCGCCGACGGCTAACGGCGACGGGTATGTACTGACCCGCAAGGAAGTGTGGATCTTGCCCACCCTGCTGACCGACCGCTACGGCAACACGGTGACCTACACCTACGATCCCGCCCAGCCGTGGCAACTCAAATCGATCGAGGCGAGTGACGGCCGCCGCATTGCGCTGACCTACGTGCCAGGTTCGGACCTGGTGGCCAGCGTGTTCGACGGCACCCGCACCTGGACCTACGGCTACGGCGGCGGTCTGCTGCCCAGTCTCGACACCGTGACGCTGCCAGATCAATCGCAATGGCACTTGCTGGGACTCGAGGCGCTTCAACGAGACCTGATGTACGTCGCGCCGCCGCGCTGCGACGATCCCGGGACGCTCGAGCCGGCCACCCTGACCGGGCGCCTGACCCACCCATCCGGCGCCATCGGCGAATTTACGTTGACCCCGACGATGCACGGCCGGGCGGGGGTCAGCCGGCAATGCCTCAATGCCGGCACCGTGGGCGAATATGCCTCGCTCCCAAAGGACTACGCCACCAACGCGCTGACCAGGAAAAACATCAGCGGGCCGGGCCTGACACCGCTGCAGTGGACGACCTCGTTCGCGCCGGCAGAATCGAGCTGGGCACCGTGCTCCGGCTGCGCGGCGACCAAGGTGGTCGAAGTAACCGACCCGGCGGGCGACAAGACGCGCTACACCTTTGCCACCTTGTTTCGCAAGACCGAGGGCCAGCTGCAGCAAACGGAAGTGATCGACGCCGCGGGCGGCTCGTTGCGCTCGACCGTCACGCGGTACCGCGACCCGGCGGCGGGACCGTTTCCCAACCCGATGGGAGTGAGCGACCAGGGCCGCGGCGACGGCGACCTCGGCAGCCGGCTGCAAGTTGTCGAGCAGCGCACCATTTCCCAGCAGGGCGTCGACTTCACGTGGAAGGTGAACGGCGTTAACGGGATCGACACCATGGGGCGCCCGCTCAACGTGACCCGCTCGAGCACGCTAGGCCACAGCCGCACCGAAAGCACCAGATATTTCGACCATCCAGGCAAGTGGGTATTGGGCCAGCTTGAAAGCGTGACGGAAACCACCACGGGCGCAGTGTCCGTCAAAAATACGTACAACCCCAGCACGGCCACGCTGACCAGCGTTGACCGCTTTGGCCGGCGCGATCAATCGATGACCTACTATGCCGACGGCACCCTGAAAACCCGTTCCGACGGCGCCGACCACGCTACGACCTTCAGCAATTACGAGCGTGGCATTGCGCAGTCCGTCAGCTACGCCGACAACAGCGCCGAAAGCGCGGTGGTCGACAATATCGGCGTCATCTTCTCGCTCACCGATGCCGCCGGCAACGAATGGAAATACGGCTACGACCTGGCGGGCCGCCTGCACCGCATCACCCGGCCTGCAGGCGACCTGGTGGCGTGGCGCGACACCGTGATCGACTTTGCGCCGGCTGGCGCCAGCGAGTACGGCCTCGACGCCAGCCACTGGCGCCAGATCGTCACCACCGGGAACGCGACCAGCGTGACCTATATGGACGGACTGTGGCGGCCGGTGCTCACGCGCGTCTACGATGCTGCCAATGAAGGCGCGACCCGGAAAATGGTCGTGCGCCGGTTCGACCATCGCGGCCAGACCACGTATGAATCATATCCGCAACGCGCGATCGGCGACGCCGCCGAGCGCCCCGCCGGCGTGGCCACCGAATACGATGCGCTGGGACGGGTGATCTATTCCCGCGCCGACAGCGAGCTCGGTCCCCTGACGACAGCAACCGACTACCTGGCAGGCTTCCGAAAGCGCGTCGCCAACCCGCGCGGCTTTGCCTCCACCACCAGCTACCAGGCGTTCGACGAACCGGCGGAGGACGCGGCAATGAGAATTGAGGCGCCCGAAGGGCTTGGCGTGGGCATCGCCCGCGACGTGTTCGGCAAGCCGCTCGCGGTCACCCGGAGCGGCGGCGGCGTGAGCGCGACGCGCAGCTACGTGTACGACCCCAATCAGCGCCTGTGCAAAACCATCGAACCGGAAACCGGCGCCACGGTGCAGGACTACGACAAGGCCAATAACGTGGCGTGGCGCGCCAGCGGCCTTGCCTTGCCAGGCCCCGCGTGCGACCGTACCAGCGCGACTGCGGGCTCGAAGGCGACGTTCGCTTACGACCTCCTGAACCGCTTGACTGGCACCGCCTACGCCGATGGCAGTCCCGCGATCGCGCGCACCTACTACGCCGATGGCATGCCCAAGACGGTGAGTTCGGGGGGAGCCACCTGGACCACAAGCTACAACAAGCTGCGCCTGCCGACCTCGGAAGTGCTGTCCTTCGAGGGATCAAATTACACGCTTGGGCGCACTTACGACGCTAACGGCAACCTCACCCGGCTCGACTACCCCAGCGCCGCCGAGGGCAACCCGATCACGGCAAGGAGCGTAGCCTACAACCCGAATGCGCTCGGCGAGGCGTCGCAGGCGGGCAGTTTTGCCACCGGCATCGGCTACCATCCGAACGGCGCCATCGCCGCTTTCACCTATGGCAACGGCAAGCGCCACACGCTGACCCAGAACCTGCGCGGCTTGCCCGAAGTGGCCAGCGACGCCGGCGTGCTCGACGACCGTTACAGCTACGACCAGAACGGCAACGTCGCCGGCATCGCCGACCAGCTGCCGGCGAAGGCGACGACACGCACGCTCGGCTACGACCAGCTCGACCGCCTGGCCAGCGCCGCCGCGCCCGGCTTGTGGGGTAGCGCCACCTACACCTACGACGTGCTCGACAATCTCAGGAACAGCACCGTCGGCAGTCGGCTCAGCCGCTATGACTACGACGAGCGCAACCGGCTGAAAACCCTGTCGAGCACGGTGCCCGGCTACGGCTTCGGGTACGGCTACGACGTGCGCGGCAACGTCACCAGCCGCGGCGCGCAGACCTACTCCTTCGACCAGGCCAACCGGATGACCGCGGCCACCGGCCGCGACACCTACCGCTACGACGGCTACGGCCATCGCCTGAAGACGACGGCGGCCGACGGCACTGTCACCATCAGCGTCTACAGCCCGGCAGGACAGCTGCTGTATGTCACCCAGCGCGGCGGTCCGCGCGCGGCGGCGACGACGCAATACATCTATCTGCACAACCACCAGGTCGCCGAGGTGAAACGATGATCGCCGTCTTCCCCGCCACCGCGCACGCGAAGCGGCACGCCGCCTGCGTGCTGCTGGCGTTCGCCGGCATCGCCGCGCAGGCGCAGACCACCGTTGTCGTGAACAAGTCGACGCCGCCAGGCGTGCCCGGACCGGGCGCGGTGCAACCGAGCCCGGTCACGCTGTCGGTCAATTACTACCCGGTGCCGATGGTCGCCGGCCAGGCATGGAACGTCAACTGGAGCAGTTCGAAGGCAAGCACGGTGCGCTTCTCGTGCACCGCCGCCGGCACCGGCTACAACGCCAGCGGCGTGGTCGCGCTGAGCGGCAGCATGAGCGGCACCGCCAGCGCCGCCTGGGTCGGCTACCCGTCGACCTGCACCTGGAGCGCGGAAGGCACCGACGACACCGCCGAAGTAACGCGGACGCTGACGACGACGGCGCCGGCCACGCCCGCGCCGACGGTCACGGTGGCGCGCACGCCGCCGACGATGACCGCAGGGCAGCCCTAGACGCTGACCTGGAGCACGACCAACGCCAGCACGCTGTCGCACACCTGCAGCGCCGCCGGCAGCGGCTACAGCGTCAGCGAAACGCTGGCCGTCAACGGTAGCGCGGCGGGTACCGCCAGCAGCGCCTGGGTCGGCTACCCGTCAACCTGCAGCTGGCGCGCGAGCGGCGCCGGCGGCACCACGACGGTCAGCGAATCGATGAGCACCGTCGCGGCCCCGACGCCAACGGCGCCCACGCTGACCGTGGCGCGCACGCCGTCGCCGATGGTCGCGGGGCAAACTTATACGCTGTCCTGGAGCAGCACCAACGCCACTTCGCTGACAAGGGTGTGCAGCGCCAGCGCGCCCGGCTACAGCGTCAGCGACGCGCCCGCCGTCCAGGGCGGCAGCGTTTCCGGCACCGCCCTGGCCGCATGGGTTGACCACCCGTCGACCTGTACCTGGACCGCCAAGGGCGCCGGCGGCAGCAAGGTCGTCACCGAAACGATGACGACCATTGCAGCGTCAACGCCGCCGGCGCCCACGCTGACCGTGGCGCGCACGCCGTCGCCGATGATCGCGGGGCAAACTTATACGCTGTCATGGAACAGCGCCAACGCCACCTCGCTGACACGGGTGTGCACCGCCAGCGCGCCCGGCTACATCGTCAGCGACGCCCCCGCTGTTCAGGGAGGCAGCGCACCAGGCACCGCGCTGGCCGGATGGGTCGGCCACCCGTCGACCTGCACCTGGACCGCCAAGGGCGCCGGCGGCAGCAAGGTCGTCACCGAAACGATGACGACCAATGTGCCGGCACCGACAATCAGCGCGAACCGCACGCCGTCCCCGATGGTCGCCGGCAAGCCGTTCACGCTGACTTGGCACAGCACCAACGCCACTTCGGTGACGCGGGCATGCACCGCTGGCGGCACCGGGTACACCGTCAGCGACGCGCCGGCTACTAGTGTAGTGTTGCATTCTGTTTGCCGCTTAAGCGACTGTTCGCGCGGATCACCTTTTGGAGGATGTCGCGTGCAGTTGCTGTCCAAATAAATGGCTTCGGATTCGCATTGTGGCGCGCGACATATTGCTCGATGGCGGTGGACAGTTCCGGTACGCTGGTGAACACGCCGCGGCGGAGACGGTTCTCAGAAATATCACGGAAGAACCGCTCCACCATGTTCAACCACGACGCCGAGGTAGGCGTGAAGTGGATGTTGAAACGCGGGTGCTTTGCGAGCCACGCCTGTACGTTCGGATGCTTGTGCGTGGCGTAGTTGTCGCAGATCAGATGCAGCGCTTTCGCCTTCGGCGTCTCGCGGTCTATCTTGCGAAGAAAGGTCAGCCATTCCTCATGGCGATGACGCTGCTGACACTGGGCGATGACTTGGCCATCGAGCACGTTCAACGCAGCAAACAAAGTCGTCGTGCCATTGCGTTTGTAGTCATGCGTCATGGTCTCGGCGCGGCCTTTTTTCAAAGGCAAGCCAGGCTGTGTGCGATCAAGCGCCTGCACCTGACTTTTCTCATCGCAGCACAACACGATCGCATGTTCTGGAGGTGACAAATACAACCCCACAACATCCTCAAGCTTCTCGGCAAATTTCGGATCACGCGACACCTTGAAGCCTCGCACCAGATGTGGCTTCAAACCTTTGGCGCGCCAATGCCGTGAAACGCTCGCAGCACTCACGCCAAGTTCGGCGGCCATCGTGCGCGTACTCCAGTGTGTCGCCGCTTCGGGCTTTCCTTCGGTGGTCAGCGCGACCAGGCGCGCGACATCAACTTTCGAAGGCGGCGCACCGCGCGGGAGGTCGCGTTCGATGCCTGAAATACCCAGCTGTGCGTACCGTTCGCGCCAGCGCCTGACCTGACCGCGATCAACGCCAAGCGCCTCGGCGATGTCCTTATTTTGAACGCCCTCTGACGCCAGCAGAACGATGCGCGCGCGTTGCGCCAATCTCACGCTCGTTAGACCCGAGCGGACCAATCCGCTCAGTTCCAATTGCTCTTCCTGCGTAAGCACAATCTCGGTTGCAATCCGCATTGGCGCTCTCCTGTTTGACACAGAAGAATACCGTCTCAGTCGCGGAATTTCAATACGAAGCATTAAGATCGCAGCACTACACTAGCGGCACGTCATCCGGCAGCGCCAGCAGTGCGTGGGTGGGCTATCCGTCCGCCTGCACCTGGACGGCCAGGGGCCAGGGCGGGACAGCCAGCTTCACCGAGACCATGACGACGACAGCGGCTGCGGCCCCCGGTGACGTCGTTACCTATATCCACACCGATGGGCTCGGCAGCCCGGTGGCGCGCAGCGACCAGAACGGCGCCCTGGTCAGCACCACGCGCTACGAGCCGTACGGCCTGACGGGCGGCGGCGTCGTCCCGACCATCGGCTTCACCGGCCACGTCAACGATGCCGATACCGGGCTGGTGTACATGCAGCAGCGGTATTATGATCCGGTGGCGGGAAGGTTTTTGAGTGTTGATCCGGTTATCACCGATGCAAACTCGGGGGGCAGCTTCAACCGGTACACGTACGCGAACAATAGCCCCTACAGGTACGTCGACCCTGATGGCAGAGATGCGCGCGATGACCAGATTGCGCGCGATTTGGCAAAAAGCCGGGAGAATTTTTGCAAAGGTCAATGTTCGGGCAGCGCTTCGTCTGAAGGCGGCTCAAGTGGCAGTAAGGGCGCGACTTCGCAGCAGGGTTCAGTCACGACTGGCACAGGGCCAAACACCCGAGGGACGTATGGTGTCGACCTTGCTGCGGGTCAGCTCGAAACAGAAGGCTTTGTTCTTTTAGGTAGGGAAGTGGTTGCCTGGATTCCAGGGACTGCAAATACACGGCGATACGATCTGGTGGTGCAAAATCCTTTAAGTGGTCTAATTTTTGGAGTCGAAGTCAAGACTTCCTTGTTCGATGCATTTAAGCTCAACCCACAGCAGGTCGCGTTCGACGTTCGGGCGATTCAAAGTGGTGCGCAGACCGCGCTTGGCGTGACCGTGAATAGCATAATGTACCGCGGTGTTGCTTTTGGTACAGGACCTGCCGCAGCTTGGAATACAATAAAACTCGCTGGGGCTCTGAAAGCTGCTGGCGTACCATTTCATACAACAAAATCGATTCTTCCTTAACTCCAACAAGTTCAATAATCGACAATATGGACTATTTGACGGATATTCGTTGCGCTTTCGAGTCGAAGGGTTATGAACCCCTTCCTAATGTAGCTATCGCATCTCGCGGTGATGCGTGGTATCGATATACCGGCAGTACAGCGTTAGTTGAACACATTCTTTATCTAAGTCATAAACCAGCGGCGAATGCCTATAGCGTTCATGTAGGTGCGGTCAACTTAGACGCCCGCATGGCAGTCGCGCAGAAGCTTCCTGTGCTCTGCCGTTTTATCGAACCAGGTTACCTCGCGTCGCCATTTCTGATGGAGCGCCCTTGCTGGCATTTATTTGATGCAGGCAGAGCGCTAAAATGGGAATCTGTATATATTATTCCTCCACCGAAGCAACCAGAATCTTGGCCAAATCTATTCGCCTCACTCTTCTCCGATTTCATCGAGCGCCTCTTCTTTTCCATCTATAATTGCAACGGAATTTTGGAATTGCTTCTTCGTAACGACCCTCCTTTCGAATGGTTTCTAACTAACCCCGTCTTGCGAATTGCAGAGATAGCAGCGTTAGGAAAAATCGCGGGCGTAGCACCCACGACGCTGATAGGCCGCGTAGATCCGCTTCGCGAGGTCATTTCGCGGCGACTCCCCGATGGAAACTACCGGGCCACTATCGATACGGTTTTTGACCAGCTATATTGAGAAGTCATGGTTTCCCCGATTTTTCGGGGTAGCTACTCACACCGTTAATATTGGCGAATTTACAAAAAACAGTGCAGATTTCGCTGCAGCAAACGCCGCGGCTGGTCTGAAGAGAACGCCTACCGATTTTACATGGCACCATAATGAGGATGGAAAAACCATGCAGTTGGTTCCGTCCGATATACACGCGAAAACAGGACATACTGGAGGCGCGTCACTGAGCAAAATAATGGGCGCAGTGGTACTTGCTGCAATTATGGGTGATACTGGTGCTGCAATTGTCGTTGGCGATAAGCAGGCGACGGATAATAATGTCGCATTGGCGGCGCAGGACTTTCTAACTAATTTACTCCCGTTCGCGATGGGAATTGGAAATGCAGGTGAAGGCAGTGATAGGGTGTGGCAAAATAGCGACGGTAAAAATTCAGGTCCACAGGGATGTATGGCGTCTGGCGGCGACTGTTGGCATTGATTGTCCACTTAGCTGCGGTATATCCGTGTCGGATGCCGTCGTTGCCATAGATAACCGAAACTTACTAGTTGAGATAGTTGATTAAATTGCGGAACAAACATCTATTAATTTAAGAACGGATAAGTAACTATGAACAGTGAGCAGAACTTCGATGAAATAGGGCCGCCACTTGTTTTGGATGATATTTTAAGATTGCAATTTCGCTTACGAAATGTACTGCCAGAAGATTATGTTAAATTTCTGTTGAATTACAACGGTGGGCGGCCTGATTTGTATAAGTTTCGTATTACTACGCGACCTGAGGATGATGAAGGTCTGGTTCAAATATTTTTCGGGATTGGACGTAAGTCTGCGGCGACCAATATATTATGGAATGTTGATGTTTTTGCGGGTCGTATTCCTGAATGGCTGCTCCCAATAGGCCGCGAAGATGGGCCCAATGCCGTTTTGAGTGGAAGTTGACTTCGGCTACCATGTCAGCTACCGCTGTGAATGCCTGATTCTTCGTGACCTCGCTTTGCGCTGTAGGTCGGTGCGACGAGGCTCGGAACAGGGTCAAGGGCGGGGTGCGCG
>JBBRXM010000121.1:0-12737 GCA_038248405.1 Burkholderiales bacterium
GCAATGCCAATGCCTGTGCAGTCTTACGCCGCCTGGCCCACACCTGCAACTGCTCTCGTTCGGACTCATTCAAGACCAACTCTGCCTTCGGACGACCAGCCCCCATGTTCGCCTCCATATCGTGTGTACAAAACACAATATGGCTCACAGGAAAAAATATTCAATGAACTTCTAACTCAGGACACTAGCGCTCGCTTCCGGCGTTTCGCTTTGTGTTGAGGCGTTACGCAATCGCGTAGATATTCAGGCAAATTAACGGTGTCGATCCATGGCCCCTCGCATTTATCGCTTCGGGCATTGGACGGCAGTCGCCGGCAGTAAAGCGGGGGCCCGAAACCCGAGTTTTAAAGAGGTGTCAATATGTGCAGCGGTAAAGACACACACGTACGGAGCAATTTTGTCGATTGTCGATTGCTGTTTGCCGACTTCCAAGTAGGGATTGCCCATTGATCGGCGGTTGACGATTGCCGCCTGCCTACACTCGCTCCCTGCATCCTAGTCGCTTCGGAAAGCTGGCGTGCGTAGGTGTGCGAATCGTGGCGATTTCGATACGGCACGCAACATGTGCGCAAAGATGGGATTAAGCTGATAAGCTGCAACTTCTCATACGGGGCATTCTACGGACACCTCGGAGTCGAAAAGGTCGTCGACCCCCGGTCATTACTCGATAGCAGGGCAGGGCCGCTCGTTCAGTGCACATGGACCACAAGAATTGCGTACAAATTAGGGAAGACTCAGCCGTTCACCTGTCATGGTATTGTCAATGGTATTCCTCGGTGTCAGGGACGTAATTGCTAATCGGATCAATGGCTTAGCTCAGCTATTGATAATTGAGTGGGAATGACGTTTTATCGTCATTGATTGCGTTACAGGGCCCTGTTCTGACAGGGCTTTATATTTTGAATATTGGGCACGCATTGGAAATCTGTTATGGAAATTAAGGTCAACTTTCTCGATAAGCTACGTCTTGAAGCCAAGTTCGACGACTTCACGGTGATAGCCGACCAGCCGATCCGCTACAAGGGCGATGGCTCAGCCCCTGGTCCGTTCGACTATTTCCTCGCCTCTTCAGCCCTGTGCGCGGCTTACTTCGTGAAGCTGTACTGCGACACTCGCAATATTCCGACCGAAAATATTCGTCTGTCGCAGAATAATATTGTTGACCCCGAAAACCGTTACCAGCAGATTTTCAAGATCCAGGTCGAGTTGCCGGCGGATATTTCCGACAAGGACCGCCAGGGTATCTTGCGCTCGATCGACCGCTGTACCGTGAAAAAAGTGGTGCAGGCCGGACCCGAGTTCGTGATCGAAGAGGTAGCGAACCTGGATGCCGACGCGCAGGCACTGCTGACGATGCAGCCTCCTGAGGGATCGAGCACCTATATCGCCGGCAAGGATCTGCCGCTGGAACAAACCATCGCCAACATGTCGGGCATGTTGGCGGAGTGGGGCGTCAAGATCGAAATCGCGTCGTGGCGCAATATCGTTCCCAATGTGTGGTCGCTGCATATCCGCGACGCGCACTCGCCGATGTGCTTTACCAACGGCAAGGGAGCGACCAAGGAAAGCGCCCTGGCGTCGGCCTTGGGCGAATACATCGAGCGCCTCAATTGCAACCATTTCTATGCCGGCGCGTTCTGGGGCGAGGACATTGCCAACGCGGCGTTTGTCCATTACCCGAACGAGCGCTGGTTCCAGCCGGGCCCGGACGATGCCTTGCCAGCCGACATTCTCGATGAGTACAGTCTGGAGGTGTACGATCCGGATGGCGAGCTGCGTGGCTCGCACCTGGTCGACACCAATTCCGGCAACGGGGAGCGCGGTATCGTTTCGCTGCCGTTCGTTCGCCATTCGGACGGCGAGCTCGTGTATTTTCCGTCCAACCTGATTGAAAACCTCTACGCCAGCAACGGCATGAGCGCCGGTAATACGCTGGCTGAAGCACAGGTGCAATGCCTGTCCGAGATTTTCGAACGCGCGGTCAAGCGTGAAATCCTGGAGGGCGAAATGGCATTGCCGGATGTGCCGGCGGAGGTGCTGGCGAAATACCCTGGCATTCTCGCCGGAATCCAGAGCCTGGAGGAGCAGGGCTTTCCCGTGCTGGTCAAGGATGCGTCGCTGGGTGGGACTTATCCGGTCATGTGTGTCACCTTGATGAATCCGCGCACAGGTGGTGTATTCGCGTCGTTCGGCGCGCATCCAAGTTTCGAGGTCGCGCTGGAGCGCAGCCTCACCGAATTGCTGCAAGGGCGCAGTTTTGAAGGGCTAAACGATTTGCCCCAGCCCACCTTTGCAAGTGAAGCGGTGACGGAACCCTATAACTTTGTCGAGCACTTCATCGATTCCAGCGGTGTGGTGTCGTGGCGCTTTTTCAGCGCCAAAGCGGATGTCGATTTCGTCGAGTGGGACTTTTCCGGCCACGGCGAGAATTCCAATGCCGAGGAAGCGGCGACCTTGCTCGACATTCTCGAAGAGATGGGGAAAGAGGTCTACATGGCCGTGTACGACCAGCTCGGCGCCGTCGCATGCCGGATTCTGGTGCCCGGTTATTCGGAAATTTACCCGGTAGAAGATCTGGTCTGGGATAACACCAACAAGTCACTGCTGTTCCGTGCCGATATCTTGAATTTGCATCGCCTGGACGATGCCAGCCTGGCGACGCTGCTGGAGCGTCTGGAGAACAACGAGCTGGACGAGTATGCCGACATCGCCTCGTTGATCGGCATCGAGTTTGACGACAATACGGACTGGGGACAGCTGACCGTGCTCGAGTTGAGGCTGTTGATTAAGCTCGCCTTGCAGCAGTTTGAAGAGGCGCATGAGCTGGTTGGCGCATTCCTGCAGTACAACGACAACACCGCCGAGCGCAGATTGTTCTATCAAGCATTGAACGTGGTGCTGGAGGTGTTGCTCGATGACGAGCTGGAACTGGACGATTACGTGGTCAATTTCCGCCGCATGTATGGCAACCCTCGGATGGACGCGGTGCTCGGCTCGGTGGACGGCAGCGTGCGTTTCTTCGGCCTGGCGCCGACGAGTATGCAACTCGAGGGCCTCGACCGGCACCACCGCCTGATCGACAGCTACAAGAAATTGCATAGGGCGCGGGCCAATGTCGCGGCTGTGTCGCGTCTTGATGACTAGATCCGGCGGATTTGGTGTTCGATGTCCATTTGTGAAATTGCGCGAACTCAAAGCACGCCAGCTTCGTGTGCCTAAGGTGAGTACTTAACGGCATACGCGGTGTCGGCCGCACCAGAGTGCAGGCGTTCGAGCAGGCGGCGCCGGCATTGAGCGCCATGATGACCACTCCGGACCAGATCCGGTCCCGAGCCACCGTGCCAATCCACATCCGGATTGGCCCGTACCGTCGCGCGTCTCGAGCCGAGGATCTGCGTCAAAGGATGACCACGTACACGATCGCCTACGACATGCCGGGAACGTGATGTCTGCCTGCAGTGACTCGCTTGGCCTGCATGCCCTCGCCGGCGACCTGCTGCAGGAACTCGACTTCCATCCCGACTTGCAGCTGGTCGAACTGGGGATAGGCCAGGTTGTCCCGCTGAAAGTAGAATTCGGTTCCGTCGGGTGTCTCGACGAATCCATGTCCATCGTCGAACTGTTTGGTGACGCGGCCATGCAAGGGTGTTTCATGCACCTTTACATCGCCCCGCTGTTCACGGACGAAGTCCCGCAGCTTTCGCAGCGCGGCGTCGAAGGCGTCGCGAATGACGACGTAGACGTCTTCATGACGGTGGACGCGATTGATGACGATCTCGGTTCCGGAGACGGTCAGGTCGATGTGAACCTCATGCATGCGTCCCTGAGCATGGTGCTTGCCGGCGGCGCCGACCGTCACTTCGCAGTGCATGACGTGATCGCAGAATTCATCGAGCTTTTCGGCGCGCTTGCGGATTTCCGCTTCGATAGCATCGGAGTGTGGAATATCGATAAAGCGTATACGTAGTGGAATGATCATGATGACACCTTTCAATGTGCGCGCAACGCATAGCGATGCGCGCCGTGCGGCAATAATGAACTGGTCCGCGCGGCATCGAGCATGACGCGCGCTGCGAATGCGGCAAGCTCGAAAGGGGCCTCGATCAACAGGCTTGCGTGCTTGCCGGTGGCGCCGGCCGAGCGCCGTTCGAGTACCTCGCCCTGGCCGTCCTCCGCCTCGATTTCGGACAGGTTTTCTACCTGGAACACCTGGGCTTGCTCTCCGGCGAACAGAGGATTGGCGCCGATGGCAGCTTCGACCTGGTGAAGATCGACGCCTTGCTCAAGCGTGACGTATACATAGCATAGCGCTGCAGCGCTCCGCCAGCACCGTGATATTCGCCGGCAAGGGCGTCCTTGACACCATGCATCTGTGCTACTGCGGCACTGTGATGCAGGCTCAGGCCGGGATGCCGATGAGACCGGCTGCGCCCGCACGGTCAATCGGCCACCCCATGCTGAAAATGGCCGCTAACCGCGCAAAAAGAACAGCGTGGTCATGATCAGGCCAGTGGCGACGATGCCGGCCCGCAGCACCGGCGCAGGGATTTTGCGTGCGATACGCGCGCCGAAATAGCCGCCCGCAGTCG
Organism: Burkholderiales bacterium; assembly: GCA_038248405.1. Classification (GTDB taxonomy): domain Bacteria; phylum Pseudomonadota; class Gammaproteobacteria; order Burkholderiales; family Burkholderiaceae_D; genus JAFCUW01. The sequence goes on from JBBRXM010000121.1 coordinate 4,590, forward strand.
CTGCGATCATCATCGCCAACGCCTGCGGCCAGGCGACGACCCCGCCCCATGCATAGATCGCTACGGCGATCGAGGTCAGCAATGTTGAAACGACGTTCTTGATCCCGTTCATCGCGTTCAGGTTGGTCTGGCCGAGCAAGCCGAACAGTGCCAGCAACAGGATCCCCAGGCCACCATTGAAATAGCCGCCATAGATCGAGACTGCGAGCACGCCGGCGGCGGACGTTGCCGCCGAGGTGCGCCCGGCATTGCTGGCGTGTAGCCTGCGCAGCAGGACCGGGCCGCCGGCAAACAGCATCGTCGCGACCAGCAACAGCCAGGGAACGACCTTGTTGAAGGTGCGATCGTCGGTCACGAGCAGCAGGCACGCGCCGATCGCCCCGCCGGCCAGGCTGAGGATGGCGAGGGTAAGCAGGGACAAGCCGGGAGGCGCCTGCAGGTCCTCGCGGAAGCCCAGGGCGCCGGAGGCATACCCTGGCAAAAGGGCGACTGTACCGGTGGCGTTGGCGGCCACCGGCGGCATGCCCGTGAACACTAGTGCTGGCAAGGTAAGAAAACTGCCGCCACCGGCGACTGCATTCAATGCGCCGGCCACCAGCGCGGCAGCGAGCAAAAGGAAGAGGTGGAAAGGCTCGTTAAGCAAGGGATGGCTCACCGAAAAGAGTGATGGCTGGAAAGAAGCAAGTATTACACATCGAAGTCCCGCGTGCCGCGGCTGCCTGTCAGCAAAGCCGAGCTCGCTTGATGCTGTCCTCGCTCGAGCGCCACCTTGTCTCCTCCGGCTACCGTCAGTCAGGGCGGTCGAGGCTCCTTTCTCGAGGGCGGCCGCCGCGCTGGTGAGCCGCCGCCGTCATTTGTCAGTAAAATAGCCCGGTGCAGGAATAACGAGAACAAAGGCAGTCAATGCAACTGAACACTTCGCTATCGCAGCGTGTCGTCGTCGACTCGGCAGGATTGCCCTGGGTCGATTCGCCTATCGCCGGCGTGCAGCGGCAATTGCTGGAACGCGACGGCGGCGAAGTCGCACGCGCCACTTCCATCGTCCGCTATGCGCCCGGTTCGAGCTTTGCCCGCCATACCCACGACCTGGGCGAAGAGATTTTCGTCCTCGATGGCGAGCTGCACGACGAATCTGGCAGCTACCCCGCCGGCACCTACATCAAGAATCCGCCTGGCTCCTCGCACGCGCCAGGTTCGGCCACCGGTTGCACGCTGTTCGTCAAGCTGCGGCACATGGACCTGGCCGATCGCCAGCGTACCGTCGTCGATACGCGCACCGCATCCTGGTTGCCGGGGCTGGTGCCTGGCCTGTCCGTGTTGCCGCTGTCGGACTTCGAGTCCCAGCACACGGCGCTGGTGCGCTGGGCGCCGGGGACGCAATTTAACGCCCATCGCCACTACGGCGGCGAAGAGATCTTCGTGCTCGACGGCGTCTTCGAGGATGAATTCGGACGTTACCCTGCCGGTACGTGGATGCGCAGTCCCCACCTGAGCACGCACCGCCCGTTCAGCCGGGAGGGATGCACTATCCTGGTCAAGTCGGGGCACCTGCCGGCGGCGCAGGAGTAACTCCCGCGCCGCCCGTTGCGGCCGGCGCGTGGAAGGCGTACCGCGATGCCTGATTCAATTGACACTGCCGGCCCGCGCGCCGCACAATGATCGTAAGGTGTGCGTGCAGGGGAGCGTCGTGGTTCGGCCTTCAGTCATCCGCAAAGGTAGCGCAGAACGCCAGGTCGCGCCCAACTGGACCGACTACGACGGCTTGCGCGCCAGCTTTTCGTGGGAAGCGGCGCGGAGCGAACTGGGCGGCCTGCCCGGCGGCGGCCTCAACATCGCCCACGAGGCGGTCGAGCTCCATGCGAGCGGCGCCGCGCGCGACAAGACGGCGTTCCGCTTCCTGGGCGCCGACCAGTCCCGCGACATCAGCTACCTTGAACTGTCGCGCCTGACCAGCCGCTTCGCCAACGTCTTGCGCGCCAAGGGCGTAGGCAAGGGCGAGCGCGTGTTCGTGCTGGCCGGCCGCATTCCCGAACTGTATGTTGCGGTGCTGGGCAGCTTCAAGAACGCCAGCGTCGCCTGTCCGCTCTTTTCCGCCTTCGGATCCGAGCCGGTCGCCACCCGGATGGCGATCGGCGACGCCCGCGTGCTCGTCACCACCGACCTGCTGTACCGCCGCAAGATCGCGCCTGTCCGCGAGCGCCTGCCGGCCCTGCGCCACGTGCTGCTGGTGCGCGAGGACAAGGATTCCGCGCTGCCGGCCGGCACCGAGGAGCTGGCGCCGCTGCTCGATGCCGCTTCCGACCAGTTCGACATCGTCCCCACCCAACCGGAAGACCTGGCGTTGCTGCACTTCACCAGCGGCACAACCGGCACGCCCAAGGGCGCCATGCACGTGCACGGCGCGGTGCTGACGCACTGGGTCAGCGGCAAGTACGCGCTCGACCTGCACCCGGACGATATTTTCTGGTGTACCGCGGACCCCGGCTGGGTCACCGGCACTTCCTACGGCATCATCGCGCCGCTGCTGCACGGCGTCACCTCGATCGTCGACGCCGCCGATTTCGACGCCGAGCGCTGGTACGGCATCCTGCACGAGCAGCACGTTTCCGTCTGGTACACCGCACCCACCGCGATCCGCATGCTGATGAAGGCGGGCGAGGCGCTTGCCAAAAAACATACCTTCCCGGACCTGCGCTTCATCGCCAGCGTCGGCGAGCCGCTCAATCCCGAGGCGGTCTGGTGGGGCCAGGAAGTGCTCGGCCTGCCTATCCACGACAACTGGTGGCAGACCGAAACCGGCGGCATCATGATCGCCAACACGCCCGGTTTCGACATCAAGCCCGGCTCGATGGGGCGTCCGCTGCCCGGTGTCGACGCCTTCATCACGCGCCGCAACGAAGACGGCAGCGTGGCCATCGTCGCCGAACCGGAAGTGGAGGGCGAACTGGCGCTGCGGCGCGGCTGGCCGGCCATGCTGCGCGGCTACCTCAACAACGAAGAGCGCTACCGCCAGTGCTTCGCTGGCGAACTGTACCTGACAGGTGACCTGGCGCGGCGCGACGCCGACGGCTACTTCTGGTTCGTCGGCCGCAGCGACGACGTCATCAAGTCCGCCGGCCACCTGATCGGTCCGTTCGAAGTCGAAAGCGCGCTGATGGAGCATCCCGCGGTGGCCGAGGCGGGCGTCATCGGCAAGCCCGACCCGACCGTCGGCGAAGTGGTCAAGGCCTTCGTCTCGCTGCGCGCCGGCTACGCCGCATCGGAAGCGCTGCGCAAGGAGTTGCTCGGCCATGCCCGCACCCGCCTGGGCGCCGTGATGGCGCCGAAAGAAATCGACATCGTCGCCGCGCTGCCGCGCACCCGCAGCGGCAAGATCATGCGGCGCGTGCTCAGGGCGCGCGAACTGGGCCTGCCGGAAGGCGACCTGTCCACCCTCGAGGCCGGGGCATGAATCCGGCCGAAGCCGCCCTGGCGACGACGTGGCCGGCCAGCGCGCCGCAGGAGCGCGGCTTCTGCCACGCGCTGCTGGCCGACATGCTGCGCATCCGCCGCATGGAAGAAAAAGCGGCGGAGCTGTACGGCGAAGGCAAGATCCGCGGCTTCCTGCATTTGTATGTGGGCCAGGAGGCGGTCGCCGTCGGCGCGCTGCGCGCGTTGGCACCCGAAGACAATGTCGTTGCCACCTACCGCGAGCACGGCCACGCGCTGGTGCGCGGGGTGTCGATGAACGCGATCATGGCCGAAATGTTCGGCAAGCTGGCCGGCTGCTCGCACGGACGCGGCGGCTCGATGCACCTGTTCGACAGCGACCACAATTTCTACGGCGGCAATGCCATCGTCGGCAGCGGCATCGCCCTCGCGGCCGGGCTGGCGCTGGCCGACCAGATGCAGCAGGTACCGCGCGTGAACGCCTGCTTCTTCGGCGAAGGCGCGATGGCCGAAGGCGTGTTCCATGAAACGGCCAACCTGGCAGCCCTGTGGAAGCTGCCGCTGCTGTTCGTCTGCGAGAACAATTTCTACGCGATGGGCACGGCGCTGGCGCGCTCCGAGTCGCAGACTGACCTGTGCGCCAAGGCGGCCAGCTACAACATGGCCACCGCCAGGGCCGACGGCATGGACGTCCTGGCGGTGCACGAGGCCGCCACCGCCGCCGCCCGCCACGTGCGCGCCGGCGAAGGGCCGTTCTTCCTCGAATGCCAGACCTACCGCTTTCGCGCCCACTCGATGTTCGACCCCGACCTGTACCGGCTGCCGGCCGAGATCGAGCAATGGAAGCAGCGCGGGCCGCTGCACACCTTCGCCGCGCGCCTGAAGGCCGAAGGCAAGCTGAGCGAGGAAGAGTTCCTCGCGTTCGATGCCGCCGCCGCCCGCGAAGTCGACGCCGCCGTGGCTTTTGCCGAGGCCGCTGCCTGGGAGCCGGTCGGCGACCTCGCCAAAGACCTGCTCGGTACGCCATCATGAAGATGAGCTACCGCGAGGCGATGCGCGAGGCGCTGCACGCCGCCCTGGTGGCCGATCCGCGCGTCTTCCTGATGGGCGAAGACGTCGGCATGTACGGCGGCTCCTACGCCGTATCGAAAGGCTTTCTGGCCGAATTCGGGCCCGGGCGCATCCGCGATACGCCCTTGTCCGAACTGGGCTTCGTCGGCGCCGGCATTGGCGCCGCCCTGGGCGGCATGCGCCCGGTGGTGGAAATCATGACCGTCAATTTCAGCCTGCTGGCGCTCGACCAGATCGTCAACACGGCGGCGGCGATGCGCCACATGTCCGGCGGCCAGTTCGGCGTGCCGCTGGTAATCCGGATGGCGACCGGCGCCGGGCGCCAGCTGGCGGCCCAGCATTCGCACAGCCTGGAAGGGTGGTACGCGCACATTCCCGGCATCCGCGTGCTGGCGCCGGCGACGGTGGCCGACGCCCGCGGCATGCTGGCGCCGGCGCTGGCCGACCCCGACCCGGTGATCATCTTCGAGCACGCCCAGCTCTACAACATGGAAGAGGAATTCGGCGACACGCCGCCGCCGCCGTCTTGCCCGATCATCGGCGCCGCCGTGCGCCGCGCCGGCCGCGACCTCACCCTGGTCGCCTACGGCGGCTGCGTGCCGAAAGCGATGCAGGCTGCCGAACAGCTGGCCGCCGCCGGCGTCGATGCCGAGGTGATCGACCTGCGCGTGCTGCGCCCGCTCGACGACGACACCATCGCCGCCTCGGTGCGCAAGACGCGGCGCGCGCTGGTGATCGACGAGGCGTGGAAGAGCGGCAGCCTGGCCGCCGAGGTCGTCGCGCGCATCATGGAAAGCGCGTTCTACGAGCTCGACGCACCGGTGGGGCGCGTGTGCAGCGCCGAGGTGCCGATCCCCTATGCGCGCCACATGGAACTGGCCGCCTTGCCGCAGGTTGAGGGCATCGTCGCCGCCGCGCGCGAACTGATGGGGCGTCCATGATCGAATTCAAGCTCCCCTCGCTCGGTTCCGACATGGACCAGGGCAAGCTGCTGGCCTGGCACGTCAAGCCGGGCGACGCCATCAGGCGCGGCCAGGTCGTCGCCGTGGTCGACACCTCGAAGGCGGCGGTCGACGTCGAGACGTGGAACGACGGCACCGTCTTCGAGCTGGTGGTGCAGCCCGGCGAAACGGTGCCGGTGGGCGCGGTGCTGGCCACCGTGCTCGAGCCGGGCGAAACGGCCGAACATGCGCGCCAGGTGCAGCGCAGCGACCAGGCGCCATCGCCGTCGCCTGGCGCGGTGCCCGCCGCCGCGCCGGCAGAGGCGCCCATGCCGGCGCCGGCGGCAGCGGGGCGGCGGCGCGTGTCGCCCGCCGCGCGCAAGCACGCAGAGGATGCCGGCATCGACCTCGACGCGGTGGCTGGCACCGGCCCCGGCGGCGCGGTGACGCTGCAGGACGTCGAACAGGCCATCCACGCCGCGGCGGCGGCGGCGGCGCCGGCGGACCGCCAGCGCGAGATGCGCAAGTCGATCGCGGCGGCGATGAGCCGCTCCAAGCGCGAGATCCCGCATTACTACCTGAGCGAGACGGTGCCGATGCGGCGCGCCCAGGAATGGCTGGCCGCCGCCAACGCCCAGCGGCCCGTCACCGGGCGCCTGCTGATGGCTACGCTGCAGCTGAAGGCGGTGGCGCTGGCGCTGCAGGACTACCCCGACCTGAATGGATTCTTTCGCGACGGCGCGCACCAGGGCTCTGCGCAGGCGCACGTTGGCGTGGCCATCGCCCTGCGCCAGGGCGGCCTGGTGGCGCCGGCGCTGCTCGACGTCGCCGCCAAGCCGCTCGACCAGCTGATGCGCGAACTGGCCGACCTGGTGCGCCGCGCCCGCGCCGGCTCGCTGCGCAGCTCTGAGATGTCGGCGCCGACCATCACCGTGACCAACCTGGGCGAGCAGGGCGTCGAAGCCGTATTCGGGGTGATTTATCCGCCGCAGGTTGCGCTGGTGGGCTTTGGCCGCATCGGCGAGCGCGCCTGGGCGTGCGACGGCGCGCTGTCGGCCATGCCGGTCACCGTCGCCAGCCTGGCGGCCGACCACCGGGTGTCGGACGGCCACCGCGGCGCGCTGTTCCTGGCCGCGGTGCGCGAGCGCCTGCAGCGCCCGGCGGAACTGTGAGGGAGGAGGGGAGATGAACGAACGGGATCTGTTAGCCGGCGTGTTGGCGGAACTGACGTCGATTGCGCCGGAAGTGAACCCGGCCGACCTGGCGCGCACGAAACTGCTGCGCGAACAGGTCGACCTCGACTCGATGGACTGGCTCAACTTCCTGATCGGCCTGCATGAGCGCTTCAAGGTCGATATCCCTGAATCGGACTACGCGCGGCTGCGCACGCTCGACGACCTGGTTGCCTACCTGGCCGGCAAATTGCCCGACTTGACGGGCATATAGCCTTTGAAATAGCCGAACAACGAATATATTAATGAGTCAATGCGAACTTCTCGAGAGACTGATGTTTCTGCACTGAAGCATCAATTAGGTGAAGTCCTTCCCATTAGATAAGCCGCTGGCTTATGAGCCTGCACACGGTACGCTTGCGCCTGGACGAGCATCAGCTTGCGACGGGCATTGTCTTATCTGGGATACACCCACGATGTGATAAGCATCGGGTCCTGTTTACACGTCCTATATGCTATGCTCGCGCTCCATAGATTAATTCCCCCCGGATACAGTTCATGCGCAGCGACATTCTCCAGAGTTTCTCTGATACAGGCATAGTGAAGCAGAGTTGGTGCCGCGAGACGAGCATTGCCGCGGTGCCAGTTTCATTGTTGACCGAGCAGGCGGGAATGGCGTGAGCACCACCTTGCCCGTTACCGAATCCGACGTTGCTGTTGCGCGCGCAACAGGTTTTTCGGAATGCGTGGTTGCGCTGCGGCGCGCGCTGACGACCACGCCGATTGGCTGGCTGCTTGCGGTATGGTTGTGCTGGGGCCGTGTTCCCCAGGCGTCGATTGTGATTTGGCTGGGTACGGCTGCTGTCGTCTGGGCGGGCAGCCTGTGGGTTTTGCAGCGCGTCATAGGCGATGGTCCCAGCTTGCAGCGCCATCGGACGCGCGTTTACTGGGTCGCTGGCCTGGATGGATTTGCGTGGGGGCTGGTGGCGTGGCTCCTCATCGGTAACGACCCAATTCTGGACGCTGCGCTGATCGCACTGCTGTGCGGCGTCACGTCAATCAACGCGCAGGTGTACGGAACCTATATTTCGGCATACTACCGGCAGATCGGTGTGATTTGGGGCGTGGTGGTACTGGGTTTGATGCATCTTACCGGCGGTCCGAGTGCGTTGGATTACGCCGTTGGCTTCACCGTGTTTATCGCGCTTACCGCGTATTACACGCGCGCCATATCTCAACGCCTGCTTGAAGGAATACGCTTGCAGCTCGCCAATGCTTTACTAGCAGGGCAACTGCGTGTCGCGCTCGATAAGGTAGAACTCATAGCGTTATACACATCTCCCAGCGCGGCCTGATCCAGCCTGCAAAAACCGTTTACATTCAATGAGTTGCAAAGGGGGCTTGTAAACTTTGCCGATTTCGCGTTTACTCTCGGAATTTCGGCGGGCACGTGACCAAGGTAGCACAGCAGTGGACGGAACAAGAATTTGCAGGCTTGGATCTTGGCGATGCCCGCCTCAACAAGAGGGCGAAGC
>JBBRXM010000122.1:0-12714 GCA_038248405.1 Burkholderiales bacterium
CGCCGCGCCGAATTCGCCAAGGAGCTCGGCTCGGTCGTCATCATGATCGACCTGGTGGTCGGCTGGACCGCGATCCAGTCGATGTCCTACTGGTGCCGCCAGAACGACATGATGCTGCACATGCACCGTGCCGGCCACGGCACCTACACCCGCCAGAAGAACCACGGCGTGTCGTTCCGCGTGATCGCCAAGTGGCTGCGCATGGCCGGCGTCGACCACCTGCACACCGGCACCGCGGTCGGCAAGCTCGAAGGCGATCCGATGACCGTGCAGGGCTACTACAACATCTGCCGCGACACGCAGACCAAGATGGACCTGCCGCGCGGGATCTTCTTCGACCAGGACTGGGGCTCGCTGCGCAAGGTGATGCCGGTCGCCTCCGGCGGCATCCACGCCGGCCAGATGCACCAGCTGCTCGACCTGTTCGGCGACGACGTCGTGCTGCAGTTCGGCGGCGGCACCATCGGCCACCCGCAGGGCATCCAGGCCGGCGCGGTCGCCAACCGGGTCGCGCTGGAGACCATGGTCATGGCACGTAACGAAGGGCGCGACATCAAGAACGAAGGTCCGCAGATCCTGCAAGAGGCGGCCAAGTGGTGCGGACCGTTGAAGGCTGCGCTCGATACCTGGGGCGAAATCTCATTCAACTACGCCTCCACCGACACTTCCGACTTCACCCCGACGGCGTCGGTTTCCTGACCCGCCCACCACATTTTAGAGGACACATCATGCGCATCACACAAGGCACGTTTTCATTCCTGCCCGATCTGACCGACGAGCAGATCACCCGCCAGATCGACTACTGCCTCGACAAGGGTTGGGCGCTGGCGATCGAATACACGGACGATCCGCATCCGCGCAACACCTACTGGGAGATGTTCGGGCCGCCGATGTTCGACCTGCGCGACCCGGCCGGCATCATGGCCGAACTGGCGCAGTGCCGCAGCACCTTCGCCAACTACTACATCCGCATGACGGCGTTCGACTCGTCGGCCGGCACCGAATCGATCGTGATGGCGTTCATCGTCAACCGGCCGAAGGTCGAACCGGGCTTTCGCCTGGTGCGCCATGAAGTCGCCGGCCGCACGGTTCGCTACAGCATCGAGAGCTACGCCGTGCAGGCCAATCCGGAAGGCGCGCGCTACTAAGCTGCAAGGGAGAGCATCATGGACATCAATCCGTTCGCCGCGGCGCTGGCAGCCTCCGGCATCACCGAGCTGCTCGCCGAGCTCGACCGCGAACTGATCGGGCTGGCGCCGGTCAAGCAGCGCATCCGCGACATTGCCGCCCTGCTGTTGGTCGACAAGCTGCGCGCCGAGCGCGGCTTCGCGGCCGGCGCACCCAGCCTGCACATGTGCTTCTCGGGTAACCCCGGCACCGGCAAGACCACCGTCGCGCTGCGCATGGCGGCGATCCTGCACAAGCTGGGCTACGTGCGAAAGGGCCACCTGGTCTCGGTCACCCGCGACGACCTGGTCGGCCAGTACATCGGCCACACCGCGCCGAAGACGCGCGAGGTGCTGAAAAAGGCGATGGGCGGCGTGCTGTTCATCGACGAGGCCTATTACCTGTACCGCCCCGAAAACGAGCGCGATTACGGCCAGGAGGCGATCGAAATCCTGCTGCAGGTGATGGAAAACCAGCGCGACGACCTGGTCGTCATCCTGGCCGGCTACAAGGACCGGATGGACACCTTCTTCCAGTCGAACCCCGGCATGTCCTCGCGCATCGCGCACCACATCGACTTTCCCGACTACGCAGTCGACGAACTGGCCCGGATCGCCGGCCTGATGCTCGAAACGATGCATTACCAGTTCGACGACGAGGCCGCGCGCGTGTTCACCGACTACCTCGAGCGGCGCATGGCGCAGCCGAACTTCGCCAACGCGCGCAGCGTGCGCAACGCGCTCGACCGCGCCCGCCTGCGCCACGCGTCGCGCCTGATGGCCACGCCGGGCGCGGTGGCCGATGACGCCGCGCTGACTACCATCACCGCGGCTGACCTGCTGGCCAGCCGCATCTTCGCCGCCAGGGAGCCGGCATGAAAGCGCTGATCTTCGACGTCGACGGCACGCTGGCCGATACCGAGAGCGCGCACCGGCTGGCGTTCAACGCCGCCTTCCGCGAGGTAGGCCTCGACTGGCACTGGCACGAGTCGCTGTACGCGCGCCTGCTCGACGTCGCCGGCGGCAAGGAGCGGCTGCACCATTACTGGCGCATGGTCGACCCGGAGGAGGCCGACGGCGGCAAGGTCAGGGAGACCATCGACGCGGTGCACGCCATCAAGACGCGCCACTACGACGCGCTGGCCGGCAACCTGCCGCTGCGGCCCGGCATCCTGCGCCTGATCCGCGAGGCGACGGCAGCCGGCGTGCCGGTCGCCATCGCCACCACCACCACGCCGGCCAACGTCGACGCGCTGCTGCGCGCGCCGCTCGGCCGCGACTGGCGCGCCCTGTTCTCCGTGGTGTGCGACGCCAGCACCGCCGGCAGCAAGAAGCCGGCGCCGGACGTCTACCTGGCCGCGCTGGCCGCGATGGGGCTGGCGGCGGCCGACTGCATCGCCTTCGAGGATTCGGAAAACGGCCTGCGCGCCGCGCGCGCCGCCGGCATTCCCACCGTGATCACGCCGACCGCCTACACCCGCGGCCACCAGTTCGACGGCGCCCTGGCGCAGCTGGCGCACCTGGGCGATCCGGAAGATCCGGTCGCACTTCCCGGCGAGCGCGAGCGCTGGGTCAACCTGGCGGTGCTGCAGCGCTGGCACGCCGCCCCTTCACACACCGGTACCCTTACGCAGGCAGCATGACATGAAAAACCAAGCCATTCGCATCGCCCCGTCGATCCTGTCGGCCGATTTCGCCCGCCTCGGCGAGGAAGTGCGCGCCATCGAGGCCGGCGGCGCCGACCTGGTGCACGTCGACGTGATGGACAACCATTACGTGCCCAACCTCACCATCGGCCCGCTGGTGTGCGCGGCGATCCGCCCGCACGTCACCATCGGGCTCGACGTCCACCTGATGGTCGAACCGGTCGATGCGCTGATCCCGCTGTTCGTGCAGGCCGGCGCCCGCATCATCACCTTCCACCCGGAGGCGAGCCGCCACGTCGACCGCACCCTCGGCATGATCCGTGAACTCGGCTGCAAGGCCGGCCTGGCGCTCAATCCGGCCACCTCGCTGTCGGTGCTCGACCACGTGATGGACAAGCTCGACATGGTGCTCCTGATGAGCGTCAATCCCGGCTTCGGCGGCCAGAAATTCATCCCGGCGACCCTGCCCAAGCTGGCGGCGGCGCGCGCGCGCATCGACGCGCACGTGGCCGCCGGCGGCCAGGACATCTGGCTGCAGGTCGACGGCGGCGTCAACGCCGACAACATCGGCGCCATCCGCGCCGCCGGCGCCGACACCTTCGTCGCCGGCAGCGCCGTGTTCGGCGCGCCCGACGCCGACGGCGGCTACCGCGGCATCCTGCAGCGCCTACGCGCGCAGGCCGGCCTTCAATAACCTCTTTCGGAGAACCTCATGACCACGTCCCACCGCCTGACCCTGACCCAGTTCCTGATCGAGGAACGGCGCCGCTTCCCGCACGCCAGCGGCGATTTCAACAGCCTGATCCTGAACGTCGCGCTGGCGTGCAAGTCGATCGCCCGCAAGGTCGCCTGCGGCGCGCTGGCGGGCGACCACGGCGACGTCGGCGGCGCCATCAATGTGCAGGGCGAAACCCAGAAGCAGATGGACGTCGTCAGCAACGACATCTTCCTGCAGGTGAACGAGTGGTGCGGCTGCCTGGCCGGCATGGCCTCCGAGGAGATGGAGGCGCCCTACCAGATCCCCGCCTGCTACCCGACCGGCAAATACCTGCTGGTGTTCGATCCGCTCGACGGCTCCTCCAACATCGACGTCAACGTCTCGGTCGGCAGCATCTTCTCGGTGCTGCGCGCGCCCCACGGCGAGCAGGCCGTCACCGAGCAGGACTTCCTGCAGCCCGGCACCGCCCAGGTGGCGGCCGGCTATGCCATCTACGGGCCGTCCACCATGCTGGTGCTCACCGTCGGCAACGGCGTCAACGGCTTCACGCTCGACCTGAACCTGGGCGAATTCATGCTCACCCATCCGGACATGCGGGTGCCGCTCGACACCAGCGAGTTCGCCATCAACGCGTCCAACAGCCGCTTCTGGGAGGCGCCGGTCAAGCGCTACGTCGACGAATGCATGGCCGGACAGACCGGCGCGCGCGGCAAGGACTTCAACATGCGCTGGATCGCCTCGATGGTGGCAGAAGCGCACCGCATCCTGATGCGCGGCGGCGTGTTCCTGTACCCGCGCGACAGCAAGGATGCCACCAAGCCGGGGCGCCTGCGCCTGCTGTACGAGGCCAATCCGATCGGCTTCCTCATCGAGCAGGCCGGCGGGCGCGCCAGCACCGGCCGCCAGCCGGTGATGGACGTGCAGCCGTCCTCGCTGCACCAGCGCATCGGCCTGGTGTTCGGCTCGCGCCATGAGGTCGACCGCATCGAGCGCTATCACAACGACCTGCAGCCGGTTGAGATGAGCAACCCGCTGTTCAATGAACACGGCCTGTTCCGCATGCCTGCCTGAATTCACAACTTTTGAAAGTCCATCATGTCCGCACGCCATCCCATCATCGCCATCACCGGCTCCTCGGGCGCAGGCACCACCTCCGTCACGCGCACCTTCGACGCCATTTTTCGACGTGAGAACATCAAGTCGGTGCTCATCGAAGGCGACAGCTTTCACCGCTACGACCGCCAGGAAATGAAGGAAAAGCTGATCGCCGCCGAACAGGTCGGCGACATGAGCTTCAGTCACTTCGGCCCGGACACCAACCTGTTCGCCGAGCTCGAAGCGCTGTTCCACAACTACGGGCGCAGCGGCACCGCGCGCCACCGCAAGTACCTGCACGACCCCGAGGAAGCGGCGCCGTACAAACAGGCGCCGGGCACCTTCACCCCGTGGGAAGACCTGCCGGGCGACACCGACCTGCTGTTTTACGAAGGCCTGCACGGCGGCGTCGTCAACGACAGCGTCAACATCGCGCAGCATCCCGACCTGCTGATCGGCGTGGTCCCGGTGATCAACCTGGAATGGATCCAGAAGCTGTGGCGCGACAAGTCCAAGCGCGGCTATTCGACCGAGGCGGTGACCGACACCATCCTGCGCCGCATGCCCGACTACGTGAACCACATCTGCCCGCAGTTCTCGCGCACCCATGTCAATTTCCAGCGCGTGCCGTGCGTCGACACCTCCAATCCGTTCATCGCGCGCGAGATTCCGGCGCCCGACGAAAGCTTCGTGGTGATCCGCTTCGCCAACCCGAAGGGCATCGATTTCCAGTACCTGCTGAGCATGATCTCGGCCTCCTTCATGTCGCGCGCGAACACCATCGTGGTCCCGGGCGGGAAGATGGAACTGGCCATGCAGCTGATCTTCACGCCTTTCATCCTGCGCATGATGGAGCGCAAACAGCGCGCCCTCAACAACTAAGGGGACCTACCTTGAACGCTCCTGACAAAACCATCGCGCCCGCCACCGCCGACGCCTTGCGCTTCCTCGCCGCCGACGCCGTCCAGCAGGCCAAGTCCGGCCATCCGGGCGCGCCGATGGGCATGGCCGACATGGCCGACGTGCTGTGGCGGCGCCACCTGCGCCACAACCCGGCCGACCCGGCGTGGATCAACCGCGACCGCTTCGTGCTCTCCAACGGCCACGCCTCGATGCTGCTGTACTCGCTGCTGCACCTGACCGGCTACGACCTGCCGATGGAGCAGCTGCGGCAGTTCCGCCAGCTGCACGCACGCACGCCGGGCCACCCCGAAGTGGGCCTGACGGCGGGCGTCGAAACGACCACCGGCCCGCTCGGCCAGGGCCTGGCCAACGCGGTCGGCATGGCGCTGGCCGAAAAGATGATGGCGGCCCGCTTCAACCGGCCCGGCCACGAGGTCGTCGACCACCGCACCTACGCCTTCGTCGGCGACGGCTGCCTGATGGAAGGCATCAGCCACGAGGTCTGTTCGCTGGCGGGCACGCTCGCCCTCGACAAGCTGATCGTTTTCTATGACGACAACGGCATCTCGATCGACGGCGACGTCAAGGGCTGGTTCACCGACGACACGCCGCTGCGCTTCGCCGCCTACGGCTGGAACGTGATCGATGCCGTCGACGGCCACGACGCCGACGCGATCGACCGCGCCGTCGTCGCGGCCAGGTCGCAGAACAAGCGGCCCACGCTGATCTGCTGCAAGACGGTGATCGGCAGCGGCGCCCCCACCAAGGCCGGTGGCCATGACGTGCACGGTGCCCCGCTCGGCGCCGGCGAAATCGCCGCCATGCGCAGCGAGCGCGCGTGGACGGCGGCGCCGTTCGAGATCCCGCCGCGGATCGCCGCGGCGTGGGATGCGCGTGAAGCTGGCCGCGCCAGCCAGCAGCAGTGGCAGGACCGCTTCGCCGCCTACCGCGCCGCCTTTCCCGCCCTGGCGGCCGAGCTGGAACGCCGCCAGGCGGGCATCCTGCCGGAGGGCCTGGCAGAACGGTTCGCCCGGCTGGTGCGCGAACCGGGTGAACTGCACAACAAGGTGGCCACGCGCAAGGCGTCGCAGATCGTGCTGGAGCACATCAGCGCGGCGCTGCCGGAGTTCTTCGGCGGCTCGGCCGACCTGACCGGGTCGAACCTGACCAACGTCAAGGCGTCCACGCCGGTGAAGACCGACGGCAGCGGCGACTACATGAGCTACGGCGTGCGCGAGTTCGGCATGGCCGCGATCATGAACGGCGTCGCGCTGCACGGCGGTTTCGTTCCGTACGGCGGCACCTTCCTGACCTTCTCCGATTACTCGCGCAACGCGATCCGGATGGCGGCGCTGATGAAGCAGCGCGTGATCCACGTGCTGACGCACGACTCGATCGGCCTGGGCGAAGACGGGCCGACCCACCAGCCGGTGGAGCACATGGCGAGCCTGCGCATGATCCCGAACAACTGGCTGTGGCGTCCCTGCGACGGCGTCGAGACGGCGGCGGCCTGGCAGGCGGCGCTGCAGCGCGCCGACGGCCCCACCTGCCTGGTGCTGTCGCGCCAGGCGCTCACGCCGTTTCGCCGCAGCGACGAGCAGCTCGCCGCCGTCGCGCGCGGCGGCTACGTGCTGGCCGATTGCGCGCAGCCGCAGGTGGTGCTGGTGGCGACCGGCTCCGAGGTCGAAATCGCCGTCGCCGCGGCGCAGCAGCTGGCGCTGGAAGGCGTGGCCGCGCGGGTCGTCTCGATGCCTTGCGTCGAAGTCTTCTATACGCAGGACAAGGCGTACCGGGCATCGGTGCTGCCGCCCGGCGTGCCGCGTGTGAGCGTGGAAGCGGGCGTGACCTGGTTCTGGCGCGCGCTGGTCGGCGAGGCCGGCGCGGCAGTCGGCATCGACAGCTTCGGCGAGTCGGCCCCGGCCGAGCAGCTGTACGCGCACTTCGGCATCACCGCGGCACACGTGGCCGAATGCGCGCGCACCGTCATCGGGGCGACCTGATGGACGCCCGCCAGTGTACGGTGCTGATCGACCTCGACGGCACGCTGGTCGATTCCGCGCCCGACATCGTCGAAGCGGCGTCGCGCATGGTAAAGGAGCTCGGCGTGCCGCCGCTGCCGTTCGAGATGGTGCGTGGCTTCATCGGCAACGGCGTGCCGGCGCTGGTGCGGCGCGTGCTCGCGGCCACCGCCCTGGCCCCCACCGTCGACGAACGGCGCGCGCAGGACCTGTTCCACCACCACTACGCGGACACCAACGGCCGCTTCGGCAAGGTGTTCGCGGGCGTGACGGAAGGGCTGGACGCCTTGCGCCAGGCCGGCTACCGCCTTGCGTGCGTGACCAACAAGCCGCAGGCCCCCACCGCGGTGCTGCTGGCCGTGTCAGGGCTGGCGCCGTATTTCGAGGTGGTGGTGGCGGGCGACTCGATCGCGCAGATGAAGCCGCACCCCGAGCCGCTGCTGCATGCCTGCCGCGCCATGGGCACCGATTCCGCACTGTGCGTGCTGGTGGGCGACTCGGGCGTCGACGTCGCCGCGGCGCTGGCGGCGCCGATGCCGGTCTATATCGTCCGCTACGGCTATCCCGGGCCCGACGGCCATGCCGGCATGCGCGGCGCCATCTTCATCGATTCGCTTGCCGAGATGCCCGCGCTGCTCGCCGCCGCCGCTACCGCTTGATCACTTCACCAGGAGTTTGCCATGTCGCTTGTCTCATTACGCCAGTTGCTGGACCACGCAGCCGAGCACCAGTACGGTGTGCCGGCCTTTAACGTCAATAACCTCGAGCAGATCCTCGCCATCATGCAGGCGGCCGACGCCTGCGACAGCCCGGTCATCCTGCAGGCCTCGGCCGGCGCCCGCAAATATGCCGGCGAGGCCTTCCTGCGCAAGATGGTCGAAGCCGCGGTCGAGACGTATCCGCACATTCCGATCTGCATGCACCAGGACCACGGCGGCAGCCCGGCGGTGTGCCAGGCGTCGATCCGTTCCGGTTTTTCCAGCGTGATGATGGACGGCTCGCTGATGGCCGACATGAAGACGCCGTCGACCTACGAGTACAACGTCGAGGTGACGCGCCAGGTGGCCTCGTTCGCCCACTACGTCGGCGTGTCGGTCGAGGGCGAGCTCGGTTGCCTCGGCTCGCTCGAATCGGGCCAGGCGGGCGAAGAGGATGGTTCCGGCGCCGAGGGCATCCTGTCGCACCAGCAGATGCTGACCGATCCGGCCCAGGCCGCCGACTTCGTCGCCCGCACCGGCGTCGACGCGCTGGCGATCGCCATCGGCACCAGCCACGGCGCCTACAAGTTCAGCCGCAAGCCGACCGGCGACATCCTCGCCATCGACCGCATCAGGGAGATCCACGCGCGCATCCCGAACACCCACCTGGTGATGCACGGTTCGTCCTCGGTGCCGCAGGAATGGCTCGACATCATCCGCCAGTACGGCGGCGACATGAAGGAGACCTACGGCGTGCCGGTCGAGGAGATCCTCGAAGGGATCCGGCACGGCGTGCGCAAGGTGAACATCGACACCGACATCCGGCTGGCGATGACGGGCGCCATGCGCCGCAGCATGGCCAACAATTCGTCCGAATTCGATCCGCGCAAGTTCTTCAAGGATGCGACGGCGGCGGCCAAGGATATCTGCCTGCTGCGTTTCGAGGCGTTCGGCTCGGCCGGCCAGGCCGCGAAGATCAAGGTGGTGCCGCTGGAGCGGATGGCCGAGCGCTACCGCGATGGCGAGCTGGCGCGCTGACACGCAAGGCGCCTGCGCCAGCCAGCGAGGTGAGGGCGCCGTCGCGCGTACTGCAGGCCCATAAACAACAACGCCAACCAGGGCTGGTTGGCGTGTCGTCATTCACATCAGAACTCTTCCCAGTCGTCGGCGCCGGCCGGAGCGTGCGCGGCTTTCCGCGCCGGGCTGCGGCTGGCGGCCGCGATCCTGGCCGGTGGCGCCTTCGTCGCCGCCGTCCGCTGCGGAGCGAGCGCCGGCTTCGCCGCAGGTGCCTTCGTCATCAGTTGCGTGCCGTCTAGCCGGAACACGCTGACCACCTGCGACAGGCTGCCGGCCTGGTCTTGCAGGGAACCGGCGGCGGCAGCTGCTTCCTCCACCAGCGCGGCGTTTTGCTGGGTCACCGCATCCATCTCGGTAATGGCCCGGTTGATCTGCTCGATGCCGGCCTCCTGCTCGTGGCTGGCGGTGCTGATTTCGCCCATGATGTCGGTCACCCGCTTGACGCTGGTGACGATGTCGTCCATGGTGGCGCCGGCTTGGTTGACCAGCTTGCTTCCGGTGTCGACCTTTTCGACCGAATCGTCGATCAGCAACTTGATTTCCTTGGCCGCGCTGGCCGAGCGCTGCGCCAGGTTGCGTACTTCCGCCGCGACGACCGCAAAGCCGCGTCCCTGTTCGCCGGCGCGCGCCGCTTCCACCGCCGCGTTCAGGGCGAGGATGTTGGTCTGGAAGGCGATGCCGTCGATCACGCTGATGATGTCGACGATTTTTTTGGCGGACTCGTTGATCGAACCCATCGTTTCGACCACGCTCGATACTACCGCGCCGCCCTTGACGGCCACTTCCGATGCGGAGCCGGCCAGCACGTTGGCCTGGCGCGCGTTGTCGGCGTTCTGCTTGACGGTGGAGGTGAGTTCCTCCATCGACGACGCCGTTTCCTCCAGCGCGCTGGCCTGCTGTTCGGTGCGCGAGGACAGGTCGAGGTTGCCCGCGGCGATCTGGCTGGTCGCGGTGGCGATCGTGTCGGTGCCGCTGCGCACCTGTCCGACGATATCGGCCAGGCTGTCGCGCATGGTCTTCATGGCATACAACAAGCTGGAACTGTCATTGGCGCGGGTATCTACCTGAACGGTCAGGTCGCCCTCGGCGATCCGCCCCGCAATATCGGCGGCGTAGCCGGGCTCACCGCCGAGCTGGCCCGTCAGGCTGCGCGAGATGACGACGCCGATGACGATGCCCACAACCACGCCGCCAATGGTCAGTCCGATCAGCAGCAGGCGGATATGCGCGTAGATCACATCGGTTTCTTCATGCAATGCAGAGGCATTGGCCTTCTTGAGTTCCACCAATTCGGTCATCAGGTCGTCGGTCTTGTTGCCAAGCGGGCGCACGACAGTAAACAGATGCGTGGTCGTGCCGCGCTTCTCTGCAAGGGGCTCTGTCTTCAGCAGCGTGCTGGTTTCCTGGATCGCCTTTTCAAAGGCATCAAAAGCGGTACGCGTCTGCGCGACAAGGAGCTTGCCTTGCGGCAGGACGAACGTCTTTTCCGCTTCGCTCATCTCTTTTTTTACATTATCGATGCGCTGATCCATTTCCTTCAAGTTGCGCGCTCGGTCCTCATCGGTATAGGAGAGAATCGCGCTGCGGATTGCGCGCGTGACGGCCAGCAACTGGATGTTCGCTTCGGCGGCGTGCCGCATGCCGACCATCTCGCGTTCGTACATCACGGTGGCCATGTCATTGATTTGGCCAGCTTTCAGGATTCCCATCGTGCCGATCACGGCGCCGATGGCAGCAACGATCAGGAAGCCGCCGATCAGCGTGGTACTCACTTTTAATTTCTTCAACCAGTTCATTATTTTCTTTCGTTAGCAGATTTAGCCATCCGGCGGCCTGGCCGGCACCTGCGGCGGCGAGGCGCGAAGGCGCGATCGCGCGCGCGGGCTCAATATTCTTGGGGCACGGCGGGCGGCACAGTCAGGCGAAGGGGGCTCAGGCAGCCAGTCTTTCGATCAGTCCGATGTCCTCGGCCGACATCAGGCGGGCGATATCGACCAGGATTAACATGCGCTGGTCGATGGCGCCGATGCCGATCAGGTAGTCGGTATTGATCGCGGTGCCCATCTGCGGTGCGGGCTTGATTTCCTCGGCAGTCAGCGTGGTGACGTCGGACACGCTGTCGACCACCATGCCCATGACGCGGCCGGCGATATTGAGGATGATTACGACGGTGAACTGGTCGTAGACCGCGCTGGCAACACCGAACTTGATGCGCATGTCGACGATGGGGACGATGATGCCGCGCAGATTGACCACGCCCTTGATGAACGCGGGTGCATTGGCCAGGCGGGTTACCGTATCGTAGCTGCGCAACTCCTGCACATTCTGGATGTCGATGCCGTACTCTTCGTCGCCGAGAGTGAAGGCCAAAAATTCAAGCGCCGGTGCCGATAGCGCGCTCGTGTTGGCGTTGTGGGTCGGGAAGGACATAGATGAGTCACTAGTCAGTGGTAAGTTTGCTGTATTTGGCAGACGTGGGTTGGGTCTATCAGCGACTTTTGGTTAATAGGTTCACAGGCATCGGATGCTGGGAAAGGCCTGTGTGAACGTTTCTGGATCACGAGTTCGGAGATTATCAGGATCATTTCCGTTGGGCAACGCACGCCCCTCCATCATGTTGTTCCGAATTTATATTTTGAAGGCGCCACGCGATTGCGCTGGCCGGCATTTGAGGATTTAACATTCTTGAGAGGGGGGGACGCCGGCGTCGGCTCGGCTTGTGCGCCCGCTCGCGCCCCTTGCCGGCGGTCCTGCTCAGGAATTTTTTGTGTGGGGATGAGGGAAGCTTAACCGGATTTACGGCCGGATTATGCAGTCCGCATACACCCCAATTGTTAAATCCTGCAGTGTTGCCGAGTAGAAATAAACTATGCATATGCTATGCGGGTCGACCGGACAAGCATCGGTTCAGCAAGGCGCTGCCAAAAAGGCAAGCAGGCATGCCCTCCACCCGGCCGGCGCACATGGCTACTGGAACGTGTGCGCCGCTACTTGCCGTGCCACTCGATGCGCCGCTCCAGGTACAGCCGCAGCCAGTTGGCGTTTTCATCGAGGATTTCCTTGCCGAGCGCGGCGAGCAGGTCGGCCGGGTCGCCGCCGTCACGCCCGATCGCCTGCAGCGCCGCGTCGGCGCGCCGGTAGACGGCGCGCAGGTGCGCCGCCTGGCGCAAATTTTCGGCGTGCGCCATCTTGCCGTTGAACGACAGCCAGGCGGCGCCCGCGTCGGTGAGCAGCTTCATGGCGATGATCAGTCCCATCGTCACCAGCGCATCCCTGGCCTTGCCGTGCAGGGTCAGGCCGACCCCGGCCACCGCGCACAGCAGCCCGGCCACCAGCAGGTTGCGGCCCCACGCCCCCTGCAGCGCCTGCTGGCGCCGGCGCCGTGCGATGTTC
>JBBRXM010000123.1:0-12626 GCA_038248405.1 Burkholderiales bacterium
CAGCGTCATCGACGGCATCGCTTTCCAGACCAACATCCTGGCGATGAATGCGGCGGTCGAAGCGGCGCGCGCAGGCGAACAGGGCCGCGGCATCTCCGAGGTGGCTGCCGAAGTGGGCAACCTGGCCCAGCGCAGCGCGGCCGCCGCGCGCGAGATCAAGACCCTGATCGGTGATTCGGTCGACAAGGTCGAGAATGGCAACAAGCTGGTGCTCGACGCCGGCAGCACGATGGGCGAGGTGGTCGCCAGCGTGCGCCGCGTCACCGACATCATGGGCGAGATCACCGCCGCCACCCAGGAACAGAGCGCCGGCATCGCCCAGGTCAATCAGGCGATTTCGCAAATGGATGCCGTCACCCAGCAGAACGCGGCGCTGGTGGAAGAAGCGGCCGCAGCGGCCGAAAGCCTTATGGACCAGGCCGGCAACCTGTCGCAGGTGGTAGGCGTGTTCCGCCTCGACGGCACGCAAGCGCCGGCCGCGGCGCCGCGGGCGCCAGCTGCAAGCACGAAGCCGGCGCCATCGCGCCCTGCCGCACCGGCCTTGACGCGCGGCACCCTGGTTGCGGCCACGCCACCGCGCAAGCCGGCGGCAAAAGCAGCGGCGGCCGAGGAATGGGAAGCTTTCTAGGCTGCTGCGGCGACACTGGCGAGTTAGTCAAGGCCCGCCGCATGTGAGCCTGTTGCGTGCGGCGGCTGCACCGGGAGTATGATTACCTACCCCCAGTAACAGTGCAGCGTTGGCCTGCGCTATCGACGATCGCGCCTGTTCTGCGATCCCGATGACGCGCAGTTGTCTGCTGGCTCCACGCATGAAAGCCTCATTACCATGGCAAGCGTTGAAAATCGATTCCTCAGGACGATACTCGACGCATCGCCAGGGATGATTGCGTATTGGGACAGCAAGATGCGGTGTTGTTATGCCAATCATGCCTACCTCGACTGGTTCGGCCTGGCGCCCGAAGCCATCATGGGCATGCATATGACCGAACTGCTGGGCGAGCGGCTGTTCAAGCTCAACGAGCCGTACATTCGCGGCGCCCTGAGCGGGAAGCCGCAGCGTTTCGAGCGCACCTTGACCAAGGCCGACGGCAGCACCGGCTACACCGTTGCCAACTATGTGCCCGACGTGGATGAAACCGCCTGCGTGGCGGGTTTCTCCGTGCTGGTCAGCGATGTCACCCCGTTGAAACTGGCGGAGTTACAGACGGAGAAGGCGCAGGCGCGGCTGCGCGCGGTGCTCGACAGCGTCGTTGACGGCATCATCACTTTCGACGGCAGCATGACGATCTCCTCGATCAACCCGGCCGGCATGCAGATGTTCGGTTATCAGGCCGATCAGCTGCTGGGGCAAAGCGTGCGCTTGCTTATTCCGAAGCAGGATGGCGGCGCCGATCGGATCGATGACGATGCCGTCAAGCTGTCGGAGGTGCAAACGCTGACCGGTTTGCGGTCGGACGGCCATCGGTTTCCGCTCGAATTACGTATTGCGTCGGTCGATACCCCGGGCGAGAGCCTGTACGTCGGCGTCGTCCGCGACATCACCTTGCAGCAGCAGATCCACGACCGGCTGACATTGTTCGCCTTGCAGGATGGGCTGACGGGACTGGCGAACCGGCGCCATTTCGATGACGTCCTCGCGCACGAATTCAATACCCATGTCAGATCCGGGGCGGCACTGTCCCTGATTCTGATTGACGTCGATTTATTTAAACAATTCAACGACCGCTATGGTCATTTCGCCGGTGACGAATGCCTGCGGCAGATTGCCGGGGCGATCGCGCGCGCCATTACGCGAACGACCGACCTGGCTGCACGCTACGGCGGCGAGGAGTTCGCTTGTATCCTGCCGATGACGGATCGGGCGGGCGCGATATTGATCGCACATCACATCCAGGACGAAGTGAGGGCGCTGGGCATTGCGCACGAGTCCTCGACCGTCGCGCCGCACGTCACGGTCAGTATCGGCGTTGCCACTGCCACATGCAGCAGCGCGATGTCGACGGAAAGCGTGATCAAGCTGGCCGATGCGCAACTTTATGCCGCCAAGCTGAACGGTCGAAACCAATGCCTCGCTGCCCAGCTGGCGCCGGCCGCGCCCGGATAAAACCCAATCGCGTTGAACGTGGCATAAATTATGATTTAGTTAATAAAGTGCTTAATGTGCTACGATCCTCGGAATTGAACTGGCTGTCAGCGGCAATGAGCAGTTGCGATATTTCATGGAGCGATCATGTACGCATGTCCACACTGTAAAAATTCCTCTATAACTTTCGGCACGATTCTAAAATACCCGTTTTCCAGGGTCTTGGAATGTCCAGTTTGCCATTCGCAGGTTCGGTATAAACGAAAGATTTCGAATTATGCAGTCGCGATCTATTTGGCATCCGTATTGATATCATCGCGCTTTTTCGACACGAATATCGGGCTGGACACCGCATTCGGCGTTGTACTCGCGCTGACTGCATTTCTGATGCAGATCACCTTCGCCTCTTTCGAAGAAACGGGTGGCGGCCCGAGTATTGGCGATCCGGAGTAAGCTGCTCAGGTTTCGGTTTCGCGCCTGCCAAGTATCAAGGCGCTGGCGGCCAGCAATGCCGCGCCCACGCCGGCGGCGAGCAGGAGCGCCTCCGATCGCATGGCCGCCTGGCTGCCATTGGCCGCCATCATCGTATAACTCCACGGATACCACACCCAGTGTTCCGAGCTGCCGATCTGCGTGATGCCCATCGTCGCGATCACGCCGAGGGCGAGCGGCAGCACCAGGTTGCGCACGCGCCAGCTCACCGCATGCTGGATCATCAGCACCGGTACGCACGCCAGCGACACCTTTGCCCAGAACGCCACCATCGGAAACGCAAACGCGCCTTGCTGCGACGCCCCGGCCACGCCGAGCACGGCGACGGCGAGCGCGATGGCGCCGACCAGCACCGCATTCGCCCCCGCCACGAACAGCCACGCCAGCACCGCCTTCGCCACATACAACTCCCGCTGCGAAATGGGCAACGTCAGCATCAATCGCCAGGTCTGGTTCTTGTGTTCGTGCCCGTTCAGCAGGCTGGTCACCAGCGCGATATACAGCGGCATCATGAAATAACACCACAGCATCGTGTTGGACATCCAGAAGCGCAGCCATTGCTTCTCGCCCAGATCACCGATAGCGGTGCGCTTGAGCAAAATCGCCAGGTTCAGCGCCGCCACCACCAGCGGAATCGCAAACATCATCCACAGCGCTTGCGAGCGCTTCACTTTCAGCAGTTCGATGCGCAAGAGATTAAACATGCTGCTCCTTTAAAAACCATTGTTCCAGCGAGGTCGTCCGGAAAACCGACTGGTACAAAGCCACGCCGGCCCCCACCAACAGCGCGTTCACCTGGTCGGCCGCTTGCAATTGCACGCCATGCACCGTGACCTGGCTGCCGGCGCCGGCCTCCGTGCGATACCCGGCGGCGGCCAGCACCTGTTCGGCCCGTCGGGCGTCGCCCACATCGACCAGCAGCGCACCAGAGTGGTGGGACTGCAGCTGCGCCAGCGGCCCCTGGAAGCGCAGCGCGCCGCCCTTGAGCACGCCGACGTGGGTGGCGATCTTCTCGACTTCGTCCAGGTTGTGGCTCGACACGAACACGGTGCAGCCGTCCTGCTCCGGCAGCGCCGCCAGCAGCAGCCGGATGTCGCGGATGCCTTCCGGGTCGAGGCCGTTGGACGGCTCGTCGAGGATCAGCAGTCTGGGCGACCCCAGCAGCGCGTGGGCTATCGCCAGCCGCTGCTTCATGCCCAGCGAAAAGCGTCCCACCAGGCGGTCGCGCGCGGCGCCCAGCGATACCATGTCGAGCACCCGGCCGATCTCGCTGCGCGGCAGCTGCTTGATGGCGCAGCCGATGCGCAGGAATTCGGCCGCCGTCAGGTTGGGATAGAAACATGCCGCATCGACGATCACGCCAATCTGCGCGAGGATGGCGCGGCGGTCGCGCCCGATGTCCATGCCGAGCACCGAAATGGTGCCGGCGTCGGCGCGCAGCAGCCCCGTGATCAGGCGGATGGTAGTCGACTTGCCTTCGCCGTTGTTGCCGAGGAAGGCGAAGATACTGCGCGCCGGCACCGACAGGTCGAGGCCGTTGATGACGCGCTGCGCGCCGAACGCCTTGGAAAGGCCGCGCAGTTCGATGGCAGGAGAGGGCATGGTGACGTCGGTTAATTATAGTTCGGCAACCTTATCGCGGTGACACCGGCGCTGTCTCACCGATGCGACAGGCGGTGATTTGCCACGCTTGAAATGCAGATACGGGTCCACAAGGGCTATGATTGCGCTTTTGTTACCATCCACGCGCCGTCCGCTCATGAGCCCACCAACCACTCCGCTTCCCGAGAAAAAAGCCGCCGAAACATTCGGCAAGCCGCCTGCCGGCTGGCGCCGCCGTCTCTACAACATTATCTTCGAGGCCGACACACCGTCCGGGCGCAACTTCGATATCGCCCTTGTCTTCGCGATCCTGATCAGCATCGTCGTTGTCGTGCTCGACAGCATTCCGAGCATCAATTCGCAGCACAACAGCCGGATGAACGCCCTCGAGTGGGGCATCACGCTGTTCTTCACCGCCGAGTATCTCGCCCGCCTCATTTGCGTGCGCCACCCGCTGCGCTACGCCACCAGCTTCTTCGGCATCATCGACCTGCTGTCGGTGCTGCCCACCTATTTCTCCCTGTTCATCCCGGAAGCGGCCGTGCTGCTCGACATCCGGATCCTGCGCCTGCTGCGGGTGTTCCGCATTTTCAAGCTGACCCTGTACATCAACGAATACACCATGCTCGGCGCCGCGCTGGTCGCCAGCGGCCGCAAGATCCTGGTGTTCCTGTCGGTGGTGGTGATGGCGGTGCTGATCTTCGGCACCGTGATGTACGTGGTCGAGGGCCCGCAGCACGGCTACACCAGCATCCCGGTGGCGATGTACTGGGCCACCGTCACCATGACGACCGTCGGCTACGGCGACATCACGCCGCAGACCGGACTGGGCAAGCTGATCGCGTCGTTCATGATGCTGCTCGGCTGGGGCATCCTGGCGGTGCCGACCGGCATCGTGACGGCGGAGATGACGTCCCAGCGCATGGCCCAGCGGCGCGCGTCCGCCCGCATCTGCCCCCAGTGCCAGTCCGACGGCCACGAGCTCGCAGCGCGCTTCTGCAAGGACTGCGGCGCGCCCATGCCCGGGCCGGCAAGTTGACTTCAAGGCATGTCCGATTGATACGCATCAAGTCCGCGAAGACATGAGGCCCTAGCCTTGTACCTCGTGCTGAAGACCGGCGGTCCTGACGGATCGGGCCCGGTCTCCACCGAGTACACGCCGCGACTGCGCGCTTTGCGGGCAGACGAGCCGCTTGCGCAGTATTGCGATCTAACTGCCATTCATTTCTAGAGGTCAACTAATGTTTCCATTCGCTCAATCCGTTACCCCCGCTGTCCGTACCCACATGGACGCCCAAGTCTCATTCATGAACGATGTCACCAAATCGCTGTTCCACTCGTTCCAGCAGATGTGCGACCTGAATATCCAGCTGGCACAGACGCTGCTGGAAGAAAGCACGATCGCTTCCCAGCAAGTCATCACCCACCAGCGCCCGACCGAAGCAATCAGCGCAGCGAGCGTTCGCGCCCAGCCCGCTGCCGAGAAACTGCGCGCCTACCAGCAGCACATCTCCCGCGTGGCGGCCGACGCGCAGGTCGAACTGGCCCGCGTGACCGAGCAGCATGTGCAGGAAACCACCCGCACTGCCAAGGCCCTGGCCGACGAGGTGCAGCGCGCCGCGTCGGAAGAAACCGAACGCGGTATCCGTACCCAGCAGGAAACCATGCGTCAGTTCAGCGATCCCTTCCAGCACATCACCGGTGCCCGCGGCAATGGCGGCGCGGCGAGCATGCAAAGCGGCCAGGCCGGCAGCCAGATGGGCGGTAGCGATACGATGCATCAATCCGCCTCCGCCCAGCCCCCCCAGTCTCAGGCCGGCAAGAGCACCACTGCCGGCGCTCCCCGCAAGGATGCGTAAGCGCGGCGCCAGCCGGCGCCTGAGCTGACTGCCGTTCGGCTGTGCCGATCCGGGCCGCCACCGTCTTCCGGTCGCGGCCCGTTTCTTTTCAGGCGGCCGCCGGCCGGCGTGCCTGCCGCGCCACCGCCCGCGTCGGCGCTTTGCCAAGCCCGAACAGCGGACGCAATGGCGCGCAGCGGCGCACCACCTCGACGACGGCGAAGCTGATCGTCAGCGTCAGCACCACCAGCAGCATCGCTTCGATGCCCGGCGCGAAACGCACCGGCTTGAGTGCGTGCGCCATCGACACGATCAGCGTCTGGTGCACGATGTAGACCGGGAAAACGGCCTGCGCCAGGTAGCGCCGGTTGGCGCTGTCGAACTGCAGGTGGCGGTGCGCAAAGCCACAGGCGGCGACGATCGCGCTCCACTGGTACAGCGCCCACACCACGCGATGGCAGGGGTTGAGCCAGTCCCAGTAGTGGTCGGCCACCAGCCCGTCCGGGATCGAGAAGCAGATCTTCAGCAGCGCCCAGCAGGCGAACGCAATGCCCAGGCCCATCCAGCGCAGGCCGTCGACCCGCGCCCAGAATGCGCCTTCGCGCGCCATCAGGGCGCCGAGCAGGAACAGGAAAAAATACATCGCGTGGTTGTACCAGTCGGTGACGACGTCGTGGGTCTGCGGAAAGCGTGCCGCCAGCAGCACCCGCGCCAGCGCCAGCACCGCCGCCGGCAGCACCATCAGCTTCCAGCCCGTGAGCAGGGCGGCGGCGCGCTGCGCGAGCGCCGCGAAGCGCTCGCCGGGCGCCATCGCGCCAAGCACCATCGTATAGATCCACAGGTAGGCGACGAACCACAGGTGGTTCCAGGTCGGCAGGACCAGGTGCTTGCCGGGGCCGGTGATGAAGCCGCGGTAGTTGTGCAGGTAGAGCTGCATGAAGTCGAGGTAGCTGCCCTGGTAGGCGTATTTTTCGATGACTTCGAAATACGGCTGCGGCGGCACGATCACCAGCATCCCGAACGCCAGCGGCAGCAGCAGGCGCCAGCTGCGCTGGCGCATGAAGGCGCCGGCGCCGGTCTTGGCCAGCATGCAGCGCGAGGCGACGCCGGAGACCAGGAACAGCAGGCCGAGGCGCCACGGCGCCGACAGCATCATGAACGATTCCGGCGTGTCGCTGGCGAACGGGCTTTTGACGTGCCAGTCCCACGTCACGTAATACATCCCGACGTGAAAGAGGATGAGGACGAAGAAAGCGATGATGCGCACCCAGTCGAGGAAGAACAGGCGGCTGCTGCTGTCGGTTGCAGGATTCATGGGACTCGTTCCGTTAGTGGTCAACGAGTGCCACAGTAGCGGCGGCGTGCGGCCCGCGCCACCCAAATGGGGCGAAGCGGGATGTGGACGGGGTGAACGGGACGTTGGTTGGTGGCTTGGTGCCGAAATCGGGAATCAGGAGAAGAGGTATATATATATCGACGTCGTCCTCGCGCGAGCGGGGATCCATGCTGAGCTTAGTTCACCGAAAGAGACGCTCAGCATGGGTCCCCGCTACGCGAGGATGACGGATCGGGGGCCGGAGCCACGCGGAACTTAGCGTGGCGGCGGGTTTGCCACGCCCTTCAGCCGCTCCATCACGTCCGTCCGGTACTGCCGGCTGCACGGCACCCGCGCTCCGCTGCGCAGCACCAGTTCGCAGTCGCCCTTGTCGAGCGCGACGACGCTGTCGATCCACCCCAGCTGCACCGCCGCGCGCCGGTGGCAGCGCATGAATCCCGCGCCCAGCGTCGCGAGCAGAGCGCCCAGCGTCTGCCGCATCAGCGGATGTTCGGCGGGGCAGTGCAGCACGACGTAATTGTCCGCCGTTTCGATCCAGCCCACCTGGTCGACGCGCACCACCCGCGTGACGCCGCGCTCCGTCACCAGCAGCTGGCGCGCCGGATGGCTCTCGCCCAGCGCCGGCGGCGCGCCGGCGCCAGCGCCCAGCCGTTCGCGCAGGCGCTGCAGCGCGCGCTGCAGGCGCGCCAGGTCGTAGGGTTTGAGCAGGTAGTCGATCGCATTGGCGTCGAACGCGCGGATCGCATACTGGTCGTACGCGCTGACGAACACGATCACCGGCGCCGGCGCCGGCAGCGAGGCGGCCAGTTCCAGCCCGCTCACCTCCGGCATCTGGATGTCGAGGAAGACGGCGTCCGGCCGCATCTGCAGGACGCGCTGCAGCGCCTCGACGCCGTCGCGCGCTTCCTCGATCGCCGTCACGTCCGCTTCCTGCTCCAGCATGCGGCGCAGCTTGTCGCGCGCGGGGCGCTCGTCGTCGACGATCAGCACGCGCACGGCAGCTCCATGTGCGCGCGCACGCCCGCCGGTGCCAGCTGGCTCAGGGCCAGGCTGGCGCGCTCGCCATACAGCACCGCCAGCCGCTCGCGCAGGTTCTTCAGGCCGATGCCTGGCGTGCCGCCGGTGGCCAGTGCGCCGCTGTCGTCGTCGAGCGTCACGCACAGCCGGCCCGCTTCGCGCGCCACCGACACCACGATGCGGGTCGCTTCGCGGCGCCGTTCCACCGTATGCTTGAAGATGTTCTCCAGCAGCGGCTGGATGCTCATCACAGGCAGCATGCAGTCGTGCGCGCCGCTGTCGATGCGCCAGTCGATGGCGACGCGATCGCCATAGCGCTCCTGCATCACCTGCGCGTAGCCGCGCGCCAGCCGCAGTTCGGTCGACAGCGGCGCTTCGTGCAGCTCGCTGACGTCGAGCGTGGCGCGCAGCACCTCGGCCAGCTGGATCAGGGTGGCGTCGGCGCGTTCGACGTCCGAGTGCATCAGCGACGACACCGTGTTGAGCGCATTGAAAAGGAAGTGCGGCTGCATCTGCTGCGTCAGCCGCTGCAACTGCGCCTGGCGCAGCAGGGCGTTCGACTGTTCGGCGCGCAGCTTCGCCTCCAGCAGTTCGTGGTACGACAGGATGCCGAACCGGATCACCGTGAACACGACCACCAGGATCGAAATCTTCAGCGACTCGTAGAAGAACAGCTCGGGCCAGGCGCGGTGAGTGTAGACCCGGCCGGCGACGGCGTACACCGCGTGCCGGATGCCGAAGACGAGGGGCGTGAAACAGATCCAGTACAGCGGCAGCCATAGCGCGTTCATGCCGAACCAGCGCCAGGGCCGTGCCAGCAGATGGCGGTGGCGCGCCGTGAAGTGGCGCTGCACCAGCAGCAGGACCGTCGTCACCAGCATCGACGAGCCTTCCCACAGGAGCGGCTGCCAGGCGGCGTCGCCGTCGCCGTTGCGGAAATAATCCTGCACGCTGACCGATGCCATCAGCATCCAGAACAGGATCCAGGCGATGGCGTAGGTCAGTTCGCTGCGATTAAGGCCGCGCGGCGCTGCCGGCTTGTCCAGCGCCGGGTTCAATCGTCGTCATCCGCTGCGACCTGGTCCTTGACCTTTTTCACGCGCTCGGCATCGAGCCTGGCCTTCATCGCCGCGACGTTGCCCATGAACTCGTCGACGTTGTGGTTCTTCGCCACCCGCATCGACGGCGGCATCAGCACCGACATGTACAGCTCGTCGCGCAGCCGTCCGCTGCGCTGTTCGTTGCTGATCAGGGTGAGGCCGGAGCCGAGCAGCGCCAGGATCAGGCAGATGACGCGAAAGCCCTTCTGGTTGTTCGGCTTGACCGTCGACAGGTGAAAGTACAGCATGCCCGCCGCCAGCACGATCGCCACGTGCGAGCCGTAGCGGGTCAGTGCTTCCAGCGACAGCGAGTACGCCAGCGAGCTCGATGCGAGCTTGAAGACGGTGATCGCGGCCAGCCCGCAGCCGAAGATGAACAGGTGGCGCCCGAGCCGCGCATGGCGGCCGAACAGGCGGTTGGCAAACGCCCACGCGCCGCTCCAGACCAGGCCGGCGCCGATGCCGTAGGCGAGCGCCTGCAGGTAGCGGATCAGCTGGAAGGCCTGGGTGTCGGCCAGCCAGAAGGTAAATACCGCGAACGCGCCGATCAGGAACAGGCCGACCAGGCCCGGCATGCCGCCTTCCCACGCATGCATGGTGCGGTCGAGCTGCTCGGCCGGCACCGGGAAATCCGCCGCGCGCACGCGCAGCGTCGTGTGGCCGAGGCGCACCACGGTGTCGCCGCCGATCACCAGGCTGGTCTTGCGCTTGCCCTGGTGGACCATGCCGTTCATGGTGTCGAGGTCGCGCATCACCAGCTGGCCGTCCGCGTCCGATTCGACGATGGCGTGGCGCGCCGCGCAGTGGGCGTCGTCGACGATGAAGTCGTTGTCGTAGCCACGACCGAGCCGGATCGGCAGCGCCTCGACCTTGTGCCGGTGCAGCACGTCGCCATTGCGCGCCAGCGTCTCGACGAAGTAGGGCGCGCTCACAGGCGGCTTCCGCGCCCGAGCGCTTCGAGGAAGGCGCGGGTGGTGCGCATGCCGTTTTCGTAAGAGACGCCGGAGACGTCGATGCGGCTTTGCAGGCTGGCCTTCGGGTCGTCGGTGGTGGCGGTCATCAGCGTGAAGTTATACAGTCCCGCGAACTTGCGGTAGGCGCGCACGCAGGTGACGGCGCGCAGCGGCACGGTCTTGGTGGCGACAAATTGTTCGGTGCAGGAGGGGCGCGTCATGCGCGTGTCCTTGCTGCTGCCAAGGTTGTCGACCTTGAACAGGGTCGAGGCCAGCACCGCGAAGCGCATCCTGTCCAGGCTCGCCGAGCGCACGTACTGGTGGGTCATCGACACGTGGCCGGTCTGCTGCGTGTCCGACACGTAGATGGCCGACTCCATCTGGCAGCTGATGGTGTCGGCGGTGAACGAGGCTTCGGCCTTGACGTTCGAACGCCCCCAGCAGCGCACCTGCTCCGACTCGCGCACCGGCACCAGGTAGGGCCCCATTATCTTCACCGACAGCGGCGTCTCGAGCAGGCGGTCGATCATCGCTTTCTGGTGCGCCAGCAGCTGCTGGCCGATCAGCGGGTTGAAGTCTTTTGGCGGCGCCGCCTGCGCGGCCACTTTTTTCAGCAGCTCCTGGGCGTAACGCACCGGCACCAGGAAGCTCACCAGTTCGCCGTCGCGCCGCTTCGACACGTTGACGCCGGCGACCTCGCCCGTCACCGTCACGCTCGGGCCGCCGCTCATGCCGGAGTTGATCGGGCCGGTGAACATCAGCTGGTCGTAGAAGCTGCGCGTGATGACGCCGTTGTAGGAGCCTTCGGAGATGGCAAAGCCGAGGTCGAGCGGGTTACCCAGCGAGTACAGGTACTGGCCCTGGGTCAGCTTGGCCAGCTTGTCGGGCACGTTGAAAAAGCCGGTGCCGCTGCGGTTGATGCGCACCACCGCCAGGTCGTGCAGCACGTCCACCGCCAGCAGTTCGACCGGGCCGCGCTTGCCGTCGGTGTCGACGTATTCGCCGGCGTAGACGTCCGGGTCGAGCGCCATCTGCGACACCACGTGGTAGTTGGTCAGCACCAGGTTGCTGGTGCCGACCATGAAGCCGGAACCGACGGTCGACTGGCTGCGCCCGTTCTTGAGCAGCATGCGGATCTGCAGCAGGTCAGCCTTGGCCGAGGAATAGAGTTTTTGCGCGGCCGACGAGGGTGGCGGCAGGGCGGCGTTGTTATCGACTTCGCCGGGCCCGGGCGCCGGCGGCGTGGCGCCCGGCGGCAGCGCCGCCGGCGGGGCCGGCACGGCGGCCGGCGGATGGACCGGCGCGCTCTGCGGCGCCGCGTGCGCGGCGGCCAGGGTGAAACAGGACAGAAGGGCGGCGGCCTGAATAAATTTCATGCAATCCTTCATAACGCGGTGCGATTGACTATCTTGCCACCAGCATAACTTATTTGGCGGAGATCGGCATCATCCACCGCGACCGGTCACAGCTCGCCGTCTTCGGCGACCGCCTCGTGCAGCGGCGTCATCATGTGGCCCAGCTTGGCCTCCTTGGTGTTGAGGTAGCTGTTGTTGAACGCATTGCGGTTCACCAGCAGCGGCACGCGCTCGACCACGCGCACGCCCAGCTTTTCCATGGCATCGATCTTGCGCGGATTGTTGGTCATCAGGCGCAGGCTCCGGATGCCGAACTGGGCGAACATCGGCTGGCACAGTTCATAGTTGCGGGCGTCGGCGTGAAAGCCCAGCGCCAGGTTCGCTTCGACGGTGTCGGCGCCGGCTTCCTGCAGGCGGTAGGCGCGGATCTTGTTGACCAGGCCAATGCCGCGCCCTTCCTGGCGCAGGTAGAGCAGGATGCCGCGGCCTTCCTCGGCGATGCGCTGGAGCGCGCCCTCGAGCTGGGCGCCGCAGTCGCAGCGCTGCGAAAACAGCACGTCGCCGGTGAGGCACTCGGAGTGCACGCGCGCCAGCACCGGCTCGCCGTCGCCGATCTCGCCCAGCGTCATCGCCAGGTGCTCCTTGCCGGTCGCATGTTCGACGAAGGCGTGCAGGGTGAACTGCGCCCACGGCGTCGGCAGGACGCACGAGGTGGCGTAGTCCAGCAGGTCTTCATAGGGGGTGACGGGCATGGCAAATTCTCGAAAGTGGCTATTGCAGTAGCCGCAAGTGTAGCGGAAATCGGGCTCGCCCGTGGGAGCCGGCGGCTACACCGGGGTCTGACCCCACG
>JBBRXM010000124.1:0-12525 GCA_038248405.1 Burkholderiales bacterium
CAACCTCGTTCGCGAGCACGACGTCAATGCGCGTCGCCGAAGTGCCTGGATGGCGGCTTCGGCGACGTTTTGTATTCCACTACATGTTCGGGTAGTTTGGCCCGCCGCCGCCTTCCGGCGTCACCCACACGATGTTCTGCGTCGGATCCTTGATGTCGCAGGTCTTGCAGTGCACGCAGTTCTGCGCGTTGATCTGCAGCCGCGGCGTGCCTTCCGCGCTTTCCACGAACTCATACACGCCCGCAGGGCAGTAACGCGCTTCCGGACCCGCAAACCTGGCCAGGTTGATATTGACCGGTACGCTGTCGTTCTTCAGCGTCAGGTGGATCGGCTGGTCTTCGGCGTGGTTGGTGTTGGAAATGAACACCGACGACAGGCGGTCAAACGTCAGCTTGCCATCCGGTTTCGGATAGACGATCGGCTTGTAGTTCGCCGCCGGCTTGAGGCACTCGTGATCGGCATGGGTGTGGTGCAGCGTCCATGGCGCCTTGCCGCGCAAGAGGATCTGGTCGATGCCGGTCATGATCGAGCCGAGGTACAGGCCTTTCGACAGCCACGGCTTGACGTTGCGGGCGACGTGCAGCTCTTCCTTCAGCCACGATTTCTCGAACGCGGCTGGGTAGCTCGCCAGTTCGTCGTGCTGGCGGTTTTCGCCCAGCGCCGCAAACGCCGCGTCGGCCGCCAGCATGCCGGTCTTGATCGCCGCGTGGCTGCCCTTGATGCGGCTCATGTTGAGGAAGCCGGCGTCGCAGCCGATCAGCGCGCCGCCCGGGAATACCAGCTTCGGCAGCGACTGCAGGCCGCCGGCCGTGATCGCGCGCGCGCCGTACGAGATGCGCTTGGCGCCTTCGAAGAAGGTGCGGATCGCCGGGTGCGTTTTATAGCGCTGGAATTCCTCGTACGGCGACAGGTAAGGGTTCTCGTACGCCAGGCCCACCACGTAGCCAACCGCGACCTGGTTGTTCTCGAGGTGGTACAGGAAGGAGCCGCCGTAGGTGTCGGCATTGAGCGGCCAGCCGGTGGTGTGGATCACCAGGCCAGGCTTGTGCTTGGACGGATCGATCTCCCACAGTTCCTTGATGCCGATGCCGTAGGACTGCGGATCCTTGCCGGCGTTGAGGTCGTAGCGCGTCATGAGCTGCTTGCCCAGGTGGCCGCGCGAGCCTTCGGCAAACAGCGTGTATTTCGCGTGCAGTTCCATGCCGAGCTGGAAGTCGGGACCGGGCTGGCCATCGCGCTTGACGCCCATGTTGCCGGTGGCGACGCCCTTGACCGAGCCGTCTTCGTTGTAGAGGATCTCGGCGGCAGGGAAGCCAGGGAAGATCTCGACGCCCATCGCCTCGGCCTGCTGGCCCAGCCAGCGCACCACGTTGCCGAGCGAGACGACGTAGTTGCCGTGGTTCTCGAAGCAGGCCGGCACCATGAATCCGGGCGTGCGGATCGCCTTGGTCTCGGTGAGGAACAGGATGCGGTCTTCGGTCACTTCCGTGTTGAGCGGGGCGCCGAGCTCTTTCCAGTTCGGGATCAGTTCGGTCAGCGCCTTCGGATCCATCACCGCGCCCGACAGGATGTGGGCGCCCAGTTCGCCGCCTTTTTCCAGCACGACGACCGATACTTCCTTGCCCTGTTCGGTGGCCAGCTGCTTGAGGCGGATCGCCGCCGACAGGCCGGCGGGGCCGCCGCCGACGACGACGACGTCGTATTCCATCGCCTCGCGTGGGCCGTATTGCTCGAGAATATTGATTGGCTCTGTCATGGTTTTATTATGTGGATGAAAAATATAAGCACGAGTGTGCGGTTTTTTGGCGACGAATGCAACGTTGACGGCATTTTACCGGCAATATTAGGTATAGCCGTCTAATACTCGCGATTTGTGTATGATTGTGCTTCCGTAGAACAGCACAGCACAGCACAGGAGTTGAACGTGGGCATAGAAGTCAATTTTGAAGGAAAAATCGCCCTGATCACGGGTGCCTCCAGCGGCCTCGGCGCACGCTTTGCCAAGGCGCTGGCCGGCGCTGGCGCCCAGGTGGTGCTGGCATCGCGCCGCACCGACCGCCTCAAGGAATTGCGCGCCGAGATCGAAGCCGATGGCGGCGCCGCCCACGTCGTCTCGCTCGACGTCACCGACATGGCCAGCATCAAGTCCGCCATTGCCCACGCCGAAACCGAAGCGGGCCCGATCGACATCCTGGTCAACAATTCGGGTGTCTCCACCACCCAGCGCCTGGTCGACGTCACCGAGGAAGATTATTCGTACGTGATGGACACCAACCTGCGCGGCGCCTTCTTCGTCGCCCAGCAGACGGCCAAGCGCATGATTGCGCGCGCCAAGGGCGACCCGAAAAAGCAGCACCGCATCATCAACATCGCCTCGGTGGCCGGCCTGCGCGTGCTGCCGCAGATCGGCGTCTATTGCATGAGCAAGGCCGGCGTGGTGCAGATGACCAAGGCGATGGCGGTGGAGTGGGGCAAGTACGGCATCAACGTCAACGCCATCTGCCCTGGCTACATCACCACCGAAATCAACGAGGAATATTTTGCCAGCGAGCAGGGCAAGAAGCTGATCGACCTGCTGCCGCGCAAGCGTCCGGGCAAGCCGGAAGACCTCGACGGCCTGCTGCTGCTGCTGGCGGCCGAGGAAACCCACTTCATCAACGGCGCCATCATCACCGCCGATGACGGCATGATGGCGCAATGACGGTCAAGCAAGTCCCGGTGAAGCAAGTCCACTCGATGCGCATGCCGATCCGCTGGGGCGACATGGATGCGATGGGACACGTCAACAATACGGTGTACTTCCGCTATATCGAGCAGGCGCGCATCTCGTGGTTCGACGCCGTCGGCTGCGCGCCCGATCCCAAGGGTCACGGCCCGGTGATCGTCAATGCGCGCTGCTCTTTCCTCAAGCAGCTGAAGTACCCGGGCGAGATCGAAGTGACCACGCTGGTGGGGTCGCCAGGGCGGTCGAGCTTCGAGATGATCCACGAGATCCGGCTGATCGGC
The DNA here is from genome assembly GCA_038248405.1 of Burkholderiales bacterium. Taxonomy (GTDB): domain Bacteria; phylum Pseudomonadota; class Gammaproteobacteria; order Burkholderiales; family Burkholderiaceae_D; genus JAFCUW01. Next base: position 3,007 of record JBBRXM010000124.1, read on the forward strand.
GAGGACGGCCTGCCCGGCGCGGTATACGCCGAGGGCGGCGCCAAAGTCGTGTGGGTGGATTTTCCGGCCGAGAAATCGACGCCGCTGCCCGACCAGATCCGCGCGCTGCTGCCGGCGGCATAACGCCGGCTCAGCCTTGTTCGCCCACCTCGCGCGGCAGTACCAGCGCCAGGTGCTTGCCCTTGGCATGGGACTGCAGCTGTACCTTGCCTGATGCTTCCCTGCCGTTTACCTCGGCGCTGACTTTGTAGGTGCCGCCTTTGGGCAGGTCCACCAGCATGATGGGGCCGTCGCATGTGGTGGTCAGCAGCGAGCGCCCGCGTGCGGCGGCGATGGTGACGTCGACGTCCGCCAGAAAACTTCCGTCCCGCGTGGCGAACGTCAGTTCCAGGTTGTGATCGCGCGCCGCGCGCTTCAGGGCCGCGGCCTCGTCGCTGCCGACGCCGCCGCAGACGTAGCGGATGCCGTTCTGGGTTTGCGCTTCGGGCAGCGCGCCGGCCGTGTCGTCCTGTGGCTGCAACGGCGCCGAGACCGCGGCGGCACACGCAAGCACAGCCAGGATGGGGGAAAGATGCAGGGAATTCATGGTGATGCCTCCTTCAATGGACGCACCCAGCCAAGGCGTCATCGCCCGATCGCCTTGCCAGGCGCGTCGACAACGATTAGCGCTTGACCTGGCTGCCGATCAGCCCGCCCGCGACGGCGCCGCCGACCGTGCCGGCGGTGCTGCCATCGCTGAGCGCCGAACCGGCTACTCCGCCGACTGCGGCGCCGATCGCCGTGTTGCGCTGCTGGGTAGTCATGCTGCCGCAGCCTGACAGCAGCAGGGCGCTTACGATGATGGCGCGAAGTTTCAACCCGTCCATGATGGCTCCTCCTGGCGAACGAGTGAGTAGATTTAATTAGATCGTGCAAGAGGCGCGCAAGTTCCGTCTCGTCGCGCGAACCTCTTCCTAGCGCGACACGCCAATCAGCTTGTGCACCAGCTCCGACGACGTCGACGCGGCGAACTTGCGCATCAGCTTGGCGCGGTGCATCTCCACCGTGCGCGGGCTCAGATCCGTTTCGCGCGCAATCACCTTGCTCGTCTTGCCTTCCACTAACAGCGCCGCGATCTCGCGCTCGCGCGGGGTCAGCTCGGCCGTCACGGGCCGCTTTTCGCTGACGTCCTCGAACGTCCACACGCCGGCGCCAAGCGCCTGCTGCGGGTCGAGCGCGCGGCCGCTCACGTGGCACCAGAACAGCTCGCCGTTGGCGCGGCGCATGATGCGCTCGTCCGAATAGCGTCCCTTGACGTTCATGATCGGGATGATGCGGTCGCCCGTGCGCAGGAATTCCACCAGCGTCGGGTACAGCACCTGGAAGGACTGGCCCTCGAGCGCGGCGCAGTCGTAGCCGAACATCGTCGCCAGCGCCTCGTTGGCCGACTGGATCACGCGGTCGACCGAGATGCACATGCCAACCGGCGCGTGCTGGAAGATTGTCTCGTAGTCTAGCGCGTAGGATGCTTTGATCTCGTGCAAATCGTTGAATCCCGGTTGTTGGAATGACAGGTAGTTCTACGGTATTGTGCTTTTGGCTCGCGTATTTTATGCTGAGAATCTACTCTGAGGTACAGAAAGAGCGTTTTCGGCTTAACTATAAAAGGGACGGGTATGAATAAAGTTTATCCTGATGCGGCATCGGCGCTGGCCGGTATCGTACAAGACGGCCAGACCATCGCCGTCGGCGGGTTCGGCCTGTGCGGCATCCCGGAGGCCCTGATCGTGGCCTTGCGCGATTCCGGCGTGAAAGACCTGACGGCCATCTCCAACAATGCCGGCGTCGACGACGCCGGCCTCGGGCTGCTGCTCTACACCCGCCAGATCAAGAAGATGATCTCGTCGTACGTGGGCGAAAACAAGGAGTTCGCGCGCCAGTACCTGGCCGGCGAACTGGACATCGAATTCACCCCGCAGGGCACGCTCGCTGAAAAGCTGCGCGCCGGCGGCGCCGGCATTCCTGCCTTCTACACCAAGACCGGCGTGGGCACCATCGTCGCCGAGGGCAAGCCGACCGAGCAGTTCGACGGCGAAGAGTACGTGCTCGAACGCAGCCTGACGCCGGACGTGTCGCTGGTGAAGGCCTACATGGCTGACCGCGCCGGCAACCTGGTGTTCCGCAAGACCGCGCGCAACTTCAATCCGAACGTGGCGATGGCCGGCAAGATCACCATCGTGGAAGTCGAGAAACTGGTGGAGATTGGCGAGATCGATCCCGATTCAGTGCACCTGCCGAGCATCTTCGTGCACCGCATCGTCGTCAACGCGAACCCGGAAAAGCGCATCGAACAGCGCACCGTGCGTTCCAAATAACCAGAAATTCGGAGACTAACATGGCATGGACTCGTGATGAAATGGCTGCGCGCGCAGCGAAAGAATTGCAGGACGGTTTTTACGTCAACCTCGGCATCGGCCTGCCGACGCTGGTAGCGAACTACGTACCGGACAATATCGAAGTGTTCCTGCAGTCGGAAAACGGCCTGCTCGGCATCGGCCCCTTCCCGACCGAAGATGAAGTCGACGCGGACATCATCAACGCAGGCAAGCAGACCGTCACCGAACTGCCCGGCTCGGCCTACTTCAGCTCGGCCGACTCGTTCGGCATGATCCGCGGCGGCAAGATCAACCTGGCGATCCTCGGCGCGATGCAGGTGTCGCAGCATGGCGACCTGGCCAACTGGATGATTCCGGGCAAGATGGTCAAGGGCATGGGCGGCGCGATGGACCTGGTGGCCGGCGTCAAGCGGGTGATCGTGGTGATGGAGCACGTCGCCACCGCCAAGGACGGCAGCACCTCGCACAAGATCCTCAAGCAGTGCAACCTGCCGCTGACGGGCGTGCGCGTGGTCGACCTGATCATCACCGACCTGGGCGTGATCGAAGTGACCGACAAGGGACTGAAGCTGACCGAACTGGCGCCTGGCGTGACCAAGGAACAGGTGCTGGAAGCGACGGAAGCGGAGATCGACGTCTCGGCAGTGTGATCGCGCGGTAGTTCGAACAATCGCTGGCGCTCGATCCGTCATCCTCGCGCAGCGGGGACCCATGCTCAGCGTCTGTTTCGATGGGCCAGGCTCAGCATGGATCCCCGCTTGCGCGAGGATGACGTCAATTTATTTAACTCTTCCCTCGGTTCCCGATTTCGGCAATCCGCCCACCAACGCCGACGCGCTAACGCCTACTCCAGCGTCCAGACGTATTGCATCTGCATCCACGCGGCGACCGGCTTGCCGCCCTGGGTGGCCGGCTTGAAGCGGCACTTGGCGATGCCCTCGCGGGCGGCCTCGTCGAGCGCCACGAAGCCGCTCGACTTCTTCACCAGGGAATCGTCGACGCGGCCGTCCTCGCTGATCTTGAAGCCGAGCGTCACCGTGCCGGTGTTCTCGTCGCGCAGGGATTGCTTTGGCCACACTGGCTTGGCGCAGCTGGCAAAGTTGGCCACTGCTGCGATGATCGGCGCCGGCGCCTTGTCGGCGGCGGGCATCTGCGCGCAGCCGGCCACGAACGCGGCGGCCAGACCCAGCACCGGGATCGCCGCTTTCCAGTTCAGCGCCTGGGCGTCGGGCCTGAGCAGCCGCTTGATCCGCAGCATCAGGTCGCCGCCGTTGGCCGCCTGCGCCAGGTGATGGCCGGAAAACTGGATTTTCTCCAACTCGGACAGGGCGCGCGCCAGCAGGCGCGCGTCGCCCAGGTGGCTGACGGCGACGTCGTCGGCAATCTGCTCGCGTTCGGCGCGGATGCGGCGCGAGAGCCACCACACCGCCGGATGGTAGAACAGCAGGGCCTCGACGACGTTCTGGACCAGGTTGACGAGGTAATCGAACCGCTTGACGTGACCGAGTTCGTGCGCCAGCAGGGCCTCGAGCAGGTCCGGCGGCATGCCCGTGACCAGCGCGGCCGGCACCAGCACCACGGGGCGCCACCAGCCGGCCGTCACCGGGCTGGCCAGGTGCTCGACGACACGCAGGCGCACTTCGCGCGTGATGCCGATACGCAGCGCCATCGCCGACAGCCAGGCCTGCCATTGCGGGTCGCTGGCCTGCTTGCTGGCAATGCGGCCTATCCACACCAGTCCCAGGCCCATGCGCAGTGTCAGTGCGGCGCTGCCGGCCGCCCAGGCCATCACCAGCAGCGGCAGCTTGCCGGCGAACCAGCCCGGCACGCCGGCGCCAGCCGCGCCCGTGCCAGCCAGCATCGCTCCTGCCATGGTGACGGCGGCGGCGTCGGCGCCCGACAGGCGGGCCGCCAGTTCCAGCGCCGGCCAAACCAGGCACAGCAGGAGCGCAGCGCAGGCCAGCGCGTAACGCTGCTGCGGCCGGGCGTTGCGCATGGCGATGAGGGCGAGCGCGGTGGCGCAGCCGATCAGCGCACCTTGCCAGACGAAGTGGAGCAGGGTCATGCCGACGCTGCTGACGAGGAGGGCGGCGTCGATGTTCATTTCTTCTCTTCTTTCAGAAGGTCTTCGATTTCATCGCGCTCTTTCTTGGAGATGCCGCTGCGCAGCGCCGCCAGCACCAGCGCCTTGGCCGAGCCGGAAAACGCCTTCTGGATCAGGTCCTTGAGCAGGTTGGTCTGCAGCGAGTCCTGCGCCTGCGCCGGCGCGTACACGTGGGAACGTTCGCTCTCGTCGCGGATCAGCAAGCCCTTGGTGTGCATGATCTGCATCAGGCGCAGCACGGTGGCGTAAGTGACGTCGGGCCGTTCTTTCAGGATTTCCTGGTGTACCTGCTTGGCGGTGGCGGCGCCCAGCGGCCACAGCGTCTGCAGGAGGTCGAGCTCGGCTGCCGTGGGTTTGGGGATCTTCGGTGTGGCGGTCATGGTGCGGTCCTTTTTTCTCAGGGTAGCGCATCTAGACCAGAGTGTCTAACAATATATTTATGTTCAAATAACTTGCCTTGGCCGGTGGATGTCCATAGCATAGACAACATTGTCTACATGAGGGAGTCCCTGATGAACTTGCGACACTTTCGTATCGGCTGGCGCCTGTTGCTCAAGGAACCGGGATACTCGGGCGCGGTGGTGTGCGGCTTGGCGGTCGGCTTCGCCGTCTGTTTCCTGCTGCTCGGCTTCGTGCGCTACTGTCTCACGTACAACGCGACGATTTCGGACAGCGAACACATTTTTGTCGTCAAGGAACGCCGCAATTTCCTGCCGCGCCCCGACTGGGGTGCCTCGGCGCCGCCGCCCTTGCGCGACATCGCCGTCAAGAGCGGGCCGGGCGTCACGGCGACCTCGGCCAAGGCGTTCGAGCTCGCCGCCCGCATCGACCAGCGCGTGGTGCCGCTGACGCTGCAAGTGGCCGACGCCAATTTCCTCGATTTTTTCGGCATCAAGGCCATCGCCGGCGATGCCCATGCGGCGCTGGCGCGGCCCGATGCGCTGGTACTGAGCCGCGAGACGGCGATCAAGCTGTTCGGCCAGGCCGATGCGCTGGGAAAACGGCTGCAGATCGACGGCGCCACGCTGGAAGTGCAGGCCATCCTGCCCGACCTGCCCGCCAACACCAGCATCGATGTCGACGCCCTGGTCGGCGCCGGCGCACACAGCTTCGATCCGCCGAGCAAGCGCGAAGGCTTCGAGTGGTCGCGCCGCGCCCGCGTCTATGTCAAGGCGGCGGCGCAGGTGAATGCCGCCGGCCTGGCCGCGCTGCTGCAGGAGGCCGTCACGCGCGAGCGCGACGCCAAGGTGCCGGCAGCATGGAAAAATGCCGCCAAGGGCAGGCCGTTGACGGAGATCGCCATGACGCGCCTGTCCGAATTCTATTTCGACAGCGACCTGGCGGCCGGACGCAACGGCGCCAACTATGGCAACAAGACGGGCGTCGCCGGCCTGGCCGCGCTCGCCGTGCTGATCCTGCTCCTGGCCAGCGCCAACTACGTCAACCTGGCCACCGTGCGCACGCTCGGGCGCCAGCGCGAAATCGGCATCCGCAAGGTGCTCGGCGTCAGTGGTGCGCGCCTTGCCGGGCAGTTTATCGCCGAGTCGCTGGTGGTGTCGATGCTGGCCACGCTGGCCGGCTTGCTGCTGTCCTGGGTCGCGCTGCCGCTGTTTGCCGTGCTGGTCAACCGCAAGCTGGACGGGATGTTCACTCCGGAAAATTGCGCCGCGATGCTGCTGCTGGGCGCGCTGGTGGGGCTGCTGTCGGCGCTGTATCCGGCGTGGCTGGCGCTGCGCCAGCCGATCGGCACTGCCATCCAGGGCCGCGGCAACAGCGAAACGGCGCACGGGCTGGCGGTGCGGCGGGCGCTGTCGGCGTTCCAGTTCGCTGCCGCGATCTGCCTGATCGCGCTGACGCTGGCCGTCAGCTGGCAGACCCGCCACGCCAGCCAGGCCGACCCCGGCTTCGACGCCGCACCGTTGCTGGTATTGAACTTGCCGCAAAAGCGGGCGGCGGCGTCGGGATCAGCCTTCCGCGCGGAATTGGCAAGGCTGCCCGGTGTCGGCGGCGTTACCACCATCTCGGAGGCGATTGGCCGCGACGGTAACAAGGTGACGTCGCTGGTGAGCCGGCCGGGGCGCGAACCGGTGTCGCTCGAAACCAAGCTGGTCAGCCCGGAGTTTTTCCAGGTCTACCAGGTGCGGCCGCTGGCCGGCCGGCTGCTCGATCCCGCGCTCGACGGCGCCGGCAGCATGTCGGTGGTGCTCAACGCGCGCGCGGCTGGCGTGCTCGGGTTCGCCTCGCCCGAAGCCGCGGTGGGGCAGATGTACGACCAGCGGCAGCGCATCGTCGGCATCGCGCCGGACCTGCGCTACCAGACGCTGCGCCAGACGCCGGAGCCCCTGGTGTACCTGGTCAACCAGGACCAGGACGTGCTGACGGTGCGGGCGAGTGGTCCGGTTGCGGCCGTGCGGGCGCAGATCGAGATGCTGTGGACGCGGCATTTCCCCAACGATTTGCTGACGATCGACGCGGCCGCCGGCGTGTTCGCCCAGAACTACAGCGACGACGCGCGGCTGGCCAGGATCCTCGCCAGCGCCAGTGTGGTCGCCACCGCGCTGGCGTCGTTCGGCATTTACGTGCTGTCGGCCTACAGCGTCAAGCGGCGCTCGCGCGAGATCGTGCTGCGCAAGCTGTACGGCGCGGCCGGCGGCGACATCGGCCGCCTGATGGCGCGCGAATTCGGCGTGCTGGTGGGCATCGGCGCGCTGGTGGGGCTACCGCTGGCCTGGGTCGCGACCGAGCGCTACCTGGCCGGCTTCCAGGAACGCGCGCCGATGGGCGCCTGGCCGCTGCTGTGCGCATTCGCCTGCGTCGCCCTGGTGGCGTTGGCGGCGACGCTGCGCCACACGCTGACGGCGGTGCGGATGTCGCCGGCGCTTGCGCTCAGAGAATAATTGAACGACACTATTTCCAAGGAGAACCTATGCTGAAAAAATTTATCGTCGTCGCCGCGCTGGTGCTGGCGCCGCTGGCCGTCACGGCGTCGCAGTTGCCGGACTTCCCGTTCATCCATGCGACCGGCAACGGCTGGCGGTATGTGGCGCCGGACGTCGGCGAGATCGATTTCGAGATCTGGGGCGGACACACCAATCCGGAAGCCGCACGCCAGCTGGTGGAAGAGCGGGTCGTCGCACTGCGCGCGATGCTCGCCACGCTCGGCTTGCCGGCGGGCGACATCGAGATCCGCGATATCCGCAAGGACATGCGCAAGGGTGAACAGTCGGCGCCGGGCGTGTCGCAGTACGACATCAAGTGCGGCGTGCACATCAAGGTGGCCGATTTGTCGAAGTGGAAACCGCTGGTGTCGAACCTGCTTAACATGGCGAACCTGGACGGCTTCATGACCGGTTTCGACACCACCGCCCGCGAGCAGGTGGAGGTGGAGCTGACCGCCGCGGCGATCAAGTCGGCGCGGACGCGGGCGGAGGCGATGGCGGCCGGCTTCGGTCGCAAGCTGGGGCCGGTGGCGGGCGCCTCGCCCGGGGAACTGAAGAACATGACGCGGGCGATGGGACTGGCCGCCAACGAGCCGGTGCGTTTTACCCGGACCGGCGGCGGCAGCAAGAACGAATACGACCGCGACGCGCTCTTCATGATCAACATCATCAAGATGTCGCAGTCGGTGGACGTCATCTACCGTCTCAAATAGGGACGGCATGCACGACTGGCAGATTCCGTTTTCGGTGCAACATGCGCTCGGCCGCATGGTCACCAACGTGCGCCACAGCGCCTGGTTTTACCTGAGCGTGCTGGCGCTGTTTTCGCTGGCCTGGCTGTGCTGGCGACGATGGCCCCAGCGGCGTCCGCGCTTGCAGGCCGCAGCGGTCGGGCACCGCCAGATTGGTCGGGAAATGCTGACCTCGGTCGTCAGCATCGTCATTCTTTCCAACGTGGTGCCGCTGCTGTTCCTGTTCGGCTTTGGCCGCTACACGCAGTTTTACCGCCACGTTGACGAGCGCGGCTGGCTCTACTTTTTTGTCAGCATCGCGCTGATGGCCGTCATCCAGGACACTTATTTTTACTGGACGCACCGGGCGATGCACCACCGGCGCCTGTTCCGCTGGTTCCACCGTACCCATCACCGCTCCACCAATCCCAATCCGTGGTCGACGTACTCGATTTCGCCGCTGGAGGCAGTGGTCGACAGCCTGTCGGGCGTGCTGATCCTGGTGCTGATGCCGACGACCGGGCTGGCGCTGCTGACGTTTACCTGGATAAATACGGCGTACGCGGTGTACGCGCATTTGGGCTATGAATTACTGCCTGCCGGCACGGGACAGCACTGGCTCGGCCGCTGGATCAATACTTCCGTCGCGCACAACGACCACCATGCCAGGGCGCGCTACAACTACGGCTGGTACTTCCTGTTCTGGGACCGGATGATGGGCACGCTGGATCCACAATATTCGGCGCAGTTCAGGCAGCGGGTGACGATCCACAGTTCATGATCAATGCCTCCAACTATTGATACCGAACAAATGAGGGTGATTGGGCAGGCTTAGTATTTTCCGACAGGCATTTGTGCCGGTTATTTGGGAAGAGGCTGCCGCTCATGATATCCACTCTCGCTGCGGAAGTGCTGTCGGCGCTGGCCGAGTTCTCAAGCAACACCAGACTGTATGAGCTCACCTTCAAGGATCGGCGCAACGGCGCCGGTTTGCTGGTCGAAGCATTTGCCGCTGACGAACAGCTGCTGGGCGTCGGCGGAGTCGATGTCATTGCCCTTTCCACCCGGGCGAAGGTCGAGCATGCCTCGTTGCTCGGGCAGGAGGCCACCTTGCAGATCAGCTTGGCGGACGGCACCCGTTCCGGCTTCACAGGGTATGTGAGCCAGGTCGCCACGCTAGGTAGCGACGGAGGGCTGTCGCGCTACCGGCTGCGTCTTTCTCCATGGATCTGGCTGCTGAGCCAATCGCGCAACAGCCGTGCATGGCAGGACAAGACTGTCGTCGAGATCATCGATTCGGTATTTGAGCCTTACCAGCCGTACGCGCAATGGATCTGGAGCAGCGAGGTTGCCTCGTTCATGAACGACGC
>JBBRXM010000125.1:0-12391 GCA_038248405.1 Burkholderiales bacterium
CGGCGCAGCAGGAAGGGCTTGATGCGGCGGTTCAGCAGTGCGCGCCGCAGCGGGTCGTCCTGGCGCTCGATCGGGTGGCGGAACTGGCTGTTGAAGGTTTTCTCGTCGCCCAGCAGGCCCGGCAGCAGGAAGTGGAATTGCGACCACAGTTCGCCCAGGTGGTTTTCCAGCGGCGTGCCGGTCAGGCACAGGCGGTGGCGGGAGCTCAGCAGCCCCGCGCTTTGCGCCGCCTTCGAGCGGTTGTTCTTGATGTAGTGCGATTCGTCGAGGATGACCAGGTGGTAGCTGTGCTCGCGCAGCTTTTCCTCGTCGCGCGGCAGCAGCGCGTAGGTCGTCAGGACCAGGTCGCAGTCGTCGATCTGGTCGAACAGCTCGAGTCGCTCCTTGCCTTGCAGCAGCAGCACGCGCAGGCCGGGGGCGAAGCGGGCCGCCTCGTCCTGCCAGTTGGTCATCAGGCTGGTGGGGGCGATCACCAGCGCCGGGCTGGTCAGGCGGCCGGCTTCCTTTTCGACCAGGATGTGGGCCAGCGTCTGCACTGTCTTGCCCAGGCCCATGTCGTCGGCCAGGATGCCGGCCAGGTCGTACTCGCGCAGGAACTGCATCCACGCCAGGCCGTCGGCCTGGTAGTCGCGCAGTGTTGCCTGCAGGCCGGCGGGGGCGGCCACCTTCTGCACCGAGCCGAACAGGCTGAGCTTGCGGCCGGTCTCGCGCAGCTGCTCGCCGCCGAACCAGCGCAGTTCGGTGCCGCGCGCCAGTTCCTCCAGGCGGCCGGCGTCGAGCGTCGACAAGCGCACGCGGTTCTTGATCTTGTCGCTGAAGTACAGTTCGCCCAGCGTGCCGAGGATGGGCTTCAGGCGGCCCCACGGCAGCGCCACGCGCAGGCCGTCCGGCAAGGTCGCCAGCATCTGGTCGGCTTCGCCGTGCGCGGCCAGCACGTCCGGGTCGAAGTCGGAGGGCGCGCTGCGGATCAGCTGCACCAGCACCGGCAGCAGCGGCACCCTTTTCTGGTTGACGACGATGCCCAGCTCCAGCTCGAACCAGGCGTTGCCCGCTTCGGCCGGCTGGTCGATTTCGGCGTACCAGTCTTCCACCGGCACCACGTCGTAGCGGTAATGCCTGGAGCGCTGCACGTGCCAGCCGGCTTCCGCCAGCGCGTCGAGGTCGCCGGTGGCAAAGCGCAGCCAGTGGGCCTGGCTTTCCAGCTGCAGCGCGCCGGACAGGCCGTTCAGCGGCGCCGTGGTCGGCTTGCGGAAACCGAGCGCCAGCAGGGCGCCCAGCGCCGCCGCCTCGGCTTCGGCGTCGCGCGACATCACCTCGGTGACGTCGCCGACCTGGCGCACCACGCGCTGGGCCGGGTCGAACGAGACGCGCTCGCTGTCGTAATCGTAAGACAGCACGGCGACGTCGTGCCAGCGCTGGGTGCTGCCGTCGGCCAGCTGGACCGAGTCGAGCAGCAGGTGCGCTCGCGGCTTGACGTCGTCGCGCAGGCGCTGGGTCAGCGGCTGCGGCAGCGGCATCAGCTGTTGCAGGCCGTGCGCCAGCAGCAGCTGCGACACGCGCCGCTTGTCGCTGCCGGTCAGCGCAGGCGCCTGCGCCACCAGCGCCTGCAGTTCGGCCAGCGAGATGTCGACGCCGCCGCGGTTCAGTTCCAGCGCGCCGCACGACAGGTTATCGATATACCAAGGCGGATCGGTCGGCAGCATGTAGTCGATCTGGTCGGCGGCGCTGTGGGTGGCGCCGGGCGCCGGCTCGACCTGCCAGCCGAGGCGCGCGGTGCGGCCTTCGTCGCGCCACACCAGGTTGGCCTTGCGCACGGGACCTGCCTGCAGCGGATAGACCAGGCCGCTGGACATGTCGGGCCAGGAATTGGCCCACAGCAGCTTGTCCTGCTCGAGCAGCATCTGCAGCAGGATGGCGCCGATCTTGCCTTTCGGCTCGGTCGCCGAACTGCTTTGGGAGGCGCCGCTGCGCATGGCGATGAAGAAACGCACCAGGTCTTCGTCATCGCCTTCCAGATAGGCGGGCGGCGCCGACAGCAGCGAGAACACTTCCGACACCGGGCTGGCGGCGGCCACTTCGCCGTTCGGGCGCAGGCGGGCCTTGCACAGGCACAAGGCGACATGGCGGCCGCCGCTGGTGGGGGCCAGCACGTAGACGAACTTGTACTGGGCGAGCTTGGGATCCTTGACTTCGGCGGTGAGCTTGGGCTGCGGGTGGGCGGCGGCGTCGACCCGCTGCAGCCAGCTGGCCACCGGGGCGGCCAGTGGCTGGGCGGGTGCCGCCGGCTGGGCCGGGGGCCCTGCCGGGGCATCGGGAGGAGCGTCGCGCATCAAATCCATTGTTCGCATTGTTCTTTGCACTCTGTATCAAAAAAGACAAGACCCGACATTATGCGCCATCCTCGCGCGCTTGTTTTGTTCCGGATCGTTCGCAACGGAAAAACATTACACCATGCAACAGTCGCAACTGTCACCTTGGCCGTGTTGCACAGGCAGCCGGGAGCGTTGGTCTGACATCATGGCCTCAAACAGCCGCTAAAACAAGCCGGTCAGGTCAACAGTGGATGGCCGGCGCGGCCGTTGGCGGGCGGGACGGTGTGGCGTTTATGCCACCGCTCGGCCTTCCGACCGGCGGCGGTAGCGCAGCAAGCCGTCGGCCAGCGCCAGCCACCCCACCAGCATGGCTGGTTGTCCGAGCCGGCTGCAGTTTCGCCGATTTCTGCCGTTACCCGTAGCAGAAGACTGGCATTTCCTGGTCGTCGCCCACTTCTGTACATGGAGAACGCAATGGCATTTCCCACTATCGGCAGCAGCCCCGCGGCCAAACCCGCCGATGACGCCGGTGCCGCGTCGGTCAAGCCGAACAACAAGATCACGGCGGCGGTTGAAGCAAAAAACCTCTTGAACATTTCTATCGTCCAGGCTTCGCTCGAGGTATCGATCAACACCCAAAACGAACCGCTGGCCTTGTTGTACAAGACTGCGATTACCAACCTGAACGAAGCTTTGCAGCCGCAGTTCGGCGAGAACGCGATTCAGAACGCAGCCGGCCATGACAATACGCCGGAAGGCACGGCGGGTCGGATCGTGACGCTGTCGACCGCCTTCTTCGATGCGTACAAGGCGCAGCACCCTGACGAAGACCCGGACACGGCGCTGAAAAGTTTCATGGACACCATTCGCAGCGGCATGGAAAAAGGCTTCCAGGAAGGGCGCGAAATCCTGAATGGCCTCAAGGTGCTGCAAGGCGATATCGCCAGCAATATCGACAAGACTTACGAGCTGGTCATGCAAGGATATGCGGACTTCGAGGCTTCGCAGAAATCCCCGCAAGCGGAAGTTTCCTCCAAGCAAGCATAACATTGGCCCAGGGCCACGCCGCTCGCCGGCGATTCGCCATTTCGCGCTGGCGGTGGCGCAAAGCGCCCGGCGCACCCTTTCGCCCCCGGTTTCCTGTTGCACACGGAGTTTAGGCTGTCAAGACTGGCACATTGCGCTCGATTGCGTATCATTCCAGCCTTGACTCACCTGGATGGCCCTCATGCTCCCTACTATCGAACAACGCCTCGCCATTGAACTTGCCGCCAAACCGGTGCAGGTTGCCGCCGCCATCGCCCTGCTCGACGAAGGCGCCACCGTGCCCTTCATCGCCCGCTACCGCAAGGAAGCGACCGGCGGCCTCGACGACATCCAGCTGCGCCTGCTCGAAGAGCGCCTGCGCTACCTGCGCGAGCTGGAAGACCGCCGCGCCGCAATCATCGCCTCGATCACCGACCAGAACAAGATGACCCCGGCGCTGTTGGATGCCGTCACCCACGCCGAGGACAAGACCCGGCTCGAAGACCTCTACCTGCCCTATAAACAGAAGCGCCGCACCAAGGCGCAGATCGCCATCGAGGCGGGCCTGGCGCCGCTGGCGGACGGCCTGCTGGCCGATCCGACCATCAACCCCGAGCAAGAAGCGGCCAACTACCTGCGCGAGGCCTTCACCAGCGACGACGGCAACAACCCCGGCGTGACGGACACCAAAGCCGCGCTCGACGGCGCCCGCCAGATCCTGATGGAGCGCTTCGCCGAGGACGCCACCTTGCTGGCCTCCTTGCGCGAGTACGTGCGCGAGCACGGCATCGTCGAATCGAAGGTCGTCGCCGGCAAACAGGACGAAGGCGAGAAGTTCGCCGACTACTTCGATTACTCGGAAGCGATCGGCACGGTGCCGTCGCACCGCGCACTGGCGCTCTTGCGCGGGCGTCGCGAAGGCATGCTCGACGTGATCCTGCGGCTCGACACCGAGGCGGAAAAGCCGAAGTGGGACGCGCCGCACAATCCCTGTGAAGGCCGCATCGCCGCCCGCTTCGGCATCAAGAACCTGGGCCGCCCGGCCGACAAGTGGCTCTCCGACACCGCGCGCTGGACCTGGCGCGTGAAAAGCTTCATGCACCTCGAGACCGAGTTGATGGGCGCCCTGCGCGAAAAAGCGGAACTCGACGCCATCAACGTCTTCGCGCTCAACCTCAAGGCCCTGCTGCTGGCCGCGCCCGCCGGCCCGCGTGCCACCATGGGCCTGGACCCGGGCCTGCGCACCGGCGTCAAGGTGGCCGTGGTCGACGCCACCGGCAAGGTGGTCGACACCGCGGTGATCTACCCGCACCAGCCGCGGAACGACTGGGACGGCTCGCTGCACCTGCTCGGCCAGCTGGCGGCCAAGCACAACGTGTCCCTGATCTCGATCGGCAACGGCACCGCCTCGCGCGAAACCGACAAGCTGGCGCAGGACTTGATCAAGCAGCGTCCTGAATTGAAGCTGACCAAGATCGTCGTATCCGAAGCCGGCGCCTCGGTCTATTCGGCGTCCGAATTCGCCTCCCGCGAGCTGCCCGACATGGACGTGTCGCTGCGCGGCGCGGTGTCGATCGCGCGCCGGCTGCAAGATCCCCTGGCCGAACTGGTGAAGATCGATCCGAAGTCGATCGGCGTCGGCCAGTACCAGCACGACGTCTCGCAGTCGCAGCTGGCGCGCTCGCTCGACGCGGTGGTGGAAGATTGCGTCAACGCGGTCGGCGTCGACGTCAATACGGCGTCGGCGCCGCTGCTGGCGCGCGTGTCGGGCCTGTCGGCGTCGGTCGCGCAGAGCATCGTCACCTACCGCGACATGAAGGGCGCGTTTGCTTCGCGCGCGGCGCTCAAAGCCGTGCCGCGGCTGGGCGAAAAAACCTTCGAGCAGGCGGCCGGCTTCCTGCGCGTGATGGGCAGCGACAATCCGCTCGACGCCTCGGCGGTGCACCCGGAATCGTACCCGCTGGTCGAGAAGATCCTGGCCGACATCAAGCGCGACATGAAGACGGTGATCGGCGACGCCGCGCTGCTCAAAACGCTCAACCCGGCGCGCTACGCCGACGACAAGTTCGGCGTGCCGACCATCACCGACATCCTGAAAGAGCTGGAAAAGCCGGGGCGCGACCCGCGGCCGGAGTTCACCACCGCCACCTTCAAGGAAGGCGTCGAAGAACTGCGCGACCTGCGCCCGGACATGATCCTCGAGGGCGTGGTCACCAACGTCGCCGCCTTCGGCGCCTTTGTCGACATCGGCGTGCACCAGGATGGCCTGGTGCACATCTCGGCGCTGTCGAACACGTTCGTGAAGGATCCGCACTCGGTGGTGAAAGCCGGCCAGGTGGTGCGCGTGAAGGTGCTGGAGGTGGACGAGAAGCGCAAGCGCATCGCGCTGACGATGCGGCTGACCGACAGCGCGCCGCAGCCGGGCGCCAAGCCGGAGCAGCGCGGCGACCGCACCGACGGCAAGCGCCTGGCGCAGCACCAGAAGTCGGACAAGGCGCCGGCGCCGGGCGGCAGCATGGCTGCCGCTTTCGCCAAGCTGCGTGGATAAAGCCAGCGCGCTACTGATCCGCGATGGCATGGGTTCCCGCCTCCGCGGGAACGACGTTCGTATGCAGCTGGCCCGAAGACCGTCGTTTTCGCCACTGGCGGAAACGACTCCCCGCGGAGGCGGGGACCCATACCGCGCATCGTTCACCGATCGACCGCGCTCAGCAAGTGCTGGTGTCAGGTCTGACATTCGGACATTTCGTGCACGGTCTGGTGTCAGGTCTGACATTCGGACATTTTGATTTTGAAATGTCCGAATGTCAGACCTGACACCAGCTTTTCATCGCGCCCGACTGCAACAGGCGTTTTCTTATAAAATGCCGTTATCTAACCATTTTTCACCGAGGCAGCCATGAGCGACGTACATACCTGGATCAAAGAGACCGTCAGCACCACGCCGGTGGTGCTGTTCATGAAGGGCACCGCCCAGTTCCCGCAGTGCGGCTTTTCGGGCCGTGCGATCCAGATCCTGAAGGCCTGCGGCGTCGAGAACATCGCCACCGTCAACGTGCTCGACGACCCGGAAGTGCGCCAGGGGATCAAGGATTTCTCGAACTGGCCGACCATCCCGCAGCTGTACGTCAACGGCGAATTCATCGGCGGCTCCGACATCATGAACGAGATGTTCGAGTCCGGCGAACTGAAGACATTGTTGAATGGCTAAATCGGGGCCGCAGCGGCTGATCGTCGCCATCACCGGCGCCACCGGCGCGGTGTACGGCGTGCGGCTGCTGCAGCATTTGTCGGCCATCGACGGGGTCGAGACGCACCTGGTCGTCTCGGAGGCCGCCAGCCTGACCCTGCACCAGGAGGTCGGCATGCAGCGGCGCGACGTCGAAGCGCTGGCCCATGTGGTGCACAGGAACCGCGACGTCGGCGCGGCGATCGCCAGCGGCTCGTTCCAGTCGGACGGGATGATCGTGGCGCCGTGTTCGATGAAAACCCTGGCCGCTGTGGCGCTGGGGCTGTCGGACAACCTGATCGCGCGCGCGGCCGACGTCATCCTCAAGGAGCGGCGCCGGCTGGTGCTGATGGTGCGCGAAACGCCGTTCAACCTGGCGCACCTGCGCAATATGACGGCGGTGACGGAAATGGGCGGCATTATCTTTCCGCCGCTGCCGAGCTTTTACCACCGTCCCGCCACCATCGACGACATGGTCGATCATACCGTCGCCCGCGTCATCGACCTGTTCGGCATCGAGCACAGCCTGGCGCCGCGCTGGGCCGGCATGAAGCCGCCCGCCGACGCCTGAATTGTCTACAACGGCGGCGCCGTCAGCGCTTGTCGAACTGCCAGCTGTCGGCTTTCTTCATTTCCTTGGCTTCCTCGACCATCCGGCGGTGGGCGATGCGCTTGCGCATCACTTCCGCATGCTGGGCCGCGGTCATCGGCGGCACGGTCATCAAGTCTTTGAGCTGCGCGGTGTTGCTGTAGTTGCTTTTCATAGGGCGGCTAAATCCTCGGCTTCGGTACGGTGATTATGTTCCACTATCGGCGCTTTGTGCTGAGTTCGCTTTGACTTTCCAGGCGGAATTTTGCGTCGACGCAATCTTTATATTGTGCATCAACTGCGCTGTATTGCAATGACTATTCGTCCGGCGAAATGATTGTTACACCTGCTCAAGCGCCGCAGCGGCGGCGACGGGAACTGTGGAGCGGAAAGGAGAGTGGCCGCCTGCGGCCGCCGATGTGAAATTTGAAAATGAATTTCGACTGCAAATATCTACTTTTGGTAGTTTATTCTGACCAGCATACGAATAAATTCGCGCGCAATTTGACGATGATGCTCGTCTAGTCGCTGTAAGTCGGCAATTAATTTCACGTCCGCGGACTCGAAGCGCGACAGGCCGTTCACCGCTTCGCCGTTCGGCGCCGTGCTTTCGGCCCCGCCGAAACGCAACCATTCGGCCGGCACGCCCAGCCACTGGGCAATCATCCGCAGTTTCTCTTGGGTGGGAATCGCCTCTCCCACGAGCCATTTACGGGCGGCATGAACGGTGATCGGTCGCCCTTCGAAGCGAATGTTAAATTCACGGGCCAGGCGGGTCGGACTGTCTGGCGAGTAGTGGGCGTTCTTCAGCGCTTGTTGCAGCCGCACACTGAAACTTTCCCGTTCGTTAGATGAATTCATGATTGTTACTATTTCATGCATGGGGATGAAAGTCAGTCTCTTTCGGTCAACAGACCAATCGTGACAATCGCGAGAGTACGATGTAACACTTTTGTGAGTATATACCGTGCGGGAACGTCCGCCCGTTCTGTCCACAAGTGGTGGCCGCAAAAAAAGTAAATGGCGCTCAAAAGTTGCTCACCATGCCAGACGGCGGCGGACCGGACCAATCCCAGTCCAATCCCAGTCCAATCCGGGACGGCGCTCAGGCGGCGCGGCTGCCGGTCCGTTCGAAACGGATGATGCCATCGGCACCGGTCAACCGCCGCACCACGCCGTCGTACCAGCACTTGTGCAGGTGCGCCAGCGCTTCGCCGAGGGCAAAGGTGAGCTGGTGGGCGTCGAGCGGGCGCCGGAACATCACCGGCACGATGTCCATCGCCGAGCGCGGCTCGGCGCAGGCGGCCACCACTTCGGCCAGCCGCTCCTCGTGGTGGGCGCGCAATTGGGCGATGCGCGTGTGCAGGCCGCGAAACGGCCGGCCGTGGGAAGGCAGCACCAGCGTGTCGGCCGGCAGGCCGTCGAACTTCGACAGCGAATCGAGATAAAGCTGCAGCGGATTGCCTTCCGGCTCGACGGCGAATACCGAGACATTGGTCGAAATGCGCGGCAGCACCATGTCACCCGAGACCAGCACCTTGAGCGCTTCGCAATACAGGGACGCATGTTCCGGCGAATGGCCGAAGCCGGTGATCACGCGCCAGTGGTGGGCGCCGATGGCGATCTGCTGGCCGTCCAGCATGCGGCTGTACGACTCGGGCACGGCCGGCACCAGGGTCGGAAAGTAGTTGCGGCGCGACTGCAGCTGTTCGAGCAGCTCGTCGCCGGCGAGGCCATGGCGGCGGAAATGGGGAATCGCGGCGGTGCCGTCGACGCCGGGCAAGGCGGCCGACATCATGCGACCGAACCCGTACTCGCCGGTGGTGATCCAGAACGGTGCGTCGAAGCGGCGGCACAGCCAGTCCGACAGGCCGATATGGTCCGGGTGGCAATGCGTAGCGAACACCCGCAGCAGCGGCTGGCCCTGCAAGTGGCCGGCGAACACCTGTTCCCACCCCGCGCGCGTGGCGTCGGTGGCGACGCCGCAGTCGATCGCGCTCCAGCCGGCCCGCCCTTCGACGTCGTCGCCGAGCAGCCACAGGTTGATGTGGTCGAGCGCGAACGGCAGCGGCATGCGCAGCCAGCCCAGGCCCGGCGCCAGCTCGTGGACGGCGCCGATGGCGGGAAGGGTATCGCCGAGCGGATAGTCGAGCTGGGATTCGAGAGCGTTCATCGGCAGATCTTTCGTGTTCATAAAAGCGAAGGGGCGCGCTACAATGTGCTTTACGTTGACGTAAACGGAAGCCGCCGGACCATTCTAAGCGATTCCGCAATTTGCAACCGGATCCGCAACTTCACCCGACTCCTCTGCCACCCATGTCCACTTACACCATCGCCGAACTGGCGCGCGAATTCGACATCACGGCGCGCGCCATCCGCTTCTACGAAGACCATGGCCTGCTCAGCCCAAGCCGCGAGGGCGCCGGCGGGCGCAGCCGGGTCTATACGGCGCGCGACCGCACCCGCCTCAAGCTCACCTTGCGCGGCAAGCGGCTCGGCCTGACCCTGTCCGAGATCAAGAGCCTGGTCGACATGTACGAGTCGCCGAAGGACACCGTGGCGCAGATGAAAAGCTTCCTCGGCGTGCTGGCGCACCAGCGCGAAACGCTCGAGCAGCAGCAGGCCGACATCGAGATGGCGCTGGAAGAAATCAGCGCCCACGAGGACGAATGCCGGCGCATGCTGGCCGAAGCGACCAACGCCACGCCCTGACGGCGGTTTTACTTTACGTTTACGTTAACGTCACATATCATCCACCTTTGCCCACCCCCTGCGAGGACCACATGCTGCACCTGCCCGGCTTGACCTTTGACCACGGCGAAGACATCGCCGCCCTGCGCGAAACGGTGCAACAGTTTGCCGCCGCCGAAATCGCCCCGCGCGCCTTTGACATCGACCGCAGCGACCAGTTCCCGATGGACCTGTGGCGCAAGATGGGCGACCTCGGCATCCTCGGCGTCACTGTCGGCGAGCAGTACGGCGGCGCCGGCATGGGCTACCTCGCGCACATCGTCGCGATGGAAGAGATCTCGCGGGCGTCGGCCTCGGTCGGGCTGTCCTACGGCGCCCACTCGAACCTGTGCGTCAACCAGATCAAGCGCAACGGCACCGAAGAGCAGAAGATGAAGTACCTGCCGAAGCTGATCTCGGGCGAATACATCGGCGCGCTCGCCATGTCCGAGCCGAACGCCGGCTCCGACGTCGTCAGCATGAAGTTGAAAGCCGAGTTCAAGGGCGACCGCTGGGTGCTCAACGGCACCAAGATGTGGATCACCAACGGCCCCGACGCCGACGTGCTGGTGGTATACGCCAAGAACGATCTCGAGGCGGGTCCGCGCGGCATGACCGCCTTCCTGGTGGAAAAAGGTTTCAAGGGTTTCTCGGTGGCGCAAAAGCTCGACAAGCTGGGCATGCGCGGCTCGCACACGGGCGAACTGGTGTTCGTCGACTGCGAAGTGCCGGCCGAAAACGTCCTCGGTGGCCTCGGCAAGGGCGTCAACGTGCTCATGTCCGGCCTCGACTTCGAACGCACGGTGCTGTCGGGAGGCCCGCTCGGCATCATGGCCGCCTGCATGGATGCGGTGGTGCCGTACGTGCACGACCGCAAGCAGTTCGGCCAGCCGATCGGCGAATTCCAGCTGATGCAGGGAAAACTGGCCGATATGTACTCGACCATGATGGCGTGCAAGGCCTATGTGTATGCCGTCGGCCAGGCCTGCGACCGGGCGACGACGCCGGAAGCGGTGCGCAACCTGCGCAAGGACGCCGCCGGCGCCATTCTGTACAGCGCCGAAAAGGCGACCTGGATGGCCGGCGAAGCGATCCAGGCGCTGGGCGGCAACGGCTACATCAACGAGTACCCGGTCGGCCGCCTGTGGCGCGACGCCAAGCTGTACGAGATCGGCGCCGGCACCAGCGAGATCCGCCGCATGCTGATCGGCCGCGAGCTGTACGCCGAAACCCGCTGACGGTCAGTAATGAAGGGTGCCAACGGCAGGATCATCCAAGGAACCTTTTCTACGTAGCTTGATATGTAGCAAGCGTAGGTAGTGGTATCGGCTTAGTATTTTCCGAGAGGAATCTTCTTGTCCCGTTACCGCAGAAGGCGCGCTTGCATATGAGTTCAACGCTGGCAGGTGAAGTACTGAGCGCACTCTCCGAGTTCAGCAGCCACACGCGGCTGTATGAACTCACCTTCAAGGATCAGCGCAACGGTGCCGGTCTGCTGGTCGAAGCATTTGCTGCCGACGAGCAGCTGCTGGGCATCGGTGGCGTCGATGTCATTGCCCTTTCCACCCGGGCAAAAATCGCGCATGCGTCGTTGCTGGGACAGGAAGCGTGCTTGCAGATCAGCCTGGCCGATGGCGCCCGTTCCGGCGTCACCGGCTTTGTCAGCCAGGTTGCCACGCTCGGTAGCGATGGCGGCCTGTCGCGTTACCGGCTGCGGCTTTCCCCCTGGATCTGGCTGCTCAGCCAGGCGCGTAACAGCCGTGCATGGCAAGACAAGACTGTCGTCGAGATCATCGATTCGGTATTCGAACCGTACCAGCCGTATGCGCAATGGGCGTGGAGCGGCGAGGTCGCCTCGTTCATGAACGACGCCGTCGCGCGCAGTTATTGCTGCCAGTACCGCGAGACCGATCTTGATTTCGTCACCAGGCTGTTGACGGAGGAAGGGCTGGCCTGGCGCTTCGAGGAGAACGAGGGTACGAGCCGCATGGTGCTGTTCTCCGACAGCAGCCGGATCTGCGCGGCGCCTGCGGACCCCAGCAGCGAATTGGGCGGCGGCATCCGCTACCATGCCGCCAGCTCCGTCGAGAAGAGCGACAGCATCCAGTACCTGCAGGCGCACCGCAAGCTGGGAGTGGCGCTCGTTACAGTGCTGAGCTACGACTATAAAACCAAGCAAACGGTCACTGTCAGCGTGCCGACCAAGTATCCGATCGGCGGCAAGAACGCGCAGGCGGTCGAAAGTTTCGACTGTCCCGGCCAGTACGCCTACAGGGACGCACGCCAGGCGCGCCGCTACGCCGAACTGAAGATGGAAGCGCATGAAGCGCGCGGCTTCGTATGGCAGGGCCGCTCGACGGTGCGCACCCTGCGTGCCGGTACCCGGATCGGCATCACCGACATCCCCATGAAAAAATACCGCGACGAGACGCCCGAGTTTGTGCTGCTGCGGGTAGCCAGCGTAGGCGTCAACAATCTGCCGGTGACGGCGAAGAATGGATTGTC
>JBBRXM010000126.1:0-12218 GCA_038248405.1 Burkholderiales bacterium
CCCTTCGTGGTGCTCAACTGCGGCGCGCTGCCGGCCGAACTGATCGAGGCCGAACTGTTCGGCGCCGACGCCGGCGCCTACACCGGGGCGTCGAAGGCGCGCGAAGGAAAATTCGAGGCGGCCGACGGCGGCACCCTGTTCCTCGACGAAATCGGCAACCTGCCGCTGGCCGGGCAAATGAAGCTGCTGCGGGTGCTCGAGACGGGCCGCTTCGAGCGCCTCGGATCGAACCGCGAGCGCCAGGTCAAGGTGCGCGTCATCAGCGCCACCAACGCCGACCTGCCGGCGATGATCCGCGCCGGCACCTTCCGCGAAGACCTGTTCTACCGCCTCAACCTGATCGAGCTGCGGCTCGACCCGCTGGCCGCGCGCCCGGGCGACATCCTGCCGCTGGCGGCCAGCTTCCTCGGGCCGGGCAAGCGCCTCGACGCCGGCGCCGAGGCCGCGCTGCTGGCGCACGGCTGGCCCGGCAACGTGCGCGAACTGAAGAACGTGATGGCGCGCGCCAGCCTGCTCGCCCGCGGCGCCGAGATTGCTGCGGCCGACCTCGGGCTGCCCGCCTGCGCCGCGCCGGCCCTCGACATCGAGCCTGACCGCGACGCCATCGTGCAGGCGCTGGCGCGCGCGCACGGCGTGGTGGCGCAGGCGGCGGCCGACCTCGGGCTGTCGCGCCAGGCGCTGTACCGGCGCATGGAGCGCCTCGGCATCGCCCGTCCGGGATGAGCGGCGTGGGTACCGGCTTTCGGAAAGGCTTTCGCCTTTCCCTAGTGACGCGCTGGTCGGCGCTGGTGGGTACCCTGCTGGCGCTGGGCATCGTCATCGCGCTGGGCCTGACGCGATTGCTGCCGGACCGGCCGGAACTGGTGTTCGCCATCTGCCTGCTGTGCATGGTGCCGATTGCGATCATCACCATCCGCAGCCAGATCCAGCCGATCCTGTCGCTGTTTCGCGCCCTGTCGGGCACCGTCGCCAGCTACAAGGACGGCGACTTCTCGTTCAGCCTGCACTGGCAGCAGAACGACGAGCTGGCCGACCTGATCGACGCCCACAACGAGCTGGGCGCCGTGCTGCGCCAGCAGCGGCTCGACCTGGTGCAGCGCGAACTGCTGCTCGACACGATGGTGCAGAACACGCCGGTGGCGATGCTGCTGGTGGCCGACGCCGCCGCCGGCGCCCACCCGGTCGTCTACGCCAACCTGGCCGCGCGCCAGCTCCTCAATGAAGGGCGCAAGCTCGAAGGCCACCAGCTCGGCGACATCCTGCAGCAGTCGCACGCGGCGCTGCGCGAGGCGATGCTGCGCGGCGGCGATGGGCTGTTTACCACCGGCGAGGGCGACGACGAAGAGGTCTACCATCTGGCGCGTCGCCATTTCAGCCTGAACGGACGGCGCCACGAGCTGCTGCTGCTGCGCCAGCTGACGGTCGAACTGCGCCGCCAGGAAGTACAGACCTGGAAAAAGGTGATCCGCGTGATCAGCCATGAGCTGAACAATTCGCTGGCGCCGCTGACGTCGCTGGCGCATTCCGGCGCGGAGCTGGTGCGGCGCGGCCAGACCGAGCGATTGCCGCAGATCCTCGAGACGATCGGCGAGCGCACGCGCCACCTGGAGAGCTTCATCCTCGGCTACGCGCGCTTCGCCAAGCTGCCGACGCCGCGCATCGAGGCCTGCGGCTGGGACGGTTTCCTGGCGCGGCTGGCGTCGCAGGTGGCGTTTCGCCTGGTCGGTGAAGCGCCGCCGGCACCGGCCATGATCGACCCGGCGCAGATGGAGCATGCGCTGCTGAACCTGCTGAAGAACGCCCACGAATCGGGCTCGCCGGCGGAGCAGGTGGAGCTGCAGATCCGGCGGGCGGCCGACATGCTGCGCATCGAAGTGATGGACCGCGGGCCCGGCATGAACGAATCGGTGCTGACCAACGCGCTGGTGCCGTTCTATTCGACCAAGCGCAGTGGCACCGGCCTCGGGCTGGCGCTGGCGCGCGAAATCGCCGAAGCGCACGGCGGGCGCATCACGCTGGGCAACCGCGACGGCGGCGGCCTGACGGTGGCGCTGATCCTGCCGGTTGGGGTCTGACCCGCTGGGGTCTGACCCGCCTTCTGGGTCAGACCCCGGTGTTGACGTCATTCCCGCCAAGGCGGGAACCCATGCTGAAGGCGCGTACCTGGCGCGCGTCATTGCACAGCCGCCGTGGCATAGGTTCACGCCTGCGCCGGAACGACAATGTGGTGGTTCCTGCCAATGCTGTCATGGTGGCCCTTTTGCAGGAACCAGCCCTCATATAGAGTCTGGCTTCACCTATTGACAGGAACGCCATGACCGCACCCTCCGCACCATCCGACCGCACCCGCGTGCGCCGCGAAGCCAACAAGGCCAGCTACGACGCCGCCGTTCTGCACGCGATCATCGACGACGCCTGGCTGTGCCACGTGGCCTTCCACGACGGCGACAGCACCCACTGCATCCCGACCGCCTGCTGGCGCGAAGGCGACTACCTCTACATCCACGGCTCCAACGGCGGCCGCCTGACACGCCTGCTGATGCAAGGCACCCAGGCCTGCGTCGCCATCACCCACCTCGACGGCCTGGTGATGGCGCGCGCCGCCTTCAACCACTCGATGAACTACCGCTCGGCGGTGATCTACGGCCAGTTCGAAGCGGTCGACATCGAGGCCGACAAGCGCGCCGCGATGGCCACCTTCATCGACAAGGTGGCGCCGGGCCGCCAGGCCGACGTGCGCCCCGGCAGCGACAAGGAGTTCGCCGCCACCACCGTCATGCGCATCGCGCTCACCGAGGCAGCCTGCAAGGTACGCAGCGGCGGCCCGGTCGACGACGCCGGCGACATGGACAGCGCCGCCTGGGTCGGCGTGCTGCCGATGACGGTGCAGCGCGCCCTGCCGGTGGCCGAACCCGGCTGCGCCGCCGCCGAGCCGGCGTATGTGACGGCCTGGCGCACCTGACCCGGCGGTCGGTCTGGTAAGATCGGCCTTCGCAGCCGATCACACACCCCATGCCGTCCAACCCCGCCAACCCCGCCGCCAGCGGCCGCTTCGAGCAGCCCGGCCATCCTCCCGCCACCGTCACCGAGTTTCGCGGCGTGCGCTTCCTGCACCTCGGTACCTCGTGGGTGCAGGGCGCCATGCGGCTCGACAAACCCGACGCCATCGAGCTCGAATACATCCAGATGATGATGATGTGGCTGCTATTTTGCGAGCAGCCGCGCCACGTCGTCCAGCTGGGCCTGGGCAGCGCGGCACTGACCAAGTTCTGCTACCGCCGCCTGCCCGGCGCGCGCGTCACCGCCGTCGAACTCAATCCGAACGTGATCGCCATCTGCCGCGCGCTGTTCGAGCTGCCCCCCGACGACGCGCGCCTGTCGGTGCTGGAGATGAACGCGCTCGACTTCGTGCTCGACCCGGCCAACCGCAACAGCGCCGACGTGCTGCAGGTCGACCTCTACGACGAACAGGCGCGCGGCCCGGTGCTCGACACGCCCGAGTTCTACCAGGGCTGCCACGACTGCCTCACCGCCGACGGCATCATGACCACCAACGTGTTCGGCGACATCTCCAGCTACGACAAGAACCTGGACGCGATGGCAGAGATTTTCGACGCCGTCGTCTGGCTGCCCGAGGTGCACGACGCGAACATCGTCGTCATCGCCTTCAAGAAGGCGCCGCAGATCGATTTTTCGGTGCTCTACGAACGCGCCGGCGCCATCAAGCGCGCCATGAACCTGCCGGCCAAGGGCTGGGTCACGGGCCTGAAGGATTGGATGCGCGACCAGGCCGCCAAATAAGCCACAGTCAACTCTGACAGGTAGTCCATGCACAGCGCGTTGTGTAACCTTTTTCCACACAAAATGGGAGGGTTACGCGATGAACAAGCACCTCGGCGCACCACGCCTGACGCACACGCTGCTCGCTTCCGCCCTGCTGGCGGCGCTGCCTTCGGCGCGCGCGCAAAACGGCGAAGCCGCCGCCACCCAGGAGGCGCCGGCTACCGTCGTGGTGCTCGGCTCGCGCTCGTCCGCCAAGACCGCGCTCGACACCGCGGTCCCGGTTGGCCTCATCAACATCAAGGACATGCAGACGGCCGGCCCGCTCGAACTGGGCAAGCTGCTGCAGACGCTCGACCCGTCCTTCAACTTCACCTCCACCTTCATCAGCGACGGCACCGACATCATCCGCCCGGCCACCTTGCGCGGCCTCGGCCCCGACCAGCTGCTGGTGCTGGTCAACGGCAAGCGGCGCCACCAGCAGGCGCTGGTCAACGTCCAGCAGACCATCGGCCGCGGCTCGGCCGGCACCGACATCAACGCGATCCCGCTCTCGGCCATCCACCACATCGAGGTGCTGCGCGACGGCGCCGCCGCCCAGTACGGGTCCGACGCCATCGCCGGCGTCATCAACATCGTCCTCAAGCGGCAGTTCAGCGAGACCCAGTTCTCGGCCACCGCCGGCACCACCGCCAAGCACGACGGCGACCTGGCGGCCGGCAGCGTCAACACCGGAATGGCGCTGGGCGCCGGCGGCGGCTACCTGAACCTGACGCTGGAGGCGCGCCGGCGCGGCGAGACCAACCGCGCCGGCGTCGACACCTTGCGGGTGAACCCGCCGCGCGTGACCCAGCGCATCGGCGACAGCCTCGCCAAGGATGCCTACGCGTGGGTCAACAGCGCATTGCCGGTCGACCGCGACAGCGAGTTCTACGCCTTCGGCGGCGCCTCGAAGCGCACCGGCGACTCGGCCGGCTTTTTCCGCTCCGCCGGCGACGGCCGCACGGTGCCGGCGGTGTACCCGAACGGCTTCCTGCCCAACATCCTCACCACGGTGAAGGACGCCTCGCTGGCGGTGGGCTACCGGCGCGACCTGGCCAGCGGCTGGAAATTCGACGTCAGCGTCAACGTGGGGCAAAGCGAACTGGCTTTCCACGAGCGTAATTCGATCAACGTCAGCTACTGGTACGAGCCGAAGAACGCCTGCACCTGCGAGCCGATCAAGGAGTCGCCGCTGGAAGCGGACACCGGCAAGCTGCGCTTCAGGCAGGCCACCTTCAATGCCGACCTGCGCGGCCCGGTGGGCGAACACACCAACCTGGCCGCCGGCGTCGAGTACCGCCACGACAACTACCAGATCGAAGCGGGCGAGCCGGTGTCGTACCAGTACGGGCGCACCAACAATCCGGCCATTCGCATCCTCGACCAGACCGGCGCACCGGCGGCGTCGGGCATGCAGGGCTTCCCCGGCTACACGCCGGCCAACGCGGTCGACGAGGGCCGCCACAACGTCGCCCTGTACCTCGACGCGGAGCACAAGGTCAGCGCGCAGCTGCTGGCCGGCGCCGCGGTGCGGGTCGAAAAATATTCGGACTTCGGCACCACCACCACCGGCAAGCTGTCGCTGCGCTACGATCCGTCGCGCGCGGTGGGGGTGCGCGGCAGCGTGTCGACCGGCTTTCGCGCGCCCAGCGTGCAGCAGAAGTTCTACAGCTCGGTGTCGACCAACCTGAACGCGGCCGGCGTGCTGACCGAGACGCTGACCGCGCGCGAAGGCAGCGCCGTCACGCGCGCCTTCGGCATCGCCCCGCTGAAGGAAGAAACGTCGAAGAGCGCCAGCGTCGGCCTGGTGCTGCGCCCGGCCGCCAATTTCTCGGTGACGGCCGACGTCTACCGCACCGACATCGACGACCGCATCGTCTTCTCCAGTAACATCTCGCCCGAGAGCGGCGCCTGCCTGACCGCGGCCGCCTGCCCGATCAAGGCGATCCTGGCGCCGCTGAAGGTCGGCCAGGCGCAGTTCTTCACCAACGCCATCAGCACCACCACCCGCGGCGTCGACATCGTCGCCGAACACACCACCAAAACCGCCAGCGGCGCGCTGGTGCTGTCCGGCCAGCTGGGCTTCAACAAGACGGAGGTCACCGGCCGCCACTCGCAGTCGGCGGTGCTGACGGGCGCGCAGCTGTTCGACGATGCGCAGGTGACGCTGATCGAACACGGCCAGCCGCGCCGCCACCACGTCGTCGGCGCCGATTACTCGGTCGGAAAATGGAACCTCAACACCCGCGCCAACTATTACGGCGCGGTGCAGGGCCAGGGCTTTACCGCGCCCTTCATCCAGACCTGGGAGCCGAAGTGGCTGGTCGACCTGTCGCTGCGCTACGCCTTTACGCGGCGCTTCAGCCTGACGGCGGGATCGACCAACATCTTCGACACCTACCCGACCGAGTGGGACAAGACGCGCGCGGCGCCGTTCCCGCAACTGGGCTTCACGCACTGCTGGGAGACCTGCCCGATCGGCATCAACGGCCGCGCGATGTACCTGCGGCTCGACTACACGCTGTAGCGCGGCCCCGTCTCGAACGGGGGGAAGTAAACATACGCCCTTTGTCGCCGGTGCGGGCCGGGATATTGCCGAAAAGAACATAAATACAACAGTCGCGGCATTAGTTTGTACATACTAATCGCGTCAGATAGCATCCTCCGGACAACACACGCCGTCGGCGCGGTTGATCCACATAATTCCAACAATAGAGAGATGCAATGACCAAACGTACCCGATCAGCCAACCTGAACCGCACCCTGCTCGCCTCCGCGCTGCTGGCGGCACTGAATCACGCCGGTGCGCAGGAAGCCACAGCGCAGGCGCGCGCCGAAGAACCGCAATCGGTGGTCGTGCTGGGTTCGCGCTCGACCGCCAAGACCGCCCTCGACACCGCCGTGCCGGTCGGCCTGATCAGCGCCAAGGACATGCAGAACTCGGGCCAGCTGGAACTGGGCAAGCTGTTGCAGACGCTCGACCCGTCCTTCAACTTCACCTCCACCTTCATCAGCGACGGCACCGACATCATCCGGCCGGCCACCTTGCGCGGTCTCGGCCCCGACCAGCTGCTGGTGCTGGTCAACGGCAAGCGGCGCCACCAGCAGGCGCTCGTCAACGTCCAGCAGACCATCGGCCGCGGCTCGGCCGGCACCGACATCAACGCGATGCCGCTGTCGGCCATCCACCACATCGAGGTACTGCGCGACGGCGCCGCCGCCCAGTACGGGTCCGACGCCATCGCCGGCGTGATCAACATCGTGCTCAAGTCGCAGGTAGGTGAAACGCAGTTGAGCGGCATGGTCGGCACTACATCCAAGGGCGACGGCGACCTCGTTTCCGGCGGCGCCAACACCGGTTTCGCGCTCGGCGCCGACGGCGGCTTCCTCAACCTGACGGTCGAAGGCCGCCACCGCGGCGAGACCAACCGCGCCGGCCCTGATACCCTACGCGTGAGCCCGGCGCGCGTGACCCAGCGCATCGGCGACAGCCTCGCCAAGGACGCCTACCTGTGGTGGAACGCCGCGATACCTCTGGACAAGGCGAGCGAGTTCTACGCCTTCGGCGGCGTCTCCAAGCGCACCGGCGACTCGGCCGGCTTCTTCCGCTCCGCCGGCGACGGCCGCACCGTGCCGGCCGTGTACCCGAACGGCTTCCTGCCCAATATTTTGACCACGGTGAAGGACGCCTCGCTGGCGGTGGGCTACCGGCGCGACCTGGCCAACGAGTGGAAGCTCGACGTCAGCGTCAACCACGGCCGCAGCGAACTCGGTTTCCACGAGCGCAATTCGATCAACGTGAGCTACTGGTACGAGCCGAAACCGGGCGGCGGCATCTACGCCGCATCGCCGCTGGAAGCCGACACCGGCCGCCTCAAGTTCAACCAGACCACCTTCAACGCCGACCTGCGCGGGCCGTTGGAAGTCGGCGGCGCCAAGGTGCTGCTGGCCGGCGGCGTCGAGTACCGCCGCGACAATTACGCCATCGAAGCGGGCGACCCGGTCTCCTACCAGTACGGCCGCACCAACAACCCTGCCGTCAAGATCTTCGACCAGACCGGCGGCATCGCCGCCTCCGGCGCGCAGGGATTCCCCGGCTACACGCCAGGTACCGCGGTCGACGCCGGGCGCCACAACGTCGCCGCCTACCTCGACGCCGAGCACAACCTGACCACGCAGCTGCTGGTGGCCGGCGCGGTGCGCTTCGAAAAATACTCGGACTTCGGCAACACCACCACCGGAAAACTGAGCATGCGCTACGACCCGTCGCGCAGTTTCGGCATGCGCGGCAGCGTGTCGACGGGCTTTCGCGCGCCGGGCGTGCAGCAGAAGTTCTACAGCTCGGTGTCGACCAACCTCAATTCGGCGGGCGTGCTGACCGAAACGCTGACCGCGCGCGAAGGCAGCGCCGTCACGCGCGCCTTCGGCATCTCGCCGCTCAAGCAAGAGACCTCGAAGAGCGCCAGCATCGGCATGATCCTGCGCCCGGCCACCAACTTCTCCGTCACGGCCGACCTGTATCGCACCAACATCGACGAGCGCATCGTTTTCTCGAGTAACATCGCGCCGGAATCGGGCCCCTGCCTGACCGCCGCTGCGTGCCCGATCAAGGCCATCCTCGATCCGCTGAAAGTGGGCCAGGCGCAGTTCTTCACCAACGCCATCGACACCAGCACCGACGGCTTCGACCTGGTGGCCGAGCACACCACCAAGTGGACCGGCGCGACGCTGGTGATGTCCGGCCAGCTCGGCTTCAACCAGACCAAGGTGAAGAACCGCCATTCGCAGTCGCCGGTATTGTCGGGCGCGCAGCTGTTCGACGACTCGCAGGTGACGCTGATCGAACGCGGCCAGCCGCGCCAGCACCACGTCATCGCCGCCGACTACACCGCCGGCGCGTGGAACCTCAACACCCGCGCCAACTACTACGGTGAAGTACAGGGCCAGGGGTTCACGGCGCCGTTCATCCAGACCTGGGAAGCGAAGTGGCTGGTCGACCTGTCGCTGCGCTATTCGTTCACCAAGCGCCTGAGCGTGGGCCTCGGGATGAACAACGTCTTTGACACCTACCCGACCGAGTGGGACAAGACCAAGGCGTTCCCGTTCCCGCAGCTGGGCTTCACGCACTGCTGGGAGACCTGCCCGGTCGGCATCAACGGCCGCTCCGGCTACGCGCGCGTCGACTACGCTTTCTAAGCAGCCGGCCGGCCCCGCTCGCGCCACCACAGCGCGAGCATGGCCAGCGTGAACAGCAATGCAAATGGCCACGCCGGCAACGGCGTGCTGGCCGCTGCCGCCGGCACCGGCGTGCGGGCCAGGTAGCGCGCGGTCGCATCGCGCCGCTGCGCCGCCTGCCACTGCGGCCAGTCCGCGGCATCGAACACGTAGCTCTCGCCACCCTTCCCTTCCATCTTCAGCCAGCCCGCCTGGCGCGGCCACACCGCGACGCATGAGGCGTCGGCCTTGTCGGCGCGGCGCTGCCAGCTTGTCTTCAGCCCGAGCGCCGGGAACACCGCATCGCCCTTGACGCCCTGCGCGCAGATTTCGAGCCGCTGGCCCGCGAACGCCATCTCGCGCGGCGCTTCCCACGCCACATCCTGCTCCACTTTCACGCCGGCGGCATCGAGCACGCTTTGCCACCACATGCCAAGCTGGCGCGGCTGGCTGATCGCCATGCGGTGCCAGTCGCCGACGCCCACCCATGCGATGCGCCCGCGCGTCCAGAAGGTGCCGTCGCCGGCGGTCCAGGCGACGGGATTGAGCGGCGCCACCGGCAGCGCCAATGCGCCGGCCACGCGGCCGTCGGCCTGCGGCCTGAGGTCGAGCTGCATCGCACGCTGCCAGATGCGCGGGTCCGACGCGTTGGCGCCCAGGATCACCAGCGGCGTACCTTGCGCAAGCAGGGCGGCGCGCGCGCTTTCCGTGGCGCGTTCGAACCAGGCGGCGTCGATGATCAAGAGATTGGGCGCGGCGACCGGTTCGCGCGCGGTTTCATTGCGGGTGACGGTTTTGCCGAGCGTGACCTGCCAGTCGAGCAGCGCGCCGCTGTTGGCCAGCAGTTCGTTCAGCACGCGCAGGTCGAACGACGGTGCGCCGAAACGGCCCTGCACCCGCAGCGGCGCCGCATCGACCACATTGAGCGGCACCGGACCTTCGGCCAGGGTCTTGCCGGCGGCATCGAGCAGGCGCGCGCGCAGCACCAGCAGTTCGGCGGCCGGCGGCAGCCACTGCACGCTCAGCGAGGCCGTGGCGCCGCTGGTTTCGGCGATCACCTGGCGGTTTTCCGCCAGCAGCTGCAGGCGCGCCGCGCCAGGCTGGGAGCGATGAACGGTCAGCGTGAACATGCGGCCAAGGGGCAGGCGGCGCGGGAATTCCAGCCGCAGCACCGGACTCGTTGGCGCGGTCCAGTCCAGCGGACGGGCCGGCAGGTCACGCCACTGCGCCTCGGTCAGGCCGTTGCCGGCCAGCGTCGCTTTGGCGGCCGTCGCCGGCAGCGTGAAATTGGCGCCGATGCCGGCGAGTCCGGCCGCCGCGGCCAGCGCCAGCAGCGCGTCGATCCAGCGGCGCCGCCACAGGTAGACGCAGGCGCTCAGCAGGCCGGCCAGGCCGATCGCGATCATCGTCATGGCGCCGCCTTGCGCCAGGCCTGGGTGAACGGCGTGGCGGCGGCGGGCGTCGCCTGCAGCAGCACCGGCGCATCGGCGATCGCGCCGCGAATCCAGGCGCGCAGCACCGCCCGGCAAGGCGCGCAGCCGTCGGTCACGTCCTGCACCGCGCGCTGCGCTTCGAGGCGCTGCTCGTCGCCGGCAATGCGCGACCGTATCCAGTCGTGCGCGGTGCGGCTCCACAGCGCCGGCAAGGCGCCGTCGTCGCCGAGCGCGCGCAGCAGGTCGCGCACGTCGGCCGGCACCGGGTCGTTGGCCGTATCCTGCGCGCGCCGGTAGCTTTTCGTGCCCACCACGTCACCGCTCATGCGCAGCTCCTCCTTGATCGGCGGCGGCGCGAACGCCGTCTTGTGCAGGTAGATGCGGTCGGCCTGCTGCAGCTGCTTGATTGCGTCGAGCGCCTTGTGCTCCGGCGCCAGCGCCGGCTGCGGAGTGATCGCGCGCAGCGCTTTTTCGGCGTCCCACATCGCCGACAGCGCGCGCCGCAGTATCTTCTTGGTGCCCTCGTCGAACAGCGTTGCGTTCTCGGCCTGGTCGTGGGCGTGGCCGAATTCTGCGACCACGTCGTGCTTGCGTTCTTCCTTGTCGTGATCGTCGGCGCCGAACAGGCTCGATTCTTCGCCGAGGAACTGGCCGTAGCGGCGCCGCAGCTGCGCC
Source organism: Burkholderiales bacterium (assembly GCA_038248405.1). Taxonomy (GTDB): domain Bacteria; phylum Pseudomonadota; class Gammaproteobacteria; order Burkholderiales; family Burkholderiaceae_D; genus JAFCUW01. The sequence continues at coordinate 11,145 of JBBRXM010000126.1, forward strand.
TGGTCGGCGGCGATCGACTCGCTGCGGCTGCGCACCGTGGCCACCGGCATCCTGGGCTGCACCTTCATGTCCGCGATCAGCTGTTCGGTGTCGATGATGACCTGGCGCTGGCTGCGCAGGTTCTCCGGCCTGTCCAGCATCGGCAGCGCCGCGATCTCGTCGTCGGCGCCGGCGGGTCCCGGCAGGCGCAGCGTATAGGTCGGCGACTGCGCGCTGTGGGCAGGATCAGCGTTGTCGAGCGCGCGCACGAAGAAATAGAGCTCGTCGCCAGGCTCCATGCCCAGCTCGGCCAGCGTCCACTGGCGCGACCAAGTGCGCACGCGCGGATCGGCGGACGCCGGCAGCGGCACTTCGCGGTCGCTGAAGCGGATGTTCTCGCCGCTGCCGCGCGCCAGCGTCAGGTGCAAGGTGGCGCGGCTGACCAGGTAGTCGTCGCGCACCGACACCGCGATGGCGGCGGTCTTCGCGTCAGGTTTGAGTATCTGCACCATCTCGGACGGCGCCGTGACCGTGATCAGGGGCGGCTGGTCGGGCGTGACGCGCAGGTTGTAGCGCACCCCGCCCAGGCGCCAGAACACCGATTCGGTAGCCTTCCACTGCGCGCAGGCGGCGCCGGTTTTCAGCTGCTGGCCGTCGCTCAGTTCGATGACGGCGTCCCGGCCGCACCACCGCACCGTGCTGTGCTCGGGGACCTTCAGGTCGCGCGGCGCCGATTCGAAGGGCGCCACGGCCGTATAGGTCGGCGGCGTGACGCGCACGACGATGCTGGCCTGCGCCGCGGCTGCCGCCACCTTGGCTACCGGGGCGGCGACCGGCATCGCGGCGCGCGCGCCCCAGGCCCAGATGCCGAACGCCGCCAGTGCGCTGACGGCGATCCAGTGGTAGCCGCCGCGAATGCGGGTGCGTGCTACCGCCTGCAAATCGAGCACCGAAGCCGCCCGCGCGAGCAAGCGCTGGCGCTGCAAACGGGCGATCGGCGTTTCCGCATTCGCCAGCAAGGCGCTGCTGTCCTCGAGTTCCGGAATGGCGCTGTCCAGCCAGCGCGGCCAGCTGGCCTCAACGCGCCGGTGCAGG
>JBBRXM010000127.1:0-12108 GCA_038248405.1 Burkholderiales bacterium
CGCGAAGCGGGGATCCATCGTGTGCGTGACTCAGCATGGATCCCCGCGTCGCGAGGACGACGTATTGCTGGCGGGGGCCGGAAATCGGCTGCGTTGCCGGCCAGCGAGACCAATCCTCGTCTCCATCCCCATTTTCGGGTAAAATTGATGGTTCGGCGCGCCGTTTGCGCGCGCCCGCCTGTCGTCTTGACCGATTTTTAACAAAGCTTTTTATCCATGCCGAACTGGCTCCTGCCCGAGAACATCGCCGACGTCCTGCCCTCCGAAGCGCGCAAGATCGAAGACCTGCGTCGCCAGATGCTCGACAACTTCCGCCTGTACGGCTACGAGCTGGTGATGCCGCCGCTGCTCGAATACGTCGACTCGCTGCTCACCGGCGCCGGCAAGGACACCGACCTGCGCACCTTCAAGCTGGTCGACCAGATTTCCGGCCGCATGCTGGGCCTGCGCGCCGACATGACCATCCAGGTCGCGCGCATCGATGCCCACCTGCTCAACCGCGAATCGGTCACCCGCCTGTGTTACGCCGGCAGCGTGCTGCACACCCGTCCGTCGGGCCTGCACGCCACCCGCGAGCCGCTGCAGATCGGCGCCGAGATCTACGGCCACGCCGGCCTCGAAGCCGACGCCGAGATCCAGGAACTGGCGCTCGCCTCGCTGGCGATGGCCGGCTTTGCCGATGTGCGCCTCGACCTGTCGCACGTCGGCGTGCTGCGCGCCATCATCGCCGACGATGCCGCCGCCCGCAACGACGAAGCGGCGCTGTACGCGCTGCTGCGCGCCAAGGACAGCCCGGGCCTGTCCGCCCTCACCAGACACTACGCACCGGTCACCCGTGACGCCCTGATGGCGCTGCCGAACCTGTACGGCGACGTCGACGTGCTGACGCGCGCGCGCGAAGTGCTGCCGGCGTTCCCCGGCATCACCCGCGCGCTGGCCGAACTGGCCGCGCTGGCCGGCTCCGCGCTCGGCCGCGCCGAAGTGGCCATCGACCTGGCCGACCTGCGCGGCTACCAGTACGAAAGCGGCGCCATGTTCGGCCTGTACGTGCCGGGCCTGCCCAACGCGGTCGCGCGCGGCGGCCGCTACGACCACGTCGGCGAAGCGTTCGGGCGCGCCCGTCCGGCCACCGGCTTCTCGCTCGACCTGCGCGAACTGGCGCGGCTCTTGCCGAGCGCCGAGCGCAAACATGCCATCCGCGCACCGTGGGGCAATGCCCCCGAACTGCGCGAACAAATCGCCGTGCTGCGTCACGCAGGCGAGGTCGTGATCCAGAGCTTGCCGGGTCACGACGACGATCAGGACGAGTTCGAGTGCGATCGCGCGCTCGTGCTCGAAGACAGTAACTGGATTCTCAAAAACTTAGGCTAAGTGTGATGTCAAAGAAAAACGTGGCAAAAAACGTCGTCGTCATCGGTACCCAATGGGGCGATGAAGGCAAGGGCAAAATCGTCGACTGGCTGACCGACCACGCCAAGGGTGTGGTGCGCTTCCAGGGCGGCCACAATGCCGGCCATACGCTGGTCATCAAGGGCCAGAAGACCGCCCTGCAGCTGATCCCGTCGGGCATCATGCGCGAAGGCGTCGCCTGCTACATCGGTAATGGCGTGGTGGTGTCGGTGCCCGACATCATGCGCGAAATCGACAAGCTGCAGGCGATCGGCGTCGAAGTCGTTTCGCGCCTGAAGATCTCCGAGGCGTGCCCGGCGATCCTGCCGTACCACGTCGCCATCGACGTCGCCCGCGAAGCTGCGCGCGGCGAGAACAAGATCGGCACCACCTGCAAGGGCATCGGCCCGGCCTACGAAGACAAGGTGGCGCGCCGCGCCATCCGCATCGCCGACATGCTCAACGAAGAGCGCTTCGCCGAGAAGCTCAAAGAGAACCTCGACTACCACAACTTCGTGCTGACCAATTACCTCAAGGTCGCCGCGGTCGATTACCAGAAGACCTTCGACGATGCCATGGCCCTGGTGCCGCGGCTGCGCCCGATGGTCGGCGACGTCTCGTCGGCGCTGCACGCCACCTTCAAGGCCGGCGGCAACCTGCTGTTCGAAGGCGCCCAGGGCTCGCTCCTCGACGTCGACCACGGCACCTATCCGTACGTGACCTCGTCGAACTGCGTGGCCGGCAATGCCTCCGCCGGCGCCGGCGTCGGCCCCAACATGCTGCATTACATCCTCGGCATCACCAAGGCCTACACCACGCGCGTCGGCTCGGGCCCGTTCCCGTCCGAACTGACCACCGATGACGGCGTCGGCGAGCACCTCTCGCGCGTCGGCCACGAATTCGGCACCGTCACCGGCCGTGCGCGCCGCTGCGGCTGGTTCGATGCCGCGCTGCTGCGCCGTTCGGTGCAGATCAACGGCGTCTCCGGCATGTGCCTGACCAAGCTCGACGTCCTCGACGGCATCGAGTCGCTCAAGCTGTGCACCGGCTACAAGATCGACGGCCGCGATGTCGACATCTTCCCGGTCGGCGCCGAAGACGCCTCGCGTTGCGTGCCGGTCTACGAAGAGATGCCCGGCTGGACCGAGAGCACCGTCGGCGCCAAGTCGCTGGCCGAGCTGCCGTCGGCCGCGCGCGCCTACATCAAGCGCATCGAGGAGCTGGTCGGCGTCCCGGTCGACATGGTATCGACCGGTCCCGACCGCGAAGAGACCATTGTCCTGCGTCACCCGTTCGAATAAATCGTCCCATATAACAAGAGGAGCCACCATGACAACCCCACCATCGACCGACCAGGACCTCTGGGTTTCCTGGGACGAGTACCACACGCTGATCGAGCGCCTCGCGCTGAAGGTCCACGAATCGGGCTGGAAGTTCGACCAGGTGCTGTGCCTGGCGCGCGGCGGCGTGCGCCCGGGCGACGTTTTCTCGCGCATCTTCGACGTGCCGCTGGCGATTTTGTCGACCAGCTCCTACCGTGAAGAAGCCGGCACCGTGCGCGGCGACCTCGACATCGCCAAGTACATGACGATGACCAAGGGTCCGCTGGCGGGCAAGATCCTGCTGGTCGACGACTTGGCCGATTCGGGCGTCACGCTCGACAAGGTGACGCGTCACCTGGCCGACAATTTCGACGGCGTCACCGAAGTCAAGTCGGCCGTCATCTGGGTCAAGGGCGCCTCGTCGATCAAGCCGGACTACTTCCTCGAAGAGCTGCCGCACAATCCGTGGATCCACCAGCCGTTCGAGAACTACGACGGCCTGCGCCCGCACCAGCTGGCGGCGTGGATGAAGAAGGGCAGCGGCCAGGGCTGAGCGCCCGCCGTCTGACGAAAAGGGCATGGCGCGAGCTGTGCCCTTTTTTTTCCTCTTCACATCAAACGCTGGTGTCAGGTCTGACATTCGGACATTTTCCCGCCGAAATGTCCGAATGTCAGACCTGACACCAGGGTTTTATTCGACATGCCATGACCCAGACCTTCCTCCAGACCTTCATCCTGCTGCTGCTCGTGACCGACCCGTTCGGCAACGTGCCGATCTTCGTCACTGCGCTCGCGCCTGTCGAGCGTGCGCGCCGGCCCCGCATCGTGCTGCGCGAGTGCGCCATCGCCTTCGTGGTGCTGCTCGTGTTCATGTTCTTCGGCCGCGAACTGCTCACCGCGCTGCAGCTGTCCGAGGTGTCGCTGCGCATCGGCGGCAGCGTGATCCTGCTGCTGATCGCCATCCGCATGGTGTTCCCGCATCCGGACGGCGTACTGGGCAAGACCGATGGCGGCGAACCCTTCATCGTGCCGCTGGCGATCCCTGCGCTGGCGGGGCCGTCGGCGCTGGCGACGGTGCTGCTGCTGTCGCATGAGAGCACGCGCGAAGTGATGGTCAACGTGGCCGCGCTGGCGGCGGTGGCGGTGGTGTGGCTGGCGGTGTTCCTCGGCGCCGAGCGGCTGCAGAAGGCGCTCGGGCCGCAAGTGATGACGGCGTTCGAACGCCTGATGGGCCTGATCCTGACGGCGATGGCGGTCGAGATGCTGCTGGGCGGCGTACGCGCATTCGTGAAGACCCTGTAGCCGTACGGCGCGTTACGGCGGATCCCAGTAGACTGATCGATCATTAATCAGACTCGAGCCCACCATGAACAAGACAGCATTAGTAGTAGGGGCCAGCGGTATCGCCGGCAGCAACCTCGCCATGGAACTGCTGGCCAATGGCTGGGACGTGTACGGCCTGGCGCGCAGCCCGCAGCATGACCTGCCTGGCTTGCGCCCGGTTGCCGCCGACCTGCTCGATCCTGCCAGCCTGCAGGCGGCGCTGGCCGGCGTCGCGCCCACCAACGTCTTCATCACCGCCTGGCTGCGCCAGGACAGCGAAGCGGAGAACATCCGCGTCAATGCGGGCATGGTGCGCAATGTGCTGGCCGCGCTGTCGCCGAATAAATCCTTGCGCCATGTTGCGCTGGTAACCGGGTTGAAGCACTATCTCGGCCCCTTCGAAGCCTACGCCAAAGCCGGAACCTTGCCAGAGACGCCGCTGCGCGAGGAGCAGCCGCGCCTGCCGATCGAAAACTTCTATTACGCGCAGGAAGACGAGGTGTATGCAGCTGCCGGACGTGATGGTTTCAGCTGGAGCGTGCACCGCCCGCACACCCTGATCGGCAAGGCGGTCGGCAACGCCATGAACATGGGCAACACCCTGGCCGTGTACGCCTCGATCTGCAAGGAGACCGGCAGGCCGTTCCAGTGGCCTGGTTCGCAGGCGCAGTGGCAGGGCCTGTCCGACGTCACCGATGCGCGCCAGCTGGCAAAGCAGCTGGTGTGGGCGGCCGACACCGAAAGCGCACACAACACCGCCTTCAACATCGTCAACGGCGACCTGTTCCGCTGGCAGTGGCTGTGGGGCAGGCTGGCGAACTGGTTCGGTGTCGAGGCGGCCGGCTTCGACGGCACCGTTCGCCCGCTCGAGGCAACCATTGCGGGCGACGCGGCCTTGTGGCGCGAGATGGCCCGGCAGCATGGCCTGGCCGAGCCGGACCTGGGCCGCCTGGCGTCGGCCTGGCACACCGACCTCGATCTCGGCCGGCCAATCGAGGTGATGACCGACATGGCGCGCAGCCGCAAGCTCGGTTTCACCGGCTACCAGGTGACCGAGGAATCGTTCTACGAATTGTTCGCGCAATTGCGGGCGGAGCGATTGATTCCCTGATTCGGGCAGCGCCTCACAAATCACAGCGCGTAAAACGCCTCGGCAACTCTTGACGTCATTTTCGCGATCGCGCCGCGCCCGTGGTGACCGGTGCGGAGAACCTAGCAGCGCAATTCTTTGAAGCGTTTGCGCAGGGTTAGCAGGTCGCGTTGGATTGCCGGTCGCGCTTCGCGGAAAGATGCGACCTCCACAGCTTCACCCTGAGGGATTGATCGATCGAGCATGCTGCATTCTGCCTTTGCGGCGCCGGCAAGATTGGCGCGGCGACTGACGATCGCATACTGCTGTCGATCCAGCCCGGCGATAGGCCGGATCGCATCGCCCATCGAGTCGCGGAAATTTTCGCGCTGCACGTCAGCGCCGATCATCTCTTTTCCCGAGAATTTACTCAGCCCCCGCGACGGCTCGATATCGAGTCGCTTCGCGCCAAGGCACGGTTCGTCCGTGTAGGCGATCTTTCCGGCCACCGTGCACTTATAGATAACTCTGCTCGGCGCCGGCAGCGATTGCGCGACCGCGTGCGCTACGACTGCGAAGTGGGCTGCCAGTACTGTCAATGGTAGGAGGACTTTCAAGGCTGTCTCGTATAGGAATAAGTGGAGCGGGATTTGATGTTAGCAGCATGTCGGTTCAGATGCAAAACAGGCAGCCGCTGGTAGTGGACCTGGGTTTCGTCTCTGAGGCGCGAAAAAAAACCACGCTGCGGTCGTGCGACCGGAGCGCGGTTTCATACCTGCAGAGTTACTTCGCCGCCGGCTTCAGGTGCCCATCGAGCCAGTCGATGACGGTGTGATGCCACAGCACCGAATTGGCCGGCTTGAGCACCCAGTGGTTCTCATCCGGGAACACCAGCAGCTTGCTCTCCACGCCCTGGCGCTGCAGCGCGGTGAAGGCGCCCAGGCCCTGGCTGACTGGAATCCGGTAATCCTTCTCGCCATGGATCACCAGCATCGGCGTCTTCCACTTCTTCACCAGGTGCACCGGATTGAATTTCTCGTGCTTGTCCGGCGCGCCGAAATAGGTGCCGCCGTTTTCCCACTCGTTGAACCACAGCTCCTCGGTGGCGTAATACATCGAGCGGTTGTCGAATACGCCGTCATGGTTGACGATGCACTTGAAGCCGTTCGACCAGTTACCCTGGATCCAGTTCATCATGTAGCCGCCGTACGACGCGCCCAGCGCGCAGCTGCGCGAGGTGTCCAGCCACGGATACCTGGCGCCGGCCGCCGCCAGGCCTTTCTTCAGGTCTTCCAGCGGCGCGCCGCCCCAGTCGCCGCTGATCGAATCGGTGAACTTCTGGCCGTAGCCGGTCGATCCGTGGAAGTCGATGAACACCGTCGCATAGCCCGCGCCCGCGTACACCTGCGGATTCCAGCGGTAGCTCCAGCTGTTGCCGAAACTGCCTTGCGGGCCGCCATGCACCAGGAACGCCACCGGATACTTCGCGCCCGGCGCGACGTTCCACGGCTTCATCACGTGGCCGTACACGGTCTCGCCCTTGGCGCCCTTGAACGAGAACTGCTCGTACTCGCCGAAGCGCACGTCGGCCAGCGCCTGCGCGTTCTGGCGCGTCAGCTGCGTCATCTCCGCGGCGCCCGCTGCGGCACTGCGCTTGAACAGCTGCGCGCCCGAGGCGAGGTTCGCCTGGCTCAGCACGATGGTGTCGCGGGCGATGTCGAAGGCGGCGACATAGCCCTTGTCGGTCAGCGGCGTCACTTTGCCGTCTTGCACGTCGATCGAGAACAGGCGGTGCTGGCCGACGTCGTCGGCGTTGGCGAGCAGCGTCTTGCCGTCCGGCGCCCAGCGGAAGTCCGCTACCGAGCGGTCCCAGTTGTCGGCCAGCGTGCGCTTCTTGCCGGTGGCGACGTCGAGCAGCACGACATGGAAGCGGTCCGCCTCGAAGCCGGGACGCTTCATCGCCAGGTAGGCGATCGTGCTGCCGTCCGGCGAGTAGATCGGCTTCGAATCCCATGCCGGATTCTCCGGGCTCAGGTTGCGCGGTGCGGCGCCGCCCGCTGCCGGCACCGAGTACACGTCAAAATTGGTCGACCACGATTCGGTCTTGCCGGCAATGCGCGCGGCGAAGACGACCGTCTTGCCGTCGGGGCTGAAATGGTATTCGTCATGGTCGCCGAAGGGCTTGGACGGCACGTCGCCGTCGAGCGTGCCCGACAGGCTTACCGGCGTGGCGCTCACTTTGCCGCTGCTGTCGATCGGCGCCGAATACAGCACCGCGTTGCGCTGGTCCGACCAGGTATCCCAGTGGCGCACGAACAGGCGGTCGTAGACGCGCCCGCTGGCCTTGCCCTTCGACTTGTCGGCCAGGCGCGTGGTGGTGCAGGCCAGGTCGGCGCAATCGCGGAACACGGCCATGCTGAAGGCAATCCGGTCGCCCTGCGGCGACAGGCGGAAGTTGTCGACGTCGAGCGGCAGGTCGGTGACCTTGACCGGGGCGCCGCCGGCGAGCGGCAGGCGATACACCTGCGAGGTGCCCGAGCTGGCCGACAGGAAGTAGATGGCGTCGCCCGCCGGCGACCATTCCGGGTCGCTGCTGTTGGCCTCGGCCGAGGTCAGGCGCTGCGGCGCGGCGTTCGGGGTGCGCAGGTCCAGCATCCACAAATCGGTATGGCCGCGGTTCTTGCCCATGTCCGTCGAGCGCACCGTGTACACCACGCGCGAAGCGTCCGGCGACAGCACCGGGCTGCCGATGCGCTCCATGTTGACCATGTCCTCCACGGTAAATCCGCGCGGCGCGGCGAGCGCCGTGCCCGCCACCATGGCAGCCCCTAAAACCAGCAGTCTTAATTTCATGCGTTTGTCTCCGACGATGTAATGATCCGGCTTTGGCCGGTAGCCGGACATGATACCAAGGTTGCGGCGCACAGCACAGGTCGGCACGGACGTGGACGCGCGCGCCAGGCGGACGCGGGATATATATGGGGACGGGATATATATCGAATGGATTGGTGCCGGTATTTTTCCCGACCGCCGGCGCGGTAGAAGCAACTCTGGTGATCGCTAAACTGTTTGTCTCTTCCAGCTCACAAGCAGACGTCTATGTTAGCAAGCTGCCGCCCTCCGGCCTACCTATCACTGCTGATAGCGTGCCGCAGCGGCTCGCGTCGGCTAAGTAGCAAGGAGACAAGCGCATCGGCCATCTGCTAAGGTCGAGCAACCCGAACTCTGACCGGCATCCACATGCGCATAACAACTCATGCGGCACTTTTTGCCTCCATGCTCGCCTGTAGCGGCCTCGCCCGATCCGCCCCGATCACGGTGGAGAGCATCGACATCACCGGCAAGAACCTGCGCGGCGAGCCGGTGCAAGCGGCCCAGGTCACGATGCCCTTCATCCGCTCCAGCAAGCCGGCGGTGGCGGCCCAGATCAACGACGCGCTCTTCATCAGCCAGTTAGGCATGCTGGCGCCCAAAAAACCCGCCGACTCCCTGGCGGCGGCCGGCGTCGTCGATCCCGTCAGCCAGACATTCACGGTCACAGGCGAGGAGGGCCGTATCCTCTCCGTGAACTTCGAGATCGAAGGCTGCGGCGCCTATTGCGAGACATATCACGCGGTCCACAGCTTCGACACCGCGACCGGCCGGCGGATCGATGACGCCATTCTTACCGACGCCGGCAAGCGCGAACTGGCGCGCTTGATGGCAAAGGAACGGCTGTCGCGCTTCCAGGCGCAAGTGGCAATCTTTCGGAACCAACTGCAGGCGGCCAAGAAAAAGAAAGCCGTGTCGAAGGATGAACTCGATGACATCGACGAAAGAATCGATCTCAACCGCGAGTGCGCGGACACGGAAGCGGCCAGGCTGAAGGACGAACTTGGCCTCGCCCGGGCCTACGCCTACTACACGCAACAACATGCGAACGGTGCGCTGGTGCTCACGTCCGAGCGCTGCAGCAACCACGCCAGGCGCGCGCTCGATGACGTTGGCGAGGTCGCCATGACGTTCGCCTATGCCGCGCTGGGTCCCTACCTGACGGGTTACGGAAAAGCGCTGCTGCTGGGCGAAGGTTCAGCCAGGGATACGGGCTTCGATCGTCAGGTCCTGCATGGCCACATCAATGGCAATATCGCCATTACCATGCAGCTGGCGCGGGACCCCGGCACCGACAAAATTTCGGGCGTCTACTTTTACGACAAATTCGGCAAGCCCATCGAACTTGAGGGCACCCGGCAAGGCGACACGCTGACGCTGACGGAACGATTTGCCGAGGAGGTTGGGGATGGCGTAACGGGCGCGACGATCACGCTGGTTGTTGCCGGTACACAGCTGCACGGCCAGTGGATCGGCAAGCAGCGCTTCCCGGTACAGCTCACCGTGCCCTGAACACCGGCCGCTGCGGCGGATCTGCCATACCCCCTTGCGCCCGACAAAAGGCCGCTGGAGCGGTCGAACCATCGCTCACAACGCCACTCCAACGGTCAGGGGGCGCTTGAGTGCTTGATGCACCGTCCATTCGGGACGGTCGGTACGCGCGCGCGCTGTCGCTGCATCACGTATTTCCGTGCCGGAGGTAGCCGATGATCGTTCGGGGCTTGCGCATTCTGTTGCTGGCGATGCTCGCGGTGGCGGCGGCGTTCTTCGCTGGCTGCGGCCCCAGGCAGGAGCAGGCGCACGGACCCGGCGCCGGCGGCCCGCCGCCGGTATCGGTCGCCCCGGTCACGCGCCGTGTGGTCGAAGAGTTCGACGAGTTCAGCGCACGCCTGGCCGCGGTCGACCAGGTCGAAGTGCGCGCGCGCGTGGCCGGCACGCTGGAAAAAGTCCATTTCCGCGATGGCCAGGTGGTCAGCAAGGGTGCGCTGCTGTTTACCATCGACCCGCGCCCCTTTGCCGCCGAGGTGGCGCGCCAGTCGGCCGCGCTGGCGTCGGCGCGCAGCCAGGCCAGCCTGGCCTCGCTGCAGGCAAGCCGTGCCGAACGCTTGCTGCCGCTGCGCGCGATCGCCGAGCAGGAGGCCGACCAGTTCCGCGCCGCCTCGCAAAATGCCGTCGCCGCGGTCAACGCCGCCAGGGCCGCGCTCGACGCCGCGCGCCTGAACCTGGACTTCACGCGCATCGTCGCGGCCATTGCCGGCCGCGCTTCGCGCACCGCCGTCACCGCCGGCAACCTGGTCAGCGTCAACGAGCCGGTGCTCACCACCATCGTCTCCACCGATCGCGTGTACGCCTACTTCGATGCCAGCGAGGCGACCTTCCTCAAGTACGCGCCGTCTGTTTCCAGCCCCAGGGTGTCGGTGGTGCAGATGGGCCTGTTCAACGAAGAAGGCTTTCCCCACAGCGGCAAGATGGACTTCGTCGACAACCGGCTCAACCCGGCAACCGGCAGCATGCAACTGCGCGCCGTGTTCGACAACAAGGACGGCCGCTTCACGCCCGGCCTGTCGGCCCACGTCAAGGTCAGCGCCGGCAAGCCCTACGAGGCCACGCTGGTGCCGGACCGCGCCATCACCACCGACCAGACCCGCCGCGTGGTGCTGGTGGTGGGCCCCAACCGCGTGGTCGAGTCGCGCGAAGTCAAACCGGGCGCGCTGATCGGCGGCATGCGCGTCGTTACCGGCGTCAAGCCGGGCGAGACCATCATCGTCGACGGCTTGCAGCGCGCCATTCCCGGCGCGCCCGTCACGCCGCAACTGGTGCAGCTGGACCGCGACGGCAAGCCGCTGGCGCCGGCCGGCGGCCCGGCGCGGCCGGCCTCGGCGGTAAGAGGCTGAGCCGATGGATATCGCCAGCAAATTCATCGACCGGCCGCGCTTTGCGACGGTGCTGTCGATCTTCATCTTCATCATCGGCGCGATGTCGATCTTCCTGCTGCCGGTGTCGGAATATCCGGACGTGGCGCCGCCCCAGGTGGTGGTGCGCGCGCAGTTCCCCGGCGCCAATCCGCGCGTCATTTCCGAAACCGTCGCCACGCCGCTCGAGGAGCAGATCAACGGCATCGACAACCTGCTGTACTTCGACAGCCAGGCCACCGCCGACGGCAGCATGACGCTGACCGTCACCTTCCGCATCGGCACCAATCCCGAAGTGGCCGAAACGGCGGTGCAGAACCGCGTCAGCCGCGCGCTGCCGCGCCTGCCCGACATCGTGCGCCAGATCGGCGTCACCACCGAAAAGCAGGCGCCCAACCTGACCATGGTGGTGCACCTGCTCAGTCCCGACAACAGCCACGACGCGCTCTACCTGCGCAACTACGGCCAGCTCAACGTGCGCGACGAGCTGCAGCGCATTCCCGGCATGGGCAGCGTGCTGCTGTTCGGCGCCGGCGACTATGCCATGCGCATCTGGCTCAACCCGCCGCAGCTGGCGGCGCGCCGCATGACCGCCAACGAGGTGGTGGCGGCGGTGCGCGAACAGAACGCGCAGGTGGCCGCCGGCGTGGTCGGCGCGCCGCCGGTGCCGGCCGGCAGCCAATTCCAGCTGCCGATCAACACCAAGGGACGCCTGTCCACCGTCGACGAATTTGCCGACATCATCGTGCGCGCCGACCCGGCCACCGGCTCGGTGGTGCGGGTCAGGGATGTCGGCCGGGTCGAGATGAGCGCCAGCACGTATGCGCTGCGCAGCCTGCTCAACAACAAGGAGGCGGCGGCGATCGCCATTTTCCAGGCGCCCGGCAGCAACGCGCTGGCGCTGTCGTCGGACGTGCGCACGGTGATGGCGCGCCTTAGCCGCAGCTTCCCGCAGGGGGTCACGTATTCGATCGTCTACGACCCCACCCGGTTCGTGCAGACCTCGATCGAAAAGGTGGTCGGCACCCTGATCGAGGCGGTGCTGCTGGTGGTGCTGGTGGTGATCCTGTTCCTGCAGACCTGGCGGGCGTCGGTCATTCCGCTGCTGGCGGTGCCGGTGTCGATCGTCGGCACCTTCGGCGTGCTGCTGCTGCTCGGGTTTTCGATCAACACGCTCACGCTGTTCGGCATGGTGCTGGCGATCGGCATCGTCGTCGACGAC
>JBBRXM010000128.1:0-12047 GCA_038248405.1 Burkholderiales bacterium
ATCTTTTTTAAGTCGTCGGCCGAGATTGGTGCTCCAGACGAGGCACCGAATTTCTTTGGATCTTGCATCAAAAGCTCAGTCAACTCACCGCCCGAATGTGACCCCGGTAAGGCGTCGCTCGGCCGCGATTTCCACAATGGCCCGATTTCTCCCTTTTTAACAATGTTGTTGAGATATTTTTCTGCCGTCTTCAACATTGTTTCATACGGTCCAGCGAACAAAACCTCACTCCAGCCGCGCCAGCGAGCGACCTGTGCGACAGTTGCAAATTTTCGTTGCCTGTTCAGCGCGTCGGCCTTCGGATCAGCTGCGAAACTGGTAAGGTGGCCCATCAGGGGAGGGATTGGCGCAAGTCCATCGGGTACGTTCTTGTGGCGAGTGTCCGACGCGAGTGTCTCTTTTCCTTCCGGATCGAAACGCCCTTTGCTTTCCGTGTAGTGGTAATACTCAACCTCGGTTTGGTTAGGATCGAAATCCAACTGGCGCTGCGCAGGTGAGGCGTTCTTGAACCACCCGCCGAAGCCTTCGCCCCGAATGACCTCGGTCTTACTAATATCGTCGGGTCTCCACGCGCGATTATCCGCTCGCTCGAGTTTCTTTTGTCGCAACTTGCTCATGCGAAGATTGCTTCCCATGACCCCCGGTAGAAAGATCACAGGTATCACTTTATCGGGTGGCACCACGACATCGTGACGAATGGTATCGGTCGTTTCCGTCATGTGTACCGTGTATTCAGCCCAGCCTCCCACACCCAGCGTGAACTCGCCTTCGTGGTTGCCGTTTTCATTGAGATTGTTGGCACTGCTCATGGAAGTTCACCTTTATAGCGAATCGTGTAGCTGTCCATCCCCGTGCTCTTCTGCACACCCGTCGTTCCGCTCGCCGCCGTCTTGCCATCGATGACGCTGCCGTCCTCGCGATGTATCTCGTGTTCAATGTCTCTGGCGGGCTTGTTGTCAGGCCCTACAAACCGTACCTCCTGATCGAATCGGCTAGTCGGCCGCTCGTTAAAGTGCTGCGAAATAGATTTCGGAGCGAGGGTCTCCAAGTTGCCGTGAAACAGACTCGGTGAGGAGGAGAAAACCTGAATTTTCTCGCCGATCTCGATCATGCAGTCCGCACCATGCAGACGCACTCCTTTCTTCCCCTTGATATCGATCCAGTCGGTCTCGCTGATCAAGGCGAGCACCTTGTTGGCCAATACTTCGAGGTCATCACGCTGGGCCTGAATAGTCACCTTTCCAGATGCGGCGATCAGCTTCATGCCGGCCCGGTGAACAAACAAGCGAAAAGTGTTCGCAACACTCGCAAATAAGTCCCCGCTAGCGACTGATAGTGCCTTCGTACTCGAAATGACCGTGTTGGATGCGCTCGCCAAGTGCAACGCTTCGGCGGAACTCAGCGCGATGCCGGCGGAACTAGCTACTACAATCTGCGGCTCCGAAAGTTCTGGAAAGTCGCCCGCGCCGCCCCGGATGCTGTTGTTCTGGCGCGCTATCGCATCAGCGACCGCTCCCTGTTGCCCTGAGTTCTGGGCTTGCGCGCTTTCCGCCATTCCGGCCAATGCTGAATGTTGATCCTGAGCCGAACCCAAGCGTTGCATCGCACCGCCCAGATCCTTCGCCCCCGCCGCTGCGCTGACGATTGCCTCTGTGGTCAGCAATATTCCTTTTCCCCCTCTCGCAACTCCCCAAGCATCGGTGGCAATTTCCCACCCCTCACCGGCCGCGTGCTGGCGCCCTGGATTCCCTTCAATACGGGTGATGTAGCCCAGACTGAGTTGACTTTGTTCGTGGTCACTTTTTAGTTGCGCCTGTATCCGCTCATAGGAGTCGTCCAAAATCAGGTGATTACTGCGGCCGTTCGCCGCGTTTCCCCTTCCTGGGGCCAATTCACGGGTGCGCAGTCCGGTAAACGCTTGTTGCTTATCCAGTTTCCATGGCGGCATGTTGAAAGCGTTGTAGACATTTCCCGTGACGATTGGCCGATCCGGATTGCCATCCAGCCATTGCACAATCACTTCCGATCCAACTCGCGGAACCGCCGCCGCGCCCAACTCAGCGCCCGCCCAGGAGCTTGAAACCCTTATCCACCCCGAACTGAGCTCATTGTTTTCGCCGACGCGATCCCAATGAAACTGCACGCGCACCCTGCCATATTCGTCCGTATGGATGCTGCCTTGCCCATCGGGACCAACAACGATCGCGGTCTGTGGCGCCAGTATTTTTGTTTCGATGCTGTTGAAGCCGCGTCCGGGGCGCCAGGGAATTGCCTTGCGACTGCAGGTGAATCGATTGCTGTAGCGTGGCTCTTCACCCGTCTTCTGCAGGTAATTATTGGTAGCCACGTGGTGGACGTGGACAATCAAAAATTCGTTAAGGCTCTCGGCCCCCGCGACAAATGGGTATGTGCCATAGCGGTCGATCAGGCTAAACCACCGTCCAGGCATGACGCGGCTGTTGTTTCCGGCCGCTTCAAAGAGCTTGCCACCTCCTTCGATCTCCTCCAGGCGCCGCCTGACCACGCCGTCGCCTTCCTTCAAGTCGCGGAAGCCGTATGCACCCGCATATTCATAGGATTCGACCCTCAGCACAGCGCCTTGTTTGTTCAAAGTAGGCAGGCTGAGCTCAACCGGTACCGGATTTTTGAAGTCGAATGCCCTGAGGGTGAAAGTGGCTGGCTCAATAAACCGGACCGGAGACCACTCGATGACTGCATCCTCTTCCTGCGCGCCGCCGCCGCGTACATGAAAGAGAATTTCGGGATCGCCATCGATCGCGGCAGCGCGGGTTGAATCATCTGCAAGGATCAGTTTATGCCCGGTACGGTCATGCTCGTAGTGGTAGTAGATTCCGGCAGTCTCCCAGCGACGGTGAAGATAATTGCTATCCGTTT
Source organism: Burkholderiales bacterium (assembly GCA_038248405.1). Lineage (GTDB taxonomy): Bacteria > Pseudomonadota > Gammaproteobacteria > Burkholderiales > Burkholderiaceae_D > JAFCUW01. The sequence goes on from JBBRXM010000128.1 coordinate 2,896, forward strand.
CGTCGAATTGACATGCATCTGTGAACGCCGGATCATCCCTGCTGACCCTGAAGTCCCAAACCGCGTGTGCGCCATAATCGCTGAAGACGCTCTCGACTTGCTGGCGCAGCGTCGCATTGTGAAATAAGTAGTTATCCTTGCGCAGAGATAAATACCGCAGCCATGGCGCCAGCTTGGCTTCATAGAAGGCGATATTTTCCGCCTTTTTCAAACGGAAGCTGAAGCAGTACCCTGAAAAATACCGCAGCGTGCCCTCCTTTTGAACCAGTTCGACGCTTAGCAACTTTCCTTGAATGTCCTTAAGCGAGAGTTTGGCGTTATCCGAAAGAATTTCGATAGTGAACTCGAAATCCCGCGATAACCCCTCGATAGCGTCGAGCGATTCCACAACAAGCTCGCATTTCGGACCATCGTTATTTGGGAACGACAGCCGTAGAATGCGATTGTTCTGGCGAGCGGCGATGATGTCCCTTAATCGTTCGACGACGTTGCCCATCTGATTCCCCTGTGCACGCGCATGAGCAACAAGGTTAGCGAACCGCAGACTGATGCGTTGGAGAAACCCATTCGATGTTGTGCTGCGTCAAATGTATAGACTGCTGTCGGTTACGGCTTTCGAAGGTTCATCTCCGCCGTGAAATGGCGGATAATGCCACCTTCCCCTAGCAGCGTGCGACCATGCCAACACCCGCCAAGCCAGCCGCCTGCCCTTGCGGCGGCGCCGCCTTTGCCGCCTGCTGCGGCCCCTTCCTCGCCGGCGCCGCCATCCCGCCCACCGCCGAACAGCTGATGCGCTCGCGCTACGCGGCCTACACGCTGCGCGACGAAGCCTACCTGCGCGCCACCTGGCATCCGAGCACCTTGCCGGCCGGCCCCATCGTCGACCCCGATGAGAAGTTGCAGTGGCTCGGACTTGAGGTAAAATCTGCTTTACGTTTACGTCAACGTAAAGCAAACTTGCCGGATTCACCAGATAGCGATACCGTAGAATTCGTCGCCCGCTACAAGATCGCCGGACGCGCCCACCGCCTGCATGAGGTGAGCCGTTTTGTGCGCGAACGGAGCGCCGGCGTCGCGCGCTGGTTTTACCTGGACGGCAGCTTCCCCGAATAAGCAGGGCCCACAAGAAGGATACGAATGCCTCACATCGACAGCAAGCTCAATCCACGCAGCGACGATTTCAAGGCCAACGCGGCCGCCATGCAAGCCATCGTCGACGACCTGCACGCCAAGGTCACCGCGGTGGCCGCCGGCGGCGGCGCGGCGTCGTCCGCCAAGCACGTCGCCCGCGGCAAGCTGCTGCCGCGCGACCGCGTGCAGATGCTGCTCGATCCCGGCACGCCCTTCCTCGAATTCTCCCAGCTGGCCGCCTACGGCATGTACCAGGACGCTAACGGCATTGACGCCGCCCCGAGCGCCGGCATCATCACCGGCATCGGCCGCGTGTCCGGCCAGGAGTGCGTCATCGTCTGTAACGACGCCACCGTCAAGGGCGGCACCTACTACCCCATCACCGTCAAGAAGCACCTGCGCGCGCAGGAAATCGCCGACCAGAACAACCTGCCCTGCATCTACCTGGTCGATTCCGGCGGCGCCAACCTGCCCAACCAGGACGACGTCTTCCCCGACCGCGACCACTTCGGCCGCATCTTCTTTAACCAGGCCAACCTGTCGGCCAAAGGGATCCCGCAGATCGCCGTCGTGATGGGTTCCTGCACCGCCGGCGGCGCCTACGTCCCCGCGATGAGCGACGAGTCGATCATCGTGAAAGAACAGGGCACCATCTTCCTCGGCGGCCCGCCGCTGGTCAAGGCGGCCACCGGTGAAGTCGTCAGCGCCGAAGACCTCGGCGGCGGCGACGTCCACACCCGCCTGTCCGGCGTGGTCGACCACCTGGCGCAGAACGACCTGCACGCGCTGTCGCTGGCGCGCACCATCGTGTCGAACCTGAACCGCACCAAGCCGCAGCAGATGGCGCTGCGCGAATCGGTCGAACCGAAGTATCCGGCCAAGGAGCTGTACGGCGTGATCCCGGTCGACACCCGCAAGCCTTTCGACGTGCGCGAAGTGATCGCGCGGATCGTCGACGGCAGCGAGTTCGACGAATTCAAGGCGCGCTACGGCACCACCCTGATCTGCGGCTTCGCCCACATCTACGGCGTCAAGGTCGGCATCATCGCCAACAACGGCATCCTGTTCTCCGAGTCGGCATTGAAAGCGACCCACTTCATCGAGTTGTGCTGCCAGCGCAAGATCCCGCTGGTGTTCCTGCAAAATATCACCGGCTTCATGGTCGGGCGCAAATACGAAAACGAGGGCATCGCCCGCAACGGCGCCAAGATGGTCACCGCGGTGGCCACCGCCTCGGTGCCGAAGTTCACCGTCATCATCGGCGGCAGCTTCGGCGCCGGCAACTACGGCATGTGCGGGCGCGCCTTCTCGCCGCGCTTTTTGTGGATGTGGCCGAACGCGCGCATCTCGGTGATGGGCGGCGACCAGGCCGCCAGCGTGCTGGCCACGGTCAAGCGCGACGGCATCGAAGGCAAGGGCGGCGCCTGGAGCGCGGACGAGGAAGCGGCGTTCAAGCAGCCGATCAAGGACCAGTACGAGCACCAGGGCCACCCCTACTACGCTACCGCGCGCCTGTGGGACGACGGCGTCATCGACCCGGCCGACACCCGCATGGTGCTGGGCCTGGGCATCTCAAGCGCGCTCAACGCCGAAATCGGCGACACGAAATTCGGCGTATTCCGGATGTAAGGGGACGACACATGAACTGGCAGTCGATCGATATCACCATGCACGAACGCGTGGCCACCGTCACGCTGGACCGTCCGGACGTGCGCAACGCCTTCAACGAGGCGACCATTACCGAACTGGCGCTGGCCTTCGATGAACTGGGCCGCGACGAGGACGTGCGCGCGATCATCCTGGCAGCCAACGGCGCCGCATTCTGCGCCGGCGGCGACTTGAACTGGATGAAGCAGATGGCCGGCTACTCGGACGCCGAGAACCGCGCCGACGCCGCCAGGCTGGCCGACATGCTGCGCACGATCTACCTGTGCCCGAAACCGGTGGTGGCGAAAGTGCAGGGCGACTGCTACGCCGGCGGCATGGGCCTGGTGGCCGCCTGCGACATCACCGTGGCGGTCGATGCCGCCAACTTCTGCCTCAGCGAAGTGAAGCTGGGCCTGATCCCCGCCACCATCTCGCCGTATGTGATCAAGGCGATGGGCGAAAATGCGGCACGCCGTTATTTCCTCACCGCCGAGCGCTTTTCGGCAAACGAGGCGCACCGCATCGGCTTCGTGCACGAGGTGGTGGCGGCCGGTGAACTCGACGCCAGCGTGGCGGCGATCATCAAGGCGCTGGTGTCGAACAGCCCCAACGCCGTGCACGAGGCCAAGGTGCTGGTGCGCGACATCGCCGGCCGGCCGGTCGACAATGCGATGCTGGCCGACACCGCCGAGCGCATCGCCGCCATCCGGGCATCGGAAGAAGGGCGCGAAGGCGTCGCGTCCTTCCTCGAGAAACGCAAGCCCTCCTGGCTTCTCTGACGTGGAACCCGAACACATCGCCGGCAGCTGGGTAGAGCGCAGCCTCAAAAGCGTCTGGCATCCCTGCACCCAGATGCAGCACCACGAGACGGTGCCGCTGGTCGCGGTCAGCCATGGCCGCGGCGCGTGGCTGTACGACCATGACGGCAAGCGCTACCTCGATGCGATCAGCTCCTGGTGGGTCAACCTGTTCGGCCACGCCAATGCGCGCATCAACGCCGAACTGAAGGACCAGCTCGACCGGCTGGAACACGCGATGCTGGCCGGCTTCACCCACGAGCCGGTGGTGCGCCTGTCCGAACAGCTGTCACGCATGACCGGCAATGTGCTCGGCCACGCCTTCTACGCCTCCGACGGCGCCTCCGCTGTCGAGATCGCGCTGAAAATGAGTTTTCACGCCTGGCGCAATGCCGGCCGCGCCGACAAGCAGGAATTCGTTTGCCTGAAGGGCAGCTACCACGGCGAGACCATCGGCGCGCTGGCCGTCACCGACGTCGCGCTGTTCAAGGACGCCTACGGCCCGTTGCTGCGCGCCGCCCGCGTGGTCGCCTCGCCGGACGCGCGCAACGCGCTCGAAGGCGAATCGGCGCAGGACGTCGCCCGCCGCGCCGCCGCCGACGTCGAAGCGCTGTTCGCCGAGCGCGCCGATCATATCGCCGCCATCATCATCGAGCCGCTGGTGCAGTGCGCCACCGGCATGGCGATGCACGACCCGCTGTACCTGCAGCTGGTGCGCGCGCTGTGCGACCGCTACCAGGTGCACATGATCGTCGATGAAATCGCGGTCGGCTGCGGCCGCACCGGCACCTTCTTCGCCTGCGAGCAGGCCGCCATCTGGCCCGATTTTCTGTGCCTGTCGAAGGGGATCAGCGGCGGCTACCTGCCGCTGTCGCTGGTGCTCACGCGCGACCAGATTTACCAGGCGTTCTACAGCGCCGACGTCACGCGCGGCTTCCTGCACTCGCATTCGTACACCGGCAATCCGCTCGCCTGCCGCGCCGCGCTGGCCACGCTGGCGATCTTCCGCGACGACGATGTACTGAACCGGAACAAACAGCGTGCCGCCAGCCTCACCGCGGCGCTGGCACCGCTGGCGCAGGACCAGCGCGTACGCCACTTCCGCCAGCGCGGCATGATCTGGGCCTTCGACGCCATCGAGTCCGATCCCGCGCGCGCCGCCACCTTCTCGCGCCGCTTCTTTGCCGCCGCGCTGGAGAACGAACTTCTGCTGCGCCCGATCGGCACCACCGTCTACCTGATGCCGCCGTACGTGCTGGACGAAGAAGAGACCGCGCTGCTGGCCGCGCGCACCCGCAAGGTATTCGACCAGGTAATGCAAGCATGACGGACATGATCGCCAATATCGAACTGCAGCTGCGCGAGCTCGACGAGCGCAGCCTGACCCGCCGCCGCCGCGTGGTCGACACCCCCTGCGCGCCGCGGCTGGTGGTGGAAGGACGGCCGCTGCTGGCCTTCTGCAGCAACGACTACCTCGGCCTGGCCGCCCATCCCGCGGTGGTGGCGGCGCTGCGCGAAGGCGCCACGCTGTACGGCGCCGGCAGCGGCGCCTCGCACCTGATCAGCGGCCATGGCCGCGCCCACCAGCTGCTGGAAGACCGGCTCGCCGAATTCGAAAGCCCGCACCTGGACAATGCCCGCGCGCTCACTTTCAGCACCGGCTACATGGCCAACCTGGCGATCCTGACCGCGCTGGGCGCCGATGCCGGCGCCGAGATCTTTTCGGAGCGGCTCAACCACGCCTCGCTGATCGACGGCGCCCGTCTGGCGCGCGCCCAGGTGAAACTCTACCCGCATGCCGGCGTGGCAGAACTCGAAGCGCTGCTGGCGGCGAGCACCGCGCCAACCAAGATCGTCGTCACCGACAGCGTGTTCAGCATGGACGGCGACCTGGCGCCGCTGCCGGCCTTGCTGGCGCTGTGCGAGCGCCACGGCGCCTGGCTGGTGGTGGACGACGCCCACGGCTTCGGCACCCTCGGTGCGCACGGCCGCGGCGCGCTCGAGCACTTTAGTCTGCGCTCGCCGAACCTGGTCTACATGGGTACCCTCGGCAAGGCGGCCGGCGTCGGCGGCGCCTTCGTCGCGGCGCACGCCAGCGTGATCGAACTGATGATCCAGCGCGCGCGCCCCTACATCTACACCACCGCGGCGCCGCCGGCACTGGCGCACGCGCTGCTGGCCAGTCTGGACATCATCGGCGGCGCCGAGGGCGCGTCGCGCCGCGCGCACCTGCAGTCGCTCATCGAAAAATTCGCCGGCGCGCTGCGGCTGCAGCGCTGGCAGCATCCGCCCTCCGAGACGGCGATCCAGCCGATCATCATTGGCGCCAACGAGGAAGCGCTGCGCGCCGGCGCGGGCCTGTACGGACAGGGTCTGTGGGTGCCGGCGATCCGCCCGCCGACGGTCCCCGCCGGCACCGCGCGCCTGCGGGCGACGCTGTCGGCCGCCCACACGCATGAAGATGTCGCGCAGCTCGCCGCCGCGCTCAACCAGCTGGAAAGGACGTGACATGAGCCTCAACGATCCGGTCGATCCCGTGACCGCCACCGCGGCCGCGCCGGCGCTCGAAACCGAGCCGAAGGCACAGGCCATCGGCGGCCTGCCGTCGCGCTTTTCCTGCTTCGTCACCGGCACCGACACCGAAATCGGCAAGACGCTGGTGTCGTCGGCCATCCTGCACAAGCTGGCGGCCAATGGCGTGCGCGCCTGCGGCATGAAGCCGATAGCCGCCGGCGCCGAGATGCGCGACGGTCGACTGCACAACGACGACGCCGACCAGCTGATCGCCGCCGGTAACGTGCACCTGCCGCCGAACCTGACCACGCCCTACATGCTGCGCGCCGCCGCCGCCCCGCACATCGCCGCCGCGCTCGACGGGGTGACGATCGAGCCGGTGCCGATCATCGCCGCCTACGCCGAAATCGCCGCCGCGTCCGACGCGGTGGTGGTCGAAGGCGTGGGCGGCTTTCGCGTGCCCTTGTCGGGCGATTTCGACAGCGCCGACCTGGCCGCGCAACTGAACCTGCCGGTGGTGCTGGTGGTGGGGCTGCGCCTGGGCTGCATCAGCCACAGCCTGCTCACCGTCGAAGCGATCGTCGCGCGCAACCTGGTGCTGGCCGGCTGGGTGGTCAACGAAGTCGATCCCGACATGGCATTCGCCGACGAAAACGTCGAAGCGCTGCAGCAGCGGATCCCGGCGCCGCTGCTGGGCCGCGTGCCATACCTGGACAACCCGACGGCCGCCGCCGCGGCCGAATTTATCGAACTGGCCGCGCTGCCTGGATGGCCGCCGGTGCAAGACCCCCTCTAGTACAAGGAACCCTCATGTCCCAATCCCTCGAATTCCACCGGCCTGCCGCCGCCATTACCGTACCGGAGTCGGCCACCTGGCCGCTGGCCGACGTGCTGGCGCTGTTCGAGCTGCCGTTCAACGACCTGATGTTCCAGGCGCAGAGCGCGCACCGCGCCAACTTCCCGGCCGGCGACGTCGAACTGGCGACGCTGTTGTCGATCAAGACCGGCGGTTGCGAAGAGGACTGCGGCTACTGCCCGCAGGCGGCGCGCTATGACACCGGCGTCGAGGCCAAGAAGCTGCTCGGCATCGACACCGTGCTCGACGCCGCGCGCCAGGCCAAGGCCAACGGCGCCACCCGCTTCTGCATGGGCGCAGCCTGGCGCAGCCCGAAGGATCGGGACATGGAAAAGGTCGAAGAGATGGTGCGCGAAGTCAAGGCGCTGGGCCTGGAGACCTGCGCCACCCTCGGCATGCTCGAAGAAGGCCAGGCCGACCGCCTGAAGAACGCCGGCCTCGATTACTACAACCACAACCTCGACACCGCGCCCGAGTTCTACAACAACGTCATCTCTACGCGCGAATACCAGGACCGCCTCGACACGCTCGGCAAGGTGCGCAATGCGGGCCTGAAGGTGTGCTGCGGCGGCATCGTCGGCATGGGGGAGACGCGCGCCCAGCGCGCCGGCCTGATCGCGCAGCTTGCCAACCTCAATCCCTACCCTGAATCGGTGCCGGTCAATCACCTGGTGCAGGTGGAAGGCACGCCGCTGCACGGCCTCGACCCGCTCGACCCGTTCGAATTCGTGCGCACCATCGCGGTCGCCCGCATCACCATGCCGAAGGCGCGCGTGCGCCTGTCGGCGGGCCGCCGCCAGATGGGCGAAGCGGTGCAGGCGATGTGCTTCCTGGCCGGCGCCAACTCGATCTTCTACGGCGACAAGCTGCTCACCACCGACAACCCGGAAGCGAACGACGACCGCGCGCTGCTGTCCAAACTTGGACTGGTGACGCGCGCATCGACGCTCGATTCGGCGCCAAAAGCCGCCTGCGGCAGCTAACTCTCTTACTTAACCGATCTCGGGACAACCACGCATGTTCAATAAAATCCTCATCGCCAACCGCGGCGAAATCGCCTGCCGGGTCGCCGCCACGGCGCGCCGCATGGGCATCAAGACCGTCGCGGTGTATTCGGAAGCCGACGCCGGCGCGAAGCATGTGGCGGTGTGCGACGAGGCGGTGCTGATCGGCCCCGCGGCGGCCAAGGAGAGCTACCTGTGCGGCGACAAGATCATCGCCGTCGCGCTGGCCGCCGGCGCCCAGGCGGTCCATCCCGGCTACGGCTTCCTGTCCGAGAACGCCGACTTCGCCGACGCCTGCAAGGCCGCCGGCCTGGTGTTCATCGGCCCGCCGGCGTCGTCGATGCGGGCGATGGGATCGAAGTCGGCCGCCAAGTCGCTGATGGAGCATGCCGACGTGCCGCTGGTGCCCGGCTACCACGGCGACGAGCAGGATCCCGACTTCCTGCAGGCGCAGGGCGACCGCATCGGCTACCCGGTGCTGCTGAAGGCCTCGGCCGGCGGCGGCGGCAAGGGCATGCGCGTGATCGAGAAGTCGGAAGACTTCAAGGCGGCGCTGGCCTCGTGCAAGCGCGAGGCGATCAGCTCTTTTGGTGACGACAAGGTGCTGGCCGAGAAATACCTCACCCGCCCGCGCCACATCGAGATCCAGGTGTTCGCCGACACCCACGGCAACTGCGTCTACCTGCACGAGCGCGACTGCTCGGTGCAGCGGCGCCACCAGAAGGTGCTGGAAGAAGCGCCGGCGCCGGGCATGCCGGCAGAACGGCGCGCCGCGATGGGCGAGGCGGCGGTGGCCGCGGCCAAGGCGGTCGGCTACGTCGGCGCCGGCACGGTCGAATTCATCGCCAACCAGGACGGCTCGTTCTACTTCATGGAGATGAACACCCGCCTGCAGGTGGAGCACCCGGTCACCGAGATGATCACCGGGACCGACCTGGTGGAGTGGCAGCTGCGCGTGGCGTTCGGCGAGCCGCTGCCGAAAGCGCAGCATGAACTGGCGATCCACGGCCACTCGATCGAGGCGCGCATCTACGCCGAAAATCCCGAGAAGGGCTTTTTGCCTTCGATCGGCACGCTGCGCCATATGGATACGCCGGCGGCGATCAGCTTCGAGGTCGGCACCGGCGCCAACGGCGAGCCGGCTCCCGTGCGCATCGATTCGGGCGTGCGCGAGGGCGACGCCATCTCGCCTTTCTACGACCC
>JBBRXM010000129.1:0-11915 GCA_038248405.1 Burkholderiales bacterium
GTGCCGGACCGCCCGGGCCGTACACGAACAGCGTTTCCGCCGCGCCGGCCTGGGTCAGCAAGGTCATGCTCAACAGCAAGGCGGAAATCAGCCGGCCGGGCTTGCGATTGCGGATGAAAGGTGAATGCATGGCGTTACTCCAAAAAGTTGTCGACGATGGATACCGCCGCAAATGAAAAATACGATTATATATAATATATTTTCATATTTCGTGTGCGTCAATCCGGCGCGGCTGTTCAGGCATGTGTGAAGGAGTTGCAAATATGTAACAACAATGCTGCTGGGCCGCGATTCTCCTTGTGTCCGCTGTCGAAATTGATACTATCGACAAGCATAATATATAAAAAAGTAAATCGACAGCCCACAAAAACTTGGAGGTAGCAGATGGCAATCAAGAAGCACACTCTGGCAATTGCAGTCGCAGTACTCGGTCTTCCCGGCGTTGCCATGGCAACCAACGGGTATTTCTCGCACGGTTACGGCATCAAGGCAAAGGGCATGGGCGGGGCTGCGACGGCGATGGCGGACGACGCATTCGGCGGCGCCAATAACCCGGCCAGCATGGTTTTTGCGGGCGGCCGCTTCGATACGGGCATCGATTTCTTCAACCCGCAGCGCTCCGCCAGCCGCACCGGCAGCGCCAATGCGATGATGCCGGGTGATCCGGGCCGTGACGGCGCGGTCGACAGCGACAGCAAGTATTTTGCGATTCCCGAACTCGGGTACAACAGGATGATGGGCGAGAACTGGTCGGCCGGGCTCAGCATTTACGGCAACGGCGGCATGAACACCAATTATCCGGGCGGCCAAATTGGCGCCAACCGCTGCGGCCCCGGGGCGCCGGCCTCCAACCTGCTGTGCGGCCAGGGCAGTCTGGGAGTCAACGTCACCCAATTGATCCTGGCCCCGACCGTGGCCTTCAAGCTGGGGTCGAATCATGCGATCGGCATCTCACCCCTGATCGCCTACCAGCGCTTCAAGGCCGAAGGCTTGCAGGCTTTTTCAGGCATGTCGTCGGCCCCGGCAAACCTGACCAATGTCGGCTACGACAATTCATTCGGCTATGGCGCGCGGGTCGGCTACATGGGCAAGCTGACCCCTTCGCTCCGCATCGGCGCCGCCTATGCGACGAAGATGGACATGCAGAAGTTCGACAAATACAGCGGCCTGTTCGCCGGCCAGGGCGCGTTCGCGATTCCGGAAAACTACAACGTCGGCGTCGCGCTGGAAGTGGCCACCGGCCTGACGCTGGCGCTGGACTATCAGCGCATCAACTACTCGCGCCTGGCGTCGATCGGCAATCCAAGCAGCAACCGGGCACCGCTGGGAACCGATGGCGGCCCCGGATTCGGCTGGCAGGATGTGCAGGTATGGAAACTCGGCGCGGTGTACCAACCGGGCAAGCAATGGGTTTTCCGCGCCGGTTTCAACCAGGGAACCGATCCGATCAGGGCCCGCGACGTCACGTTCAACCTGCTGGCGCCCGGCGTCATCCGCAAGCACGCAACGCTGGGCCTGACTTACCTGACGGCGGCGGGCGGCGAATGGACGGTGTCCGGCATGCACGGGTTTGAAAACTCGGTATCCGAACCGTCGCCGATGCTGGGCGGGATCGAAACGGCCACCATGAACCAGACGTCGGTCGGCATCGCCTTCGGCTGGAAGATGTAAGCCGCCGCGGCGCCGCCAGCCGCAACGGCGGCGCCGCATGCAGGGGAACGGATGGCCATCACGCTGGCCCGACGCCACCTGCATCACTTGCCGATGCAGAAGCGGCCGAAAATTACCCCCAACAAGTCATCCGACGAAAACGCACCCGTGATGCTGGAGAGCTGCGCCTGCGCCAGCCGCAGCTCCTCGGCGAACAGGTCGAGCGACTGGTCGCTCTGCGCCGCGTGCGCCGCCGCCAGGTCGAGGTGTTCGCGCGCGGCGCGCAGCGCGATCAGGTGGCGTTCGCGCGCCAGGTACAGCGATTCGCCGGTCTGCTGCCAGCCGGCGATGCGCAGCAGTTCTGCGCGCAGCAGGTCGATGCCGTCGTGTTCGTGCGCCGACAGGTAGACGTTGACGGCGTCGGCCGCCTCGTCGACCGCCGGCTTGTGGCCCGACAGGTCGATCTTGTTCCAGATCCGCAGCACCGGCACGCCGGCCGGGAAGGCCGCGACGATATGCTCGTCGGCGCCGGTGGGGCCGTAGCTGGCGTCGAGCAGGTGCAGGATCACGTCCGCCTTGCCCACTTCGCCCCAGGTGCGCTCGATGCCGATCCGCTCGACCTCATCGACGGCGTCGTCGATGGTGCGGATGCCGGCGGTGTCGATGATGTGCAGCGGGATGCCCTCGATCTGGATCGTCTCGCTGACCTTGTCGCGGGTGGTGCCGGCGATCGGGGTGACGATGGCGACGTCGGCGCCGGCCAGCGCGTTCAGCAGCGACGACTTGCCCACGTTGGGCTGGCCGACCAGCACCACGTTGAGGCCCTCGCGCAGCAGCGCCCCTTGCGCCGCCTGCCTGAACACCTTGTCGAGCGAGTCGATGATGACCGCCAGCTGGCCGCGCGCGTCGGACTTCTCGAGGAAGTCGATCTCCTCTTCCGGGAAGTCGAGCGTGGCCTCGACCAGCATGCGCAGGCCGATGGTCTGCTCCACCAGCGTGTGGATGGTCTTGGAAAAAGCGCCCGACAGCGATTGCGAGGCCGATCTGGCGGCCGCTTCGGTGGAGGCGTCGATCAGGTCGGCGACCGCCTCGGCCTGGGCCAGGTCGAGCTTGTCGTTGAGGTAGGCGCGGCGGGTGAACTCGCCCGGCTCGGCCAGCCGCAGGCCGGACGCGGCGCCGGCTTCGAGCACGCGCGCGAGCAGCATCTGCAGCACCACCGGGCCGCCATGGCCCTGCAGTTCGAGGACGTCTTCGCCGGTGTACGAGTGCGGGCCGTTGAACAGGATCGCCAGGCCCTGGTCGATGACGGCGCCGTCGGCGGCGGTGAAGTCGGTGTAGGTGGCGTGGCGCGGCTTGAGGACGGTGTGCGGGAACAGCGCGGCGAGCAGCGGCGCGAGGTCCTTGCCGGAGGCGCGCACCACGCCGATGCCGCCGCGGCCGGGGGCGGTGGCGATGGCGGCGATGGGGGAGGAGTCGAGGTTCATGGTGCGATTGTAAATTAGATTAGGATGGGATGACGCTGCCGACCTCTCAGCGCCGTCTGGCGACAGGCGAGGCGCGGCAGCCGAAAAAAAAGCCCGCAAACACGCGGGCTTTTTCGATCAGCAGCGCTGCCTTACTTGGCCGGCGCCTGCGCGAACTTCTTGGTGATCACCCACTGCTGGCCGATCGACAGGATGTTGTTGACCACCCAGTACAGCACCAGGCCGGACGGGAAGAAGAAGAACATCACCGAGAACGCCAGCGGCATCCACATCATCATCTTCGCCTGCATCGGGTCGGCCGGGGCCGGATTGAGCTTGGTGGTGATGAACATCGAGATCGCATACAGCACCGGCAGGATCGCCCACGGGTCGTGCTGCGACAGGTCCTGGATCCAGCCGATCCACGGCGCGCCGCGGAATTCGACCGACGCCTGCAGCACCCAGTACAGCGCGATAAACACCGGCATCTGCACCAGGATCGGCAGGCAGCCGCCCAGCGGGTTGATCTTCTCGGTCTTGTACAGCTCCATGGTGGCCTGGTTCATCTTGGCCGGGTCGCCCTTGTAGCGCTCGCGGATCGCCTGCATCTTCGGCGTTACCAGCTTGACCTTGGCCATGCTCTTGTAGCCTGCCGCCGACAGCGGGAAGAACGCCAGCTTGATCAGGATCGTGAAGGCGATGATGGTCCAGCCCCAGTTACCGAGCACGCTGTGGATCTGGTTGATGACCCAGAAGATCGGCTTGGCGATGATCGTCAGGAAGCCGTAGTCCTTGACCAGGTCGAGGCCGGGCGAAACCTGCTCGAGCAGTTTCTCGTCCTGCGGGCCCGAATAGAGCTGGGCCGTGGTGCTGACCGTGGCGCCCGGCGGGATCGTCGGCAGCGCGATCTTGGTGCCGATCGCGTAACGGTTGGTGTCGACCTTGGCGGTGTAGATCTCGCGCGGGGTGTTCGCCTGCGGGACGAAGGCCGAGACGAAGAAGTGCTGCGAAATGGCGACCCAGCCGTTGTTCGAGCGGGTGGCGTGTTCGGCGTGGCCGTTCTTCTCGATCTTGGCGAAGTCCAGCTTCTGGTACTTCTCTTCCGGCGTGTACATGGTCGGGCCGGTGAAGCTGCTGTTGAAGTAGGAGTCGCCTTCCGGCTTGTTGCCGTCGTGCTGCAGCTGCAGGTACAGCGTCGGCTTGACCGGCGCGCTACCGACGTTGGCGACGTCGTGGCGCACGTCGATCACGTACGAACCCTTGTGGAAGGTGTAGGTCTTGGTCAGCTTGACGCCGCCCTGCTCGCCCTCGAGCACCAGCTGGACGTCGCCGTTCGGCAGCGTGGCAGCCGGCTTGGCGGTGAAGACCGTATTGTGGTTGGGCAGGTCGGCGCCGTCGATCAGGCCAGTCTGCGCCAGGTAGGCATGGTTGGCGCCTTCGTCGAACAGCACCTCGTTCTTGGTGTTGTCGACGCGCGGCTTGCACACTTCGGCCAGGCCGAAGCAGCCGCCGAACCAGCCCGGATGGCCGGCCTGCTTGAACTTGAGCAGCTCGAGGCGGCGCACGACGCCGCCGGCGGTGTCGATGTCGACCTTGAGCACGTCGGTGGTGACGGTGACGACTTCGCGCTTGGCGGGAGCGGCGGCAGTGGTGGCGCCAGCAGTGCCAGGGACGGCGGCGCCGGCTTGCGCCGTCGGTGCGGGCAGGCCGGTGGCGGCGCCGCTGGCGGCAGGCGCGCTGACGACCTTGGCCGGCGGCGGCGTGGCGGAAAACATGGACTGCTTGCCGTTGGAGACCATCCAGTCATTCCAGAGAATTACCAGCGATACGGCGAACACGATCCACAAGATGGTACGTTTATTGATATCCATTGAGGTATTGGTCAGGAGTTAAATTCAGGAGTGGTTGCAACCGCTAGCGGTCGGGGATGATTGCTGGGGGCCGGCCGGCGGCACCAGGTCGACGCCGCCGTCGTTCCACGGATGGCATTTGCACACGCGCCGCACCGCCAGCAGCGAGCCGCGCGCGGCGCCGTGGGTACGCACCGCCTCGATCGCGTAATTCGAACAGGTCGGATAAAAGCGGCAGCTCTGCCCCATCATCGGGGACAGCAGCAGCTGGTAAGCGCGCAACAACGTGACGAGCAGCTTGTTCATGGTGTGGCCGTTTTCGGCGCGCGCGGCGCCTGCGAGGCAAACAGGCGCGCAATTTCCACGCGCAGTTCCGCCTTCAGCGCGGCGGTGGTGGCCGGGCCGGTTTTCGCGTTGACCGGGCGCGCCAGGCGCACGATGCAGTCCAGCGCCGGCATCTGCACGGTGCGAAACAGCTCGCGCGTGACGCGCTTGATGGTATTGCGCGTCACCGCGCGCGGCGCAAAGCGCTTGGCCACCACGACGCCCAGCCGCGCATGCGGCAATTCGTTGGGCAGGGTGTAGAGCACGAAATGCGCCGTTTTTTGCGCCGGTCGCAAACGAAAAACGGATGAAAATTCATCCGTTTTAACGATACGCCGAACGCGCGCGAAGTCGTGTGAACCTTCGCTAGTCATTCGTAGCCTTATACTGCCAGGCGTTTGCGGCCCTTGGCGCGGCGAGCGTTCAGGACATCGCGGCCGCCACGGGTAGCCATGCGTGCGCGGAAGCCGTGCGTGCGCTTGCGACGGACGACGGAAGGTTGGTAAGTACGTTTCATGGTGGTCTCGCTTAAAGCAAAATAAAATGCAAAATCGGGTCTGACGTCCCGTCAGTTTTCGGCGCCAATGACATTTCGCAGATGGTTAAGCCAGCGACACGCCAACAGCAAATACTCTTTTTGCCCTGTCGCGCAAGCCAATTCAAGCAGCCGATTGGCTGATCTGCACGAAATACGGGCGGGGAACCCTGAATTAGACAGCATTTCGGCTCGGCTTGTCAAGGTCGGCATCACTTCGGGTGCCGGCGCATGTGGCGGCGCAGCATGCTTTTCCTGCCTGCGCCGCTGGCATCCGGCAACGAAAATGACCGGCGTGCCTGTGGATAACTTTGTCCTTTACGAGTAGAATAGCGTGTTACGCGCGGCGACCCTGCCACGCGGCGGATGCACGCCGGGGCAGCATTGGCGCGCCCATCCGCGCCCTCATCATCACAAGACGATTCATGGAAAACTTTTGGCAGACCTGTTCCGCGCAGTTGGAACTGGAGCTGACACCGCAACAATTCAGTGCGTGGATCAAGCCGCTGGTGGCCCTCGATTACGAGGACGGCCGCCTGCGCATCGCCGCGCCCAACCGGTTCAAGCTCGACTGGGTCAAGTCGCAGTTCGCCACCCGCATCACGGCGCTGGCGCACCAGTACTGGGAAGCGCCGATCGAGGTGCAGTTCGTCCTCGATCCGAAAAACAACCTGCCGAAAAAAGAGGCGCCAGCCCGTGTGCCGGCGCCGCCGGACGGCTCTCCCGGCATGCCGCGCCAGGGCAACGAGGCGGCCCCCGCGCCGGAGATGTTCAACATCGGCAACTCGCCGCGGCGCGAGCAGAGCCGCATCAACACCGACCTGACGTTCGACAGTTTCGTCACCGGCAAGGCCAACCAGCTGGCGCGCGCCGCCGCCATCCAGGTGGCGAACAACCCGGGCGTGTCGTACAACCCGCTGTTCTTCTACGGCGGCGTGGGCCTGGGCAAGACCCACCTGATCCACGCGATCGGCAACCAGGTGATGGCCGACCAGCCGGGCGCCAAGATCCGCTACATCCACGCCGAGCAGTACGTGCGCGACGTGGTGACGGCCTACCAGCGCAAGGGCTTCGACGACTTCAAGCATTACTACCATTCGCTCGACATGCTGCTGATCGACGATATCCAGTTCTTCGGCGGCAAAAGCCGCACGCAGGAAGAGTTTTTCTATGCGTTCGAAGCGCTGATCGCGGCCAAGAAGCAGATCATCATCACCAGCGACACCTATCCGAAAGAGATCACCGGCATGGACGACCGCCTGATCTCGCGTTTCGACTCCGGCCTGACGGTGGCGATCGAGCCGCCGGAGCTGGAAATGCGGGTGGCGATCCTGCTCAAGAAAGCCAATTCGGAAGGCGTCAATTTCTCCGATGACGTGGCCTTTTTCGTGGCCAAGCATTTGCGCTCGAACGTGCGCGAGCTCGAAGGCGCGCTGCGCAAGATCCTGGCCTATTCGCGCTTCCACGGCAAGGACATCACCATCGACGTGGTCAAGGAAGCGCTGAAGGACCTGCTGTCGGTGCAGAACCGGCAGATTTCGGTGGAAAACATCCAGAAGACGGTGGCGGACTTTTTCAACATCAAGGTCGCCGACATGTATTCGAAGCGGCGGCCGGCGAACATCGCCCGCCCGCGCCAGATCGCCATGTACCTGGCCAAGGAACTGACGCAAAAGAGCTTGCCGGAGATCGGCGAATTGTTCGGCGGGCGCGATCACACCACCGTGCTGCACGCGGTGCGCAAGATCGCGCTCGATCGCACCAAGAATGCGGAGTGCAATCATGAGTTGCATGTGTTGGAGCAGACGCTGAAGGGGTAGTGGCAGGGGTCAGACCCGGTTGTTCTTTTGGGGTCTGACGGGGACGCCGAGTCCCCGGTGTGCAGCCGACAGCTCAACCGGGGTCAGACCCCCTAACTGAAACACCGGGGTCTGACCCCTCCCCTAGTATGTTGCCGGGGCAATTTCTGGCAAAATAGGGGTGTTTTTAGCAGCCCGCGGCAGTATCAAACAAGTAACAACAAAGAGTAAGCAGCTTTTACGATCAACCTACCGAGGATTACTATGCAATTGGTCAAAACCACACGAGATACCCTTCTCCGGCCTCTGCAGATCGTGAGCGGTATTGTCGAGCGTCGGCACACTATGCCGATTCTGGCCAATATCCTCATCCGCAAGGACGGCGAAAACGTCTCGTTCCTGTCCACCGACACCGAAGTGCAGATCACCACGCACGCGCAGATCGGTTCCGGTGCCGACGTCGCCGGCACCACCGTGGCCGCCCGCAAGCTGCTCGACATCCTGCGCGCGCTGCCTGAATCGGGCGACGTCACGATGACGCTGGCGAACAAGCGCCTGACGGTGCAGACCGGCAAGTCGCGCTTCGCGCTGCAGACGCTGGCGGCCGAGGAGTTCCCGACCGTCAACGTCGCCGACACCTTCAACGCCACCGTCACGCTGCCGCAGAAGACGCTCAAGCACCTGTTCCAGATGGTGCACTTCTCGATGGCGCAGCAGGACATCCGCTACTACCTCAACGGCCTGTTGCTGGTGCTGGACGGGCGCAACGTCATCGCCGTGGCGACCGACGGCCACCGGCTGGCGTTCTGCCAGGTCGAGACGGAGCAGGAGTTCACGCGCCAGGAAGTGATCATCCCGCGCAAGACCATCATCGAACTGCAGCGCCTGCTGGAAGAAAGCGACGAGACGGTCCAGCTCGACATCGCCGCCAGCCAGGTCAAGCTGACGTTCGCCGACATCGAGCTGGTGTCGAAGCTGGTCGAGGGCAAGTTCCCCGACTACACGCGGGTGATCCCGAAGGGCTACAAGAACGACTTCACGATCGGCCGCGACGAGCTGCTGCGTTCGCTGCAGCGCGCCGCCATCATGACGAGCGACAAGTTCAAGGGCGTGCGCTGCATCATCACGCCGGGCAGCATGAAGATCAGCTCGACCAATGCCGACCAGGAAGAAGCGGTCGAAGAGCTCGAGATCGATTACGGCGGCGATTCGGTCGACATCGGTTTCAACGTCACCTACCTGCTCGACGTGCTGAACAACTTGAAGTGCGACCAGATCAACATCGCGCTGGGCGACTCCAATTCGTCGGCGCTGATTTCGATTCCGGACAATGCCGACTTCAAGTACGTCGTCATGCCGATGCGGATTTAGTCGCCAATAGTTTTGCACGTCGTCCTCGCGTTAGCGGGGATCCATGCACAACGTGAACTCGCTGCATAGTTTGCCGCAGCAGTAACGTGGCATGGATCCCCGCTTCGCGAGGACGACGTTAATCAGCAGATTCAGTATTCGTTTTTTGAGAAAGCAGTCCATGTCCGAGAACACACCACCAATCATCCCCGCAAAGGTCGAAGAGTACGGCGCCGCCCAGATTCAGATCCTGGAAGGCCTGGAGGCAGTGCGCAAACGCCCGGGCATGTACATCGGCGACACCTCCGACGGCACCGGCTTGCACCACCTGGTGTTCGAAGTGCTGGACAACTCGATCGACGAATCGCTGGCCGGCCACTGCACCGAAATCCACGTCACCATCCACTCCGACAACTCGATCTCGATCACCGACAACGGCCGCGGCGTGCCGACCGGCCTGAAGATGGACGACAAGCACGAGCCGAAGCGCTCGGCCGCCGAAATCGTCATGACCGAGCTGCACGCCGGCGGCAAGTTCGACCAGAACTCGTACAAGGTCTCGGGCGGCCTGCACGGCGTCGGCGTCTCCTGCGTCAACGGCCTGTCGAAACTGCTCAAGCTGACCATCCGCCGCGACGGCAAAGTGCACTACATGGAGTTCGTGCGCGGCGTGCCGCAGAACCGCGAAATCGAAATGGTCGACGGCGTCGCCGTCTCGCCCATCAAGGTCATCGGCGAGACCGACAAGCGCGGCACCGACGTCCACTTCTGGGCCGACGAACAGATCTTCACGCACGTCGAATTCCACTACGAGATCCTGGCCAAGCGCATCCGCGAACTGTCGTTCCTCAATAACGGCGTGCGCATCAAGCTCACCGACCAGCGCACCGGCAAGGAAGAGATCTTCGCGTTCGAAGGCGGCACCCGCGGCTTCGTTGAATACATCAACACCTCCAAGACCGTTCTGCACCCGACTGTGTTCCAGGCCACCGGCGAGCGCATGTCGGACCAGAATACCAACATCACCGTGGACGTGTCGATGCAGTGGAACGACACGTACAACGAGCAGGTGCTGTGCTTTACCAATAATATCCCGCAGCGCGACGGCGGCACCCACCTGACCGGCCTGCGCGCCGCGATGACGCGTGTGATCAACAAGTACATCGATGAACACGAGTACGCCAAGAAAGCGAAGGTTGAAATCACCGGCGACGACATGCGCGAAGGCCTGACCTGCGTGCTGTCCGTCAAAGTGCCGGAGCCGAAGTTCAGCTCGCAGACCAAGGACAAGCTGGTATCGTCCGAAGTGCGCGGCCCGGTCGAAGAAATCGTCGCCAAGACCCTGACCGACTACCTGGCCGAAAAGCCGAACGACGCCAAGATAATCTGCGCCAAAATCGTGGAAGCTGCGCGTGCGCGCGAAGCGTCGCGCAAGGCGCGCGACCTGACGCGCCGCAAAGGCGTGATGGACGGCCTGGGCCTGTCGGCCAAGCTGGCCGACTGCCAGGAAAAGGATCCGGCGCTGTCCGAACTGTACATCGTCGAGGGTGACTCCGCGGGCGGCTCGGCCAAGCAGGGCCGCGACCGCAAGTTCCAGGCGATCCTGCCGCTGCGCGGCAAGGTGCTCAACGTCGAGAAGGCGCGCTTCGAGAAGATGCTCTCGTCCGAGCAGATCACCACGCTCATCGCCACGCTCGGCACCTCGATCGGGCCGGACGAATTCAACGTCGACAAGCTGCGCTACCACCGCATCATCATCATGACCGATGCCGACGTCGACGGCGCCCACATCCGCACGCTGCTGCTGACGCTGTTCTACCGCCAGATGCCGCAGCTGGTCGAGCGCGGCCACATCTACATCGCGCAGCCGCCGCTGTACAAGGTCAAGGCCGGCCGCGACGAGCGCTACCTGAAGGACGACGTCGAAGAAGCGAGCTACATGATGACGGTGGCGCTCAATACCGCCGCGCTGATCCCTCGCGAAGGCGCCGACCCGATTTCCGGCGAGCCGCTGGCCGAGCTGGTGCGCCAGTACAACCTGGCCAACGCCATCATGACGCGCCTGACGCGCGTGATCGACCGCGCCGCGCTGACCGCCATCATGACCGGCGTGACGCTGGACCTGTCGGCGCTCGACGCCGCGGAAACGTCGGCCAAGGCGCTCGAAGCGGCCATCAACGAGCGCGCGGTGCGGGTATCGGTGCGCATCGACGAACTGAGCGAGAAGCCGTCGCTGCGCATCGAGCGCATGCACCACGGTAACGTGAAGGTCAGCTCGATCGACGCCGATTTCGTCGACGGCGCCGACTACCGCGTGCTGGCATCGGCGGCGGCGACCTTCCGCGGCCTGATCGGCGAAGGCGCCTTCATCCGCCGCGGCGAAGGCGAGCGCGTGAAGGAATCGGCCGTCAACGACTTCCACCATGCGATGCAGTGGCTGCGCGACGAAGCCGAGCGCACCGTCTCCAAGCAGCGCTACAAAGGGCTCGGCGAGATGAATCCGGAGCAGCTGTGGGAAACGACGATGGATCCGACCGTGCGGCGCCTGCTGAAGGTGCAGATCGAGGACGCCATCGCGGCCGACCAGATCTTCACCACGCTGATGGGCGACGATGTCGAACCGCGCCGCGCATTCATCGAATCGAATGCGCTGCGGGCTGATAACATCGACGTGTAATCTTGTCGGATGACACGGAAAGTGAAAACTGTGCCAGGTAAATGAAAACTTTGTGTCATCGATAGCGAAAAAAGCCAATCCCGAAAGCGATTGGCTTTTTTTCTTAAGGAAATGCCTGCTATTCCAGGCTCTATGCCGTTTTGTGTGGAAATGGACGGCCAGCGCGGTAAATGGTAGAGCGCAGCGGCGCGGCTGGCTGCATGGGATTCTTCGGCAGGTTTCTTAACTTGGACATGCGAAGGTAGGCGATGGCGACGAAGTTCTTCA
>JBBRXM010000130.1:0-11583 GCA_038248405.1 Burkholderiales bacterium
CATGGCGATCCCGAAGGCGGCTGATTTTTTGGTGGGCATCGGGGGTATATTCGTCATTGCTTCCGCCTATATGGCATACAAATATACGAAGATGATTAATAGTAGGGCTACGAAGAAGAGTAGGAACTTATGGCGAGTCTCAACTTTAATTCTCGGCTTTATTTCCATGGTTTTGTCAACGGTGTTGATAAAGATGGGATAGACTGAGGTCCGAGGCATCGCGTACTCGAAGGAAATCGGGATAGTAGCGGGATAGTTAATAGCCGTATAAGACGGCGGAGATGCTACGCAAACTAAATACGCCGAAGGTTTGATATGCTGACCAATAATATCAAGCAGGTTTTTCTAACTTTGCTTCTTCTGACCGTTCCTGGTATTGCGTTTGCTCGCGGGTCAGGCGCTGGTAGTGGTGTGATTTTTTTACTAATATTATTTGCACCACTGCTCATTTATTTGCTTTGGGCGTGGATTCTCATTTGCTGTACCTTGCTACCTATTGGAATGGGCATTTATTTTCTTTACGCAGCACGCGAAGTGTCAATAGGGGTACTTTTGCTGAGCTCGGTTTGTATTGCTTTTGGCATCTACTGCACCAAGAAAGTTCTCACCGACCTCGAGTAACTGTATAAATCGTTTATATCGTTTTAAGGGTGGTCGACTTCGGGGGATTTGGCGACGGTAGCACTTTCCGTAGCTTATTTCCTCAATTTTCCGGTAAAATATTGAAGAAAATATCTCATTAAATCAATAACTTGGAGCACTTTGTGATTTACCCCCATCAGCCACCCCAAGAATACGTTGTGAAAAAGTAACTATTCAGCCTGAATGAACATGGCAATGAGGAGTTGTAAACTATTGGCAATTGCCGCATCATGTCGGCATGCCACCGAAACCGCCTCGTCCCGACCTCACGCAGCTGTCCGATACCGACAAGGATCGTCTCATCGATGTGCTCTTTGCACGCATGGATGCGCTTGAGGCAAAGCTGGGCATGAACAGCCAGAATTCGAGCAAGCCACCATCGTCGGATGGACTGACCAAGAAGCAGAAGACCAGCTCGTTGCGCGGCAAGTCTGGCAAGGCTGTTGGCGGCCAACCGGGCCATAAAGGCAGTACGCTCAGGCGGGTGGCCGAGCCCACCAGCACGAAGGATCATCCGCCGCCGTCGCATTGCAACCGCTGCCATAGTGCGCTGGCGCTCGAACAGGCGCATGTGCTGGAGCGGCGCCAGGTATTCGATGTGCCGACGATGGGTTTCGAGGTAGTGGAGCATCGTGGCTACACGGTGGTCTGCGCCTGCGGCCAGCGGCACGACAGCGCCTTTCCCTCGGCCGTCAGTGAATTGGCGCAATACGGTCCGAAAGTGCGCGCACTGGGCGTGCATCTGACCCAAGGACAGATGCTGCCATATGCCCGCGCGGCCGAGTTGATCTGCGAAATGACGGGCTTGTCGGTGTCGCCGGCAACGCTGCACGCGTGGGTTGGCGAGGCCAGCGTGGCTCTGCAGGGCACAGCCGATCTGATCGCGCGGCAGTTGCACCACGCGCCAGTGCTGTGCGCCGACGAATCGGGCTTGCGTGTGGACGGCAAGCTGCACTGGATGCATGTGGCGGCCACTGCGGATCTCACCTGGTATGGCATGCACGCAAGGCGCGGCCTGGAAGCCATCGTCGCGCATGGCATTCTGCCCAAACGCCTTGGCGCCCTGGTGCACGACTGCTGGGCGCCCTACTGGAAACTCGACGACGGCCTGCACGCCTTGTGCAATGCCCATCTCCTTCGAGAACTGGTCTATGCGCAAGAGGTGACCGGTCAGGACTGGCCAGCCGCCATGACGGAACTGCTGCTCAACGCTCATCGACTGAGCGCGGCGGCGCGGCAGCAAGGCCGGCCATTTGATGCCGATGCCATCGCCGCCTTCACCACTGTCTACAACGACATCGTGCGCCAAGGCGAACAATTGAACCCTCTCAAACTCAAGCCCGACGGAAAACGCGGGCGCTGCAAACAGTCCGACGCCCACAATTTGCTGCTCCGTTTCCGGCTGCACGCCGACGCCATCTTGCGTTTCATCGCCGATCCGACCGTCCCGTTCTCGAACAACATTGCCGAACGGGCCGTTCGCATGCCAAAGGTCAAACAGAAAGTATCGGGATGCTTCCGTACCATTGCTGGCGCCGACAACTTCTGCACCATCCGCTCCTGCCTCGACACGCTACGCAAGCAGGGACACAGCATGTTGGAAGTGCTGCGCCGGGCATTTGCTGGCGATCCGATCATGCCGGCTGCGTAGCGGCCGAGCAGAGCAGTCAACTATCGCATTCAATGCCATGGCCAAACCGAAGCGCAAACTGACCGCCGCCCAGAAGTTGGAGAAGGCGCAGTTCATGACTATCTTCATCAACGGAAAACAAAAACGGGTACGTCGTCCGGTCCTGATCGACGGCCTCGATCCCGATGAGTTCTACTTGCGCAATGCCGATTCGATCGCGCTCCATCAAGACGGGCGTTGGGAATGCATAGCGGAGGCAGAACAAGGCGACATCGATGTCACCGATGCGAATGACGTGGATTGCTTCGGTCATTCAGGCTGAACAGTTACGTGAAAAAATGGTTACACGCTTCGGCCTGTAGCCATTTTTTTGTCTGGACGTCCCCAGCCGCAGGCTTTGCCCACCCGGCGCTGACACCCCGGTCCGCGAAAAACGCTCGCCTCATTTCGCCAGAACGCTGGCCGCCATTGGGCGATCAGCGCGGCGCGATCGTCATGGCGGCCGGCGGTTCCGCGCCGCCGTTTGAGCCAGCACAGCGATCTTCCGCATCAATGGCGCCGCCGGCGTGGTCGAACCTATATGGAATCGACCGCGCTGCCCCCATGCGGGCGTGGCGCACCCGGCGCTGGGCGGACCGGCACGATCGACTCCGCGGCGCTGGCCGACGCCACACGCCGCCCCATTTCCGCCCTGTCCAGCCAGGAGTTCCCATGACCCCGACCGAGACGCCTTCCCTGCGCGGCAAGAGCATCCTCATCACCGGTGCCGCCAGCGGCCTGGGCGCCGCCCTGGCCGGCTTGCTCGCCAGCGACGGCGCCGACATCATCGTCGGCGACATCGACGGCGCCGAAGCGGCGGCAACGGTTGCCATGCTGGCCCCGTACGGCGGCCGCGCGCACGCGAT
Source organism: Burkholderiales bacterium (assembly GCA_038248405.1). GTDB lineage: Bacteria > Pseudomonadota > Gammaproteobacteria > Burkholderiales > Burkholderiaceae_D > JAFCUW01. Next base: position 3,178 of record JBBRXM010000130.1, read on the forward strand.
CGCCTTCGACGTCGGCGATCCTGCCGCCGCCGGGCGCGCCGTCGAGGAAGCGGTTGCCACCTTCGGCCGCCTCGACGTGCTGGTCAACAATACCAGCACCGACGTCACCCTGCCCATCGCCGACCTGACGCCCGAGCAGTGGCTGCGCGTGATCGACACCAACCTGAACGGCCCGTTCTTGCTGGCCAAGCACGCCGCAGCGCACATGCGCCACGCCGGCGCCGGCCACATCGTCAACGTGACCTCGACCGCCGCCAAGCGCGCCTGGCCGAACGCGTGCGCTTACCTTGCCAGCAATTGGGGCCTGCTGGGCCTGTCGCACGCACTGCACGCCGAGTTGCGTGCGCACGGCATCAGGGTTACCGCCGTGGTGGCAGGCGGCATGCGCACGCCGCTCCTGCTCGACCGTTTTCCCGACATCGATGCCGACACCCTGCAAGAGCCGCTGACGGTAGCGGCCGCGATCCGCTCGGTGCTGCTGTTGCCACCAGAAAGCGTGGTGGCCGAAATCACCGTACTGCCGATGCGCGAAACCTCATGGCCATGAAGGCGGTTTTCCTCGACAAGGACGGCACGCTGATCGACGACATCGCCTACAACGTCGAGCCGCGCCGGATCGCGCTGTGCCAGGGAGCCGGCCCCGCGCTGCGCCTGCTGTCCGGCCTGGGTTACCGCCTGTTCGTCGTCAGCAACCAGGACGGCATCGGCGACGGCCGCTGCGCGGAAGCGGCGATGCGGCCGCTGGCGGCGCGCCTGGCAGGCCTACTGGCGCGGGAACAGGCGGCTCTGGCGGGCTTCTACTATTGCCCTCACCACCCGCGCGCGGCGCTGCCCCGTTACGCCCGCGCCTGCAATTGCCGCAAGCCCGCACCCGGCATGCTGCTGCGCGCCGCGCGCGAGCACGGGATCGACCTGAGCGCCTCGTGGATGATCGGCGACATCCTGCATGACGTCGAAGCGGGCAACCGCGCCGGCTGCCGCAGCGTCCTGCTCAACACAGGCGACGACCATGGGTGGCTGGGCGACCGCCCGCGCGTGCCGACCCTCGTGGCGCCCGACCTGCATCGTGCCGCCCTGCTGATCGCCGCCCACGCCGAGGCGCGGCGATGAGCACGGCCCGCCGGGGACGGTGGCGACCAGCGCGCAACAGATGGCATCGGCATCAGGACCGGCAATCCGGCTCGACCCTCGCTGCGCGGGAGTGTTGTCGCTGCACGGCCGTCATGGGGGAGCGGGGCCGGCCAGGGCGGGCGCAGCCATCCGCACGTGCCAGCCCTGCAGGCGCCAGCCGGCCCAGGCCGACAGCAGCGCGCCGAGCAGCAACACCAGGCGGGTATCGACCAGCGTCAGCACGGAGCCGGCCAGTGCCATCAGGATGTTGGCGATGCAGAAGATTGTCGCCAGCAATCCCATCACCGCGCCCTGCCCGTAGCCGCCGAAGCGCTCGGCGCACCAGCCGGGGATGATGGCGGTGTAGTAGGCGTGCGGAATGCCGAACAGCACGATCGCCAGCATCCCGACCCGGGCATTGCCCGCTGCCACCAGCGCGACGGCGGCGGCCACCCCGAACGCATGCCAGCCGGCGCGCCGCAGCGGCGCGATGTTACTGGCGCGGCCGGCGAACACGAGCGACATGAAGGTCATCAGCGCGCACAGGGCGGCGGTCATCGCGGCGATGCCGCGCGCGCCGTAGCCGGCCACCTCCACCAGCCACAGGGGATAGAACTCGTAGAACGCCGTCACCCCGCAGGTGTAGGCCAGCTGCACCACGAACAGCATCCGCAGTTCCGGGTAGCGCAGCAGATTGAGCGAATGCTGGTGGCGCGCGACATGCCACCAGGAGGTGGTCGCCGCGGACGGCGCCTCGCGCGGCAGCACCACGGCCACCAGCGCCGCCATCAGCAGCAGGATCGCCACCGCCACCCAGAACGGCGTGGTGATGCCCCAGGCCACCGTCAGGCCTGCCAGCAAGGGTCCGGCGAGCCAGCCCAGGTAGAACGCGCCGTTGAGCCACGACAGCGCGCGCAGGCGCGCCTGGCCTTCCAGCCGGTCGGCCAGCATGGCGCGGGCGACGGCGCCATTGCCCTGGAACAGGCCGGTGGCCAGGCGCGCCAGCAGGAACAGCGGATACGATTGCACCAGCAGCGCCAGCGCGGCGGCGGCATGGCCGGCGGCAGCGCCAAGGGCGGTGGCGACCAGCACCGGGCGCCGGCCATAGCGGTCGGACAAGGGCCCCAGCAGCGCGGAGCCGACCATCAGGCCGAGCGGATTGATCGTCAGCGCGATGCCGAGCAACAGTTTGGGCGGCAGCCCGAGGAAATTGTTCAGCGCGTTGGGCGCGCCGGCGGCGAACAGCGGCGGCAGGATCGGATACGGCAACGAGGCGCCGATGGTAGAAAACAGGGCCAGCAGACAGGCCGCGGCAATCAGGAGGGCGGTTTTCATGCCGCGAATATACGGAACGCCAAGCGTGAGGTAAACGAAAGAATCGCTAAGCCCTTCCGCTCGGATGGGCATTGCGGCGAAGCGTCCGCCAAAAAAACTACCGTTAACGCAACCGGGGTCAGACCTGGGTCTGACCCCGGTTGTGTGCCGTCGTAAAAACGGCGCGGGTGGTACGTCTATCGCTTAATCGAGCTTCCAGGCATAGTCGACCTTGGCCCAGGTCTGGGCGGCGGAACCGTCCTTGGTGCCGGGCTTGAACTTGCAGGCGCTGAGCGACTTGATGGCCGCCTTGTCGAGGTTCTTGAAGCCGCTGGTCTTGTCCAGCTTCGCTTCCACCACCGAGCCGTCAGGCGACACCAGGAAGGACATCGAGACGGTGCCCTGTTCTTCGTTCATCAGCGACGCCTTCGGATACTCTGCCTTGCACGACTTCGGATCGAAGGTGGCCGCCACTTCGGCAGCGAGTGCCGAAACACCCATGCCGGACAACAGCAACGCCGCAAACAACCTTACATAACGCGAATTTGTAGACATACCATTTCCCCTCAAAAAAAGTGAATCGCTAGACGATTACAGCTTCCAGACGTAGTCGACCTTGGTCCAGGTCTGCGCCGGCGCGCCATCCTTGGTGCCCGGCTTGAATTTGCAGGCGCTCAGCGACTTGATCGCCGCCTTGTCCAGATTCTTGTGGCCGCTGGTTTTTTCGACTTTCGAATCGACTACGCTGCCGTCGGTCGAAACCAGGAACGCCATCTGCACGTTGCCTTCTTCTTCGTTCATCAGCGACGCCTTCGGATACTCCGCCTTGCAATTCTTGGCGTCGAAGGTTGCAGGCGTTTCCGCGGCGAAGGCGCTGCCACCCAGGCTGGCCAACAACAATGCGGCGATGAGACTGATGCGCTTATTCATGATTCGAATTTCCATTTCTTATTTACAAAGGTGAAAGCCACTTCGACTACTACTGACTTAGAATTCTTCCCACTCGTCGGCGCCGCTGGCGGGGACGACTTTTTTCGGTTTCGGTGCGGCAGGCGCCGGCGCCGGCTTTTTCAGCGCAGGGCGCGCGCTGCGCACAGCCACCGGCCTCGGCTTCGGCGCCGCGGCAACCGTTGCCAGCGCAGGCTGGGTCGGCACGTGCGGTTCCTCGCCCTCGACCAGCTTGAAGATGCTGACCACGTGCGCCAGCTCGCTGGCCTGGTCCTGCAGGCTCTGCGCCGCGGCAGCGGCCTCTTCCACCAGCGCCGCGTTCTGCTGGGTCATGCTGTCCATCTCGATGATCGACAGGTTCACCTGTTCGATGCCGGCACTCTGCTCCTGGCTGGCGTTGGCGATCTCGCTCATGATGTCGGTGACGCGCTTGACGCTGGCCACCACTTCATCCATCGTCACGCCGGCCTGGCCGACCAGCTTGCTGCCGCGCTCGACCTTCTCGACCGAATCGCCGATCAGCGTCTTGATTTCCTTGGCTGCCGCCGCGCTGCGCTGGGCCAGGTTGCGCACTTCCGACGCCACCACCGCAAAGCCGCGGCCCTGTTCGCCGGCACGGGCCGCCTCGACGGCTGCATTCAGTGCCAGGATGTTGGTCTGGAAGGCGATGCCGTCGATCACGCCGATGATGTCGACGATCTTGTTGGCCGAGGCATTGATCGAGCCCATCGTGTCGACCACTTGCGAGACCACGTCGCCGCCCTTGCGCGCCACGTCGGACGCGGTGGCGGCCAGCAGGTTCGCTTCCCGTGCGTTGTCGGCGTTCTGTTTGACGGTCGAGGTCAGGATTTCCATCGCCGAGGCCGTCTTTTCCAGCGAGCTGGCCTGCATTTCGGTACGCGACGACAGGTCGATGTTGCCTGCTGCGATTTCACGCGAGGCAGTGCCGATGGTCTCGGTGCCGACGCGCACCTGGCCGACGATGCTGACCAGGCTGTTGCGCATTTCCTTCATCTCGACCAGCAGGCTGCCCTTGTCCGAGTCGGCCGTTACGATAGCGATCGACAGGTCGCCGTGGGCGATGCTGCCGGCAATCCTGGCGGTGTAGTCGGGCTCGCCGCCCAGTTGCTTGAGCAGGCCGCGGGTGATGACCACCGCTGCTGCCACGCCCATGGCGACGGCTGCAAAGCCGAGCAAGAGCATGAAGTTGCGGGCGTTCTTGAACGCCTCTTCGGCGTCGACCTGGCTCTGCGTGTTGAGCTTGTCTTCGAGCGTGGCCAGCTGTTCCAGGGCGTCCATCCATTTTTTCTGCGCCGGGCGGATTTCCTTGATCATCACGCGGGTCGCTTCTTCGGCCTTGTTGGCCAGCCACAGCTCGGACGCCTTGGCAATGGCCGGCATCGCCACCGCTTCATGCTCCTTGACCTGGGCCAGCAGTGCCTTTTCCTGCGGCGACGATTCGAGCGCGAACTTGTCGGTCAGCTTCTTCTCGATCTCGTTGTACTTGGTCGTCTGCGCCTTGATGCGGTTCATGTCCGCTTCCATCTCGTCCGGGCTGGACATCATGGTCAGGATGCGCAGCGAGTTGATGCGGTCGCTGACATTGCCGCGCATGTCGATGACGTAGCGGGTGACGACGTTGTTGACGCCGACCACGTGATCGAGGCGGTCCTGGATCTGCGCCATGCGCAGGATGCCGATCGCCGTCACGGCGACAAGGAAGAACAGCACCAGAGCAAAACCGAGGCCCAGACGCGTTCCTACTTTCATGTTCGATAAATTCATTGCGTATCTTTTTCTCTTGAAACGATTAGTCGTAGCGCCCGTACCGCCGGCAGTCCCTTTTACAAGTATTCCCACCGCTGCGGTGGAAATACGAATATTGCTTTAAGGATAGAACAAAACCGACGTTGTAGATGCAAAAAAGCAATACATTCGACGATTTTTGTTTCACTTGAACAACAGTAATGCGGGCAAAGCGGGAGAAAACGTAAAGCAGAGAGGCGATTATAGGGTTGAAGTTTGCCGCAGAGCAAGTAATATACTTTCTGTCGTAGCTATGTGTTGTTTCTAAGTGGCAATTTCACACAAGCAAGCAGTATAGACAGCTTGGTGCTGAAAAAGTAGGCAAAGCGATATCGAAACCGTGCAGCGCGTGCGCTTTCACGCGCGCACGGATCAACCCCTCGGCGCGCAGAACGCCAAGGAGTGTATCGGTGGGAAGGTGTCGCGGCTGCCCCGGCTCGCCCGGCACGGCGACGGCGACGGGTCGTGCCTGTTACGCGGCTTGCTGCATCCGGCTGGCCGCTTCGAGCAAGACACGCGGATCGGCGCCGGCCAGTTTCTTCGGGTCCGACATGACCTGGCGGAAGCTGCGCGCGCCGGGCAAGCCGGCCATCAGGCCGAGCATGTGGCGGGTGATGCTGTTGAGCTTGAGGCCACGCGCGGCGTGCGCCTCCAGTTGCGCCTGTATATATGGGATCATCGCTTCGAGCACCTGCTGGCGCGACTTGACGGCGCTGTCGTCGCCGTAGAAGCGGGCGTCGTACTCGGCCATCGCGTACGGATTGTGGTACGCCTCGCGCCCCATCATCACGCCGTCGACGTGCGCCAGGTGCAGCGCGATCTCGTCGCCGGTCTTGATGCCGCCGTTGATGATGATTTCCAGGTCAGGGAATTCGCGCTTGAGTTCGTAGGCCACTTCATACTTGAGCGGCGGAATCTCCCGATTTTCCTTCGGCGACAGCCCCTTCAGGATGGCGTTACGCGCGTGCACGATGAAGGTCTTGCAGCCGGCGTCGGCGATCGTGCCGACGAAGTCGCGCACGAAGCTGTAGTCGTCGACCTTGTCGATGCCGATGCGGTGCTTGACGGTGACGTCGATCGACACCGCGTCGCGCATCGCCTTGACGCAGTCGGCCACCAGGCGCGGCTCGGCCATCAGGCAGGCGCCGAAGGCGCCCTTCTGCACCCGCTCGGACGGACAGCCGCAATTGAGGTTGATCTCGTCGTAGCCGTACTGCTCGCCCAGCTTGGCGCTGGTGGCGAGGTCGGCCGGATCGCTGCCGCCCAGCTGCAAGGCGACCGGATGCTCTTCGTCGTTGAAGCGCAGGTGGCGTTCGACGTCGCCGTATACCAGCGCCCCGGTCGTCACCATCTCGGTGTAGAGCCAGGTGTGGCGCGTGATCTGCCGGTGGAAGACGCGGCAGTGGCGGTCGGTCCAGTCCATCATGGGGGCGACCGACAGGCGGCGGGAAGGTAGTATTTTCTGGGGCATAGTAGAAATGAAAAAGGGCGCCGAAGCGCCCTTTGTTAAATTACGCTTCGCGTCCGGCGCGTTTGCGCTCGTTCTCTTTCAAGTAGCGCTTGCGCAGGCGGATCGACTTCGGCGTGATTTCGACCAGCTCGTCGTCGGCGATAAATTCCACCGCGTACTCGAGCGACATCTGGACCGGCGGCACCAGGCGCACCGCTTCGTCGGTACCCGACGAACGCACGTTGGTCAGCTGCTTGCCCTTGATCGGGTTGACGACCAGGTCGTTGTCACGCGAGTGAATACCGATGATCATGCCTTCGTACACCGGGTCGTTGTGGACCACGAACATGCGGCCGCGCTCCTGCAGTTTCCAGATGGCGTAGGCAACGGCGGCGCCGTCGTCCTGCGAGATCAGCACGCCGTTGCGCCGGCCAGCCATTTCGCCACGGGTGTTGTCAACCGGTGCGTACTCGTCGAACACGTGGCTCATCAGGCCGGTACCGCGGGTCAGGGTCATGAATTCGCCCTGGAAGCCGATCAGGCCGCGCGCTGGAATCTTGTACTCGAGGCGGACACGGCCCTTGCTGTCCGATTCCATGTTCTGCAGGTCGCCGCGGCGACGGCCCAGTTCTTCCATCACGCCGCCCTGATTGGCTTCTTCGACGTCCACCGACAGCTGCTCGAACGGCTCGTAACGCACGCCGTCGATCATCTTGTAGACCACGCGCGGACGCGACACGGCCAGCTCGAAGCCTTCGCGGCGCATGTTTTCGATCAGGATCGTCAGGTGCAGCTCGCCTCGGCCGGACACTTCGAAAATCGTGTCGTCGTCGGTCGGCGCTACGCGCAGCGCAACGTTGGCTTTCAGTTCGCGGTCGAGGCGGTCGCGCAGCTGGCGGCTGGTAACGAATTTACCCTCTCGGCCGGCCAGTGGCGAGTTGTTGACCATGAAGTTCATGGTCAGGGTCGGCTCGTCGACGGTCAGCATCGGCAGCGCTTCCGGGGTGTCCGGCTGGCAGATGGTCGAACCGATGCCGATTTCGTCGATACCGTTGATCAGGACGATGTCGCCGGCGACGGCTTCGTCGACCAGCACGCGCTCGAGGCCCTTGAAGTTCAGCACCTGGTTGATGCGGCCCTTGATCGGGGTCGAATCGGGACCGTTCAGCACCAGCACGTCCTGGCCCGACTTGATGCGGCCGCGCGAGATGCGGCCAATGCCGATCTTGCCGACGTACGACGAGTAGTCGAGCGACGTGATTTGCATCTGAAGCGGACCGTCCGGATCGTCGTCACGCACGGGCACGTGCTTGAGGATCGCTTCGAACAGCGGCGTCATGTCGCCTTCGCGCACTTCCGAATCGAGGCTGGCATAGCCGTTCAGTGCTGATGCGAACACGACCGGGAAGTCGAGCTGCTCGTCGGTGGCGCCGAGCTTGTCGAACAGTTCGAACGTGGCGTTGATGGCCCAGTCAGGACGGGCGCCCGGGCGGTCGATCTTGTTGATGACGACAATCGGTTTGAGGCCCAGCGCCAGCGCCTTGCGCGTGACGAAGCGGGTCTGTGGCATCGGGCCTTCCTGGGCATCGACCAGCAGCAGGACGGAGTCAACCATCGACAGCACGCGCTCGACTTCGCCGCCGAAGTCGGCGTGGCCTGGGGTGTCGACGATATTGATGTGGGTACCTTCGTACTCGACAGCGCAGTTCTTCGACAGAATGGTGATGCCGCGTTCTTTTTCGAGGTCGTTCGAATCCATCACGCGGGTCTCGACCTGC
>JBBRXM010000131.1:0-11306 GCA_038248405.1 Burkholderiales bacterium
GAGAGAAAGGACGAATGAAGCAGCGCCTGATCGCGCTGAGGAAATGCAATTTTTCATCGTGGACTGGGCCGGGTCGGGTTGAAGGAATGCGCGATGCGCGAACCGAACCAAGTCTACGGAGTGGTGACTATACTAATATTACTGTTACGCAAACTTTCAGAAAGTCTCTATTGCGCGTTCCGGGTTATTGCAGCCCGCCAAATCGCTGATAGAACGTCGCCTCCGCCGGCGCCGCCGCCTCATCCTCGCGCTGCAGCGCCGCCATCACGTGCTCCTCGGCCGCGGCATGCACGCCGCGGTACACCGAGCGCGCCAGTTCGTACGCGCGCGCGCCCGGCCACGGATCGGGCAGCAGCTCCACCGGCAGCATCGGGTCGTGCAGCTGCACCCGCCGGTAGGCGTGGATCAGCAGCGTGCGGATCACGAACGCCTGCTCCGGTTCCAGCGCCGCGGCCGGTCCCCGCAGCGGCGCGAACTGGTCGATGAAATGCTGGTAGCCCGCCGAGACGCCCGACAGGTCCCAGCCGTCGCCCACCAGCTCCGGCAGCGGCCGGCTCGCCACCCCGGGCAGCTCGGTCGCGCGGCAGGCGAACAGTTTGCCCGCGGCGCCGAGCCGCTGGAGGATGTTCTGCAACACCGCCGGGTCGCTCGCCGGATGGCCGAACACGCCCGGCGACACCATCGCGTACCCCTCCCACAGCAGCTCCTTGCGCAGCGCCGCCCGCAGCGGCGCCTCGAGCTGGCCGCCGGCCGCCAGCAGCAGCGTCCAGTTGCCGTCCCAGTGCACCTCCAGCGGCGCATAGATGCGGCGATAGGCGCGCTCGAAACGCGGCTGCGCCTGCGGCAGGATCGCATACGCGCTGCGCCGCCGCTCGCGGCTGGCCACCAGCCAGCCCTCCTGCGCCAGCCGGAACACGCTGGTGCGCAACAGCCGGTCGTTGACGCCGAACGGCGCCAGCAGCTCGATCAGGCTGCCCAGCCACACGCTGCCGCCGTGCGGCGCGATGGCGTCGCCGAAGATCGTCATCACCAGCGACTTCGAACGCGGCGGGTCGTTGTCGAGGAAGCGGGCGATCCATTCACTGCTGGTCAGTTGTTTCATAAGGGAGAAGAAGAGTGGGCGGCGGGCAGGCAGACCGCAGTTTACTTTAGCGCCGGATCGGCGCAGCATTAATTTACCGGCATCCTGACCAGCCAGACAGGATACAGAACAAAAATTTGATTCGATTTTCCTGTGTACTTATCGTTTTTTGTATCGTATTATTGTTTTCACGCTTTTGCAAACGGAGATCAGCATGTACGCTCAACTGGTAGAAACGGGCCTCAAGAAAGTCCAATCGATCGCCGACATGGGGGAAGAGGAACGCGCCTTCCAGGGCCGCATCGACGCCGGCATCAAGATCGAGGCCAAGGACTGGATGCCGGACGCCTACCGCAAGACGCTGATCCGCCAGATTTCCCAGCACGCGCACTCGGAGATCGTCGGCCAGTTGCCCGAAGGGAACTGGGTCACGCGCGCGCCCACGCTCAAGCGCAAGTCGATCCTGCTGGCCAAGATCCAGGACGAGGCGGGCCACGGCCTGTACCTGTACAGCGCCGCCGAAACGCTCGGCGTCTCGCGCGACGAACTGCTCGCCGCCCTCCATTCGGGCAAGGCCAAGTATTCGAGCATCTTCAACTACCCGACCCTGTCGTGGGCCGACATGGGCGCCATCGGCTGGCTCGTCGACGGCTCGGCCATCATCAACCAGATCCCGCTGTGCCGCTGCTCGTACGGGCCGTACGCACGCGCCATGATCCGCGTCTGCAAGGAAGAATCCTTCCACGCGCGCCAGGGCTACGACATCATGATGGAACTGGCCAAGGGCACCCCCGAACAGAAGGCGATGGCCCAGGATGCGCTCAACCGCTGGTGGTGGCCTTCCTTGATGATGTTCGGCCCGTCCGACGCCGAATCGGTCAACAGCGCGCAGTCGGCGCAGTGGCGCATCAAGCTGTTCTCCAACGACGAGCTGCGCCAGCGCATGGTCGACCAGACCGTGCCGCAGGCCGAATTCCTCGGCCTCACCGTGCCGGACCCCGACCTCAAATTCAACGCCGACACCGGCCACTACGAATTCGGCGAGATCGACTGGAGCGAGTTCCACAACGTCCTCAAGGGCAACGGCCCGTGCAACAAGGAGCGCCTGAAAACGCGCGTCAAGGCCTGGGACGACGGCGCCTGGTTCCGCGACGCGCTGGTGGCCTACGCCGACAAGAAATCGGCCCGCGCCGCAGCTTAAAACACCTATTACAGCACGGAGTACAGCATGAGCAAAGAATGGCCCCTGTGGGAAGTCTTCATCCGCAGCCAGCACGGCCTGGCGCACAAGCATGTCGGCAGCCTGCACGCACCCGACGCCGAAATGGCCGTCAATAACGCCCGCGACGTCTACACCCGCCGCAACGAAGGCGTCTCGATCTGGGTCGTGCGCGCCGCCGACATCGTCGCCAGCAGCCCGGCCGACAAGGGCGCGCTGTTCGAGCCGGCCAACAGCAAGGTGTATCGCCACCCGACCTTTTTCCCAATGCCTGAAGAAGTGAAGAACCTGTGAACCCCGACGACAAGATCGATTACCTCCTGCGCCAGGGCGACAACGCATTGATCCTGTCGCAGCAGCTCTCGCAACTGTGCGGCAAAGGGCCGGCGCTGGAAGAGGACATGGCGCTCACCAATGTCGCCCTCGACCTGCTTGGCCAGACCCGCATGTGGTACGCCTACGCCGGCGAACTCGAAGGGCAGGGCAGAAGCGAAGACGACATCGCCTTCATGCGCGACGCCCCGGCCATGCGCTGCTGCCTGCTCGTCGAGCAGCCCAACGGTAACTACGCCGACACCATGATGCGCCAGTTTTACTTCGACACCTGGCACTACTTCCTGATGCAGGGCCTGCTCGCCTCGACCGATGCGCGCGTGGCCGAAATCGCCGAAAAGTCGATCAAGGAAGTGACCTACCACCTGCGCCGCAGCGGCGACCTGGTGGTGCGCCTGGGCGACGGCACCGGCGACAGCCACGCCAAGACCCAGGCCGCCGCCGACCAGCTGTGGATGTACACCGGCGAGATGTTCGTCTACGACGCCGTCGACAACGCCATGGTGGCCGAAGGCGTGGCGCCCGCGGCCGACGGCCTGCGCGCCGCCTTCCTCGAACACGTCGCCGAAATCTTCGCCGAAGCGACGCTGGCGATGCCCCCTGCCGACGCCTGGATGCAGCGCGGCGGCAAAAAAGGCGTACACAGCGAGCACCTCGGCTTCATCCTCGCCGAGATGCAGTTCCTGCAGCGCGCCTATCCGGGAGCACAGTGGTAATGATGCAGCCGGCAGCAAGCAGCGCGCAGGTCTGGGACTGGCTCGGCGAAGTGTCCGACCCGGAGATCCCGGTCATCTCCGTGGTCGACCTGGGCATCGTGCGCGCGGTCGACTGGCAGGGCGACGAATGCGTCGTCACCATCACGCCGACCTACTCCGGCTGCCCGGCGATGCAGGTGATCGCCGAAGCGGTCACCGCTGCGCTGCACAGCCACGGCGTGCCGAAGGTGCGGCTGGTGAACCAGCTCTCGCCGGCCTGGACCACCGACTGGATGAGCGAGGCCGGCAAGGTGGCGCTGAAGGGCTACGGCATCGCCCCGCCGGCGCAGCAGGTGATCGACATCAGCGGCCTGCACGCCGGCGTCAAGCGCGGCCCGGCGCCCAAACTCACGGTGGCCTGTCCCATTTGCGGCTCGACCCACACGCAGCTCACCAGCCAGTTCGGCTCGACGCCCTGCAAGGCCCTGTACAAGTGCCTCGACTGCCGCGAGCCCTTCGATTACTTCAAGTGCCACTAAGGCCAATCATGAGCAAATTTCATCCCCTGACGGTGTCCGCGGTGCGCAACGAAACGCGCGACACCATCGCCGTCACTTTCAACGTGCCGCCCGAACTGAAAGACAGCTTCCAGTACCAGCAGGGCCAGCACCTGACGCTGCGCGCCCTCATCAACGACGAAGACGTGCGCCGCTCCTACTCGATCTGTTCGGCGGTGCAGGACGGCCTGCTGCGCGTGGCCATCAAGCGCACCGCCGGCGGCCTGTTCTCGACCTGGGCCAACGACACCCTGAAACCCGGCGCCGTCATCGACGTCATGCCGCCGATGGGCCACTTCAACGTGGCGCTTTCGCCCGACAACGCGCGCCACTACGTCGCCTTTGCCGCCGGCAGCGGCATCACGCCGATCCTGTCGATCATCAAGACCACGCTGCTGGCCGAGCCGAACAGCCACTTCACGCTGTTCTACGGTAACCGCGCCTCGTCGTCGGTGATCTTCAAGGAGGAGCTGACCGACCTGAAGGACATCTACATGGGCCGCCTGCAGCTGGCCTACGTGATGAGCCGCGAGCAGCAGGACATCGAACTGTTCAACGGCCGCATCACCAAGGAGAAGACCGAGCAGCTGCTGCGTCACTGGATCCGCGTCGAAGACATCGACACCGCCTTCATCTGCGGCCCGGAAGACATGATGCAGGGCGTCTCGGCGGCGCTGCAGGAAGCCGGCATGCCCAAGCAGCAGATCAAGATCGAGCTGTTCGCCGCCAGCATTCCCAAGCACCAGCACAAGCCGCGCGCGCTCGGCGCCGAGACGCCGCACGAGACCGAGGTCACCGTCGTCATGGACGGCAACCACACCACCTTCACGATGGACAAGGACAAGGAATCGATCCTCGACGCGGGCCTGCGCGCCGGCATCGACATGCGCTACTCCTGCAAAGGCGGCGTATGCTCGACCTGCCGCTGCAAGCTGGTCGACGGCAAGGTCGACATGGACGTCAACTACGCGCTCGAGGACTACGAGATCGCGCGCGGCTTCATCCTGTCCTGCCAGAGTTTTCCCGTTACCGACAAAGTGGTGGTCGACTTCGACCAGGCCGAATAAACAACAAGACACGGAGACCGCATGAACTACGACAGCATCCTGTTCCAGATCGAGAACGGCGTCGCCACGCTGACGCTGAACCGCCCCGATAAGCTCAACAGCTTCACCCAGGCCATGCACATCGAAGTGCGCCATGCGCTCGCGCTGACCGCCACCGACCCGAGCGTGCGCGTGCTGGTGCTGACCGGCGCCGGCCGCGGCTTTTGCGCCGGCCAGGACCTGGGCGACCGCGCGGTCGAGCCGGGCGCCAAGGGCGTCGACCTCGGCGCCTCGGTGGAGCAGTACTACGCGCCGCTGGTGCTGTCGCTGCGCGCGCTGCCGATGCCGGTGATCTGCGCCGTCAACGGCGTTGCCGCCGGCGCCGGCGCCAACCTGGCGCTGGCCTGCGACATCGTGCTGGCGGCCCAATCGGCCAGCTTCATCGAATCGTTCTGCAAGCTCGGGCTGATCCCGGACACCGGCGGCACCTGGCACCTGCCGCGCCTGATCGGCCACGCGCGCGCCACCGGTCTTGCCATGCTGGGCGAAAAACTGAGCGCCGAAAGGGCCGAGCAGTGGGGCCTGATCTGGAAGTGCGTGCCCGACGCCGAGCTGATGGAAACGGCGATGGCGATGGCCGAACAGTTCGCGGTGGCGCCGACCAAGGGCCTCGCTTTCACCAAGAAAGCGCTGCAGGCGAGCTACGCCAACACGCTGCCCGAGCAGCTCAAGTTAGAGGGCGAGATGATGCGCGAGCTGGGCTACAGCCACGACTACAAGGAAGGCGTCGCCGCCTTCATCGCCAAGCGCCCCGCCAGCTTCCGTGGAGAATAAGATGACCGCACTCGAATCGGGCAGCCTGGTTGCCGTCGTCGGCAGCGGCGCCATGGGCTCAGGCATCGCGCAGGTGGCGGCCAGCGCCGGCCACCGTGTGATGCTGTTCGACACCCGCGCCGGCGCCGCCGCCAAGGCGGTCGAAGCAATCGCCAAGGTCTACGCACGGCTGGTCGACAAGGGCCGCATGGCCGCCGCCGACGCCGAATTGGCCAGTGGCCGCCTGCAGGTCGCCGCCACGCTGGCCGACATGCGCGACGCCGCCCTCGTCGTCGAAGCCATCGTCGAAGACCTCGACGCCAAGCGCACGCTGTTCGCCGAGTTGGAAACCATCGTCGGCGACGACTGCATCCTCGCCACCAACACCTCGTCGATTTCCGTCACCGCCATCGCCGCCGAGCTGCGCCGCCCGCAGCGCCTGGTCGGCATGCACTTCTTTAACCCGGTACCGCTGATGGCGCTGGTGGAAGTAATCAGCGGCCTGGCCACCGAGCCGGCCGTGGCCGCGCAGGTGTACGCCACCGCCGCCGCATGGGGCAAGAACCCCGTGCACGCCAGGTCGACGCCCGGCTTCATCGTCAACCGCGTCGCCCGGCCGTTCTACGGCGAGGCATTGCGCCTGCTGTCCGAACAGGCCGCCGACCCGGCCACGCTCGACGCCATCATGCGCGAATCCGGCTCCTTCCGCATGGGCCCCTTCGAACTGATGGACCTGATCGGCCACGACGTCAACTTCTCCGTCACCAGGTCGGTCCACCAGGCCTACTTCGGCGACCCGCGCTTCGCGCCGTCGGTGCTGCAGCAGGAGATGGTCAACGCCGGCTTCTTCGGCCGCAAATCGGGCCGCGGCTTCTATCGCTACGGCGACGACGACAAGGTGCCGGCGCCGCAAACGGAAACGCCGCAGCCGCGCCCCGGCTCGGTCAGCGTCAGCATCGAGCCTGGCGTCGCCGATGCCGTCACCAACCCGATGGAAGAGCGCCTCAAGAGCGCCGGCTTCACCGTCGCCCACCGCAAACCGCTGCCTGGGGCCGCCGAGCATGAGGCGCCGGCCTTTCACTGCCATGGCGCCGCTGTCTTCCTCACGGACGGCCGCACCGCCACCGAGCGCGCCGCCGCCAACAAGCATCCCGACACCGTGCTGTTCGACCTCGCCTTCGACTACGCCGGCGCCGCCCGCATCGCGCTGGCCCGGGCCGACCAGTGCGGCGACGCCGCCTGGCACGCCGTGGTCGGTCTGTTCCAGGCCGCCGGCTTCGCCGTCACCCGCATCGACGACGTCCCCGGCATGGTGGTGATGCGCACCGTCGCCATGCTCGCCAACGAGGCCGCCGACGCCGTCAACCAGGGCGTCTGCAGCGCCGCCGCCGTCGACATCGCCATGCAGAAGGGCGTCAATTACCCGCGCGGCCCGCTCGCCTGGACCGACGCCATCGGCGTGGCGCAAGTCGTCACCGTTCTTTCCAACCTGGCGGCAAGCTACGGCGAGGACCGCTACCGCGTTTCGCCGCTGCTGCGCCGCAAACTCGCCGGCGCCCCGGCAGGAGCACGTTTTCATGCATAGCAATCCCCAGGCATTGGCTGAACTGGCCGGCAAGACCATGTACGACCGCGATCCCGCCAGCCAGGCGCTCGGCATGCTGCTGGCCGAAATCCGGCCCGGCTACGCGCGCATGACGATGCCGGTGCGCGCCGACATGCTCAATGGCCACCAGACCTGCCACGGCGGCTACATCTTCATGCTGGCCGACAGCGCCTTCGCCTTCGCCTGCAATTCGCACAACCACAACACGGTGGGCGCCGGCTGCACCATCGACTACCTGGCGCCCGGCCGCGAAGGCGACCTGCTGACGGCCGAAGCGACCGAGCAGGCGCTGGCCGGCAAGACCGGCGTCTACGACATCAAGGTGGTCAACCAGGAAGGGCGCACCGTTGCGCTCTTTCGCGGCAAGTCGCACCGCGTCGCCGGCATGGTCGCCGAAGTTCCAGCACAATAAAGAGGAGACAACGATGGTCCAACGCACCCCCGCTAGCGGCGACCTGGAGCCGATCGAGCGCGCCAGCCGCGACGAACTGCAAGCGCTTCAGCTCACGCGCATGAAGTCCACGCTCAAGCACGCCTACGACAACGTGCCGCACTACCGTGCCGCCTTCGACGCCGCCGGCGTCCACCCGGAAGACCTCAAGTCGCTGGCGGACCTCGCCAAGTTCCCGTTCACCGAGAAGAAGACGCTGCGCGATAACTATCCGTTCGGCCTGTTCGCGGTACCGCGCGAAAAAGTGGTGCGCATCCACGCCTCCAGCGGCACCACCGGCAAGGCCACCGTGGTCGGCTACACGCAAAACGACATCGACACCTGGGCAACCGTGGTGGCGCGCTCGATCCGCGCCGCCGGCGGGCGTGCCGGCGACATGGTGCACATCTCCTACGGCTACGGCTTGTTCACCGGCGGCCTTGGCGCCCACTATGGCGCCGAGCGCTTAGGCTGCACCGTCATCCCGATGTCGGGCGGGCAGACCGAAAAGCAGGTGCAGCTGATCTGCGACTTCAAGCCCGAGATCATCATGGTCACGCCGTCGTACATGCTCAACATCATAGAGGAGTTCTCGCGCCAGGGCATGGACGCGGCCGACTCCTCGCTCAAGGTCGGCATCTTCGGCGCCGAGCCGTGGACCGAAGCGATGCGCGCCGAGATCGAAGCGCGCGCCGGCATCGATGCCGTCGACATCTACGGCCTGTCCGAAGTGATGGGCCCGGGCGTGGCCAGCGAATGCATCGAGAGCAAGGACGGCCCGGTGATCTGGGAAGACCATTTCTACCCCGAGGTGATCGACCCCGAAACCGGCGAAGTGCTGGCCGACGGCGAGGAGGGCGAACTGGTATTCACGTCGCTGACCAAGGAAGCGCTGCCGATCATCCGCTACCGCACCCGCGACCTGACGCGCCTGTTGCCGCCGACCTCGCGCGCGATGCGCCGCATGGGCAAGATCACCGGCCGCTCCGACGACATGCTGATCATCCGCGGCGTCAACGTGTTCCCCACCCAGATCGAGGAGCTGATCCTCAAGCTGCCGTCGCTGGCGCCCCACTACCAGCTGGTGGTCACGCGCGACGGCCACCTCGACAAGCTCGAGGTGCTCGGCGAAGTGCGCGACTGCCTGACCGAGGAAGCGGTCGTGCTGCTCTCGCGCGACCTCGAGCACCAGATCAAGACCTACGTCGGCGTCACCACCAAGGTCACCCTGATGGCCGCCGCCGGCATCGAACGCACCATGACCGGCAAGGCGCGCCGCGTGATCGACAAGCGCCCGAAAACCTGAATCACCCACCCCCTGGAGACAACATGTTTAAAACTATAATTAAAAAGTCCGTCGTATTCGCAGCGCTGGCCGTGGCCGCCGCCGCCGCCTCGGCGGCCGACCCGATCCGCATCGGCTCGGTGCTGTCGGTGTCCGGCCCGGCCGCCTTCCTCGGCGACCCGGAACTGAAAACGCTGCAGATGTATGTCGAGAAGATCAACGCCGAAGGCGGTGTCCTCGGTCGCAAACTCGAACTGGTGCACTACGACGACGGCAGCGACGCGGCCAAGGCCAACAGCTTCACCAAGCGCCTGATCGAATCCGACAAGGTCGACGTCCTGATCGGCGGCACCACCACCGGCGCCACCATGGCGATGGCCCCGCTGGTCGACAAGGCGAGCCTGCCGTTCATCTCGCTGGCCGGCGCCGTGGTCGTCATCGACCCGGTCAAGAAGTGGGTCTTCAAGACGCCGCACACCGACCGCATGGCCGCCGAGAAGGTGTTCGAGGACATGAAGAAGCGCGGCATCACCAAGGTCGGCCTGTTGTCCGAGACCAGCGGCTTCGGCGCGTCCGGCCGCAAGGAGACCCAGGCCGTCGCCGCCAAATACGGCATCACGCTGGTGGCCGACGAAACCTACGGCCCGAAAGACACCGACATCACCGCCCAGCTCACGCGCATCAAGAGCGTCCCCGGCGTGCAGGCGGTGTTCGTGTTCGGCCTCGGCCAGGGCCCGGCGGTCGTCACCAAGAACTACGGCCAGCTCGGCATGACCGCGCTGCCGATGTACCAGTCGCACGGCGTCGCCTCCGACGAATACCTCAAGTTGTCCGGCAAGGCCGCCGAAGGCGTGCGCCTGCCGACGCCGGCCCTGCTGATCGCCAATGCGCTGCCGGCCGGCGACGCCCAGCGCGGCATCGTCACCAGCTACGACAAGGCCTACAAGGAGCGCTACAAGATGGATCCGTCCACCTTCGGCGGCTACGCGCTCGACGCCCTGAACCTGTCGGTCGACGCCATCAAGCGCGCCGGCGGCACCGACCGCGAGAAGGTGCGCGCGGCGCTCGAAAGCACGAAGGGATTCGTCGGCACCACCGGCGTATTCAATATGTCGCCGACGGACCACATGGGACTGGACCTTTCGGCCTTCCGCATGGTCCAGGTAAAGAACGGCGACTGGCAGCAGCTTAAATAAGGTCCTCGATGCTCGCTCAATTCCTCCAGTTCCTGTATTCGGGAATGACGGTCGGTTCCAGCTACGCGTTAGCCGCGCTGGGTTTCACGATCATCTACAACACCAGCGGCGTGATCAACTTCGCCCAGGGTGAGTTCATCATGCTGGGCGGGATGCTGGCGGCCATCATGGCCGGCACCGGCGTTCCGCTGCCGCTGGCGATCATCATCGCCGTCGCCGCCACCACCGTCGTCGGCCTGGTGATGGAAAAAGCCGTCATCGAACCGGCGCAAAACGCCGAAGTGGTCACCCTGATCATCATCACGATCGGGGCCTCGCTGACGGTGCGCGGGCTGGTGCAGATCTGGCTGGGGAAGGGCACGCATTCGCTGGCGCCGTTTTCGGGCGACACGCCCATCGTGCTGCTGGGCGCAAGCCTGCTGCCGCAAAGCCTGTGGGTGCTGGGCGTCACGCTCGCCATCGTCGCCGTGCTGGCCTGGTTCTTCGGCCGCACGCTGCTCGGCAAGGCCATGCTGGCGACGTCGCACAACAAGCTCGCCGCGCAGCTGGTCGGCATCAACACGCGCCGCGTGCTGCTGCTCTCCTTCGGCCTGGCCGCGCTGCTGGGCGCCGTCGGCGGCATCCTGGTCGCGCCGATCACCTACACCTCCTACGACGCCGGCATCATGCTGGGGCTGAAGGGCTTTGTCGCCGCGGTGCTCGGCGGCCTCGGTGGCGGCGTTGGCGCGGTGGCCGGCGGCCTCATTCTCGGCATCGCCGAAGCCATGACCGCCGGCTACATCTCGTCCTCGTACAAGGATGCGGTGCCCTTCGTGCTGATCCTGCTGATCCTGTTCTTCATGCCGCGCGGCCTGTTCGGCGCCAAGATCTCGGAGCGCGTATGAAGGCGCTGCAAGCGCGCCACCGGGGACTGCTGGCGTTGGCGCTGGTGCTGGCGGTGCTGCCGCTGGTGCTGCCCAACGCCTTCTACGTCGACGTGGCGATCCGCATCGCGCTCAACGCCATCGTCGTCATCGCGCTCAATCTGCTGATGGGCTACACCGGC
>JBBRXM010000132.1:0-11067 GCA_038248405.1 Burkholderiales bacterium
CGCATCATCCAGAGCCGCAGCGAGCCGTCGATCCTGCGCGAGATCGAGCACATCCGCGACAAGACCAAGGGTTTTACCGGCACCATCTCCGACATGGGCGGCCCGACCGCCAACATGTACCGGCTGGCGTGCAAGGACAAGAAGATCGAGGAATCGTGCCGCCGCCTGTCGTGCGTGTACCCGACCATCTGCGTCAACCTGGGCACCGACCACAGCAAGCTGATCTCGCTGTACCGCAAGGCGCGCGCGATCCCGGGCATCAAGAAAGTGCTGATCAGCTCGGGCCTGCGCTACGACCTGGCGGTGCGCTCGCCCGAGTACGTCAAGGAACTGGTGACCCACCACGTCGGCGGCCTGCTGAAGATCGCGCCCGAGCACACCGAAGAAGGCACCTTGTCGAAGATGATGAAGCCGGGCATCGGCGCCTACGACGAGTTCAAGGCGATGTTCGACAAGTTCTCGCTCGAAGCGGGCAAGAAGCAGTACCTGATCCCGTACTTCATCGCCGCCCACCCGGGCACGACCGACGAAGACATGCTGAACCTGGCGCTGTGGCTGAAGAAGAACAACTTCAAGCTCGACCAGGTGCAGACCTTCATGCCGACGCCGATGGCGATGGCGACCACGATGTACCACTCGCGCAAGAATCCGCTGAAGAAAGTGACGGCCGATTCCGAAGTGGTCGAGACCGCCAAGAGCGGCAAGGTGCGGCGCGCCCACAAGGCCTTCCTGCGCTACCAGGACCCGGCCAACTGGCCGATCCTGCGCGAGACGCTGGTGAAGATGGGCCGCGGCGACCTGATCGGCAATGGCGACAGGCACCTGGTGCCGAGCTGGCAGGCGTCCGAAGACGGCGGCCTGGCCGCCGGCGAGCGCAAGCGCCAGACGTCGGGCGCCGGCACGCTCGACAAGTTCGCCGCCGCGCCCAAGCGCGCCACCACCCGCGCGATCGCGCCGACGCCGTTCATGGCGCCGGAGTCGAAGGTGCGCCCGTCCATCCTGGCCACCATCAAGACGCGGCCGAAGCCGGCCGCGGCACCGGCGGCAAAGGGCCGGGCCGGGCGCAAGTAAGCGTTCGATAGCGCCGGGTGCAACGCCCGGCGCTGCCCATCGCGGCGAAATGCCGCGAACCAAATTCACCACACCACCTTCCCCCAATTCAGTGTAAGATAGTTCCCTTGGGAAATATGTGTTGATATTTTCATATTGAACGCAGGCGGGCTGCACCCGAGACCTTTCCCGTTGCCGGCCTTGCCAAAAAATTAGCAACAGGCCAGCCCACCCACAAGGAACGCAGTGATCGATATCAGGACCCTTATGCTGGTGCTTGCCGTCGGCAATATCGGCTTCGCCATGCTGACCGCCGGCTATGCGCGCTCTGCCGCCGACAACCCGGCGATGCGGGTGTGGGCATGGTCCCGGCTGGTGCAGGGTCTTTCCCACCTGATCGGCTGGCTGCGGCCAGATCTGTCGCATCCGGCCATCTCGGTCGCCGCCAACTCCCTCCTCATCCTCGGCGCCGCGGTCGAACTTTCGGCCTATTACATCCTGTTCGGCAGCGCGCGCTGGAAGCACCTGCTGTACCCGTGCACGGCGCTGGCGGTGCTGGCCTTCGGCAGCGCCAGCTTCGGACATGCCGCACCGGCCACCCTGGTCGCGCTGATGTCGTGCTTCATTGCGCTGTTTGCCGGCGCCATGGCGCTGGTGCTGCTGCGGCGCACCCCGGGCGACTCGCTGCTGCAGCGCCTGATCGGCGTGAACAACCTGCTCTTTTCCGTCGTCATGTGTGTGCGCGCCGGCAACGCGCTCATACACGGCAACATGAGCGCATTCTCGCCCGGCGCGGTGCAGTACGTGAGTTACCTGGCCGCCTACCTGCTGCTCATTGTCAACGGCTACGGCTTCCTGTTGCTGTCGAAGCAGAAGGACGATCAGCAGATGGCGTTGCTGGCCACCATCGACAGCCTGACGGGGCTGGTCAACCGGCGCGCCTTTTTCGAGCGCACCGAGAGCGCGCGCCTGCTGGCAACGCGTCTGCGCACCCCGATCGCCCTGATGATGATCGACATCGACCACTTCAAGCGCCTCAACGACCGCTTCGGCCACGCCACCGGCGACGAGGCGCTGCGCCTGTTCGCCGACACCGCCCGCGAGGCGCTGCGCGACCATGACATCATGGGCCGGCTGGGCGGCGAGGAATTCGCGCTGGTGCTGCCGGGCACCGACCTCGACGGCGCGCTGCAGGCCGCGGAACGCTTGCGCAGCGCGGTGGCGGCCGCCGTGCTGCCGAGCAGCGGCCACCAGTACGCCATGACGGTGAGCATCGGCGTGGTCGTGATCGACCCGAACGAGCACATCAATTCGGCGCTGGCGCGCGCCGACCATGCGCTGTACGCCGCCAAGAGCGGCGGCCGCGACCGCGTCGTTGCCGGCGAGCCGCACCCGCGCGTGCGCTGACGGCACGCACTGCGGCGTCGATGCCACAGCGGCGCGCCAATTCGATGCCGGCGGTCGCGCCGGGGCCCACTCCCTGTTATATTCTTTCGCATACCGCACAGTGAGCAGGCCACCCATTTTCGAGCAAGGATTCACCATGACTTCCCGTACCATCTTGCGCGGCGCCATCCTCGCTGCCGCCTTCGGCGCCGCCGTCCACGCGCACGCCGACAGCTTCACCTCGTCGGCCTCGAGCGCCGGTTCGGCCTCGAGCGGCAGCGTGTCCGACTCGCTGCAAGGATCGAGCAACAGTTCGAGCGGCGACAAGGACCGCCGCCGCGCCGACGGCAACTATCAGATCATCGACATCGGGCAGACGCCCGGCCGCGCCGGCAGCACCCGCATCGCCATGCAGGCGGGCGACCCGCAGCAGCGCATCGTGCTCGACCTGCCGCGCGCCGTGTTCGACAAGCAGGGCCTGGGGCGCGGCGACCTGGTGCACGCGCAGAACCGCTCGTACGGCATCGAGTTCGCCCGCGCCGACACGCGCGAACCGTTCTTCCTGGTGCTCGAGGATGCGATGTACAAGGAACTGGCGGCGCGCAAAGTCACGCTGTGAAGTGTGTCGCGCCGGCGCTGGCGGTTCTGATAGCGCTGGCGTTGGCGGCCGGCGGGGCGCAGGCGCAGTCGTCGTCGGGTTCGGCGGCGTTTTGCGACCGAGCGCAGGCCTTGTCGGCCGGCCAGCAGGACAAGCTGCTGCGCTTTGCCGCCATCGTGCGCGAGGAGCTGGGCCAGGGCGGCGACGCCGCCGCGCTGGTGAGCCGTTCGGGCCTGGACCTGTCGCGCTTTAACATCCGCTATTCGCACGCCGCCGTCGCCTGGCGCGAAGCCGACGGCGCCTGGTCCGCGCGCCAGCTGTACTACGCCTGCGACGAAAGCCGGCCGCGCATCTTCGACCAGGGGCTGGCCGGTTTCGCGATGGGCACCGACGACCCCTCCCTCGGCTACGTCGCCATCGTGCGCCTGCCTGCCGATGCAGCTGCCGCGCTGCGCAGCGCCGCCCTCGACACGCCGCGCGCGCTGCGCCTGCTGGCTGCCCGATACAGCGCGAACGCGTATCCTTTCAGCCTGCGCTACCAGAACTGCAACCAGTGGGTGATGGAGATGCTGGCGGCGGCCTGGGGCGGCCTGGCCGACGGCGACGAACTGCGCGCGCGCGCCCAGGACTGGCTGCGCAGCGAGCAGTATGCGCCCGAACCGATCGCGGTCGGCTCGCGCCTGCTGATGCTCGCTTCCGCGTTCGTGCCCTTGCTGCACCTGGACGACCATCCGCAGGAAGACCGCGACGCCATGCTGCTGCGGGTCAGCCTGCCGTCGGCGATGGAAGCGTTCGTGCACGCGCGTTTGCCGGCCAGCGAGCGCGTCGAGCTGTGCCACGACGGCCGCCAGGTCGTCATCCATCGCGGCTGGACGCCGATTGCCGAGGGCTGCAAGCCGGGCGAGGGCGACCGCGTGGTGGCCCTCGATTAGCGATGTCGTTCCGCGCGAACGACAATTTTTAAGTCAGCGAATCCAGATCCACCGTACGCGCGACAGGCAGCTGCGGGTCGAGGTGGCTGGTGAGGACGATGCAGCTCTCGCGCGCCGCCGCGCGCGTTTCCAGTTCGCCGCGCAGGTGCGCCATGCCGGCCGCATCGAGGCCGTTGAACGGCTCGTCGATCAGCAGCAGCGTCGCCGGCACCGCCAGCGCCAGCGAAAGCTGCAGCTTCTTGTGCTGGCCCAGCGAGAGCGTGGTGATCGCCTGCGGCAGCACCTCCATGATGCCGAAGGCAGAGAGCTGCGCATCGAGCGCCGGCCGCGACGTGGCCGGGTACAGCGCCAGGTGCAGGCCGAGCCACTCCGCCACCGTCAGCCACGGCAGGTCCGGGCTGTCGCCACCGCAGTAGAAGGTGCGCAGGCGGTATTGAACGGGCGTGCGCAAGCTGTCGACGCCGTCCATCGATACGGTGCCGGCGTTCGGCGCCAGCGCTCCCGCCATCAGCTTGAGCAGCGTGGTCTTGCCCTTGCCGTTGGCGCCGCGCAGCCAGGTGATGCCCGGTCCCAGCGCCAGCGAAAAGCCGGCGAACACGGGCCGCGTATCGAAGTGAAAACGCAGGCCGTCGACCTTCGCCAGGGGAGTCAAATCCATATTTCGCTTCCTACCGCAGTCAGTATGAGGATCGATGCGACCACCAGCCCGACCCGCGCGCGCGGATTGAAGCGTGGGATCGCCACCAGCAGCAAGGGCGCCAGCATGGCCAGCGCCAGGTACACGCGGCCGGCGGTGCGCTGACACAGTCCCTGCTGCCATCCGGCGCAGACAAGCACAGCAAGCACCAGCGCCACCGGCGCCAGCGTGAAGGCGCGTGCGCCCAGTTCCAGCGCGCGCCGCTGCAGCGGCCAGGCCGCCATCACGGGACGCAGCACGCCGAGTTGTTCGCGCACGGCCTTGTCGCCGCGGTCGGCCAGCAGCACCAGCAGCGCGCTGGCGGCCAGGTCGAGCAGCGCGCGCGGGATGCCGGCCGGCGCCATCGTCCACGCCAGCACGCTGCCCAGCGCCCCGGCGAGCAGCGCCGCCTGCTGCCAGCCGATGACGTTGTCGCCACGCCAGAAGGGCAGCCAGAACAGGCGGTGCCAAAGATAGGCCGTGCGAGGGCGCCAGTGCGCCGCGTAAGGCGTGGCCGCGAGGGGCCGCATGCGCGCGCTTGGCCGCGGGCCGCTCGCGCGGCGGTGCAGGATGAAGGTCGCACAGGTCCACGTCACGAGGAAGGAAAACACGGTCGCGGGCAGGGCGCGGCCCGCTTGCAGCCAGTCCGGTCCCTGGACCATCCAGATCGAGGCCGACACCGCGTAGGCCAGCGCCAGCGGGCCTGCCAGCATGCCGGCGACCAGCGCATCGGCGGCCAGTTCGGTTCGTGCGGGAACGGGCAGCGGATGCAGCGCGCGCACCACGTCGCCCGGCAGTACGCGCTGGCGCAGCAGGAATAGCGGCGCGCTCATGGCCAGGCCGTGGGCGAACAGCAGCGGGAGCGACTGGTAAAAGGGGAGGGCGCTGGCGGCCATCGGCGGCATGGCGATCAGCGCAAACAGGCCGACCAGCACCTGGCCGAATACGAGCAGGACGATTTCGCCCGAGCTTTTGAAGCTGGCGATGAAGTCGACCAGCGCGTGTCGCGCCAGGCGGATCCGAAACGTCACGTATGCGTGGGCCAAGGTGTTCCGATCTGAAAGAACTTACCACTAACTTTCGATCCGCGTTCGCGAGGACGACGGCGATGGAGCCAACGTATAAACAAAAATGACAATAGAAAAAGGGCCCGACGAATCGGGCCCTAATTTCTTGATGCTGGCGGAGCGGACGGGACTCGAACCCGCGACCCCCGACGTGACAGGCCGGTATTCTAACCAACTGAACTACCACTCCGTATACTCTGATCGGTACTGCTGATCATGATGCCTGGTCTTTGAAACTGGTGGGCGCTGAGAGGCTCGAACTCCCGACCTAAGCCTTGTAAGGGCTCCGCTCTACCAACTGAGCTAAGCGCCCGCACACTTCTTTTCAGAGACTGCATCCGACGTTTGTCACCACGTCTGAAGAGGCCGAATCATATAACATTCCTTCCGCCGCGCGCAAGGGCTTTTTATTCGCCCCGTATTTTTATTCCCGAATTCCCCACTGCGACAGCATCCACGCCATGTTGAAAGCACCCTCCCGGATCGCGTCATACCGCCCCGACGCGCCGCCGTGGCCGGCGCCCATATTGGTTTTGAGCAGCAGCGGATTGTTGTCCGTTTTGAAGGCGCGCAGCTTGGCGACGTACTTGGCCGGCTCCCAGTACATGACCTGGCTGTCGTTCAGGCCCGTCGTGACCAGCATCGCCGGATATTTCTTGCGCTCGATGTTGTCGTACGGCGAGTAGCTGCGCATGTAGTCGTAGGCCGCCTTCTGGTTCGGGTCGCCCCACTCGAGATATTCGCCGGTCGTCAGCGGCAGCGACGCATCCATCATCGTGTTCATCACGTCGACGAAAGGCACCGCCGCGTGCACCGCATGGAACAGCTCCGGGCGCATG
This sequence comes from Burkholderiales bacterium, assembly GCA_038248405.1. GTDB lineage: Bacteria > Pseudomonadota > Gammaproteobacteria > Burkholderiales > Burkholderiaceae_D > JAFCUW01. The sequence goes on from JBBRXM010000132.1 coordinate 6,549, forward strand.
TTCACCACCGCGCCCATCAGCAGGCCGCCGGCGCTGCCGCCCTGGATGATCAGCCGGTCCGGCCGCGTCCACTTGTGCTGCACCAGGTAGTCGGCGCTGTCGATGAAGTCGTTGAAGGTGTTCTTCTTCTTCATCAGCATGCCGTCGTCGTGCCAGTGCTCGCCCATGTCGGTGCCGCCGCGGATGTGCGCCTGCACGTACACCACGCCGCGCTCGAGCAGGCTGATTCGGCTGCTGGAAAAAGTCGCTTCGGTCGGAATGCCGTACGAGCCGTACGAATACAGCAGCAGCGGCGCCGAACCGTCGAAACGCGTGCCCTTGCGGTACACCGTCCACAGCGGCACCTTGACGCCGTCGCGCGCGCTGGCCCACAGCCGCTTCGTCACATAGCGCGTCGGATCGTAGCCGCCGACGATCTGCTCGCGCTTGAGCACAGTGCGTGCACCGGTGGCCATGTCGACGTCGAAAATGGTCGGCGGCGTTACCGGCGACTGGTAGGACAGCCGGTAGGCGCCGGCGCTGAACTCGGGCGTGCCCGCGCCGGCGGCCAGGTACACCGGATCGTCGAACTTCACGCTCTTCCAGCTCTTCTTGCTGAAGTCATAGATGCGGATGCGATTGAGCGCATTGGTTTTTTCGGTGACGACGAGGTAATCGCGGAAGACCTGCACGCCTTGTACCAGCACCTTGCCATCGTGCCTGACCAGCTCCTTCCACTGCGTCGGCGCGCTCGCCGGCGCGCTCACCACGCGGAAGTTCCTGGCATTCTTGTTGGTGCGGATGAACAGCTCACCGTTGCGGTGCTCGACGCTGTAGCGATGGCCTTTTTCGCGCCCCAGCACGGACTGGAAAACGCCTTCCGGCTGGTCCGACGGCAGCAGCCGCACTTCGCTGGTGTCGGTGGCGTTGATGTCGAGCTGGATGTACTTCTTGTCGCGCGTGGCGGCCACCTTCAGGTCGAACTGCTCGACCGGCTCGCGCAGCACTTCCACCGGCACGCTGCCCAGCTTCATGCGCAGCAGCAGGTCGCTGCGCTTGGTGGTGGCGTCCTCCTGCACGAAGAACAGCGTGTGGTTGTCGGCCGCCCATGCCACGCTGGTCACGCGCGGCGCGCTGTCGGCCAACAGCTTGCCGGTCCTGAGGTCCTTGACGTGCAGCGTGTACTGCCGAAAGCCGGTGGTGTCGGTGGTGTACGCGAGCAACCGGTCGTCCGGGCTGACCGCCACGTTCGAGACGGCAAAATACTTCTGCCCGTCGGCCAGCTGGTTCTGGTCGAGCAGGATCTCTTCGGCGGCGGCAGGATCGTAGGCCAGCTTCGCGTCGGCGGGCCGCCGGCAAATGATCTGGTACTGCTTGCCCGCTTCGAGCCGGCTGTAATAGAAGTAGGCGCCGCGCCGCACCGGCACCGACAGGTCCGTTTCCTGCATCCGGCCCTTGATCTCGCCGTACAGCTTGTCGGCCAGCGGCTTGATGTCGGCCGTCATCGCCTCGGTGTAGGCGTTTTCGGCGTTCAGGTGGGCGATGACGTCCGGGTTGTCCTTCTTTTGCAGCCAGCGGTAGTCGTCGGTGACGACTTCGCCATGCCGGGTTTCCTGCCATGCGGTCTTGGCGGCGGCCGGCGGCACCGGGGCGCTTGCCGCGTGCGCCGATGCGGTGGCGCCGAGCGCGAGCGCGGCCAGCACAGCGGAGAGGGTCTGATGTGACACTGATGCTCCTGGTAATGTTGTTGTCTCCATATGATAGGCGCGCCAATTGTGAAAAGCGATGGATTTCGTTGGCATCTTGCAACCCCAAAGTGTTGTATCAAAAGCTTTCCTCTATTTATCTTCTTGCCATGATCGGCGGCCATGTCCGAGAATGTCGGCCATTACGCCGGGCAACGTCAAGACATCCTGCAGGATGCAAGGCCAGGCAGCCAGGGGACAGCAGGCGCAGCTCTATCGATGGCATTGTTTTTACACTTCCCAGGAAAAATACATGATCAAGATCTCCAAGATGCACCAACGCGTATTGCGCGCCCACGGCGCCATGCTGGCCATCAGCGCACTGTTGCCGGCCGCGCCGGCGCTGGCGCAATCGGCCGCCCCCGAGCTGCAGTCGGTCACCGTGACGGCCCAGCGCCGCACGGAAAACATCAAGGAAGTGCCGGTCTCGGTCACCCAGATCAAGGGCGAGAAGCTCGACGTGCTGGTGTCCGGCGGCGAAGACATCCGCGTGCTGGCCGGCAAGGTGCCGAGCCTGAACGTGGAGTCGTCCAACGGCCGCACCTTCCCGCGCTTCTACATCCGCGGCTACGGCAACACCGACTTCAACACCTTCGCCTCGCAGCCGGTTTCACTGATCTACGACGACGTGGTGCAGGAGAACCCGATCCTCAAGGGCTTCCCGATCTTCGACCTGGCCGGCGTTGAAGTGCTGCGCGGACCGCAGGGCACGCTGTTTGGCCGCAACACCCCGGCCGGCGTCGTCAAGTTCGAGTCGGAAAAGCCGAACGTCAAGAAGGTCGAAGGCTATTACAACGCCAGCGTCGCCTCGCACAACACCGTCAACGTCGACGGCGCCGTCAACGTGCCGTTGTCGGACCAGTGGGCGCTGCGCTTCTCGGCCCTGCGCCAGCACCGCGACTACTACGTCGACAACTATGCCGACACCGCGTTTGCCGTCAAGCGCAACGAACTCGACGGCTACAACGAGCATGCCGAGCGCCTGCAGCTGCTGTACACGCCGGGCACGAGCTTCAATGCGCTGTTCAATGTCCACCAGCGCACGACCACCGGCAGCTCGCGCCTGTTTCGCGCCAACCTGATCAAGAAGGGCACGAACGACCTGGTCGACGGCTTCGATCCCGAGCGCATCGTCACCAACGCGCAGAACTTCCAGAACCTGAAAACCAGCGGCGCCAGCGCCCGCCTGTCGTGGGACCTGGGCGCGGTCAAGCTGTATTCGATCACCGGTTTCGAGCAGGTCAACCGTTACCTCAGCCGCGGCGACATCGACGGCGGCACGCCTGCGGGCCCGGGCTTCATTCCGTTCCAGGTAGAGACGGCCGGCGGCATCAGCGGCGTCAAGCAATACACCCAGGAACTGCGCGTCGAATCGAAGGCCACCGGCCCGCTCAACTGGCAGGCCGGCGTCTACTACTTCAATGAAGACGCCAACGGCTACAGCGACAACTTCAACAGCACCACCGGCGCCCAGACCTCGCACCTGGCCAGCCACCAGAAGAACACCGCGTGGGCGGCGTTCGGTTCGGTCAACTATGCGCTGTCCGACGCCTTCACGGTGCGCGGCGGCGTGCGCTACACCAACGACGACAAGCACTTCAACACGGTCTCGGCGGTCAACGTGGTGCAGATCGGGCCAGGCTCGGTCGACACCAGCAAGAGCAAGGTCAACTGGGACCTGTCGGGCACCTACAAGCTCAATCGCGACGTCAACGTCTACGCCCGCGCCGCCACCGGTTTCCGCGCGCCGAGCATAGCCGCCGCGTCGGCCTCGGTGCCGATCACGGTGGCCGATGCCGAGACCATCGTCTCGGTCGAAGCTGGCGTCAAGGCCGACCTGTTCGAGCGCCGCGGCCGCGTCTCGTTCAGCGTCTACGACTTCGACGTCAAGAACCAGCAGCTGACGGTGGTGGGCGGCAATTCCAACGTCAACCGCCTGATCAATGCGGCCAAGACCAAGGGCCGCGGCGCCGAGCTCGATTTCGAAGCTTACGTCAGCAGCGACTTCAAGGTCACCGCCGGCGGCAGCTACAACTTCACCGAGATCCGCGACGCCAGCCTGTCGGTCAACAAGTGCGGCAGCTGCACCGTGACCGATCCGCTCAACGCGGCCGGGCGCGTCATCATCGACGGCAACCCGCTGCCGCAGGCGCCGCGCTGGACCGTGACGGCATCGGCGCGCTACCAGTGGCCGCTGGCCGACGGCCAGCTATACGTGCTGACCGACTGGGCCTACCGCAGCAAGATCAACTTCTTCCTGTACGAAGCGGTGGAGTTCGCGGGCAAGCCGCTGACCGAAGGCGGCCTGCGCCTGGGCTACATCTTCGGCAACGGCAAGTATGAAGTGGCCGCGTTCGGCCGCAACATCACCGACACGCGCCGCATCACCGGTGCGATCGACTTCAACAACCTGACCGGCTTCATCAACGAGCCGCGCACGGTGGGCGTGCAGTTCAAGGGCAATTTCTAAAGCGCTCGCTGCTGCCGGTCACGACGGGCAGCGTCCCGTATGACACAAAAACCACGGCGTGCCGTGGTTTTTTTTGGCCTTTGCCCGCGCGGCCGATACCGTGGGTGCCGCCGTGACAATGTGAGACTTTTGCGCCTCATTTCGGCTGGTAATATCGGCCCTCATCGACGTGAGGTGAATGAGAGAAAATGCCATGACGCAAGCCTGTCCCCGTCTCCCGAAGCGCTTCGACGCTGTCGGTGCCGCCCTCTGTTTCATGCTCGCTGCATGCGGTGGTGGTGGTGGCGGCGGCGGTGGCGCGGCGCCGCCCGCCGGCGGGGGCGCC
>JBBRXM010000133.1:0-10968 GCA_038248405.1 Burkholderiales bacterium
CAGACCCTTGGCGATGGCGAACCGGAAAATCTGGCTGCACAGCTGCGCCAGGCGTGCGGCCATGTCGACGGCGCCCCGCTTTTCCACCAGGCGCAGGACATCGAGCAGCAGCGGCGCGTCAACTTCGGCGATGGGCCGATTGCCGATCATTGGGAAGACATCGTTCTGCAGCCGGTTGATCGCCTCCTTGGCGGTGTTCTCCTTCCAGGTCTCCGATTTATTGGCATGCCACTCTCGTGCGATCACCTCGAACGTGTTCACCGCGGCCGCCCGCTTCTGATGCTTGGCAACCCGCTTCGCCTGGGATGGGTCGATTCCGCCCGACTGCTGTCGCTTCGCCTTCGCGCGCTCTTCCCTGGCATCGAGGAGCGAGACCTCCGGATAGGATCCGAAGGACAGCCGGGACTCCTTGCCGCTGGCCTGGCGAACCTTCATCCGCCAAAGCTTCGAGCCCGCCGGCGTGACCTCGACATACAGGCCGCCGCCGTCGGACAGCTTGTACGCCAGGTCCCGAGGTTTGGCGTTGCGGATTTGAATATCAGTGAGAGGCGGTATCAGCTTTGGCATTTTGGGGGCATCGAGTTTTGGGGGCATCCGGAATGCCCCCAAAGATGCCCCCAAAAACCGGGACTGTCAAGGTTCCTTGTGGGAAGCCACGGCAATAAAAAACCCGCGCTCTCATAGTGAGAAGTGCGGGTTCTGGGTCTTTCTGGTAACTCGTGGAAACTGTTTTTGGCGGAAGCGGTGAGATTCGAACTCACGAACAGTGTAACCCGTCGCCAGTTTTCAAGACTGGTGCCTTCAACCACTCGGCCACGCTTCCTGCAGTCCCGCATTATACATAAGTCATGCCCTTGCCGATAGCGACGCCGACCGCCCGGCATGCATCGGCCGCTGGCTCGAAGCGCAGCCTCCGCGGCGCGGCCAGCGCGGCTGCGCACCGATGCACATTCTTCGGCCGCGCCACGAAATCAAATCATTCCGGAACGGTCTAAACACAACGTGCCCGTCCATTTCCGGAGGAATCAACCAATGAAACGTCTCGCAAGCCAGCTCGGCTGGGCGGCGCTGTCGCTGCTGGGCGCCGGTTCGCTCGCCTATGTCGCCCTCAAGCGCGGCGAGTCGATCAACGCCGTCTGGATCGTCTCGGCCGCGGTGTGCGTCTACCTGATCGCCTACCGCTTCTACAGCCTGTTCATCGCCAACCGCGTCCTCAAGCTCGATCCCCAGCGCCAGACGCCGGCCTACAAATTTAACGATGGCCTCGATTACGTGCCAACCAACCGCTACGTGCTGTTCGGCCACCATTTCGCCGCCATCGCCGGCGCCGGGCCGCTGGTGGGGCCGGTGCTGGCGGCGCAAATGGGCTACCTGCCCGGCATGCTGTGGATCCTGGCCGGCGTCGTCTTCGCCGGCGCGGTGCAGGACTTCATGGTGCTGTTCATCTCGATGCGGCGCGACGGCCGCTCGCTGGGCGACCTGATCAAGTCCGAACTGGGCGAAATCCCCGGCCTGATCGCGCTGCTGGGCACCTTCATGATCATGGTCATCATCCTCGCGGTGCTGGCGCTGATCGTCGTCAAGGCGCTGACCGGCTCGCCGTGGGGCAGCTTCACCGTGATGGCCACCATCCCGATCGCGCTGTTCATGGGCATCTATTCGCGCTTCATCCGCGTTGGCCGCATCGGCGAAATTTCGTTGATCGGTTTCGTGCTGCTGATGCTGGCCATCATCGGCGGCCAGTACGTGCACGACTCGCCCACTTGGGGGCCGATGTTTACCTTCACCGGGCCGCAGCTGACCTTCATGCTGGTCGTGTATGGCTTCGTCGCCTCCGTCATTCCCGTGTGGCTGCTGCTGGCGCCGCGCGACTACCTGTCCACCTTCCTCAAGATCGGCACCATCCTGGCGCTGGCGATCGGCATCGTCATCGTCGCGCCGCACCTGCAGATGCCGGCGCTGACCCGCTTCATCGACGGCAGCGGCCCGGTCTGGGCCGGCAGCCTGTTCCCGTTCCTGTTCATCACCATCGCCTGCGGCGCGGTGTCGGGCTTCCATGCCCTCATTGCTTCCGGCACCACGCCGAAGATGATCGAGAACGAACAGCATGCGCGCTTCATTGGCTACGGCGCCATGCTGATGGAGTCGTTCGTCGCCATCATGGCGCTGGTGGCTGCCTCCACCATCGATCCGGGCATCTATTTCGCCATGAACAGCCCGGCGGCGCTGCTCGGCAGCACGGCCGAATCGGCCGCCGCCGCAGTCAGCAAGATGGGCTTCGTCATCACGCCGGACATGCTGGCGCAAACGGCCGTCGATGTCGGCGAACACAGCATCGTTTCGCGGGCGGGCGGCGCGCCGACGCTGGCGGTGGGCATGGCCAACATCCTCGCCGGCGTGGTCGGCGGCAAGACCATGATGGCGTTCTGGTACCACTTCGCCATCCTGTTCGAGGCCTTGTTCATCCTCACCGCGGTGGACGCCGGCACCCGCGCCGGCCGCTTCATGCTGCAGGACCTGATGGGCGCGTTCTCGCCCCAGCTCAAGCGCACGGAATCGCTGCCGGCCAACCTGATCGCCACCTCGCTGTGCGTGGCCGCCTGGGGCTACTTCTTGTACCAGGGCGTGGTCGACCCGCTGGGCGGCATCAACACCTTGTGGCCGCTGTTCGGCATCGCCAACCAGATGCTCGCGGGCATCGCACTCATTCTCGCAACCTGCGTGCTGTTCAAGATGAAACGTGGACAGTACGCATGGGTGACGATCGTGCCCACCATCTGGCTGCTGATCTGCACGCTGACGGCAGGCTGGCAGAAGATCTTCCACGCCGATGTGCGGGTCGGGTTCGTGTCGCACGCGCAGAAGTTCCAGGCGGCGCTCGACCAGGGCGTGTTGCTGGCGCCGGCGAAGACGGTGGCGCAGATGAGGCAGATCGTCTTCAACGATTACCTCGATGCGGCGCTGGCGGCTTTCTTCATGTTCGTGGTGGTGGCAGTGCTCATTGCCGGCGTGCGCACGGTGATGAAGTCGCGCGGCGAGAGCGCACCGAGCTCGGCCGAAACGCCGTTCACGCCGATGCCGCAGGTGCCGTGATGTTCGACGAACTGGCCAGGGCGGGCCGCTATCTGGGGCAAAGCATGCGCCTGATGGTGGGCCTGCCGGAATATGAGGCGTATGTCGCGCACATGGAGCAGACCCATCCGGAGCAGCCACCGATGAGCTACGAGGAGTTCTTCCGCGAGCGCCAGCAGGCGCGCTACGGCGCCGGCAAGCGCGGCGGCTGCTGCTGACCACAAGCGCACGACAACGCTGCAGAACATCCCAAAGCCAGATACGCCAGATCCCACATTGCCGTCGTCCCCCGCGAAGGCGGGAAGACGGCTGTGAGCGACTGCGAAGGTGAACTGCGCCTTGCCGCGCGGCGCCTCGACACGGCATTGTCCCACCCGTTCGGCGCGTTTTCCTACCACGAATTTCCCAGAAAAAACCTATCTGTTTCTTCAGGGACCTGACTCATTTGCGACACGTCAAGCGCGACGAGAATCTTTCCCCGTATATTTTTCCTGCCGGAATTGCAATCTCCGCGAAGGGACAATTGTCCCGTTCCTTAACGTTTCGCCAGCCAGGTGGGCCCATGCTGAACTTCGAGCGTTCCAGCCTCAACCAGAAACTGACGATCATCTCATTTCTCTCCACCGGCACCGCGCTGCTGTTCGTGTTCATCGCCTTTGCCGTGACGTCGGTGCTGAACCACCGCAAGGACGAGGGCATGCAGCTGTCGTCGTTCGCCGGCGTGATCGGCACCAACAGCGTCGATGCGCTCGTCTTCAATGACCGCAATTCGGCCCAGGCGACCTTGTCGGCGCTGAAAGCGAAAGACGAAATATCGAACGCGGCCCTGTTCGACCGCAACGGCAAGGTGTTCGCCCGCTACGTCGCCCCCGGCCGCGCCGAGGAGCCGCTCGACAACGCCGACGCGGTGACGATGGGCGAGGACGCGCTGGCCGAAGCGAACGCCAACGGCAGCGTGTTCTGGAGCACCCGCATGCGCCTGTACCGCCCGGTGACGGGCAACAACCACCAGGTCGGCATCGTCATGATCGAGGCCGACCTGACCAACATGTGGCTCGACATCTTCAAGAGCCTGGGCGTGATCGCGGCAGCGATGGGCGGCTCGCTGACGGTGGCCTTGCTGCTGGCATCGCGCTTCAAGAGCAGCATCGCCGACCCCGTCACCAAGCTGATCAACGCGGCGCAGAAGGTGTCGGCCAGCCAGAATTACACGCTGCGCATCCAGCACGAACGCACCGACGAGCTCGGCACGCTGATCGACAGCTTCAACGACATGCTGGCCCAGATCGAAGGCCGCGGCGCCGCCCTCACCCACCACCGCGACGAACTCGAGCGCCAGGTCAGCGTGCGCACCGAGCAGCTGGAAAAGGCCAAGAACGCGGCCGAGGCGGCCAGCCGCGCCAAGAGCGCTTTCCTGGCCACCATGAGCCACGAGATCCGCACGCCGATGAATGGCGTCCTGGGCATGACCGAAATGCTGCTTGGCACCGCCCTCACCGACGCCCAGCGCAAGTTCACCAAGCTGGTCAAGAGTTCCGGCGAGCATCTGCTCGTGATCATCAACGACATCCTCGATTTTTCCAAGATCGAGGCCGGCAAGCTGTCGGTCGAATACATCAACTTCAACCTGTGGGACCTGCTCGACGACATCAACAACGTCTACACGCCGCAGGCGCAGAACAAGGGCATCGGCCTGGACTTCGACATCTCCAACAACATCCCGATCTCGATCTGCGGCGACCCGAACCGGCTGCGCCAGATCATGGCCAACCTGCTCGGCAACGCCATCAAGTTCACCGACCATGGCCGCATCCTGGCCAAGGTGCAGGTCACGCGCGAGGACCCGCAATCGGTGGCGTTGCGCTTCGAAGTGCACGACACCGGCATCGGCGTCTCGCGCGAAGCGCGCGGCCGCATCTTCGAAGCGTTCTCGCAGGCGGACGGCTCGACCACGCGCAAGTACGGCGGCACCGGCCTCGGCCTGGCGATCTCGAAGCAGCTCGTCGAGCTGATGGGCGGCAAAATCGGCGTCGACAATGCGCTGACGCAGGGCTCCATCTTCTGGTTCACCGTCAGCTTCGACAAGCGCCGCGTCGACCCCGACGAGCCGGGCTTCTCGCTCACCGCCATCGAAGGTCTGCGCGTGCTGGTCGTCGACGAACACCCCGGCAGCCGCGACGAGCTCGAGCGCCAGCTCGCCGCCTGGAACGTCACCTGCGACGGCGTCGGCTCCGCCCTCGAAGTGCCCGAGCGGCTCGCGTCGGCCGCCGCCGCCGGCCGCGCCTACGACGTCGCCATCCTCGACATGGACCTCGATCGCACCAGCGGCCTGTCGCTGGCGGCCGGCATCAAGGCCGATCCGGTCACCCGCGGCACCCGCCTGCTGCTGGTCAGCGCCGACCGGCTGGCGGCCGACCCGGTGCAGCGCCGCGAGGCCGGCGTCGCCTACCAGCTGATCAAGCCGGTGCGCGCCGGCGACCTGTTCGAGTGCATCGCCACGCGCCAGCGCAAGGCCGCAGTCCTGCCGGCGCCGGCGCCGGAGCCGGCGGCGCCGGTGCGCCAGCCTACCGCCGGACCGGCGCGCCTGCGCAAGGTGCTGCTGGCGGAAGACAATCCCGTCAACGTCGAAGTGGCCACCGCGATGCTCGACAGCCTGGGCGTGGAAGTGAGCTGCGCGCGCAACGGCGACGAGGCGCTGCAGGCGGTTCGCGCCGGCAAGTACGACGTCGTGCTGATGGACTGCCAGATGCCGGTGATGGACGGTTTCGCGGCCACTACAGAGATCCGCCGCCACGAGCGCGAGAACGGCCGCGCGCGCAGCCTGCCGATCATCGCCATCACCGCCAACGCGCTGCAGGGCGACCGCGAATCGTGCCTGGCCGCCGGCATGGACGACTACCTGAGCAAACCCTTCACCCAGCAGCAGCTGGCCGCCGTCATGGGCCGCTGGATCGCGCTGCCGCTGGCGGCCGGCGCCGGCATCGAGGTCGAACGCAGCGTGGCGCCGCCGCCGTCCACGCCCACGCCCGGCATGCGCCGCGGCGACCAGCCGGCGCCGGCGCCCGCGCCCGCGCCGGTACCGGCGCCGCTGTCGTCGCGGGTGCACCACAGCGAGCAGCGCCCGGTGCTGCCGCCTGCGATCCGCGAGCAGGTCCAGCGCGACGTCATCAACATGCACGCGCTCGACAACATCCGCGCGCTCTCGCCCGACCGCGGCGGCGCGCTGGTGCAGCGCGTGATCGCCGCCTACGTCGACGACACCCCGCAGCACCTCAGGACCCTGCGCCATGCCATCGCCGGCCTCGATACGGGCAACCTGCGCAAGGTCGCGCACAGCCTGAAGTCGAGCAGCGCCAACGTCGGCGCCGAGAAGCTGGCGCAGATGTGCAAGGAAATGGAACACCTTGGCCGCAACGACAGCACCGACGGCGCCGACGGCATCCTCACCAACATGGAACACGAATTTCAGGCAGTCCGGCATTCGCTCAGTGCCATCCTAGAGAAGGAAATTTGACAATGGCCACCCCCACTCCCAGCAAACGCGGCGTCGTCCTGGTCGCAGACGATGATCCGGTGATGCGCCTGCTGATGCTCGAGATGCTCGGCCAGGTCGGACTCGACGGCATCGAAGCGGAGGACGGCGCGCAGGCCGTCGCCCTCTGCCAGAGCGTGTCGCCGGACCTGATCCTGCTCGACGTCGAGATGCCCAACATGGACGGCTTCTCGGCCTGCCGCGAGATCCGCCGCATCGAGGCCGGCGCGCCGGTGCCGATCATCATGGTCACCGGCGGCGACGACATCGAAGCGGTCACCAACGCCTACGAAGTGGGCGCCACCGATTTCGTCTCCAAGCCGATCAACTGGCCTATCCTCGGCCACCGCGTGATGTACGTGCTGCGCGCCTCCGACGCCATCGTCCGCCTGCGCATGGCCGATGCCCACAACCGCGCGGTGCTGGCGGCCATTCCCGACACCTTCTTCCGCCTCAACCGCAACGGCTTCTATCTCGATTACGAGCCGGGCAACGAGATGCGCGGCCTGGACTCGGTCGCAGCCTTCCCGGTCGAGGCCTGCGTCGGCAAGCACATCACCGAGGTGCTCCCGCGCGACATCGCCGAGCGCTTGCTCGAACAGATGCGCGGCGTGCTCGATACGCTGCACGTGCGCTCGGTCGACTACGAACTGATACGCTTCGGCGTCGTCCACCATTTCGAGGCGCGCCTGGTCGCCACGGGCGCGAGCGAAGTGCTCGGCCTGGTGCGCGACATCAGCGAGCGCAAACGCACCGAAGAGCAGATCCGCCGGCTCGCCTACTGCGACAGCCTGACCGGCATCCCCAACCGCCAGGCCTTCCTCGAAACGCTCGAGCGCGAGCTGCACCGTTCGAAAGTGGGCAACAAGAAGTTCGCGGTGCTGTTCATGGACCTCGACGCCTTCAAGCGCATCAACGACACGCTCGGCCACAACGTCGGCGACCACCTGCTCAAGATCGTCTCCGAGCGGCTGCGCGAGACGATCCGCCCGAGCGACCTGGTCTCGCGCGGCGACCAGTCGCACAACCTGGCGCGCCTGGGCGGCGACGAATTCACCATCCTGATCCCCGACCTCGAGCGGGTCGAGAATGCGATGGCCGTCGCCCACCGCGTCAAGGAGGCGATGCGCCGCCCCTTTCTCATCGAGGGCAACGAGATATTTGTCACCGCCAGCATCGGCATCTCGCTGTTTCCGGAAGACGGCGACGACTGCAACTCGCTGCTCAAATTTGCCGACACCGCGATGTACCACGCCAAGAACTGCGGCAAGAACAATGCGAAGCTGTACAGCTCCTCGCTGACGATGCAGATCATGAGCCACGTGAAGCTGGAGGTCGGCCTGCGCAAGGCGCTCAAGAACGAGGAACTGTACCTGCTCTACCAGCCGCAGATCGAAGTACGCTCGGGCCAGATCGTCGGCGTCGAGGCGCTGGTGCGCTGGCGCCATCCCGAGCGCGGCATCATCTCGCCGACCGAGTTCATTCCGCTGGCCGAAGAGACGGGCCTGATCGTGCCGATCGGCGAATGGGTGCTGCGCACCGCCTGCAACCAGGCCAAGGCGTGGCAGCGGCTGGCCAAGCGCTCGGTACGGATGGCGGTGAACCTGTCGGCCAAGCAGTTCAAGGACGAGAACCTGACCCAGATCGTGGTCTCGGCGCTGCACGACACCGGGCTCGATCCGAAGCTGCTCGAGCTCGAACTGACCGAAGGGACGCTGATGGACGACGCCCGCGCCACCATGGCCACGCTCGAGCAGCTGCGCGGCATCGGCGTGTACCTCTCGATCGACGATTTCGGCACCGGCTACTCGTCGATGAACTACCTCAAGCGCTTCGACGTGCGCGCGCTGAAGATCGACAAGAGCTTCATCAGCGGCCTGCCGCAGGACTCCGAGAACGCCGCCATCACGCGCGCCATCATCGCCATGGCGCACGGGTTGAAGATGGTGGTGGTGGCCGAAGGCGTCGAGACCGACGCGCAGCTGGGCCTTCTGCAGGAGTACGGCTGCGACCTGGTGCAGGGCTTCTACCTGGGCCACCCGTCGCCGCACGAGGCGATCACGCTGATGCTGCAGCAGCCCTGCGCCGAGCCGACGCCGAGCAAGTAAAGAGCGGTCGTTCGCGCGAGGGCGGGAACGGCGTTGACAGCGCAGTAGTACTGCCTACTTCTCGAACCTCAGCGTATGCACCGCCGGCCCGGGCAGCAGCGGCCCGGCGGTACCCGCCACCCACTCGGCGTGCCCGCTGAGGAAAAACGGCGACAGCGGATGCCCGCTCTGCCCGCCCGGCATGTTGAAGATCCCCTGCTCTTCCTTCCCGGGCGTAACCGTCATGCGCTGCGACTGGCCGAACTTCGGGCCAGCCACGCGCGGCATGTTGGCGTCGCCTGGCAGCTGGTCGGCCGGCGCCGACAGCCAGCGCCGCAGCGACGGTACCGCCGCGCTGATCGGATGGGCGATGGCCGCCGTGTTGCGCGCGCCCCAGGTGGCCGCCGCCAGCGGCTTGCCGTCGCGCGTGAGTTCCGCGATCACCTGGTCGATCGCCGCCAGCTGCAGCTGCTGCCAGTCGGGAAACGCGGCCGGTAGCCAGCCCGCCGGCTTCTCGTCGAGCAGGCGCGCCACCACCACCGGCCAGCGCGTGCTCGCCGCCTGCATGCCGGCCTTCTCGTCGATGGCCGCCATCTCGCCATTGGCGGCGTCGAACAGCAGTTCGTGCAGCGCCCACATGAAGCCGCGCGCAAGCCGATAGCCGGTCGAGTCGACACTGGCACGCCCGCTCCATCCGGTATTCAGCAGCCGCAAGAACTCGGCACGCTGCGGCTGGCCCTCGAGCGCCCTGGCGTCGAGCGCGGCGATGGCGCGCGTGCGCCAGCCGGCCATGAACAGCGCGCGATCGTCCAGCGTGATGGCGTACACCGACTTGACGTCGGCCTTCCCGCCCAGCGCGCGCAGGCCCTCGCGCACCTGGTGGTTGCGCGCGCCCAGGTCGAAGCCGCCGTCGCCGATGAGGTCCGCCCCGGCGCCCATCAGCTGGCGGCTGTTGGCCGTCGATAGCTGCCCGCCCGCCGGGTTCACCACCTTCGGATAGTCCGCCGGCGCCAGCGGCCGGTCCCACGTCAGCGCCGCGCCGCCCGGCACGATCGGAAAGCTGGCCGCGGCGGCGTCCTGCGCGCGGTGCGGCAGCATGCCGGTGATGGTCCAGCCGATGTTGCCCTTGTCGTCGCCGGCGACGAAGTTCTGCGCCGGGATGCCGATCGTGGCCGCCACCGCCAGCGCTTCGTCCAGCGTATCGGTGGCCTCGAGGCGCCGGTGGTTGAGGTTGAGCGAGGCCGGCACATGCGCGATCCAGTGGATCGCATAGGTGCGCCCGCCCGCCTCGCGCACCGGTCCCAGCGAGCTTTCGCGCACGACCATGGTTTGCGCCGGCGCGCCCTTGACCAGGATCCTCTCGGTGACGCTGGCCAGCGTCTCCCAGCCGGCCGGGCCGCGCACCCGCGCCGGATCGGCCGGATCGGCCTCCAGTGCGACCAGGTCCATGAAGTCGCCGTAGCTGTTGGTGTAGCCCCAGGCCACGTGGCCGTTGCTGCCCACCGTGATCACCGGCGGCGCGCCGGGCAGCGTGATGCCGGCCATGCGCCGCGGCTTGCCGTTCGCATCCGGGAACTGCAGCGCCAGCCGGTACCAGGTGACGGGCAGCTGCAGGCCGAGGTGCATGTCGTCGGAGACGATGGCGCCGCCGCCCTGGCTGCGGCTGCCGGCGACGGCCCAGTTGTTGCTGCCGACCGAATCGGCGAAATCGGCCGACGCCGTGCGCACCGGCGCACCCGTGCGGCGCTGGCCCCACCAGCGCGGCGCCGCCGGCGGAATCGGCGCATTCGACGCCGCCACCGCGTCCTGGTCGAGCGGCGCGTCCCACTCGGTCGACGCCGGCAGCAGGAAGGCGCGCTGCGCGGCATCGGTGTGATCGGCGATCCAGCCGCGCGCCAGTTCGCGCGGCTCCTGCATGCCCTGCAAATCGAAGAACATCGCCCACACCACCAGCAGCGAATCGGCGGCCGTCCACGGACGCGGCTTCACGCCGATCAGCGCATATTCGAACGGCCGCGCGCCGAGCGCACCCAGGCCATCGTTGATGCCGGCGGCGTAGCGTTCGATGAAGCGGCGGTCGTCCGCTGGCATCGTGCGCAGCAGCGCCTCGGCGCGCGCGCGAAAGCGGTGCAGGCGATGGGTCTTGTCGGCCGCGACCGCGCGCGGGCCGAACAGCTCGGCCAGTTCGCCGGCGCCGACGCGGCGCAGCAGGTCCATCTGGAAGAAGCGGTCCTGCGCGTGCACGAAGCCGGTGGCGTAGGCCAGGTCGCCGCGGTC
>JBBRXM010000134.1:0-10909 GCA_038248405.1 Burkholderiales bacterium
GGCTCGACGGCGCAGCTGCAGAAGGCGCTGTTGGCGATCGGCGAAGTGAGCGGCGTGCAGGAGGCGCGCCGCCATTGAGAGCATGAAGTTAACTTCAAAAACCATCGTTAACTTCAAGACCGTCATCCTCGCGAACGCGGGGATCCAATTTGCGTGCTGATAGTTGGCCATTGAGGGCTGCGCTGGTGTAAGCAACGCGGCGCCCTGGCTGCGCACGCAAACGGGGTCGCTCGGTTTGAGGCTGTCGCAATAAGCTTCGCCGGCACTTATGCCCACTGAAATCGCAACGCTACGGCAACTCGAAAATCAGAACACGTCGCGTCGTGAAAGCGGGGGCGATACTGAATTTGCGCAGCATGGGTCCCGGCTTTCGCGAGGACGACGTTGATTTTGTTGGATTATTTCTCAATTCATCGACTTCGGCGACTTTGCCAGGGCATGCGATATGCGACGCGACAACCTCGTTCGCGAGGACGACGAGTCAACAATTTTGATCGACGGTTCTGTTTGTCGCGAAATATCCGGCAACCCGCCCAGCTCGCGTTATCATCCCACCATGCACCTCGATTCCTTCTTCTACACCAAGCCAAGCCAGTGGGGACGCGGCATCGCACACTACGCCGCCAGCTGGTGGCGCATGCTTCTGCTGGGCGCCATCGCGCTGGTGCTGGCCTTTTCGCCCTCGACCTACACGCGCGCGCACCGCGTCGCGACTGCCCGCCAGATCTACCTCGGCGCCTGGCAGGTGCTGCCCTGGTTCACCGCGCTGTCGGCCCTGATCAGCGTGGTCATCATCCGCATCGTGCTGGTCACCGCCACCAGCTACGGCCTGTCGCAGTTCGCGCTGGAGATGGTGGTGCGCGTGCTGGTACTGGAACTGATCCCGCTGTCTGCGGCGCTGTTCGTGGCGCTGCGGGCCGGCCTGGCGTTCAACGCCGCCGCGCTCGAGCCGCTGGCAACCGACCGTTCGCCGGAAACGGCCCACCGGCTGCGCCGCGACCTGGTGGCCGAAGTATCCGGCAACGCCTTCGCGGTGCTGACGCTGGCGACCGTGAGCAGCGTGCTGGTGTTGCTGCTTGCCTACCTCAACGTCTACGGCCTGTCGCCATGGGGCCTGCAGGACTACACCCGCACCGTCGGCCGCGTGTTCGAGCCGACCGTATCGGTCGGCTTTGCGATCAAGACCGTCCTGTTCGGCCTCGCCGTCGCCGTCATCCCGGCCGCGGCGATCCTCGAGATCCAGCGCTTCGGCAGCGACTCGACCTCCACCATGCAGCCGGGCGCGGTGCGCCTGCTGTTTGTGCTGCTGGTCATCGAGTCCGGCTCGCTGGTCATCAAATACTTCTGAAGGAATGCACCCCATGACCGTACCCGAGCCCGAATCGCCACGCCAGGTCGAAGTGAAAGCCGTCATTTTGCTCGTGCTGATGGTGTCGCTGATTGCCGGCTTTTTGCTGTACGTGATGTACGCGCGCGGCGTCTTCGAAGTCACCCAGCGCCTGGTGCTGGTGTCCGACGACTCCGAAGGCGTACGGCCCGGCATGGACATGACGTTCACCGGCTTTGCCATCGGCCGCGTCAGGCAGGTCGAGCTGGCGCCGGACGGCAAGGCGCGCATCCTGATCGACGTGCCGCGCAAGGATGCGAAATGGCTGCGCGTATCGAGCGTCTTCACCCTCGAGCGCGGGATGGTCGGCGAGACCAGGATCCGCGCCTTCAGCGGCATCCTCACCGATCCGCCGCTGCCCGACGGCGCCGAGCGAACCGTGCTGCGCGGCGACACCGCGGCGGAAATCCCGCGCCTGGTGGCGAGCGCGCGCACGCTGCTGGAGAACCTCGAGGCGATGACGCGCAGCGATTCGAGCATCAACACCAGCCTGGCCAACATACAGGCCGCAACGGCGCGCTTCGGCGGCAAATACGGCATTCTCGGCGGTGCCCTGGGCAGCGACGAGGAGGCGCGCAAGCTCATGGTGACGCTGGACCGCGTCAACGCGCTGCTGGCCAACGCCGACCGCCGCGTGTTCGGCAAGAACGGCGTGGTCGATGAAACGCAGGCGGCCGTCGTCCAGCTGCACGTGGTGCTCAACGACGCCAGTGCCACGCTCAAGAAAGTCGATGCGGTGCTGGTCGAGGCGCAGGCGATCGGCAAGAACGCGCGCGTCGCCACCGAAGACCTGGGAAGCTTGCGCGCGGAAGTCGACAGCAGCCTGCGCAAGGTGACCCGGCTGGTCGACGAGATCAACCGCAAATGGCCCTTTGCCAAGAAGACGGAGCTGAAACTACCATGAACAAGACAATATCCGCCTGCCTGGTCGCGCTGGCGCTGGCCGGCTGCGCCAGCAAGCCGGCCGAGCCGGCGTGGAAGAACAACGCCGCCGGTTCGCTCGACAGCTTCCGCGACGCTTACCTCAAGGGCGACAGCGCCATCGCCGCCAACGACTTCGCGCGCGCCCGTTCGGAGATGGCCAGCACCGGCCGCGCCGACATGGTGGCGCACGCCGAACTGGTGCGCTGCGCGGTGTATACCGCCAGCCTGGTGGTAGGCGAGTGCGCCGGCTTTTCCGCGCTGGCGCAGGACGCCACCCCGGCCGAGCGTGCCTACGCCGCCTACCTTGCCGGCCAGTGGCAGGGGATCGATGCGGCGCTGCTGCCGGCGCAGCACCAGCCGATCGCGCGCGGAGCGGCGGGCCTGGCCAGCGTGGCCGATCCGCTGTCGCGGCTGGTCGCGGCCGGCGCCATGCTGCAGGCGGGCCGCATCGCGCCGCCCGATATCGGCATCGCCATCGACACCGCCTCGGCGCAGGGCTGGCGCCGGCCGCTGCTGATGTGGCTGGGCGTGGCCGAGCAGCGCGCGCAGGCCGCCGGCGACGCGGCGGAGGTGCAGCGCATCCAGCGCCGCATCGCGCTGGCTTCTTCCCGCTGAGGCAGCAATGAAGCTGAAGATTTCAAGGATCCTTCACGCGGGGTACGTATTCGAATGCGACGGCAGGCTAATCGGCTTTGACCCGATCTTTGAAAACCCGTTCAGCAGGAATTGCCACGCCTTTCCCGATGTCAGGTTCGACCACGGCCAGATCCGCCAGCTGAAACTCGATGCCGTGTTCATCTCGCATTTTCATGACGATCACTGCTCGCTGGAGAGCCTCGATCTTCTCGACCGCCAGACGCCGATTCATATCTACTGCCTGTTCGAGGAATTGTTCGCCATGGTCAGGGCGCTCGGTTTCGTCAACGTGCACCCGTTGCGAACGAACGTGCCGGTCGTGGTGGGCCCGTTCCAAGTGATTCCCCGCGAGGCGCTCGATGCGGATGTCGATTCGATGTTCCAGGTCAGGGCGGCCGGGCTGAACGTGCTCAATGTCGTCGATTCGTGGATCGATCCCGGCGCCCTCGACACGCTGGCACAATTCGCGCCGTGGGACATGGTGCTGTGGCCGTTCCAGACGATGCGCGAAATCGATGTGCTGTCGCCTTCGCGCGCGTCGGTGGCGCCGGCGCACCTGCCGGAGGAATGGTTCGAGCAGCTCGGCGTGCTCAAGCCGCGCTACGTCGTCCCCAGTTCCTGCCAGTTCGAGCAGGAGCCGTGGTCCTGGTACAACCAGGCGTTTTTCCCCGTGACCTACCGGCAGTTTCAGCAGGAGATCGAAGCGGCGCTGCCGTCGGTGCGCGTGGTACGGATGAATCCCGGGGTGTCGATGCTGCTCGATGCGACATCGCTGGTGGCGGGCGAGGCGCTGGCCTGGGTGATCCCGGTGGGCGCGCAGGACGTCGACTATCAGTACGACGCCAACGTCAAGCCGCCGCCGACAGCGGACATCGCCGCCTATTTTGCGCCGCTGACCGCGGCGCAGACCACGCGGGTGCTGGAATACTGCCGCGCCGGCCTGCTCGAGAAATATCGCGGCATGGAACTGCCCGAGGAAAGCTTTTTTGAAAAGGAGCGCGTCTGGCGCTTGTCGGTGTTCGATCATGCCGGCGCCGTATGGCAGTTCCATTATCGGCTCGAGGGGGAGGGCATCGTGCTGCTCGAGGAGGCTGCCGGTCCGCTGGCATGGACGACCGAGATACCGATTTCCAAGCTGTACGCCGCGCTGGAGTTGGGCGAATCGCTCACTTCGATGTATATGCGGATTAACGATATGGTGTTCGACGCCGATATCGAAGCCGATCTGGCATCGGCGGACCTCGTCGACGATCCGCTGATCCGCTGCCTGTTCAACGACGCGTTCGGCGCATACCAGGCGGCGCAGCTGAAACGACTGAAACAAAACGCTTTGACCTGACCTCAGGTGGGTAACCGCGGTGCCGGCGGTGCGGTTTCGGTTTCTGCACTGATCAGCTTCGGGGCCTTCTTGCCGCGCCGGCCGCGGCTCGCCGCCACCACCCCCGCGCCCAGCAACGCCAGCCCCAGCATCGCACCCAGGGAGGGGCTCGCCAGCCAGCGCAGCGGCTGACCCGGCCGCTCGGTCGGCTCTTCGCGCTGCGGATCCGATTGCGCCGCGTGGCGCGCTTCGGTGCTGCCAGCTTCGCCGGCAAAGAGGGCAATCATCTCGCAGATCAGCGCATCGATGTCCTGCGCGCCCCTTGCCGAAAGCCAGTTCGCATCGCGCACTACCTCCGCGTTGAGCCAGGTGGCGCCGGCATTGACCAGGTCGTCGCGCACGCCCGGCCATGACGTCAGCGTTCGCCTCGCCGCCAGCCCGGCCGACACCACCACCACCGCGGCCTGCGCCACCAGCACGACCGGCTTGTGCTGCCCGTCCAGCTCGCGCACGAAGGCGCGCGCCTGGGCCGATTGGCGCAGCAGGTCCGGGCTGATGTAGCCGCCAGGGATCAGCAAGCCGTCGTAATCGTCGGCGCGGACGTCGGCGACGGTCTTGTCGACCTGCAGCAGTTCGGCAGGCTGGTGCACGTCCATGCCGCGAATCTTGCCGGGGTGCAGTGCCACGACCACCACTTGGGCGCCCGCTTCCTTCAGCGCGGCGACCGGCGCCACCATCTCCGCTTTTTCGAAGCCGTCCGCCGCCAGCACCGCAATCCGTTTTCCGGCAAGTTGTTTGGGTGCGCTCATATCGTCCTCCGTGCTTACTTTCTTACGAGTTGCCCGCGCTGGCTTTAGTTCCAAGCGATGAGCGGTGCGATAATGGCGATTCAATTTTCGGGGAGCCACCATGAAGCGCCTGTCACTCGCAGTCTGCCTTGCCGCCTTGTTGTCCATGCAGCCGGCCATCGCGCAAAGCGAGCCGGCGGCGCCTGCCGTGCAGTACGACGCAGACCTGGCCAAATCGCTAGGCGGCAACGACAACGGCATGCGCAGCTACGTGCTGGTCATCCTCAAGACCGGTCCGAACAAGGTGGCCGAGGGGCCCGCGCGCAGCAAGATGTTCGAAGGGCACTTCGCCAACATGCAGCGGCTGGCGGCGGAAAAGAAGCTGGCATTTGCCGGCCCGCTCGATGGCGTCGAAGGCCGCCGCGGCATCTTCATCATGGCCACCGGCGACATTGACCAGGCCAAGACCTACGTCGCCACCGACCCGGTGATCGTCAGCGGCGAAATGGTGGCGGAGTATCACAAGCTGTTCGGTTCCGCCGCGCTGATGATGGTCAACGACGTCCACAGCAAGATCATCCGCAAGAAGTAGGCCGACCGCTCAGCCGCTGATCTTCGCCAGCGATGTGGTGGGGAATGCGCGTGAAGAAGCCGACGGCAGCGCCGATCACCAGCGCCGAGCCGGCCACCAGTCCCCAGATGCCTGCCTGCAGCCAGATTGGTAGCGTCCCCATGCGTAACTTCGTGGTCCAGAGGTGAAGACACTAGCACCCGCGTCGCTTCCCGCCTTGTGTCGACCTCAATCGTGTTTGCGGGAGCGGGCAGGCTCAGGAACGAACGATGGCCATCGTCGCCTGCATGATGGCCACCACTTTCCACTGGCCGCCGGACAGGGCCCGCACCTCGCCGGTGCAGACGGAAAGCAGTTTGCCCGAATTGATTACCTTGCCGATCGCCAGGAAGCGCTCGCCGATCGCCGGGCGCACGAAATTGACCTTGAATTCGGCGGTGACGACTTCGCAGCCGGCCGGCGCACGGGTCAGCGCCGCGTAGCCGCACGCGTTGTCGACCACGGTGGTGATGGCGCCGGCGTGGACGTAGCCATGCTGCTGCGAGATTTGCGGGGAAAACGGCAGTTCGATATGCACTTCGCCGTCGGCCACCGAGACCAGGCGCGCGTCCAGGGTTGTCATCAGTCCCTGCGACTGGAAGCTGAGGGCGATTCGTTGCTCAATATTTTGCATGGGGGCCGGCGCGCGGAAAGTGGAGGGGTCGCCAAAGTATAGCAACCCCGGGCGCTACGAGCTCGGCCGCAATGCCCACGGCAAGGTGTTGTGGATGCGCGTGGCCGCCACCGCGGCCGCGCCGGTGGCCACGCTGATCTGGTTCAGGCCGCGCACGACGTCGCCGGCGGCGAACAGGCCAGGGATGCTGGTGCACTGGAATTCATCGACCAACAGTTCGCCGCAGTCGCCGGTCCTGGCGCCGAGCGCGGCAGCCAGGTCCGAGCGCGGCGTCTCGCCCAGCATCGGGTACATGACGTCGAATTCGTAGGACTTGCCGTTGCTGGTGTTGAGCACCGGCTTCATGTCGTCGGTCATGGTGACGGCGCATACGGCCGAGCTGATGTAGCGCACGCCGGCCGCTTCGAGCCGGTGGCGTTCGTCGGCGCTCAGGATCGAGCCCTCGGTGCGGTCGAACAGGGTGACGTCGACGCTGAAGGTGCGCATGAACATGGCGTGGCCGGTCGGGTTCACTTCCGACGACACCACGGCGATGCGCTTGTCGATGACGTCGTAGCCGTCGCAGACCGGGCACAGCCTCACCGCGCCGCAGGCGACCGCGGCGCGCCAGTTCTCGATCGGCAGCCCGTTATCCTTGATGCCGGTGGCGATGAGCACCGTCAGGGCGCGCACTTCGCCGCCGTCGTAAGCGCCGACGAAGACGCCATCGTCCAGGCGCAGGCCCGTGATCTCGGCGCTGGTGACTTCGCCGTCGTAGCGCGCCAGCTGGCTGCGCAGGTTGGCCAGCAGCTCGGTGCCGCCCACGCCGTCGGGAAAACCAGGATAGTTGTGGGAGACGGGAATCAGACTCAGGCGGCTGTCGCCCTTGTCGAACAGCGCCACCTTGCGGGTAAAGCGGCGCAGGTAGATGGCGGCGGTCAGGCCGCCGGGGCCGCCGCCGATGATGAGGCAGTCGTGCACGAGTGGGGTGGAGTCAATATTTGGCATAGTGCAATTATTGCAATCTCCATCCATCGGGTAAAGCGGTGTTCGTGCCGGAGTGCGGTAAGACAGCGCTTACACCGCCGGCGAGCGCGCGTCGTGCTGTTCGGGCTGCAGCGTGACGTGGTCGATGCCGTGCTTGGCAAGGAGCATGTCCTGCACTTCGCGCAGCAGCAGCGGCCAGCGGTCGAGGTCGTCGATTTCGAGGTGGCCGATCAGGGCCGGCTCGCCCGGCGACATTTCCCAGATGTGCAGGTCGTGCACCGACTTGACGCCGTCGAGCGCGGCGAGGTCGGCGCCGACCTGCAGGTAGTCGATCTCATCGGGCACGCCCTTCATCAGGAAGTGGTAGGACTCGCGCAGTACGCCGATGGTCGACTTGAGGATCAGCAGCGAGACGAACACCGACAGCAAGGGGTCGATGCGCACCCAGCCGGTGAAGTAGATGACGGCGCCGGCCACCACTGCCGCGACCGAGCCGAGCAGGTCGCCCATCACGTTGACCATCGCCGCGCGGGTGTTCATGTTCTGGTGGTCGCGCGAGAGCACCCACGCCACCAGCAGGTTGATGACGATGCCGACGGCGGCCACGCCGAGCACGATGCCGCCTTGCACCGGCTCTGGGCTGGCGAAGCGGTGCACCGCCTCGTACACGATCCAGCCCACCAGGACCAGCATGGCCACGCTGTTGACGAAGGCGGCCAGCGCCTCGGCGCGGCCGAAGCCGAACGAGTGGCGCGCCGACGGCGGGCGCTTGGCGATCAGCTGCGCCAGCAGCGCCAGGCCGAGCGCGGCGGCGTCGGTGACCATGTGGCCGGCGTCCGAGATCAGTGCCAGCGAATTGGAGATGAAGCCGGTGACCACTTCGATCACCGCGAACAGCAGCGTCAGCAGCAGCGCGCCGGCCAGCGCCTTCTGGCTGCGCGCCTCGGCGAAGTGGGCGTGCTTGGCGTCGCCGGCACGGTGGGCGTGCAGGTGGGCGGAGGAGGGGGCGGCGGTCTCTGGGTTCATGGGTGCGAAGTATATTAGATATTTGGCACGTCGATGGGTGGCCGGGACCGGTGCTGGCTACCCCGCGGCGCCGCCGAAACCTGTCCGCAAAAAAGCCCTTGTCATTACCAGATTGGCTCTCTATAATGCTGGTCTTCGGGCGGTTAGTTCAGCTGGTTAGAATACTTGGTCGACATCCAAGGGGTCGGGGATTCGAATTCCTCACCGCCCACCAGAATTTAAGCAGTACAGCAATGTAAGAGCGAGAAAGGCACCATGGTTATGACACCGCGAACTACGACGGAGTTGTTCCAGCGACGCTAGTCGAGGTGGATTCTTTCGCTCAACGAAAAGATCAAACGCGGCTAGCCCGCGTTTTTTTTCGTCCAAATTTTTGTTTGCCCAATTTTAGTACCTACCCGGCGCCTCGCGCCACAGGAGAACAGCATGGTTTCAGTCCGCCTTCCCGATGGTTCCGCCCGTGAATTCGACGGCCCCGTCACCGTAGCCCAGGTCGCCGCCAGCATCGGCACCGGCCTGGCCAAGGCGGCGCTGGCCGGCAAGGTCGACGGCAAGGTGGTCGACACGACGCACCTGATCGAGCAGGACGCCGACCTGGCGATCATCACCGACAAGGACCCGGAAGGGCTGGACGTGATCCGCCACTCCACCGCCCACCTGCTGGCGCACGCCGTCAAGGAGCTCTTTCCCGAAGCGCAGGTGACGATCGGCCCGGTCATCGAAAACGGCTTCTACTACGACTTCGCCTACAAGCGCCCTTTCACGCCGGATGACCTGGCGGCCATCGAAAAGAAGATGACGGAGCTGGCCAAGAAAGACGAGAAGGTGTCCCGTTCGGTGATGCCGCGCGACGAGGCTGTCGCTTATTTCAAATCCATCGGCGAAGCCTACAAGGCCGAAATCATCGGCTCGATCCCGGCCGGCGAAGACGTCTCGCTGTACGGCCAGGGCGGTTTCACCGACCTGTGCCGCGGCCCGCACGTGCCGTCGACGGGCAAGCTGAAAGTATTCAAGCTGATGAAGCTGGCCGGCGCCTACTGGCGCGGCGACTCCAAAAATGAAATGCTGCAGCGCGTGTACGGCACCGCCTGGGCCAAAAAGGAAGACCAGGAGCTGTACCTGCACAACCTGGAAGAAGCGGAAAAGCGCGACCACCGTAAGCTGGGCAAGGCGCTCGACCTGTTCCACTTCCAGGACGAGGCGCCGGGCCTGGTGTTCTGGCATCCGAAAGGCTGGACCGTGTGGCAGCAGGTGGAGCAGTACATGCGCCACAAATACCAGGTCAACGGCTACCAGGAAGTGAAGGCGCCGCAGATCCTCGATAGCAGCCTGTGGGCCAAGACCGGCCACTGGGACAACTATCGAGAAAACATGTTCGTGACGGAATCGGAAAACCGTTCCTACGCGCTCAAGCCGATGAATTGCCCGGGCCACGTGCAGATCTTCAACAGCGGCATGCGCAGCTACCGCGACCTGCCGCTGCGCTACGGCGAATTCGGCCAGTGCCACCGCAACGAGCCGTCCGGCGCGCTGCACGGCATCATGCGGGTGCGCGGCTTCACCCAGGACGACGGCCACATCTTCTGCACCGACGAGCAGATCGAGCCGGAAGTGGTGGCTTTCCACACCCAGGCGATGGAAGTCTACAAGGACTTCAAGTTCGACAACGTCGACGTCAAGCTGGCGTTGCGTCCCGACAGCCGGATCGGCACCGATGAGGTGTGGGACAAGGCCGAAGAAGCGCTGCGTTCGGGCCTGCGCGCCTGCGGCGTGACCTGGACCGAGCTGCCGGGCGAGGGCGCCTTCTACGGCCCGAAGATCGAATACCACCTCAAGGACAGCCTCGGCCGCCCGTGGCAGGTCGGCACCATGCAGGTCGACTTCTTCATGCCGCAGCGCCTGGGCGCCGAGTACGTGGCGATGGACAATTCGCGCCAGGTGCCGGTCATGCTGCACCGCGCGATCGTCGGCTCGCTCGAGCGTTTTATCGGCATTCTCATCGAAAACCACGCCGGCGCTCTGCCGCTGTGGCTGGCGCCAGTCCAAATTGCCGTTCTGAACATTTCGGACGCGCAGGCTGAATTTACGCAAAATGTCACTGAGCAGTTGCGCAAAGCGGGCTTCCGCGTTCACGCTGATTTGCGAAACGAGAAAATAACCTATAAAATACGTGAACATTCCGTGCAAAAATTGCCATATATCCTAGTGATCGGCGATAAGGAGCGGGATGCCAACACTGTGGCCGTGCGAGCACGTGGCAATGTCGATCTGGGCGTAATGTCCGTCGAAGCCTTCGTGGAGCGTCTCAAGCAAGAGATCGCATCCAAAGCTTGATCAGCATGGCCGAATACCAGACTTTATAAGGAAACACCATAGCTACTGACAAGTCGCATCGCATCAATGGCGAAATCACTGCCCCCGAAATGCGTTTATCCGGGGTGGAAAACGAGCCGCTCGGCATTGTGAGCCTGGCCGAAGCATTTCGTCTGGCCGAAGAGGCCAACGTCGACCTGGTGGAGATTGCGCCGACCGCGCAGCCGCCGGTATGCCGTCTGATGGACTACGGCAAGTTCAAGTACTCGGAGCAGAAGAAGGCGCACGAGGCGAAGCTGAAGCAGAA
>JBBRXM010000135.1:0-10899 GCA_038248405.1 Burkholderiales bacterium
CCGCGCGAGGCCGCGATGCCGCGGTTGCGCGCCAGCGCCAGCCGGAAGCCGACGTCCGGCTGCCACACGTGCTGCAGCGGCACCGGCGAGCGCGCCGCCAGCTTCGCCACGCACTCGCGCGTGGCCTCGCCGGAGCCGTCGTCGGCGACGATGATCTCGAAGTTGCGGTCGGTCTGCGCGAAGCAGCCCTCGATCACCGCCTCCAGCGCATCCGGACGGTTGTAGGTGCTGACGATCAGCGAGATGGTGCCGGCCGCGCTCATGGCTGCACCATCTTGCGGCGCAGCGCGCCGACATACAGGCAGCCGCCCAGCAGCAGGAACCAGTGCGCCTCGGTGGTATCCCACAGCAGGCTGTTGAAGGACGAGGCGACGAAGTAGATCACCCACAGCAGCGCCAGCATGTCGGTCTCGAAGTTGCGCGCCCCCAGCGCCGCGCTGCCCAGCGTGCCGAGCATCGCAAAGTAGAGCAGCGATCCGGCCAGGCCCAGTTGCACCGCCACCAGCAGGAATTCGCTGTGCGGCTGGTTGCGCACCGCCGCCTCGGGCGAACCAGCCGGCCAGATGCTGCGCGCCGTCGGCGCATACGCCTCGGCGAACGAACCGGTGCCTACGCCCAGCAACGGATGGGCGGCCACCACCTGCAGGCCGGCGCGCATGAAGGAGATGCGCAGGCCGTTCGGGGTGCGCACTGCCCCGGTCTCGACTTCGGTGATCAGGGCGTCGGTGCGCAGCTTGATGTTCGGCGAAGCCAGGTAGGCGCCGAAAAAGACCAGCGCGATGGCGCCGATGCCGGCCACTTTCACCAGCGGCGTGGCGCGCCGGTGCAGCAGCAGCAGGGTAACCAGGCCGATGAACAGCGTCACATAGCCGGTCCTGCCCTGGCCGAGGATCATGATCGGCACCGCGAAGAACACGGCTGCGGCAATCGCCGCAATGCGCCGCGACGGCGTGGCCGCATAGCGCGCCATCAGCAGGCAGGCGGTGGCCGCAAAGCCGAGCAGGATGCCGATGGTGATGTGGTTGCGGAAGACGTAGGCGTCGCTGGCGTCGCTGCTGACGCGCCACCAGCCCAGGCTCGACGTCGGCATCAGGCCGAACCGGGTCAGGTAGCACGCCAGCGCCAGCACGCCGGCGCCGGCCAGCGCCCAGCGCAGCGCCCGCGACGGCAGCGTCGGGTCGCGCCAGCTGAGCGCGATGCCGATCGGCAGGATCAGCAGCCGCGAGTATTTTTTCAGCGCCATGACCACTTCCGCGTGCGGTGCGATCGACCAGCTGCTGCCGGCGATGAACAAAACCAGCAGCGCCAGCGCCAGCAACCCCGGCGGCGAGCGCAGCACCTTCCGCAATGGCGCGCTGGTAGCGAGCGCGACCACGAAGCCGATATATGCGAAGCCGACAAACACGTTCGTCAACGCGGTGGAAAACGACACCGAAAACAGCGCCAGCAAAAACAGGTAGCGCACCGTCGTTTCGGTGCGCGTCAGGGGGAAATCTTTGGCGTTGTTCATGGGGCTGTGGCGCTCGTACCTCGGATTGATTGTCCGGTATTCTACCGCAGCGCTGCGGCGGCCCGCGGCGGCGATGCCCGTTCTTGCCCGGTTTCATGTAAAGTCCGGGGACCGCATCTGATGGCCGAACACGAAAGACAAACCGATGGAAACTCGTAGCATCGCCAGGCGCCTGTTCGCGCTGGTCCGCCCCTACCGCGCCCGCTCCTGGCTGGCGCTGGTGGCCATGGCGGGCACCGCCGCGACCCAGCCACTGCTGGGCAAGGCGCTCGAACTGCTGCTCGACAAGGGCTTCACCAACAAGGTCGACTTCAACCTGTGGCTGGTGCCGGCGGTCCTGCTGACGATCTTCATCATGCGCGGCGTATTCACTTTCTCCACCGCCTACCTCAACAACTGGGTCATGAGCCGCGTCCTCAACGACCTGCGCGGCATGGTGTTCGAGCGCCTGCTGCGCCTGCCCGTGGCGCGCTTCCACGAGGAGTCCACCGGCAAGATCATCAATACCGTCATCGCCGACGTGCGCCAGGTGGTCGACATGATCAACTCCGTCTTCCTCGCCTTCGTGCGCGACTCGCTGGTCGTCATCGGCCTGCTGGCCGGCCTCGTCATGCTCAACTGGCGGTTGACCCTGATCGCGCTGGTGGTGGTGCCGCTCACTGCCGTCATCGTGCGCACCACCACCGGCCGCCTGCGCCGCCTCAATCGCGACAACCAGCGCGTCACCGGCGAGATGACCCAGGTCGTCGAAGAAGCGGCCCGTGGCCACCAGGTGATCCGCGTGTTCGCCGGCGAACGCTACGAACGCAGGCGCTTCGAGCAGCGCAGCGAGGCCTTGCGCGGCTTCTCCCAACGCATGACGGTGGCCGCCGCCGCCACCGTGCCGATCACCCAGATCGCCACCGCGATGGCGGTGTCGGTGGTGATCGTGATCGCCATCCGCTCCGGCATGACGGTCGGCGAATTCACCAACTTCATCACCCTGATGCTGATGCTGCTGCAGCCCCTGAAAGCCCTGGTGGAAGTGAACGGCCCGATGCAGCGCGGGATGGCCGCCGCCGAAACGGTCTTCTCGATGATCGACGCGCCCGTCGAGCATGACGGCGGCACCCGGGTGCTGGCCCGCGCCAGCGGCCACCTGCAGCTCGAGCGCGTCTCGTTTCGCTACTCGGACAACAACCCGCTGGCGCTGGCCGACGTCTCGCTCGACATCCAGCCCGGCCAGACGGTTGCGCTGGTGGGCGTCTCGGGCGGCGGCAAGTCTACTTTTGTCAACCTCGTCACCCGCTTCTACTCGCCGCAGTCGGGCCGCCTGCTGCTCGACGGCGTGCCGTACGAAGACATCTCCCTTGCCAGCCTGCGCGCCCAGCTGGCGATGGTCAGCCAGAACGTGGTGCTGTTCGACGACACGCTCGGCGCCAACATCGCCTACGGCGCCGAGCAGGTCGACAACGCCCGCCTGGCCGCCGCCATCAAGGCGGCGCACCTGTCCGAGGTGGTGGCGGCGCTGCCCGACGGCGTCGACACCATGATCGGCGAAAACGGCATGCGCCTGTCGGGCGGCCAGCGCCAGCGCGTGGCCATCGCCCGCGCCATCTACAAGGACGCGCCGATCCTGATCCTCGACGAAGCCACCTCGGCGCTGGACAACGAGTCCGAGCGCGCGGTGCAGGGCGCGCTCGACGCGCTGATGGCCGGCCGCACCACGCTGGTCATCGCGCACCGCCTCTCGACCGTCGAGCGGGCCGACCGCATCGTCGTCATGGACCAGGGCAGGGTGGTCGAATCGGGCCGCCACGACGAACTGCTGGCCGCCGGCGGCATGTACGCCAACCTGTACCGGCTGCAGTTCGCGACGGAGGCGGCATGACGCGCACCCTGGTCATCTCGCCCAACTGGATCGGCGACGCCGTGATGGCGCAGCCGCTGCTGCAGCGTTTAAGACAGCAGCACCCGGAGCGCCCGATCGACGTGCTGGCGCCGCCGTCGGTGGCGCCGGTGTGGCGCGCGATGGCCGAGGTGGACAGCGTGCTGGAGACTCCGTTTCGCCACCGCGCGCTGCAACTGAAGGAACGCTGGTCTTATGCGCGCCAGCTGTGCCGGCGCGGCTACGCCGACGCCTACGTGCTGCCCAACACGCTCAAGTACGCCCTGATCCCCTGGCTGGCCGGTATCCCCAGACGGGTCGGCTACAAGGGTGAGATGCGCTACGGCCTTCTCAATGTGATGCACCACGACGACACGCCGCCGCGCCCGATGGTGCCGTTCTATGCGGCGCTGGCACAGGACCCGGCCCTGCCGCTGGCGGCGGCGCCGCGCCCGCGCATGCAGGTCGGCAGCGCGCAGGTCGCGGCGGCGTGCGCCAAAACGGGCATCGCGCCGGAGCGGCCACTGGTGGTGTTCGCACCCGGCGCCGAATTCGGCGCCGCCAAGCGCTGGCCGGCGGCGCATTTCGCGCAGCTGGCCAAGGCCATCCTCGCGGCAGACCCGCAGGCGCAGGTAGCGCTGCTGGGATCGCCGAAGGACCGGCAAGCGTGCGATGAGGTGGTGGCAGGAAGCGGCGGCGCCAGCATGTTCAATCTGGCCGGCGCGACGAAACTCGGCGAAGCGATCGCACTGATCGCGCGCGCCGATGGCGTGGTCGCCAACGATTCGGGCTTGCTGCACATCGCTTCCGCCCTGAACCGGCCGGTCGTGGCGCTGTATGGCCCGACCGATCCGGATCACGCGCCGCCGTTTTCCGACATGGCGAAGGCGATTTCGCTGCGCCTGGAATGCTCGCCGTGCAGGCAGCGCGAATGCCCGCTGGGCCACCACAACTGCATGAACCAGATGGGTGCGGACCTGGTGTGGAGTGAACTTCGGCCGATGTTGAAGGAAAAAGGGTCTGCCCCCCTGGGGTCAGACCCCGGACGCGACGCCGGCATCTCTCGAGAGTGAACTTCAGCCGAGGATTGGGGTCTGACCATAGGTCAGACCCGCATTCATTCAGCCGCCCTTACCGGGCAAAGTACAACTCCTCCAGGTGCGCCAGGTCCACTTCCGCGGCGGCCTGCGACAGCACCACTTTCCCGCTTTGCATCAGGTACACATGGTCGGCCACGCCGACGGCGCGCTGGGTATTCTGCTCCACCAGGATGATGGTGCGCGTGCCGTCTTTCAGTCGCATGAGGATCTCGAACAGCTCGTTGACCACCAGCGGCGCGAGGCCCAGCGAAGGCTCGTCGATGATCAGCAGCTTCGGGTCCGACATCAGTCCGCGCGCCATCGCCAGCATCTGCGCTTCGCCGCCGGAGAGCGAGCCGGCCATCTGCTTGCGCCGCTCACGCAGGCGCGGGAACATCGCATACGCCTCCTCGAGCCGCGCACTCACATGGCCGCGCTGCGACTTTGGAAACCCTCCCAGGATCAGGTTTTCTTCCACGCTCATGTCGCGGAAGACCATGCGGCCTTCCGGGATCATGGCCACCCCCAGGTCGCCCATGCCCCAGGTCGGCGTGCCTTTGAGCGGCTGGCCATTGAGCGTGATCTCGCCCTGGGTGACCGGCACCAGGCCCATGATGGCGCGCAGCAGCGTGGTCTTGCCGGCGCCATTGGGGCCGATGATGGTGGTCAGCTTGCCGGTGGCGGCGCCGAGCGACACGTCCCACAGCACGTTGATGGCGCCATAGCCGGCGCGCACCTGCTTCAGTTCAAGCATCCTGGGCTCCCGTATAGCTTTTGATGACGGCCGGATCGCGGAATACCGCGTCCGGCGTGCCGTCGGCGATCAGCTGGCCGAAGTTGAGCACCGCCACCCGCGGACACAGCGAGGTGATGGTCTCGATGTCGTGTTCGATCATGACGATGCCGACGCCGAATTTGGTATGCAGGTCGCGCAGCATGCCCATGAAGCGGCGCTTGCCCGTCGTTTCCAGCCCGGCCAGCACCTCGTCGAGCAGCAGCAGCTGCGGGTCAGTGGCCAGCGCCTTGGCCACTTCCAGCGCCTTCAGTTCGGTCAGCGCCAGTTCGGTGGAGGCGTCGCGGCCGGCCTTTTCGCTCAAGCTCGTGAAGTCCAGGATCTCGTCGATCTTGTGCTGGTCGACGCGGCCGGTGCCGAAGCGCTGCGCCACCAGCAGGTTTTCGCGCACCGTCAGTTCGTGCATTGGCTGCGGCACCTGGAAGGTGCGGCCGATGCCCAGGCGCGCGCGCTTGTACATCGGCGCGCGCAGCACGTCCTGGCCGTCGAAGCGGATCTGGCCGGCGGTCGGGCGCACCAGGCCCGAGATGGCGTTGAACAGCGTGGTCTTGCCGGCGCCGTTCGAGCCCACCAGGCCGATCACGTCGTGGCTGCCGATCTTGAGGGTGACGTCGTTGACGGCGGTGAGGCCGCCGAAGCGCACCGATACGTTCTGCAGTTCAAGCATGGGCCACCTTCTTCTTTTTCAGCAGAGGCATCAACCCCGATGGACTGAACACGATCATCGCCACCAGCAGCACGCCGAGCACCAGCTGGTGCCCGGTCGGCATGATCGACTTGAAGACCAGCTGGTCGGCCAGGTAGACCACCAGGGCGCCGATGATCGGTCCGGAAATGGTTCGGTAGCCGCCGAAAATGGCCGCCACGATGGGCAGCGTCACCCACAGCGCGCTGAAGGCATAGTCCGGCTCGAGGAAGTTGATGTAGTGGGCGTTGACGGCGCCGAACACGCCGGCCATGAACGCCGACACCATCAGCATGGCGCCCTTGAGCAGCGTGCTGTTGACGCCGACGACGCGGGTGGCGTCCTCGCTGTCGTGCATGGCGCGCAGCGCGATGCCGTAGTAGCTGGCGCGGATGCGGTGGTACGCAAAGGCGAACAGCAGCACCAGCGTGAGCGCGATCAGGTAGGCGCCCATCTTGGTGCCGAAGTCGAAGCCGAACACCGTCGGAAAGCTCGGGATGCCCGACACGCCGCCCGAGCCGCCCGTCACCGACGTCCATTCGGTGGCGAGGATGCGGAAGATGTGGGCGTACGCCAGGATCGCCAGCGCGAAGTAGGGGCCGCGCAGGCGCAGCACCGGCATCATCACGATCGAGGCCAGCACGGCGCCGATGCCGCCCAGCGGCACCGCCAGCATCACCGGCAGGCCGAGCTTGACGGTGGTGATGGCCGAGACGTAGGCGCCGACGCCGAAAAACGCCGAGTGGCCGAAGCTGACCATGCCGCCCAGGTTGCCCAGCAGGGCCCACGACAGCGCGACGCCGCCGATCACCAGCGCCGCCACGATCATGCTCATGACGTAGTTGTTCGCGCCCAGTGCGAACGGCACCACGGCGTAGGCGACGACCAGCGCCGCCACCAGTAACTTGTTGATCTTCATCCGCGCCTCCGGGCTGCGCCGAACAGGCCATTGGGCATCACGAACAGCACCAGCAGGAACAGCGTCATGCCGGCCAGTTCCTGCAGCGCCGAGCTGGCCAGCGTGACGGTGAGCGCTTCGGCCACGCCGAGCAGCACGGCGCCGAGCAGCACGCCGGGAATCGAGCCGATCCCGGCCAGCACGGTGATGATGAAGGCTTTGACGGTGAGGGCGCCGCCGTAGGCCGGCTGGATCACGCCGTAGCTGAACAGCGCGACGCCGGCGAAGGCAGCCAGGATGCCGGCCACCAGGAACGACACCAGTTCGGTGCGGCCCGGATCGATGCCCATCAGCTTGGCGGCGTCGCGGTTGCTCGACACCGC
The DNA here is from genome assembly GCA_038248405.1 of Burkholderiales bacterium. GTDB lineage: Bacteria > Pseudomonadota > Gammaproteobacteria > Burkholderiales > Burkholderiaceae_D > JAFCUW01. Next base: position 7,216 of record JBBRXM010000135.1, read on the forward strand.
GCGCACCGCGCGGCCGTACCAGCTGCGCGCGAGCCACCACCACAGGGCGCCCATCAGCAGGATGGACACGCCGAAGAACAGCAGTTCGCTGCGCATGCTGTACAAGGGGCCGACGACGAACGCCTCCTGCAGCCAGGTCGAACTGGTGGAACGCACGTCGGCGTGCCAGATCAGCAGGATGACGTTGGTGAGGATGACGCCGATGCCGTAGGTGAGGATCAGCGAGTTGATCTCGCGGTCCTTCTTGATGCGGCTGACGACGAAGTAGACCGATACCGCGGCGATGCACACCACCACCAGCGCGATCGGGATCGCGAACACGGGGCCCAGGCCGAGGCCCGATTCGACCGAGTAGGCGACGTAGGCGGCCAGCAGCACCAGCTCGCCGTGCGCGAGGTTGATCACCTTCATGGTGCCGAACACCAGCGCCAGGCCGAGGGCGATAAGGGCGTACGAGCCGCCCTGCAACAGGCCCGAGTACAGCGCCTGCAGTATCAGATCAGTCATGGCGTGTTACCAGGGCGTGGCAGGATAGGCGAGCTTGCCGGTGGCCTGATCCTTCGGCCAGACGATGACGATCTTCTTGTCCTGGTGCTGGCCCATGCGGTGCACGAAGTTCGGGTTGTCGCCGTTGGCGCCGAACTGCACGCGGCCGATCAGCGTTTCGCGGTCGGTCTTGCGCATCTCGTCGGCGACGCCGCCTTTCTTGATGGTGCCCTTGTCGGCGGCGCGCGCGATTGCTTCGAACAGCAGCATCGACTGCACGTAGCCGAACTGGCCGAGGTAATCCGGCTCCTTCTTGTAGAGCGCCTTGTAGGTGTCGGCGAAGGCCTTGCCGTCGGCGGTCTTGAATTCAGCCGGGAACGGCAGCAGCGCGGTGCCGAACACGTTCGGCATCAGGTCGGGGAAGTCGGCCTGCATCTTCGGCGTCGCCAGCGACCAGACGCCGACCATCGCCTTGACGGTCGGTTTCAGCACGCGTGCCGCGCGCAGGATGCCGACGTAGTCGTTCTCGTAGCCGACCATCGCGATCACTTCCGATTTGTCCTGCAGCTTGACCTTGTTGATGATCGGCTTGAAGTCGGTAATGGCCGGGTCGAACGAGTGCATCGCCACCTTGACGCCCTTGGCGGTGAGCGACTTCTCGACGTCCTTGGCCAGGCCCGAGGTGGCCTCCTTGGTCGAGTAGATGATCGACACCGATTTGGCGCCGACGTCGCCGAGCAGGCCCACCATCGCTTTTTCGTAGCCGGCCGAGTTATTAATGCGGAAAAAATTCTTGCGGCCGGCGTTGACCAGGCTGTCGTCGACGCCGCCCGAGGTGATGTACACCAGGCCGAGCTTGTTGGCGGCGTCCGAGGCCGGCGAGATGTTGTTGCTGCCGTAGCCGCCGGTGATGGCGACGACGCCTTCGCTGGCGAGCTTCTCGACGGCGGCGATGGCCTTGGCCGGCGCCGACTCGTCGTCGATGGTGACGATCTTGATCTTGTGCTTGCCGTTGGTCTTGTTGAATACCTCGGCGGCGACCATGATGCCTTCCTGCATACCGGCGCCGACGCGCGCCAGCGTGCCGGTCAGCGGCAGTTCGGCGCCGACCTTGAATTCGTCGGCGCCGGCGGCGCCCATGAATGCTGCTGAAACGAGGGCAGCTACCCCGATGCGTTTGAATGTCGTCTTCATCTCTTGTCTCCTTATGGTTTTTTTGCGGGCAGATCCTGTGCCAGTGCTTTCAACTGGCCTTTCAAAATTTTTCCGGTCGCGGCAGCCGGCAGCGCCGCCATGATCACGATCCGGCTCGGGCACTTGTAGGGCGAGAGCCGCTGCGCCAGGTAGTCGCGCAGCTCCTGTTCCAGCGGCGGGTTCTGCGGGTCCGCTTCGACGAAGGCCACTACTTCCTCGTTGCCGCCGTCGACCACGCGTCCCACCACCGCCGACTGCGCGACGCCGGGATGGGCGTTGAGCACGGTCTCCACCTCCAGCGGGTAGACGTTAAATCCCGAGCGGATGATCAGCTCCTTGGTGCGGCCGACGATGAACAGCGCGCCGTCGGCGTCCTGGCGCGCCATGTCGCCGGTATTGAGCCAGCCTTGTGGACGCATCGTCGCCGCCGTCATCGCCTCTTCGCGGTAATAGCCCTTCATGACGTTCGGGCCGCGCACCCACAGTTCGCCGGCCTCGCCGGGCGCGACGTCGGCGCCGGCTTCGTCGACGATGCGCACTTCGACGCCCGGGATGACGGTGCCGACCGAGGTGTCGCTGCGCGGCGCGTCGAGGCGGGTTTGGCTGATGGTGGGCGAGCTTTCGGTCATGCCGTAGCCGTTATGCAGCGGCAGGCCGAGCGCCTGCTCGACCTGCCGCTTCAGGCTCGGATCGAGCGGCGAGCCGCCGGCGTAGATGAAGCGCAGGTTCGACGCCAGCGGCGCCGACGGGGCCAGTTCCAGCAATCGTGCGTACATCGCCGGCACGCCCTGCAGGATGGTCAGCTTGTCGTCGCTGATCGCGCGCAGCATGGCGGTGGCCGAAAAGCGCGGCGCCAGGTACAGGCAGGCGCCGGCGTACAGGGTGCCCAGCATCACCGAGGCCAGGCCGTACACGTGCGAGATCGGCAGCACGCCGTAGGCGCGGTCCTGCGGCGCCAGGCCGCGCAGCGTGCTCGATACGGCGGCGATGAACAGCAAATTGCGGTGCGTGAGCATCACGCCCTTGGGGTGGCCGGTGGTGCCGGTGGTGTAGATCAGCGCGGCGACCTGTTCGTTGCTGGCGTCGACCGGCTCCGGCGTGCAGGTGTCGTCGAGGGGGCCGGCCATCAGCTCGCCGTGCTGCTGCGCGCCCGCGTTCAGCGCATGCTGCTGCGCCTCCGGCGAAGTGGCGACGGTATAGAGCACGCGGCGCGCGCCGCTGTGCTGGCGGATGTTGGCGATTTCGGCGCTTGAGAGGCGCGCGTTGACGTTGACGATCCACGCGTCCAGCTCGGCGGCGGCGAAGATCAGCGCGACCTGGGCCACGCAGTTTTCGCCCACCACCATCACGCGGTCGCCGCCGCGCACGCCCAGCTGGCGCAGCAACGCAATGTGCGCATCGACCTGCGCGCCCAGCTGCGCGTAGGTCCAGAAGCGGCCGGCTTCGCTCAGCGCCGGCGCGTCGGGCGTCTGTGCGGCGCGCTGGCGCGCGATCGCGCTGATGCGCGCGGGCAGGGCGGCGAGCAGCGCAGTGGTGTCCATTACTTCTGCGCCGCCTTGATCATGTTGCGGGCGATGACGATCTGCTGGATCTGCGACGTGCCCTCGTAGATGCGGAACAGGCGCACGTCGCGGTAGAAGCGTTCGGCCGCGTATTCGGAGATGTAGCCGGCGCCGCCGTGGATCTGCACCGAGCGGTCGGCCACGCGGCCGCACATCTCGGAGGCGAACAGCTTGCAGCACGACGCTTCGGTGGAGACGTCGTCGCCGTTGTCGCGGCGGCGGGCGGCGTCGATGACCATGCTGCGGGCGGCGTAGATCTCGGCCTTGCTGTCGGCCAGCATCGCCTGGATCAGCTGGAATTCGGCGATCGGCTGGCCGAACTGCTGGCGCTCCATGGCGTAGCGCAGGGCGTCATCCAGCATCCGTTCGGCGGCGCCGACGCACACCGCGGCGATGTGCAGGCGGCCCTTGTCGAGCACCTTCATGGCCGTCTTGAAGCCGA
>JBBRXM010000136.1:0-10845 GCA_038248405.1 Burkholderiales bacterium
CATCGGCAGCAAGTACACCCTGAACACCGACATCACCAAGGGCAACGACGCAGTGCTGGAAGTGTTCTTCGTCCAGAACGGTTCGAACGTGGATGTCACGTTTGAAACCAAAGCGTTCAGCTCGAACTCGGCTGAGCCAGAAGTCGTCATCACCCTGACCGGCACCACCGTTGACCACGTTCACCTGGCTAACGGCATCATCACTGTTGCCTAAGTTAGACTGACAACGAAGCAGGCCTGGTTCGCCGGGTCTGCCTTCCCCGTCAAAAGCCCCGTCGCCGAAAGGTAGCGGGGCTTTTTTGCGTTTGTGATATTGTTTCCGCCAATGCATCAACAGGACTGCAGCGCATGTGTGCGAAACCGTCGAAATTTGTGATGCAGATCACAAATCCTGAACAACTTGCTGCATAATGTGATGAGAATCAATTTCCCCTGTGCCGGTGAGACGTGCGGCCGCGGGGTTCCATGACCACGGTGAGCCAACGACCCAAATGAAATTACAATTCCTCAATCCTAAAAGTGAAATCGGGCGCACCCTGCTCGGCTTCAAGTCGACCTTCGTCACGGTGGGAACCTTCAGCGCCATCAGCAACCTGCTGATGCTGGTGCCGTCGATTTACATGTTGCAGGTCTACGACCGCGTGCTGGCGAGCAAAAACGAGATCACCCTGCTGATGCTCACCCTGGTGATGCTGGGCGCCTACATGTTCATGGGCGGGCTCGACCTGATCCGTTCGTTCGTCATGATCCGCGTCGGCGCCCGTTTCGACATGCAGCTCAACAAGCGCGTCTACACCGCCGCCTTCGAGCAAAACCTCAAGCAGGCCGGCGGCAATGCCGGCCAGGCCCTGTCCGACCTCACCAACGTGCGCCAGTTCCTCACCGGCAACGCGCTGTTCGCCTTCTTCGACGCGCCCTGGTTCCCGGTCTACCTGATCGTCATTTTCCTGTTCGAGCCGATGCTCGGCCTGTTCGCCTTGTCCGGCACCGCCGTGCTGGTGGTGCTTGCCTACGTCAACGAGCGCGTCACCCACAAGCCGCTGGCCGAAGCGAACGCCATGGCGATCGCCTCCGGCACGCTGGCCACCAACAACCTGCGCAACGCCGAAGTGATCGAGTCGATGGGCATGCTGCCGAACCTGCTGGGCCGCTGGTTCACGCTGCACGGCAAGTTCCTGCACCTGCAGGCAGAGGCGAGCGAGAAGGGCGGCAAGATCGCCGCCATCACCAAGTTCTGCCAGGTGTCGCTGCAGTCGCTGGTGCTCGGCTTCGGCGCCTTGCTGGTGCTGGAAAACAAAATTACCCCCGGCATGATGATTGCCGCCTCGATCCTGGTCGGCCGCGCGCTGGCGCCGGTGCAGCAGCTGATCGGCGTATGGAAGTCGTGGGCCAGCACCCGCAGCGCCTTCGAGCGCCTCAATGCCCTGCTGGAAACGAATCCCGCGCGTCCGGCCGGCATGGCCCTGCCGAAACCCAATGGCGCCCTCAGCGTCGAAGGCGTGACCGCGGCGCCGCCCGGCGTGCGCGTGCCGGTGGTCAAGAACCTCAGCTTCGCCATTGCTCCCGGCGACGTGCTGGGCGTGATCGGCGCCAGCGGCGCCGGCAAGTCGACGCTGGCACGCCTGCTGGTGGGCGTCTGGCCGGCGATGATGGGCAAGGTGCGCCTCGACGGCGCCGACATCTATCAGTGGAATAAAGGCGAGCTGGGCCCGAACATCGGCTACCTGCCGCAGGACATCGAGCTGTTCGCCGGCACCGTCAGCGAAAACATCGCCCGCTTCGGCGCCATCGACGCCGAAAAAGTGGTGCAGGCGGCCAAGCGTGCCGGTGTGCACGACCTGATCCTGCATTTCCCGGCCGGCTACGACACCATCCTCGGCGACGGCGGCGCCGGCCTGTCCGGCGGCCAGCGCCAGCGCCTCGGTCTTGCGCGCGCGATGTACGGCGACCCGTCGGTCATCGTGCTCGACGAGCCCAATTCCAACCTCGACGACGTCGGCGAAGCGGCGCTGGTGGCGGCCATCGTCGACCTGCGCGAGCGCGGCAAGACCATCGTCCTGATCACCCACCGCACCAGCGCCATCAGCGTCACCACCAAACTGTTGTTAATGCGCGACGGCGGCGTGCAGGCCTTCGGCCCGACCCAGCAGGTACTGGCTGCGCTGCAGGAATCGAATCAGCAGGCGCTCCAGGCACAGCAGGCGGCCCAGGCGGCCCAGCAGGCGGCCCGGCAGGCTGCGGCGCAGAAGGCCAGCGCCGCCGCGTCCACCGACGCCGCGCTGGCAGCGACCATCGAACAGGGGAAATAATGAAACTGATTAAAGACAATTCGCAGGCGACCGAGGTCATCACGCATGACGTTGCGCCGCTGACGGTCAACACCGACGCCGGCGCCTACACCCGGCTCGGCTGGATCATCGTGCTGTTCGGCGTCGGCGGCTTTCTGCTGTGGGCGCTGCTGGCGCCGCTCGACAAGGGGGTGCCGCTGCCCGGCACCGTCGCCAAGGAATCGAACCGCCAGGCAATCCAGCACCCGGTCGGCGGCGTCATCGCCGACCTGCTGGTCAAGGATGGCGACGTCGTCAAGGCCGGCCAGACGCTGGTGCGTTTGAATTCCGTCCAGGTCAAGGCGCAGGCCGAAATGACCCGCGGCCAGTACGAAACCGCGCGCGCCACCGAGGCGCGCATGCTCGCCGAGCGTGACGGCGCCAGCAAGGTGACGTTCCCGCCGGAACTGGAGAAGCAGCGCTCCGACCCACGCATCGCCGACATGATGCGCCTGCAAACGCAGCTCTTCGCGTCGCGCCAGGGTTCGCTCAAGAGCGAGCTGGGCGCCGCCGAAGAAGGCATTTCCGGCCTCAAGGTGCAGGTCAAGGGCCTGCAGGAATCGCACCAGAGCAAGAAGATGCAGATGGGCTTGCTCAAGGAACAGCTCGACGGCATGCGCGACCTCGCCAAGGACGGCTACGTCGCCCGCAACCGCCTGCTCGAGCTCGAGCGCACCTTCGCCCAGATCAACGGTTCGATGTCCGAAGACATCGGCCAGATCGGCCGCTTCCAGAGCCAGCAGGTGGAACTGTCGATGCGCCGCTCGCAGCGCATGCAGGATTACCAGAAGGAAGTGCGCACCCAGCTGACCGAAGTGCAGAAAGAAGCCGAAGCGCTCGGCAACCGCCTCAGCGCGCAGGACTTCGAACTGGCCAGCGTCGAGGTCAAGTCGCCCGTCGCCGGCACCGTCGTCGCCCTGGCGGTGTTTACCAAGGGCGGCGTGGTCGCGCCCGGCTTCAAGATGATGGACATCGTGCCGAGCGACGATCCGCTGGTGGTCGAAGGCCAGTTGCCGGTCAACCTGATCGACCGCGTCCATGCTGGCCTCCCGGTAGACCTGATCTTCTCCGCCTTTAACAGCCACAGCACGCCGCACATTCCCGGCCAGGTCGAGCAGGTATCGGCCGACCGCACCGTCGACGAGCGCACCGGCAACGCCTACTACAAGGTACGCGTCAAGGTCACCCCCGAGGGCAGCAAGCTGATCTCGCAGCACAAGCTGGTGGTGCAGTCCGGCATGCCGGTCGAGCTGTTCGTCAAGACCGGCGAGCGCACCATGATGAACTACCTGCTGAAGCCGATCTTCGATCGCGCCAAGACATCGATGAGCGAGGAATAAAGTGGCTTTGACGATCAACAAAACCGTGCGCCGCAGCGCCGTCGCGCTGGCCGCGCTGCTGGCGCTGGCCGCCGGCAGCGCCGGCGCGCTGACCCTGCAGCAGGCCTACGAGGCGGCATTGAAGAACGATCCGGCCTACCGGATGAACTTCTACGAAAATGAAATGGGCAAGGAAAACCGCATCCTCGGCCGCGCCGCCCTGTTGCCGACGGTTGCCGCCAGCTACAGCGCCAACAAGAACCGCGTCGACCAGACCACCCACATCGGCACCCGCGAACAGTTCGAGCAGCCGCGCTACATCAGCCGCTCGGCCCTGATCCAGCTGCGCCAGCCCCTGTTCAGCCTGGACGCGTGGGCGCGCTACCGCCAGGGCATGGCCATGGCCAACCAGAGCGCCGCCACCTTCGAGGCCAATACCGGCGAAGTGGCGCTGCGCGTGGTCGGCGCTTACGTCGACGCGCTGTTCGCGCAGGACCAGCTGGCGCTGGCCAAGGCCCAGCGCGAATCCTACCTCGAGCAGATGAAGGTCAACGACCGCCTGTTCGTCAAGGGCGAGGGCACCAAGACCGATCAGCTCGAGACCCAGGCCCGGCTCGACCTGGCCGAGGCGCAGGTGCTCGAGAGCGAGGACAACGTCACCGCCGCGCGCAACACGCTCGAAGGCGTGGTCGGCATGGAAGTGACCTCGCTCGACCGGCTCGGCCAGGATTTCGTCCTCGACCGCGGCCAGTCGCTCAGCTTCGATGAGTGGCGCGCCATCGCCCTGGCGCAGAACCCGGACCTGAAGGCGGCCCGCTACGCCGTCGAGGTCGCGCAGGCCGAAGTGCTCAAGGCGCGCGCCGGCCATACCCCGCGCGTCGACCTCGTCGCCGCCTACAGCAAGGGCGCCGCCGAGTCGATCAACACCTATAACCAGGACACGGTCAATCGCAGCATCGGCGTGCAGGTCAACATCCCGCTGTACTCCGGCGGTGCCGTCAGCGCCGCCGCCCGCCAGTCGGTCGCCAGCCTCGAGCGCGCGAAGGCGGACCTGCAGGTGCGCACCAACAAGGTGCTGGTCGAATTGCGCAAATCGCTCAGCCTGGTCGAAAGCAGCAATGCCCGCCTGGCCGCGCTCGACAAGGCGGTCAGGTCGGGCCAGCTGCTGACCAAGGCAACCGAACAGAGCGTCAAGGGCGGGGTGCGCATCAACCTCGACCTGCTCAACGCCCAGCAGCAGCTGGTGACCACCCAGCGCGACCGTGCCCAGGCGCGCTACAGCTACCTGATCGGCACGCTGCGCCTGCGCGCTGCCACCGGCACGTTCAGCGGCAACGACGTGCGCGAAGTGGCGGCCTACTTCCACTGACGGGCACCCGCGGCCGGCCTGCATGTGCGGGCCGGCCGCCGCAAATGGTCTGCGCCAATGCAGATGGCTTACAATGCTTGCCCAAGATTAAATTTGGCAAGGCCCCAGACCGTCCATGAAATCGCTCAATATTGCCTACAATCCCAGGATTGACCAGTTGCGCTGGCTGGCGGCCACGATCGTGTTCCTGTTTCACTTCAACCTGGAATACCGCGGCCTGGGCGGCAACGGCGTTGGCAGCAAGGCGCTCGGCCTGATCAGCGAGGGCCATACCGGCGTCGGCCTGTTCTTCACCTTGTCTGGCTTCCTGTTCATGCAGATTGCCTTGCACAAGGAAACCATCGTCTACCGCGATTTCCTGCGCAACCGGCTGCTGCGCATCGCGCCGCTGTTCCTGACCGTGTTCATGGTCGCCACCTCGATCGGCCGCGACAAGTTTCAGCCGCAGGACATCCTCTACATCCTGACCAGCAACCTCGGCATGGCGCCGACTTCGCTCACCGTCATCACCGGCGCGGCCTGGTGCATCTCGCTCGAATTCAGCTTCTACCTGATCTTCCCGTTCCTGGCGCGCTTTGCGATGGAGCGCGGCGCCCGTTACCTGGTCAGGCTGCTGCTGCTGATGCTGTTTTTCAAGGTAGCGTCGTACACGGTCAGCGACAAGAGCAACCTGATGTTTTTCAGCACCTTCGTCGGCCGCTTCGACCAGTTTATCGTCGGCATGCTGGCGGCGGTGCTGTATCGCCGCCACGGCGCCTGGCTGCACCGCGCCGCACCCATGCTGCTGCCGCTGGCCGGCGTGCTGGTGGTGGCCAACAGCGCCTTGCAGGCGACGGTCGCGCCGTTCGATCCGGCCGGCGCCAAGTCGGTGTTCTGGATCTTCTGGTCGATGCTGGAAAGCGTGGGCTGGGCCGTCTTCATCGTCGCTTGGGTGTCGTTCGACAAGACCTTGCCGGCGTGGCTGGACAAAGCGCTGTGCCAGGGCGGCAAGGTCAGCTTCTCGTTCTACCTGCTGCACATGGCCATGCTGCACCTGCTGGCGCAGTCGGTGGGCATGCTGCACATCCCCGGGCTGGGTGTGGGCAACGCCGTGCTGATGCTGGTCGGCAGCTACGGCGCCACCTGGGCGCTTGCCACCCTCAGCTACAGCACCATCGAGGAGCCCTTCCTGCGCATGCGGCGCAGCTACGGCGCCGTCAAGCCGGCAGTGCTGGCGGCGGCGAAGTAGGGGGCGCTTCCGCGGCGCAGTGCGGGCACGACACCTCGTACACATAGCGCGGATCGAGTTGCTGGCGCGGCGTCACCACCGCGCGGCAGGCGAAGCACTGCACGGTGACGGTCGGCTCGAGCTTCGGGTTGAGGGCGGTGCGGTAGTCGAACACAAAACAGTCGCCCTGGTAATGCTCGCCGCCGACGTCCTCGAAGTACTTCAGGATGCCGCCCTCTAACTGGTAGACGCTGTCGTAGCCGATGTTCTGCATGTGGATGGCCGCCTTCTCGCAGCGGATGCCGCCGGTGCAGAACGTCACCACCGTCTTGTCGGCCAGCGCATCCTTGTTGGCGGCGATCACTTCCGGGAACTCGGTGAACTTGCCGATGCGGTAGTCGATGGTATTGGTGAACGTGCCGACATCCACTTCGAAGGCATTGCGGGTGTCGACCATCACCACCGGCTTGCCGTTGTCGTCATGGCCCTGGTCGAGCCAGCGCTTGAGCGTGGCGGGCGCCACTGCCGGCGCCCGGCCCAGTTCCGGCTTAATCAGCGGCATGCGCATGGTGATGATCTCTTTCTTGATCTTCACCAGCATGCGCTTGTGCGACTGCTCCTCCGAATAGCTTTCCTTGGCGACGATATCGGCGAAGCGGGCGTCGCTGCGCAGCCATGCCAGGAAGCGGTCGATCTGGGCGCGCGGGCCCGACAGGAACAGGTTGATGCCCTCGGGAGTGAGCAGGATCGTGCCTTTCAGGCCGAGCTCGCGGCACAAGGCCTGGTACTGCGGGCGCATCTCCTCGGTGTTGTCGAAGGTGACGAATTTGTAGGCGGCGATGTTGACGTGCTGCGCGGCGGCGGCGGCCTGCGCCTCGGCGGCGTTGTCGGTGGTGGCTTGCATGGTGGCTGACTGAAGGATTCGGACAGCCGCTATTATAGACCGCCGCGCATTGGCCAGAACCGGCGCGGCCTGGGCACCCGGGAATCCCATGCCGTCGCTCAGCCCATGACGCCCGTCAAAGCCGACGTAGTTGCAATGATGATAACATTGTCGGGTTGTCCCAATGTGCCGAGCCCGAGAGAAATCCCATGCGTTTATTTGAATTTGCCAATCCACACGCGCCGCGGATCGACTGTGTCGCCGGCAAGCATTACCTTGCCACCTCCGGCGACAAGTACCGGGCCCGGCTTCGCGGCGCGGCCGACGACGCGCTGGCCGGAATGCTCGCATCGCTGCTGCGCGGCACCGACCGCGTGCTCGAGGTCGCCAGCGGCTGCACCCCGGCGCCGTTCACCGGGGAATTCGACCTCATCAGGATCGAGGTCGAGAACGTCGAACGCGACGTTCTAAACTCGCTGCAGCCCACCATCGCCTGGTGCCGCCCGCTGGTGCTGCTCGACCTCAACCACTGGCGCCTCGACGAACCCCAGCGCACCCCGATACCGGACTTCCTTGCCGGCCTGCGCGGCGTCTTTCCGCTGCTGTACGCCGTCGACGGCGAGGTACTGCACGACCTGCACGACGCCGACGGCGCCTGCCACGTCATGTATAGCCATGTCGCCGTCCACCTGCGCTACCCGCTGCTGCTGGGCGCCTTCGACCGCGCGCGCCTGCCCGGGCCGGAAAAAATGGCGAAAAAAAAGACAGGGCGAACCCTGTCTTGATCAAGCTGACAATCGCGAATTACTTGGCGACTGGGGTAGCAGCTGCTGCTTCAGCGTTAGCAACTTCGGTTTTTGCTTTGTGCTTGGCTTTGGCTTTTGCTTTCGAAGCTTTGTGCTTGGCGTGAGCCTTGGCAACTTTAGCGTCGGTCTTGGCGGTGGCAACTTCAGCTTTCGCGTCGGCAGCGGCGACTTTGGTGTCGGCCTTGGCGACAGCTTTGACTTCGGCAGCGTCAGCTTTGACGACAGCTGCGGTGTGCTTGGCTTCTACCTTGGCGGCAGGGGTCTGAGCGAAAGCGGCGGTAGCGAAGACGGTAGCGATCAGTGCGGCGATGACGTTTTTCATGTGGTAGTCCTTTGAGTGGTTGATCAGTGGTGCAACTGAGCCATTAACGCCGCCACCTTCTTTCGCGTTGACAAGTACTTACAAATCCTTACGTTTAGTGCCGCCGGTAAAAAAAAGTCCCGCCGGCAGCTGCGCCCGCGCGCGGTAAAATAGCGCTTCTTCGCATAGCTGGGCAATCGCAAATGAGTATGGATGTCATGGATCTTGAGACCGCGGCCGTGGCCGCGCCGGCGCAACCGGAGTCGCCCGCGTTTGTTCACCTGCGCGTGCACTCGGAATACTCCATCGTCGACGGCCTGGTGCGCATCGACGACATCGTTGCCGCCGCCGCCAAGGACAAGCAGCCGGCGCTGGCCATCACCGACCTGTCCAACCTGTTCGGCATGGTCAAGTTCTACAAGGCCGCGCGCGGCAAGGGCATCAAGCCGGTGATCGGCGTCGACGCCTGGATCACCAACGACGACAACCGTGACCGGCCATCGCGCCTGCTGCTGCTGGCCAAGAACCACTGCGGCTACCTGCAGCTGTGCGACCTGCTCTCGCGCGCCTGGCTCACCAACCAGCACAAGGGCCGCGCCGAGATCCGCGCCGACTGGCTCGAGGCGCTCGCCACCAGCGAATCCACGCTCAATCCGGGCCAGTCGCAGGCCAATGGCCTCATCGTGCTCTCCGGCGCCCACTTCGGCGACGTCGGCGCCGCCATCGAAAACGGCAACCTGGCGCTGGCCGAACGCTGCGCCCAGCGCTGGGCCGACATCTTCCCCGGCCACTTCTATATGGAGGTGCAGCGCGCCGGCCAGCCTAACCAGGAGCCGCAGCTGCGCCACACGGTGGCGCTGGCGGCCAAACTGGGCCTGCCGGTGGTGGCCACCCACCCGGTGCAGTTCCTCTCGCCCGACGAATTCGTCGCCCACGAGGCGCGCACCTGCATCGCCGAGGGCGAGATGCTGGCCAACGCCAAGCGCGTCAAGCGCTTCAACGAGGAGATGCGCTTCAAGACCCAGGCCGAGATGGCCGCACTGTTCGCCGACATGCCGGCCGCATTGGCCAACTCGGTCGAAATCGCCAGGCGCTGCAACGTCGTCCTCACGCTGGGCAAACCGCAGCTGCCGAACTTCCCGACCCCACCCGGCATGACGATCGACCAGTTCCTGGTCGCCGAATCGGTCGCCGGCCTCGAGCAGCGCCTGCTGCAGCTCTATCCCGACCCGGTCAAACGCGAGGCCGAACGGCCCCGCTACGAGGCGCGCCTGAAGTTCGAGACCGACACCATCTGCAACATGAAATTCCCCGGCTACTTCCTCATCGTGGCCGAATTCATCAAGTGGGCCAAGGAAAACGGCGTGCCGGTCGGACCGGGCCGCGGTTCGGGCGCCGGCTCGCTGGTGGCCTATTCGCTGCTGATCACCGATCTCGATCCCCTGCAGTACAACCTGCTGTTCGAGCGCTTCCTCAATCCTGAACGGGTATCGATGCCCGACTTCGACATCGACTTCTGCCAGGAAGGGCGCGACCGCGTCATCCAGCACGTCAAGGATTTGTACGGCAAGGAGGCGGTCTCGCAGATCGCCACCTTCGGCACCATGGCCGCCAAGGGCGCCATCCGCGACGTCGGCCGCGTGCTCGATTTCGGCTACAACTTCTGCGACGGCATCTCCAAGCTGATCCCGTTCAAGCCGGGCAAGCCGGTGACCATCGCCGACGCCATCGCCGAGGAGCCGCAACTGGCCGAGCGGCTTGAAAACGAGGACGAGGTCAAGCAGCTGCTCGACCTGGCGCAGCAGGTCGAAGGCATCGCCCGTAACATCGGCATGCACGCCGGCGGCGTGCTGATCGCGCCGGGCAAGCTCACCGACTTCTGCCCGCTCTACACGCAGGGCGGCGATTCGGGCGTGGTGTCGCAGTACGACAAGGACGACGTCGAGGCCGTGGGCCTGGTCAAGTTCGACTTCCTGGGCCTGACCACGCTCACCATCCTCGACCGCGCGGTGCGCTACATCAAGCAGCTCGACCCGGCGCTCGCCGACTTCGACCTGGCCAAGCTGCCGCTCAACGACCGGCCTTCCTACGAGCTGCTGACCAAGGCGAAGACGGTCGCCATCTTCCAGCTCGAGTCGCGCGGCATGCAGGGCATGCTCAAAGACGCGCGGCCCGACCGCTTCGAAGACATCATCGCGCTCGTGGCCCTGTACCGCCCGGGCCCGATGGACCTGATTCCCGACTTCTGCAAGCGCAAGCACGGCGAGAAGTTCGACTATCCCGATCCGCGCACTGAGGCCATCCTGTCCGAAACCTACGGCATCATGGTCTACCAGGAGCAGGTGATGCAGATGGCGCAGATCGTCGGCGGCTATTCGCTGGGCGGCGCCGACATGCTGCGCCGCGCCATGGGTAAGAAAAAAGCCGAAGAGATGGCCGAGCACCGCGAGATCTTCCGCGCCGGCGCCGCCAAGGACGGCCTCTCCGCGCAGAAGGCCGACGAGATCTTCGACCTGATGGAGAAATTCGCCGGCTACGGCTTCAACAAGTCGCACGCCGCCGCCTACGCGCTGCTGTCCTACCACACCGCCTACCTGAAGGCGCACCATACCGCCGCCTTCATGGCCGCCAAC
>JBBRXM010000137.1:0-9999 GCA_038248405.1 Burkholderiales bacterium
GGTGATGATGATGGCGATGACGCCGTCGCTGAATGCCTCTAGTCTGCCTTTTCCCATCGAATCTCCGATTTGAACTATCTCCATATGCCGTGTCGAACCCACGGCAGCGCAACCGAATGCTATTCGTCGCAGGCCCTGTGATTCCTCGTCAGCGACACGTCGGTGTCGAGAAACAGGTCGGACAGTGCGCCCCACACAAGGCGACGAGTCTCTGCATCGGCCGCAGTCAGCGGGACATTTTTGCCAAGCAGGTTCATCGACAAGCGGATATTTCACGCGGCGCGGACTTGCTCCGCCTTCGCGACGCCTCACTCCGCGCCGGCAGGATCGTGCCCTTTCTCCATTCGAAATCTGCTGGCCCCGGCGGCATCGTCCGGCCCGGGTTGTATGGTTCGCAGAGGCGAATCACGGGGACATCACCATCAAAGAAAACGCCTTGCAGTTCCTTGCACTCACCAAACGGCTGCGACAAAATGGCTTTCCCATCGGCCGACAACTCAAGCAGGGCGAAGAAATGATGGCAATGCAAGCCGGGCGTCAATGCATCGACAAGAATGAATTCACGCTGATCGCGCGGAGTCACCCTATGCAGGGTCGCCCCGAGTGCGCCGATCGAACGCACTTCTTTGCCTCGGACGCGGATAGCCACGGCATCGGAACTGTCGACGGCATCGACATCTCCATACCGGGTCGCGACCCGCGTCTGCCCCTCGCGCCCTTCCTCGGCGCTGACTGGCATCGTCAGCAACAGCGATAACAGGAGCGATTGCACCGCTGTGCGGCATGCGGCGGGGTTCAAAGGCCCGCGCACATGATCGTTGGCACTTCCACGCGGACGATCGTGGTCTTGTCTTCCCGAGGATATAAGTCGATCCGCTCGACGCAGGAATACGGCAGCAGGCTTTGCCGGTCCCTGGTGCAAGTCGTCGCCGGTGCGCTGCTGCGGGGATCGCAGTGAAAGCCGTCTTTTTGCAGGTGCGCGGTTCCGGCCGCGAGGGGCATTCCGGCCGAAACGGCTGATGCGGCGTAGGCTGAGAAGCGCTCCTGGTTGACCGTGTAGCAGCCTGAAAGAAACGCGACAGCAAAAAAGGCAATTGCATGACGACGCATTTTTGTTCTTCCTTTTTTTGACAACTCACCCACCCGCCTGCTTGGCGCTGTGCCCCTGTGCCTTCAGCGCCGCCACAACGCGCTCGCAATGGTCGCCCTGGATTTCGATCACGCCATCCTTGACCGTGCCGCCGGACCCGCATGCGGTGCGCAATTGCTTGCCGAGCAGCGCCAGCGAAACGGCATCGAGCGCCAATCCCTTGACCACCGTGACGCTCTTGCCGCCGCGGCCCTTGGTCTGGCGCGACACCCGCACCACGCCGTCGCCCGCGGGCGCCGCGCCCGCCTTGCACTTGCACTGCGCCAACGCCTGGCGGCATTGCGGGCAGGTGCGCCCCAACTCGGTGGAATAAACGAGCCCGCCGTTTGAACTTTTCATTTTTTGAAGCCGTGAATGTCAACCGCGCCAAGCTTAGCAGAGGCCGACCAGCAGTGCGCACCCAAAGCATACGTTAAAGATATTATTATTAAATCTTTCACAAGCCACCGGAGAAGTACACATGAGCAAATCCACCCTGCGCCTCGCAACCACTGCCGTATTGCTGCTGGCGTCGTTCGGCGCCGCCGCAAAGCCGGCGACAAGCAAGCCGATCGAGATCGCAGGCGTCTATCAGGAGCAAGTCGGCCCTTCGGCACGCTGCCCTTACAAATTTGGCGGCACCCTGGCCGGCCAGGGCCAGAGCGCGCTGGTGGGCCGGGTCGCCTTCATCGCTAGCGATTGCATCACCCCACAGGGCCAGTTGTTCAATTTCAGCCAGGGCCGTTTCATCGTCATGACCGTGTCCGGCGACCAGATCTTTGCGGACTACAGCGGACAATTTGTCCCTACCGGCAACGGCGCCAACTACGTCTTCAGCGGCGCCACCTTCCAGATCACCGGCGGCAATGGTCGCTATGCCAGGGCGAGCGGGGGCGGAACCTTGACGGGCGACCAGGATATGATGACCGGCATGGGCTCGCTGAAACTGACCGGGCAGATCCGCTACAGCGACAAGGACGACTGAGCAGCGACCTCGCTGTCGACCGCGGCGGCCGCTCAGTAGTGGGGCGGCTTTTCGCTGACCGCATTCGGTCCCGACTGGGCGCTGTTGCGGATGTGCTCGGCCAGCTGGCCGACCATCGCCTCCAGCTGGTCGATGCGGCGGCTCTGCGCGATCACCACCTCGTTGAGTGACTCGACCATGTCTTCCTGGTGGGCCAGCTTGATTTCAATATCGACAAAACGGTCTTCGGTACTCACGGCGTGCCCCTGTGCGAAAAGTTGCATTATGCCGGATGGGCAGGCGATGGCCTGTGAGCGCTAACGCACGGACGCGCTTTCGATTCCGGTGCAACATGTGCGCATGGAAACTTCTTCTATCCTCTCTGCCACCGGTGTGAGCAACGATACGGCAAACGCCACCCAGTTGCGGCTTGCCGGACGCCCGGATCACCTGACCTCTCAAAAGGTCGAGGTCGCCATTATTTTGCAGGCCATGCTGGGCACGCCCACAGCCGCGGAATACCTGGAAACGAATGCCGTCGATCCGGCGGTGGTGCTGCGCGTGCTGTTCAAGCCGCAACAGCGGCGCGGCCGGCATGACAAGCACGGGGTGCTTTGCTGATTGTCCGGCGCACTTTTGCCGTCTGAAATCACAACGCTACGCAAACTCGAAAACCAGAATACGTCGAAAAACCAGAATACGTCGTCCTCGCGAAGCGGGGATCCATGCTGAATTTGCTCAGCATGATCCCAGCTTTCGCGAGGACGACGTTGATTTTTGCTAGATGATTTCTGAATTCATCGACGCCGGCGCCTTCGCCGAAACTGAATTACCCGACAGCGTGACGCTTCAAGCCTAAGCCTTCGGCGTCGCCAGCAACGCCTTCAGGCTTGCCAGCCTGTCCTTCGGCGAAATCTTCTCCGCTTCCGTCGGCACGGCGTCGCCCACGTCGAGCGCCATTTCCTTGATGAAGCGCGAGACGTCGCAGTGCACCTGCTCGCCGGCGCGCTTCCTCTGCTTGCACCAGGTGATCTGCAAGGTGCGCTGGGCGCGCGTGATGCCCACGTACATCAGGCGGCGCTCTTCCTGCACGCGCGCGCCGATCGTTTCCACCGACGCGTCCGGATCGCCCTTGTGCGGCAGGATGCCCTCCTCCACGCCCACCAGGAATACATGCGGAAACTCCAGCCCTTTTGAGGCGTGCAGGGTCGACATGCGCACCGCGTCCGGCTCTTCGTCCTTGCCTTCCAACATGGTCATCAAGGCCACCATCTGCGTCAGCTCGAGCAGGTTCTTTTCCTCGCCCGACTTGTCCTTGCCGCCGCAGCCGCGCTCCTTGAGCCAGTTGGTGAACTCGAGCACATTCTGCCACTTGCTCTGCGCCGCGCGGTCGTCGAAGCAGTCGTACAGGTAAGACTCGTAATTGATTTCCTTCATCATGTCGTCAAGCACGGCGGCGGCATTCTCGCCGCTGCCCGACGGACCCGGCCGGCTCGCGCGCGACTCCAGGTTGTTGATGAAGTTGCAGAATTCGCGCAGCGGCAGCAACTGGCGGTCGGCCAGCTTGGCTTCCAGGCCACCCTTGAACACCGCCTCGAACAGCGAGCAGTTCCATTGCTTCGACAGCGCGCCGAGCACCTCCAGCGTCGCCATGCCGACCCCGCGCTTGGGCGTGGTGACGGCGCGGATGAAGGCCGGGTCGTCGTTTTCGTTGGCCACCAGGCGCAGGTAGCTGATGATGTCCTTGATCTCGGCCTTGTCGAAAAAGCTCTGGCCGCCGGAAATCGTGTACGGAATGCGTTCCTTGCGCAGCGACTGCTCGATGACGCGCGCCTGGTGGTTGCCGCGGTACAAAATCGCGTAGTCGGACCACTTGTTCTTGCGCTGGAAACGGTCGGCCGAAATCATGATCGCCACCTGCTCGGCTTCCTGGTCGTCGTTCTGCATGCCGAGCACTCGGATCGGCTCGCCCAGGCCGTGTTCGGACCACAGCTTCTTGTCGAACAGCTTGGGGTTGTTGCCGATCACCGCGTTGGCCGCCTGCAAGATGCGCGTCGTCGAGCGGTAGTTCTGCTCCAGCTTGATCACCCGCAGGTCGGGGAAGTCGGTCTGCAGCGTCACCAGGTTTTCCACCGAGGCGCCGCGCCAGGCGTAGATGGCCTGGTCGTCGTCGCCCACCGCGGTAAACATCGGCTTCTTGTTGATGCCGGTGACCAGCAGCTTGACCAGCTCGTACTGGCAGGTGTTGGTGTCCTGGTACTCGTCCATCAGCAGGTAGCGCAGGCGCCGCTGCCACTTGTCGCGGATCGCCTCGTTGTTGCGGAACAGCTCCACCGGCAGGCGGATCAGGTCGTCGAAATCGACCGCCTGGTAGGCCGACAGCGTCGCCACGTAGCTGCGGAACACGCGCGCGGCCTGCGCCTCGTCCTCGTCGACGGCGTTACGGATGGCGTCTTCCGGGTCGACCAGGCCGTTTTTCCACAGCGAGATCGCATTCTGGATGCGGCGGATCAGCTGCTTGTCGGTGGTGATCGCCAGGTCCTGGACCAGGCCGAAACAGTCGTCGCTGTCCATGATCGAAAACTTGTCCTTGAGGCCGACGCCGTTGGCCTCCTGGCGCAGGATCTTCACGCCCAGCGAGTGGAAGGTCGACACCGTCAGCTGCTTGGCCTGCTTGGGCTGCTTGAGCAGCTTGGCGATCCGCTCCTGCATCTCCAGCGCCGCCTTGTTGGTGAAGGTCAGCGCGGCGATGGTGCGCGGGTCGTAGCCGCGATCTTCGATCAGGTGGGCGATCTTCTGGGTGATCACCCGCGTCTTGCCGGAGCCGGCGCCGGCCAGCACCAGGCAGGGGCCGTCCAGGTAGATCACGGCTTCGCTCTGCGGAACGTTGAGGCCGAACTTGGGGGCGGTGGACATCGGGGAGGGATTCTTTCGGGAAAACAGCCGGCCATTGTAACGCGTCGGCGGCGCGAGCATCGCCGCGCTGGCAATGACAATCGAGTAACGAACTGTGTCAGCCTGCGGCGCCGGCATGCGTTACCATTCTCCTTTGGGCCCGCGGCGCGCAGCGTCGTTGCAGGAGCCCGCCCTTTCGAGACCCGCACCATGAAATTTGAACACCTGATTGAAATTAACGATCCGCTCAACCCGCTGATCGACCCGCTCACCCGCGAACAGTTGTGGCGGGGGTTGGTATTGCACGCCGAGTCGCCGCGGCTGTTCGTGCCGCACCTGGACGAATGCACCATCAGCGAACGCAGCGAGACGGGCTTTGCGCGCAGCCGCCGCTTCGGCGAATTGCGCATCGACGACCGCGTGATCCTCACGCCCATGCAGCAGGTGCGCTACGACGTCCACGCGCAGGGCGACATCAGCGCCTCGAGCCTGACGGTAACGATCGAGGCGCCCGAACAGCACATCCTGTTCGTGCGCTTCCGCTACGACGATGGCCACGACGCCGCCACCGATGCCGCCAATGCCATGTACGACGAGTTCAAGAAGTCGGCCTACCAGGAAGCCGATATCGACGTCATCCGCATGCTGCGCGACCTGGCCGCCGAAGGGCGGCTCGACGCCAGCTACCTGAACTAGGCGCCGACGGCGTCGCCGGCCGCAGCAAGGTCGGGCGCTCCCTGCGCCAGCGCCGCGTGCAGCGCGCGCAGCGCGGTGCGCACGCCCTCTTCCACCACCGGGTGGTAGAACGGCAGCTCGAGCATCTGGTCGACCGTCATGCGCGCCTGGCAGGCCCACGCCAGCAGGTGGCCCAGGTGCTCGGCGCGCGGGCCGACCATCTCGGCGCCCAGGAAGCGCCCGGTGCCGTACTCGCCGTATACCCGCAACAGGCCTTGATTTTGCAGCATCACGCGGCTGCGGCCCTGGTTTTCGAACGACACCTCGCCCAGCGCGAATTTCGGTTTGCCGGCTTCGCACAGCTCACGGTAGGTGGCGCCCAGCGTGGCGATCTGCGGCTCGGTGAAGGCGATCGTCAGCTTGACGCGGCGCAGGCCCGGGCGTACATCCGGAAAGCGGCGCGCGTTGTCGCCGGCGATGCGGCCCTGGTCGGCCGCTTCCGGCAGCACCGGGCGTTCATCATCGGCGTCGCCGGCGATGAAGATGTGGCTGGTCCCGCACTGCATGGTGCGGTGGTCGAACAGCGGAATGCCGCGCGCATCGAGCGCGAGGCCGGTGTGTTCGATGCCGATGGCGCCCACGTTGGGCGTGCGCCCTGCCGCCATCAGCACATACTGGAATCGTTCGCTGCGTTCGAGCCCGGCGGCGTCGCGCGTGGTGAGCATCACCTGATCGCCATCGCGCGTGGCGCCGGTGATGCGGCTCTGGAAGCGCAGGTCGAGTTCCTTGCCCAGCGCCTGGGTTGCGGCGTGCAGCACTTCGGGATCGCTCAGCTGGGCGACGCGTCCGCCGCGCGCAAAAAAGCTCACGCGCACGCCGAGGCGATGCATGGCCTGGCCCAGTTCCAGCCCGATCACGCCGGTGCCGATCACCGCCATCGATTCGGGCAGATCCTCGAACTCGAAGACGTCATCGCTGATGATGACGCCGGCGCCGCCGCCGGCCAGCTCGGGAAGGCGCACCGGGGTGGAGCCGGAGGCGATCACGATGCGCCCCGCTTGCACGGTGGTGTGATCGTCCACCTGCAGCGACTGCGGCCCGGTGAAGCGCGCATGGCCGCGCAGCTTGTCGGCTTCGGGAATGGCGTCCACGCTCTCGAGCACGAAGCCGACGAAGCGGTCGCGCTCGCGCCGCACGCGCGCCATTACCGCCTTGCCGTCGATGCGCACGGCGCCCGGATGGACGCCGAAGGCCGGGGCGGCGTGCGCGGCATGGGCCGCCTCTGCGGCGGCGATCAGCAGCTTGCTCGGCATGCAGCCGACGCGCGCGCAGGTGGTGCCGTACGGCCCGCCCTCGATCAGCAGCGCGCGCTTGCCCTGCGCGGCGGCGGCGCGATAGGCCGACAGGCCGGCGGTGCCGGCCCCGATGATGGCGACGTCGACGTCGATGTTCTTCATGGCGTAATCCTGTAAGGCGGAGATAAGCGATGATACGCCACGCGCGGCAAAGAAATCACCGGCGCCGGACGCGCTCTGTAAAACTTGACGTCATCCTCGCGAACGCGGGGATCCAATTGCTGCGAACGGCCCGCCAACTACCCCTGGTCGCCGTCCGCCGCCTTATCGCCCGAGATCATCGCCGCCACCAGATTCTCGCGATGCTGCCAGCTGGTCAGCAGCACGCCGAGCACGTGCAGCGCGACCAGCCCGACCAGCAGCCAGGCCAGCGCCTCGTGGACGCGCACCGGCCACGCATACCCCCACAGCAGGTCGGTGCCCATCGCCCAGCCGCTGAGCGCGACCAGGGCGACGCAGCAAAGCAGCGCCACCACCATCGCCCCGCCCAGCGGATTGTGGCCGAGATGGCGCACGGCGCGCCCGGCCAGCACCGCGCGCAGGTACCGCCAGGTTGCCGCCGGCCCGCGCACGAACTGCGAGAAGCGCGCGTAGCGATTGCCGAGCCGGCCCCACGCCAGCCGCGCCAGCACGATCGCGGCCGATGCGTAGCCGATGTATTCGTGAGCGGGCCCGGTGCTGCTGCTGGTCAGCCATGCCGCGACGATGCTGGCCGCAAGCAGCCAGTGCAGGATGCGCACCGGCGCATCCCAGATGCGCTGCTTATTCTTCAACGCGCTTGAGCGTTACCGGGTCGAAGAAGGCCTCGATGCGCTTGCCGCGCGGGTCCTTGGCATACACCTCGTAGCAGGTGGCGGTGACTTCCATGCGGCGGATGACCCATCCTTCGGCGACCAGCTTCTGCTGCAGTTCGGTGTGCGGCCGCCATTCGGACTTCGGGCGCGACGTGCACTTGACGTCGCCGTGCGCGGCGGCGCTGCCGACGGCAAATACAAAGATGAGGGGCACAAGGCGTGCGAAGTTCGATGTCATACAAAGCTCCAATGAATCAGGTGCTGGCCCAGCGGCGCAGCAGGTTATGGTAAATGCCGGTCAGCTTGAGCAGCTGCGGCTGGTCGGCGGCCAGCGCCGGCGTGAGCTGCTGGATCGCCTGGTCGAGGTCGAACAGCAGCGTGCGCGCGCCGTCGTCGCCGACCAGGCTTTCGATCCAGAAAAACGATGCCACCCGAGCGCCCGCAGTCACCGGCGTCACCCGGTGCAGGCTCGATGCCGGGTACAGCACCATGTCGCCGGCGCCAAGCTTGACTGCCTGGGCGCCGAACTGGCCTTCGATTTGCAGTTCGCCGCCTTCGTATTCGTCCGGCTCGGCGAGGAACAAGGTGGCGGCCAGGTCGGCGCGCATCGGCAGGCCGCTGCCGGGCAAGCGCATCACCGCGCTGTCGACGTGGGTGCCGTAGGCGCCGCCGCCGGCATAGCGGTTGAAGCGCGGCGGATAGATCGTGCGCGGCAAGGCGGCCGAGATGAACAGCGGCTCGGCGCCCAGCTTTTTCAGCAGGTGTTGGCCGAGGCTGGCCGCCAGCGCAGTATCCTCGCCGAGCTGCTCGTTGCTCTTGGCCTGGCGCGCCAGGGAGCCGGCGCTGGCGGCGCCCTCCTGCCAGTCGGCCTGGTCGAGATGGGCGCGGAACTGGCGCACTTCGTCCTTGCAGAGCACGTTGTCGATGGTGATCAGCATGCGTTTTCCATGTGGGTGAAAGGCGCCAGGGCGCCGGCGCCGATGTCGGCCAGGGTCGCGCAGCCGGCCAGCGCCATGCACACTTCCAGTTCCTCGCGCAGCAGCCCGATCATGTGCGCCACGCCCAGCGCGCCGGCCACGCTGAGGGCGTACATCTGCAGGCGGCCGACCAGCACCGCGTCGGCCCCCAGCGCCAGCGCCTTGAACACGTCCGTGCCCGAGCGGATGCCGCCGTCAAGCAGCAGCGGAAAGCCGGCGCCGACCGCGGCGCGCACTGCCGGCAGCGCGTCCAGGCTGGCCGGCGCACCATCGAGGCCGCGTCCGCCGTGGTTCGATACCACCAGTCCGGCCACGCCAAGGCGCTGCAGCGCGCGGGCGTCGTCGGGATGGAGCACACCCTTGATCCAGACCGGCAGCGCCGTTTGCGCCAGCAGCCATTCGAGGTCATGCCAGGTCGGCGCGTCGCGCATCGCACCCTGGAAGATGCGGCTGGCGCCGGCGGCCACGGGGTCGGGCGCCGCCTGGCCAAGCAGGTTGGCGGCCACGCAGTCGTCAGGCATGCGGAAGTTCGCGTCCAGCGCGCGCCGGCTGGGCAGCTGGATCGAGGCGTCGAGCGTCACCACGATGGCGCCGTAGCCGGCCGCCTCGGCGCGCCGCAGCAGCGCGCGGGTGTCCTCGCGGCGCGGCTGGAAGTAGAGCTGGAACCAGCGCTGCGGCCCGCAGGCGCGCGCCACCTCTTCCAGAGGAAAGGAGGACAGCGTGCTGGCGACCAGGCAGGTGTCGGTGGCGTGCGCGGCGCGCGCCGATTCGAGCTCGCCGCCGGCATGCGCCAGCTTCTGGAACGCGACCGGCGCCAGCAGCAGCGGATGCGCCAGCGCGGCGCCGGCCAGCCTGAGGCGCGTGTGGCCGGCGGTGACGTCAACGAGCAGGCGCGGATACACCGACCAGCGCGCGAACGCGGCCAGGTTGGCCGCCGCCGTCACATCGCGCCCGCTGCCGCCGGCCACGTACGCGTAGGTCGGGGCGGACAGAAAGCCGCGCGCGACCGACTCGTAATCCTGCGCGCAGCGAATCTGCGGCGGGATCTGGCAGAGCGGAGGCTGGTTGGTGGCAGGACTCGTCATATGGAAAAAAGCCGGGAGCGATCCCGGCATTGTAGCGAAGGTGGCGACGCGGTCAGATTTCGTAGTTCAGCGTCAGCCTCACCGCGCGCGCGTCACCCTTGTAGAGGAAGGCGCCGGAACGGTAC
>JBBRXM010000138.1:0-9828 GCA_038248405.1 Burkholderiales bacterium
GCACGGTGGCCAACATCCAGCCCGAGTGGATCGAGCGCGTCGGCGCCCACCTGCTGAAGAAATCCTGGGGCGAGCCGCGCTGGGAAAAACGCGCCGCGCAGGTCACCGCGTCCGAGCGCGCCACCCTGTACGGGCTGGTGGTGTACAGCCAGCGCCGCATCCACTACGGCCAGTTCAATCCCTTCGAAGCGCGCGCGATTTTCATCCAGGAGGCGCTGGTCGGCGGCGACTACGACACGCGCGCGCCGTTCTTCGCCCACAACCACAAGCTGGTGAAAGAGATCGAGAACCTCGAGCACAAGTCGCGCCGGCTCGACGTGCTGGTCGACGACCACCTGATCGCCGCCTTCTACGACAAGCTCATTCCGGCCGACGTCATCAACGGCGCCGGCTTCGAAGCCTGGCACAAGGCGGCCACGCGCGACAATCCGAAGCTGCTGTTCCTCAACCGCGAGGAGCTGATGCGCCACGAGGCGGCCGGCGTCACCACCGAGCTGTTCCCGAAAACGCTGACGGTGACCGGCATCGAGATGGCGCTCACGTACCACTTCGAGCCGGGCAGCGTGCGCGATGGCGTGACGCTGGCGGTGCCGCTGTTCGCGCTCAACCAGCTGCCGCGCGAGCGCGTCGACTGGCTGGTGCCGGGCATGCTGAAGGAGAAGGTGCACCTGCTGCTCAAATCGCTGCCGCAGAAGCTGCGCCGCCACTGCGTGCCGCTGCCCGATTACGCCGCGCGCTTTTGCGAGCGGATGCAGGAGACGGGCATGTTCGGCCGCGGTGACCTGATCGACGCCCTGATCGCCGACATCCGCACCCAGACCAGCCTGGCCGTGATGACGACCGACTTCAAGGTCGAGACGCTGCCGGCGCACCACTTCATGAACTTCAAGGTCATCGACGAGCATGGCCGCCAGCTCGACATGGGCCGCAACCTGGCCACGCTGCAGGCGGAATTCGGCGGCCAGGCGCGCCAGAGCTTCCAGAAGCTGGCCGAGGCGACCGCGCAGACCGTAGCCGAACCGGTAGCGGCGGCGCCGGCGAAAGGCAAGGTCGCGGCGCCCGCTGCAGCCGCGCCGAACGTCAGCGCGCACACCGGGCTGACGTCGTGGACCTTCGGCGAGCTGCCGGAGCTGCTCGAAATCGTGCAGGGCAAGCTGACGCTGATCGGCTTTCCGGCGCTGGTCGACAAGGGCACGCATTGCGACCTGGAGGTGTTCGACGATCCGACGGTGGCCGCGCGCACCCACCGCATCGGCCTGCGCCGCCTGTTCGCGCTGCAGTTGAAGGAGCAGCTCAAGTTCATCGAGAAGAACATCCCGTCGATGCAGCAGATGGGCATGCAGTTCATGGCGATGGGCTCGCAGGAGGAGCTGCGCGACCAGATCATCCAGAAGGCGATCGACATCGCCTGCCTGCAGGATCCGCTGCCGACCGATGCCGCCTCGTTCAACAAGCGCAAGGACGAGGGCAAGTCGCGCCTGGGCCTGCTGGTCAACGAGATCGCTCGGCTGGTGTCGCAGGTGCTGACCGAATTCCACGGTTTGCCGAAAAAGCTGCAGGGTGTGCAGCCGCAGGCGGCGGCCGACATGCAGGCGCAGTTGCAGGCGCTGGTGCACAAGCGTTTCGTCACCGAGACCGATTACGCGCAGCTGGCGCACTTTCCGCGCTACCTGAAGGCGATCAACGTGCGCATCGAGAAGCTGCGCGCCGATCCCGTGCGCGACGCCAGGTCGATGGCCGAGTGGACCAGCGCCGCTGCTCAGTATCTGCGGATTTCCAAGATCCAGGCCGGCAAAAACACCGACCCGCGCATGAACGACTTCCGCTGGATGCTGGAGGAGCTGCGGGTGTCGCTGTTCGCGCAGGAGCTGCGCACGCCGATGCCGGTGTCGGCCAAGCGGCTGCAGAAGGTGTGGGAGTCGATGCAGCGCTAAGTAACAGAAGGGGTCTGACCCGGTTTGTGGGTCAGACCCCGGATTAGTTGGCGTCTGTGAATCCGGGGTCTGACCCTAGCTGAAACATCGGGTCAGACCCCTGCTGTCACAGTCCCGAAGAGCCGCCGCTGCCGGTGGTGGTGGTGCCGCCGGCGCCGCCGCTGCCCATCGTCCCTGCACCGGTCGTGCCCGACGTGCCCGCATGTCCCGCACCCATGCTGCCGGCGCCGGCGCCCATGCCTGCCGAGCCGCTCATTGCGCCCATCGGCATGTTCGGCGGTATGCTGCCGCTGCGCGAAGCGTCGGTGCCGTAGAAATTGTGGATCTGGGTGGCCCAGCTGACGTCGGTCATGTCGGGCCAGGCGTCGGCATCGAAGCCGGGCGCCGACTCCAGCCGGTCCTTGCTGATATCGAGCACGAAGCGCTTGTTGACGGTGTCGAGCTGCAGTGCCTGCCAGGGCACGGCGAACAGCTTCTCGCCAATGCCGAGGATGCCGCCGAACGACAATACCGCATAGGCCACCTGGCCGCTGCGCATGTCGATCATGATTTCCTTGATGTCGCCCAGGGCGTCGTCGTTACGGTTGACGACATCCTCGCCGAGCAAGGTGTCGGCGCCCATCAGCGCCGGGCCGGGGCCGGTCTTGCCGGTCTGTTTGTACATTCCGTATTTGTCGCGGTCTTCGAATGTCATGGTACGTCTCCTTTGTGGAATGTGTGTGTAGCCGGGTAAGAATAGGGGGTGCGTCCCCTGCTTGCTTGATCAATCTCAATCGTGCGAATTTCGGCGCGCGCAGCAATCCGTTGCGTTCTCGCACTTAAGCGCGCCAGCGCACAGAACCGTGATGTTGCGCTCGCTATTCTTGTAAAAAAACACGGAGGCAATTCAAATGATGTTCGTAAATGCGCGCTGCACCAACGCTGGTCCACTCGGCAAATCAATCCCTACCCGCTCGTTTGCCGCGTACCTGTTTGCGCGCCTCAATACTCCGATCACCAGGCTCCGATGGTAAAAGCAAGTAATCCCTGGCTGCGCGGCTTGCTGCGCGCCGGGAAAAGCCAGCAACGCTCGGTCGCTCGCGCCATCGGCACGCTGCTGGCGCCGCCAAAACCGAAGGCCAGGCCGCGGCCGAAGGCCAAGCCGGCCACCGTTCCCGCTACCGTTGCGCCGCTCAAGACCCGGCGTGCACTGCCGCCCGCCGCCGTCCCAGCGCCTGAGCCGGCCGCGGCTGCGCCCGGCAAGTGGCTCGCCTCGCATTTTTCCGGCATCTCGGAGCGAGGCGTTGCGCGCCGCATGAGCTATTGGCTGTACCTGCCGGACCGCCCGCCGGCCGAGGCTGGCCTGCCGCTATTGGTGATGCTGCACGGCTGCGAACAGACCGCCACATTGTTTGCGCAAGGTACGCGCATGAACCAGCTGGCCGACGCCGCCGGCTGCGCGGTGCTGTATCCGCAGCAGACCGTGGACGCTCACCCCAACCGCTGCTGGAAATGGTATGACCGCGCCACCCAGCAGGGCGGCGGCGACGTCCCGATGATCGTCGGCATCATCGACAAGGTCATGGCCAATTACCCCATCGACCGTTCGCGCATTTATATAGGCGGCATTTCCGCCGGCGCCGCCATGGCCAATATCGTCGCCCTGAACCATCCGGACCTGTTTGCTGGATTGGGCATGCATTCGGCGCCGACCTTCGGCGTCGCCCACAGCACCATCGGCGCGCTGACGGTGATGCAGCACGGCGCCGGCATGCGGGTCGACGGCGCGATTCACGAGCTGCTGGTGCGGCGGCCGGGCTTCCCGCCGCTGCCGACGATCCTGATCCATGGCGAGGACGACCACGTCGTGCGCCCGATCAACCAGGCCAACCTGGCGCGCCAGGCGATGCTGGTCAACCAGCTGCCCGCCGACAGCCCCGAGCGCGTGGAAATGAAAGCCGGCGGCAAGCGCGGCCACGCCTACCGGCTGCACGACGTCTACCGCGGCCGCAAGCTGATGCTGCGGGTGGCGCGTATCGCCGAACTGAAGCACGCGTGGAGCGGCGGCGACGAGCGGCTGCAGTTCAACTCGGCGCCGGGCCCCGACGCCAGCAAGATGATGCTCGATTTCTTTTCACGGCACCGGCGCCCCTGAGCGTGCCAGCAGCGCCTGTGCGAACGCCTGCAGGTCGTCGAGCCCGCGCTTGACGATGGTCACCAGCGCCGGCAGCGGCGCGGCCTGGTAATCCCATTCGGCGCGGCAGAATTCGCCCGTGCGCTTGAGGTCTTCGGCCAGCGTGGCGTCGATCCAGCCGGCCGCCTGCAGCAGCGTGAACACTTCGCGCTCGTCGGCCGGAGTTCCCAGCGCCCAGCTGCCGATCACGTAGTCGCCCATTTCCACTGCCGCTTCCCAGGCACGCAGCACGTTCAGCGTGGCCGCGTCCTGGCGCGTGATATCGTCGAAAAACGTGGTCGGATCCTTGTCGTATTCCTCGCGCGCGCGGCAAACGGCACGTGCGATCGCCGCGGTTTTGCTTGTCAGTACATCGTGTTCCATGCTGCCTCCGCCGGTTGGACGCCCTACATCAGGAAAAGTGCCGCCGCCACCGCCGTTGGCGCCAGCGCCCCCAGCAGCAGGCCGACGGCGCCGATCGATTCATCGTTGAAGCCGCGCCGCAGCAGCGCCACGCCGGCCGGGTTGGGCGCGTTGGCGATCACCGTCAGGCCGCCGCCGGCCACGGCGCCGGCCACCAGCATGTACTTGTCGTGCGCATCGAGCCCCGAAATGAGCGAACCGAGGTAGGTCAGCGCGGCGTTGTCGGTAATCGCGGTCAGGCCGAGGGCGCCGAAGAACAGGGCAGTGGGCCCGAGGCTCGAGACCAGCGGCTGCAGCCACCATTGCTGCATGCCGCCCAGCACCACCAGCCCGGCCAGGAAGAATCCCACCAGCAGCGCTTCCTTGAGGATCAACGGATCCTGGTAGCGCTGGTAGGCCTGCGTAAAGCCGAGGAACAGCAGGAACACGCCGAGGAACAGCACCGGGTGGTGCGCCAGCAGCACCACCGCCGCCAGGAAGGCCAGGTGGATCAGCGCGACCAGGCGCGGCATGCGCGGCGCCAGTTCCGGCGGCGCCGCTTCGGCCGCCGCGGTGTAGGGCTCGGCCTCGAGGTAGGCGCGCAGCAGCAGGGTGGCGCCGGTAGCGTTGATGAGCACCGCCAGCGCCGCCCGCCAGCCGAAGTGCAGGGCCATGAAGGCGCTGTCCCAGCCCCAGGTGGCCGCCACCATCAGCACCGGCGGCGCCGCGTACGAGGTGAGGGTGCCGCCGATCGAGACGTTGACGAACAACACGCCCAGCGCGGCGTACTTGCGCCACTCCGGGATGCCGGGCCGGAAGATCTGCGGCGCCAGCAGCAGCGCGGCCAGCGTCATCGCCGCCGGCTCGGTGATGAGCGAGCCGGTCAGCGGCACCAGCGCCAGGCCGAGCCAGGCCTGCGCCAGTTCCGCCCGCACCGGCGCCAGCCGCGACAGCGCTGCCAGCAGCGCCTGCACGCTGCCCTGCACCGGGCGCGAAGCGGCCACTACCATCACGACGAACACGAACAGCGGCTCGGTGTAATGGCGCGACTCGGCGTAGTCGAGCGCGGCCGGCCCGCCCGTCAGCAGGGCCATCGCCACGATCAGCACGCAGGCCCAGAAGCCGAACACCACCTCGACTTCGCCCAGCAGGTGGAACAGGCCGGCATGGCGCGGGTGGCGCCGCGCCAGCACTTCGAAAGCCTTGGCGGAAAAAGTATGGATGAGGGCGAGGGCAAACAGGACGGCGCCGATGATCTCCATCGATTAATTCGCGTACCGGCGCGCCGGTACGGACAGGGGGGAAGCTATTTTCATTCGGAAACCGTTGGGAGGCAGACACCCATTATTTCATCTTTTTACGGAACAGGCATCGCTGATTCGGCATGCATATTTGCCAGACGAATAAGGTCCAAGTCAAGGTGGCGCGCACAATAAAAGATAGCCCTTGCCAAACCTGCATTCGAATAGTACTGTGTATTCATACAGTAGTTTTAGGCGATACCCCATGACTCTCCCCCAATCCCTTGCCTCGCCGGAGGCCTTGCATCCCTCACTCTGGCTGGCCTCCCAGCTGGCGCATTCCACCGCGCGCTGCATCGATACCGGCCATCCCGCGCTGTCTTCCCAGCTGCCCGGCGGCGGCTGGCCCACCGGCACGCTGGTCGACCTGATGCTGCAGCAGCCCGGCATCGGCGAACTGCGCCTGCTGCGCCCGGCGCTGGCCGCTGCCGCGCGGCGCCGCATCGTGCTGCTGCAGCCGCCGCATCTGCCGCAGGCGCTGGCGCTGGCCGCGCTGGGGCTGGCGCCGTCGCAACTCATCTGGATCCGCACCAGCCGCAGCAGCGACGCGCTGTGGGCCGCCGAGCAGGTGCTGCGCAGCGGCAGTTGCGGCGCCGTGCTGTTCTGGCAAAACCACGCCCGTGGCGAAACCTTGCGCCGGCTGCACCTGGCCGCGCAGAGCGGCGAAACCCTGTTTTTCATGCTGCGCCCGCTGGCGGCGGCGCAAGACAGTTCGCCGGCGCCCTTGCGGCTGTCGCTGCGCCCGGCCGCGGGCGGGCTGAACATCGAATTCGTCAAACGCCGGGGACCGCAGCGCGATGTGCCGCTGTTCCTGCCACTCACTCCTTCTTTATTGCAGCGCCATGCGTCTTTGGATCGGCCTCTACCTGCCCCAGTTACCGCTGGAAGTGTTCTGCCCGAACTGGTCCAGTGACAGCGCCAGTGTCGTGCTCGAGCAGGAACGGGTGCTGGCCTTGTCGCCGGCAGCGCAGGCGGCCGGCGTGCAGGGCGGCATGCGCCGCGGCGGGGTGCTCATGCTCATGCCCGAGGCCAGATTGTACGAACGCTCGGCCGAGCGCGAGGCCGAGGCCCTGCATGCGGTAGCGATGACGCTGCTGCAGTACACGCCGCTGGTGGCGCAGGCGGAGGAGTCGACGCTGCTGATCGACATCGGCGCCAGCCTGCGCCTGTTCGGCGGCGTCAAGGCGCTGTGCCGGCGCATCCGCGCCAACCTGCGCGCGCTCGGCTTCACCGCCGCGCTCAGCTGCGCGCCCACCGCGCGCGGCGCCTGGCTGCTGGCGCGCCACGGTGGCGCCCGCTGCGTCAAGATGGCTTCGCTGGTGCGCCGGCTCGACCGTCTGCCCAGCGCCTTGCTGCCGCCGGCGCGCCCGTTCGCGCCGTGGTTCGAAGGCATCGGCTGCTTCAGCCTGGCCGACATGCGGCGCCTGCCGCGGCCCGGCCTGCAGCGGCGCTGCGGCCGGCCGCTGCTCGACGTCCTCGACGCCGCCTATGGCATGACGCCGGAACTGTTCGACTGGATCGAGGCGCCCACCACCTTCAGCGCCAGGCTCGAATTGTTCGACCGCGTCGAAAATGCCGAGGCGCTGCTGTTCGGCGCCCACCGGCTGCTGCTGCAGCTCACAGGCTGGCTGTGCGCGCGCCAGCTGGCGGTCGAGCGCATCACCTTGCAGCTCGAGCACGAGCGCGGCCGGGTGGCGCGCGCGCCGACGCAGATCGACATCGTGCTGGCCGAGCCCACCTGGCGCGACGAGCACCTGGTGCGCCTGCTCAAGGAGCGGCTCGGCAAGCAGGTGCTCGAGGCGCCCGTGATCGGCCTCATCCTCGAAGCGCTGCAGGTGCAGGCGATGGCGCCGCCGAGCGACTCGCTGTTTCCCGAGCCGGGCGGCAGCGAGCAGGACCAGCTGCGCATGCTCGAACTGCTGGTGGCGCGGCTGGGGCCGGAAAACGTGTTGCAGGCGGCGCCGCAGGCCGATTACCGGCCCGAGCTGGCCAACGTGTGGGTGCCGGTGCAGCAGCAGATCCGCGCCGCGGTGCGCGAGGCGCAGATGCCGCCGGACGTGCTCAGTTTGCCGCGGCCGACCTGGCTGCTGGCCAAGCCGATCGCGCTGCTGATGCGCAATCACCGGCCGTTTTACGGCTCGCCCCTGAAGATGGCGTCGACGCCGGAACGGATCGAGTCCGGCTGGTGGAGCCAGACGCAGACGCGCGACTATTTCATCGCCGAGGGAGAGGATCATGCGCACTACTGGGTGTACCGCGAGCGCATCGTCGGCGCAGGCGAAGACAGCGAGCCGCGCTGGTTCCTGCACGGCCTGTTCGGCTGAGCGGGCTGGCTTGCCGATCGCCCCGATGTGGCGCACAGTGTCATCAAACGAAGGCGGAGATCGACATGCTGAGCGAACGACAGGATTTTCCCGGAGCGGATGGGCAAAAATTGGCGGCGCGCCTCGATGCGCCGGACGGCCCGATCAAGGCATATGCGCTGTTCGCCCACTGCTTCACCTGCGGCAAGGACATCTTCGCGGCAACGCGCATCGCGCAGGCGCTGACCGAACACGGCATCGCCGTGCTGCGCTTCGATTTCACCGGCCTTGGCGCCAGCGAGGGCGAGTTCGCCAACACCAATTTCTCATCCAACGTGGCCGACCTGGTGGCGGCGGCCGACTTCCTGCGCAGCAGCAAAGCAGCGCCGCGTATCCTGATAGGCCACAGCCTGGGCGGCGCGGCGGTGCTGGCGGCGGCCAGCGCCATGCCCGAAGTCAAGGCAGTGGTGACGCTGGCGGCGCCGAGCGACCCGGAGCATGTGCGCGGCTTGCTGGGCCATTCGCTGGGAACGATCGAAGAGAAGGGCGAAGCGGAAGTGCAGCTGGCAGGGCGGCCTTTCAGGATCAAACGCCAGTTCCTCATCGATGCCGGGACCCACAAGCTGGCGGCCAAGATAGCCGGCCTGAAGCGCGCGCTGCTGGTGATGCATTCGCCGAAGGATGCGACGGTCGACATCAGCAACGCGATGTCGATCTTCACGGCGGCGAAGCACCCGAAGAGCTTTATCTCGTTAGATGATGCGGATCACCTGCTTACGCGCAGGGAGGATGCGGTGTATGTGGCGGCGATGATTGCGGCGTGGAGCGGGCGATATGTAGGGTAAGGCGCGGCAACCGACAGCTCCCACTCGTCATCCTCGCGCAGCGGGGACCCATACTGAGCGAGCAGCACGACGAGAACATCTGAGCATGGATCCCCGCTTCGCGAGGACGACGGGAAGTGTGAAGCGTGATGGGAGGATGCCGCGGGGAACCCATGTGGTGTGAGCTGACGCAGGCGTCAACAAGTTTCACAGAAATGGGGTCCCCGCGTGCGCGAGGACGACTTGCTTTAGGCGATGGCGAAAGGATGCTGAGCGACCCTGGCGTTACTCACTCGTCGTCAAACTCTTCCGCCAGATTCTTCCAGCCCTTCTTCTTGGCGAACTCGCTGAACTCTTCAGGCGCTTCCAGCACGATCAGCTTGTTCTCTTGCAAGCCGGTATCGCTGTGGCCGAAGTCCGGCCCCACGTAGCCCAAGGCGCGCAGGCGGTCGATGATGTTGCCCACCAGCGTCTTGTCGGTGTAGAGCCCGGCGACGGGCGCCGCAAAATCCACGTACACATCAATAATCCCGTAGCCCTCGTCGAAAATGCGAATTGCCTTAACGTCGTGGGAACGGCCGCTGCTGTCGCTGGCCTTGAACGGGCCACTCAGCTGGATGTCGGTATCTGTAGTCATATTTTTAGCATACACCATCGGCCAATTATTTGAGTGCCTTGAGGATCGTCGCCAGCCGGTCCTTGCTGCCGGCGATGCGCTCGAGGTGCGGGTAGCGCAGGCCGCCATGGTAGTCGAGCGCGATGGTGCGATAGTTGGCGCCCTGTTTCACCAGCAGCGCGATCGGCGCCTTGCCGTCCTTCGCCACCTTCACCGCCGCCTTCAGCACCTCGCCCTTGTAGGCGCGGTTGTTGACGGCGACGATGGTGCTGTTGCCGGCCAGCCCGGCGCGGAAC
>JBBRXM010000139.1:0-9467 GCA_038248405.1 Burkholderiales bacterium
GTTGCGTTTGCCGCAGACGCCGGGCCAGCGCGGCGCGTATCCGCTCTCGCACTCAAGTGTGGCAATGCCATACCATTCCCCACCCTTTGGTACCCCGAGCATATGTTCGTACTTACAGTCGAGGAACCCGCTATTGCCGCCGGGCGTTGCGCGCATGGCGAGCAGCGGCGTCCCCATGTGATTCTGCGCGCTAAGCTGACAGGCGGTGATCGGGTCGGCCGCGTACTGCTGTGTCGATGGGATGCCGGTGAAATAGGTCCAGCCTTTGGTTCCTTCCGGCATCGCCGGAAGCGCAAGGACAGCTGGCGTGGTAACGAATATCCAGAGAGCGAGTAGAAAACTGCGAACGGGAATGGCAAGGGAGCATCTATTCATCATGCACTGGTTCCGGTCGAGGTTGGAGGGCGCGTGCGCGAACCTGACGGAGTCTATTTGCTGATGAATTTGCTAATATTGCGTTTTTACAATGACGCTCAACAACTCAACCTGTTGCATGCGCCAAGTCAACGTGGCGGTTGAATGGGCCGGAATGCCAGTTCGGCGTGTTTCAAATGCAGGTCGTCACGCTTGGCGTTCCAGCGACGAGCGCAGCGCGGCCGACTCGAAGTACAGGTTGCGCACCGCCGGGTTGTGCGCGCGCACCCGGTTTTCCAGCCGCTCGATGGCGTTCTCGACTTCGTCGATGGTCATGCCGCGCCTGAACTTGACGGACGCCGTCACCAGGATCTCGTCGGGCCCCATCTGCATCGTCAGCACCCGCTGCACTTCATCGATCGACGGGTCGGCATGGATGATCTCGCGCAGCGCGCCGGTCTCCTCGCGGCCGATGCTCTCGCCGACCAGTAGGGCGCCGGTCTCGCGCGCCAGCGTGAAGGCGGCCGCCACCAGCAGCAGGCCGATGACGATCGAGGCAGCCGGGTCGAAGCGCGGGTCGCCCGTCACTTGGGACAGGCCGATGCCGAGCGCGGCCACCAGCAAGCCCAGCAGGGCGGCGGAATCCTCGATGAAGACGGTGAACACGGCCGCGTCCTTGCTGGCGCGCACCGCCTGCCACAGGTTGTGGCCGTCCTTGCGGTACTTGTTCAGCCCGCGCCGCGACAGGTTCCAGCTATAGCCTTCGAACATGAAGGCGACCGCCAGCACCACGTAGCTCCACAGCGGGTCTTGCAGCGGCGTCGGATTCAGCAGGCCATGCACGCCGTGGTAGATGGTCAGGCCGCCGCCGAGCGAAAACACCGACAGCGCGACAACCAGCGCCCAGAAGTACACCACCTTGCCGTAGCCGAAAGGGTGCTGCTGGTCCGGCCGGCGGGCGGCGTTCTTTTCGCCGATCAGCAGCAGCAGCTCGTTGCCGGTGTCGACCGCCGAGTGGATCCCCTCGGCCACCATGGCGGCGCTGCCGGTGACGCCGGCGACGATGAACTTGGCCACCGCGATGCCGAGGTTGGCGACGATGGCGCCGTAGATGACCTTTTTGGTATCGCTGTTGCCGGCGGCGGCGGGCGCTGCCGGCGGGGATTGCTGTGGTGCGGCCGTCATTACCTGTCCTATATACACTTTGCAAGACTATCAGTGTAACAACTTCGTCGCCGCCGGCCGGCACCGCTGATTCCTCCGTGCCCTGCAGTCGCTGATTTGATGCAGATCAAGGAAATAGACTGACGCTCTCCGTACACTTCCGCACGTTAATGATATTTTCCTGTTAGCAACATGCGGCAGGTCTGTCGGACCCTAAGGAGTGTTTTTGTGCGTACCAATTTGCCTATCACCGGAATCGAATACCAGCTGCGGGAAGGGCAATCGATCGTGTCGACCACCGACGCCAAAGGCAGGATCACCTACGTGAACCCGTGCTTCGTCGAGGTCAGCGGGTTCAGCGAGGAGGAGTTGATCGGCAAGGCGCACAACATCGTTCGCCATCCCGACATGCCGCCGGCCGCGTTTGCCGACCTCTGGCGCACGCTGCAGGCGGGCCTGCCGTGGACCGGGCTGGTCAAGAACCGCCGCAGCAACGGCGACTACTACTGGGTGACGGCCAACGTCACCCCGGTGCAGGAAGGCGGCCGCACGGTCGGCTACATGTCGGTGCGCACGCGCCCCGCGCGCGACCAGGTCGAGGCGGCGGAGGCGGCCTACCGGCAGATCCGCAACGCCCCGGACGGCCCGCTGACCATCGAACGCGGGGTGGCGCTGACGCGCACCCTGGGCCTGCGCCTGGCGCGGCTGCGCGCACTGCCGGCCGGCGCCCGGCTGGCCGCGGTGATGGCGCCGCTGGCGCTGCTGCTGGCGGCGCTGGCGCTGGCGTCCCGCCAGCCGGCGGTGCAACTGGCCGCCGGCGCCGGCGTGTTGCTGGTGCTGGCCGGCTGGCGCAGCCTGCGCGGCGCGCTGGTGCAGCCGCTGCACGAAGCGGGCGCGGCGCTGCAGGCGCTGGCCGGCGGCGACCTGTTACGCCAGGTCGATGCCGGCGCCGGCGGCGCGCTGTTGCCGGCGCTGCGCCAGCTCACCGTCAACCTGCGCGCCATCATCGGCGACGTGCGCAGCAACGTCGGCTCGATCGAACGGTCGAGCCGCGAGCTGGCCGACGGCAACGACGACCTGGCCGGGCGCACCGGCGCGCAGGCGGCCAACCTGGAGCAGACGGCCGCCAGCATGGAGCAGTTCGCCGCCAGCGTGCGCGACAACAGCGCCGGCGCCGCGCAGGCCAGCCGCCTGGTCGAGACGGCGGCGGCGGTGGCGGCGCAGGGCGGGGCGGCGGTGGCCAGGGTGGGCACGACGATGCAGCAGATCAGCGCCTCGGCCAGCCGCATCGCCGACATCACCGGCGTCATCGACGGCATCGCCTTCCAGACCAACATCCTCGCGCTCAATGCGGCGGTGGAGGCGGCGCGCGCGGGCGAACACGGGCGCGGCTTCGCCGTCGTCGCCAGCGAAGTGCGCGCATTGGCGCAGCGCTCGGCGGTGGCCGCGCGCGAGATCAAGACCCTGATCGACGCCTCGGCGCAGCAGGTCGGCATGGGCAATGCGCTCGTCAGCGACGCCGGCGCCACCATGGCGCAGGTGGTCGGCTCGGTGGGCGAGGCGGCCGCCATCATGCACGACATCGTGCGCGCCGGCGCCGAGCAGGACAGCGCGCTCGGCCAGGTCAACGAGGCGCTCGCGCAGCTCGACGGCCTGACCCGCAAGAATGCGGCGCTGGTGCGGCAGTCGGCGGACGCGACCGCCAGCGTGGCCGGCCAGGCGGCAGGGCTGGGGCAGGCGCTGTCGGTGTTCCGGCTGGCGGCGACGTCGCCGCCGTTTTTGATGCATGTCAAAGATTTTGTAGCCTCAGATCAATAAACTTGCAGTCAATCAGGTCAACGCTCATTCGGGCCTGGACTGTATCCCGGAGAGTTTCATGTCATCCGCTACACCCGTATCGATCGCCCCGATGGTCCAGTTCGACGCGCAGCTGGTGCGCAGGCTGAGCACGCAGGGGCCGCGCTACACCTCGTATCCGACCGCCGACCGCTTCAGTGCCGGCTTCGGCTACCGCGACTACCTGCAGGCGGTGGCCGGCCTGCGCACGCGCCGCAACGCCAGGGGGCTGTCGATCTACCTGCACATCCCGTTCTGCGATACGGTCTGTTATTACTGCGCCTGCAACAAGATCGTCACCAAGAACCGCGACAAGGCGGCCGTCTACCTCAGCTACCTGAAACGCGAGATCGAAATGCAGGGCGCGCTGTTCGAGGGCATCAACCGGGTCGAGCAGCTGCACCTGGGCGGCGGCACCCCGACCTACCTGTCCGACGCCCAGATGGAGGACCTGATGGCGCACCTGCGCCGAAAATTCCGCTTCGCGCC
This sequence comes from Burkholderiales bacterium, assembly GCA_038248405.1. Classification (GTDB taxonomy): domain Bacteria; phylum Pseudomonadota; class Gammaproteobacteria; order Burkholderiales; family Burkholderiaceae_D; genus JAFCUW01. The sequence continues at coordinate 3,844 of JBBRXM010000139.1, forward strand.
CGACTCGGAGGGCGAATACTCGATCGAGGTCGATCCGCGCACGGTGTCGCCGGCGCGCGTGCACAGCCTGCGCGCGCAGGGCTTCAACCGCATCAGCCTGGGCGTGCAGGATTACGACGCGGCGGTGCAGCAGGCCGTCAACCGCGTCCAGCCGCAGCAAGAAACGCAAGCCATCATCGACGCCGCCCGCGCGGCCGGTTTTCGTTCGGTCAGCATCGACCTGATCTACGGCCTGCCGAGGCAGACCGTGATGAGCATCGCACAGACGCTGACGACGACGATCGCCGCCGGCCCGGACCGCATCGCCGTCTACAACTACGCCCACCTGCCGCACCTGTTCAAGGCGCAGCGCCGCATCGCCGAGGCGGACCTGCCCGGCGCCGACGCCAGGCTCGACATGCTGGCGCTGTGCATCCGCCGCCTCACCGACGCCGGCTACGTCTACATCGGCATGGACCATTTCGCCCGGCCCGGCGACGACCTCGCGGTGGCGCAGGGCCAGGGCCGGCTGCACCGCAATTTCCAGGGCTATTCGACCCACGCCGACACCGACCTGGTGGCCTGCGGGGTGTCGGCCATCGGCGCCGTCGGCCCCACCTACAGCCAGAACGTCAAGACGCTGGAGGCGTATTACGAGCGCATCGACGACAACGAGCTGCCGATCGAGCGCGGCATCACCCTCAGCTTCGACGACCTCTTGCGGCGCGCGCTGATCCAGATGCTGACGTGCCAGTTCGAGCTGTCGTTTCGCGCCATCGAGCAGGCGTTTCCGATCGTGTTCGCCGACTACTTCGCGCCCGAGCTGGAAAGGCTGCATGCGCTGGCCGCCGAAGGGCTGCTGACGATCGGCCCCGATTTTTTGAACGTCACCCTGCGCGGGCGCCTGCTGATCCGCAATATCTGCATGGTGTTCGACCGTTATCTGAGCGAGCAGCCGGCCGCGCCGCGCTACTCGAAGACCATTTGAGGGCGCCGCCATGAGTGCGATCAGCCTGGCCCCGGTGTTCATGGTGGGACTGCTCGGCAGCGTGCACTGCGCCGGCATGTGCGGCGGCATCGTCAGCGCCTTTTCGATGGCGCCGGTGCGCCGCTTTCCGGTGCAGGTGGTGACCTTGCGCGGCCCGGCGCCGCACCAGGCGCTGCTGCGCGTGCTGGCCTACAACAGCGGCCGCATCGCCAGCTATGCGGCGGCCGGCGCGATCGCCGGCGGCGTCGCCGGCGGCGCCCGCGCGCTGACCGGGCTGGCGGCGCTGGAGACGGCCGGCTACTGGCTGGCCAACCTGATGCTGGTGATGCTGGGGCTGTACCTGATGGATGCCTGGCGCGGCCTGGCGGCGCTCGAGGCGGTCGGCCGCATCGGCTGGCGCAAGCTGGAGCCGGCCACGCGCTTGCTGCTGCCGCTCGACACCCCGGTCAAGCTGCTGGCGATGGGCAGCCTGTGGGGATGGCTGCCGTGCGGGATGGTCTACAGCGTACTGCTGACGGCGATGCTGAGCGGCTCGGCGCTGTCCGGCGCCGGCGTGATGCTCGCCTTTGGCCTGGGCACCTTGCCGATGCTGCTGTCGATCGGCCTGCTCGGCTCGCCGCTGCGCCACTGGATCGGGCGCCGCCCGGTGCGCGTGGCCAGCGGCCTGGTGGTGCTCGGCTTCGGCGTGCTGGGGCTGGTGCGCGCGGCGCTCGGCGTGCAGCACGGCTGGATCGACGCGCTGTGCCTGACTCCGGGAATGCTGCCATGAGCGCGGTGCCGGCTCCGCAGGCGTGCTTCCACTGCGGCTTGCCGGTGCCGGCCGGCGGGCGCTGGACGGCCACGGTCGACGGCGCCGCGCGGCCGATGTGCTGCCCCGGCTGCGCGGCGGTCGCCACCAGCATCGTCGCCAGCGGCTTTGCCGACTACTACCGCACCCGCACCGCCTTTGCCGCGCCGGCCGAACTGGCGGCGGTGGCGCCGCCCGAACTGGCGCTGTACGACGACGCCGACGGCGTCGCCGCCAGCAGCGCGCTGTACTCGGTCGAGGGCATCGCCTGCGCCGCCTGCGTGTGGCTGATCGAACGGCGCGTGCGCAGCATCCCGGGCGTGCGCAGCGCCGACATCAACCTGACCGCCGGCCGCCTCGCCGTCAGCTGGTCGCCCGAGCGCTGCCGGCCCAGCGCGATCCTCGGCGCGCTGCGCGAAATCGGCTACGCCGCCTATCCGTTCGACCCGCTGCGCCACGGCGAGCAGCTCGAACGCGAGCGCAAGAAGCTGTTTCGCCAGCTGTTCATCGCCGGCCTGTCGATGATGCAGGTGATGATGTATGCGCTGCCGGTCTACCTGGCCGGCGACGGCAGCATGGACGCCGACATGACGGCGCTGATGCAGTGGTCTTCGCTGCTGCTGACGCTGCCGGCGGTGGCGTATTCGGCGCAGCCGTTCTGGCGCGGCGCGTGGCGCTCGCTGAAGCAGGGCATGCCCGGCATGGACGTGCCGGTGGCGCTGGGCATCGCCGCCGCATTCGGCGGCAGCGTGGCGGCGCTGCTGCGCGGGCACGGCGACGTCTGGTTCGATTCGATCACGATGTTCATTTTCCTGCTGCTGGGCAGCCGCTACCTGGAGCTGTCGGCGCGCCGCGGCGCTGCCCGCGCGCTCGAAGCGCTGCGCCACGCACTGCCGGCGGCGGCCGTGCGCATGCCCGGCTACCCCGCCAACCGCGAGACCGAGCTGGTGGCCGCCGCCCGCCTGCGCGCCGGCGACCTGATCCTGGTGCGACCGGGCGAGGCGATCGCCGCCGACGGCGTCGTCGTCGAAGGGGCCACCGAAGTCGACCTGGCGCTGCTGACGGGCGAAAGCCGCGCCCAGCCGCGCGGCGTCGGCGACGAGCTGCCGGGCGGCGCCGTCAACGCCGGCCAGCCGGTGCTGCTGCGGGTGACGCGCGCCGCGCGCGAGAGCACGCTGGCGCTGCTGGTGCAGCTGATCGAGCGCGCCGGCCACGGCAAGCCGCGCATCGCGCTGTGGGCCGACAAGGTCGCCGCCTGGTTCGTCGCCGCGCTGCTGCTGCTGGCGGTGGCGGTGTTTTTCGCCTGGCAGTGGATCGACCCGGGACGCGCCTGGCAGGTGGCGATCGCGGTGCTGGTGGTGTCGTGTCCCTGCGCGCTGTCGCTGGCCACGCCCACCGCGCTGGCGGCGGCGACGTCGCGGCTGGTGCGGCGCGGCGTGCTGGCGGTGCAGCCGCACGTGCTCGAAACGCTGCACCGTGCCACCCACGTCATCTTCGACAAGACCGGCACGCTGACGCAGGGGCGGCCGGTGCTGCGCCAGGTGCGCGCGCTGGCGGCGCTGTCGCGCGCCGACTGCCTGGCGATCGCCGCCGCGCTGGAAGAATCGAGTACCCACCCGCTGGCGGCGGCGCTGCGCGCGGCCGCCGGCACGGCGCGGCGGCAGGCGCACAACGTGCGCCAGCTGGACGGGCAGGGCATCGAGGGGGAGGTCGACGGCGTGCGCTATCGCCTCGGCAGCGGCCCGTTCGCCGCCGTCGCCGGCGCCCATGCGCTCGACGCCGGCGACGGCGAAACGTCGCAGGTGTTCCTGTCGTGTCCGGGCACGCTGCTGGCCTGCTTCGAACTGGCCGACGCGCTGCGCGAGGATGCGCTGGCGGTGGTGCGCCAGTTCCAGCAGCGCGGCATGGAAGTGATCCTGCTGTCGGGCGACGCGCCGGCGGTGTGCGAGCGGGTGGCGCGCGAGCTGGGCATCGCCCGCGCGCTGGGCGGGCAGATGCCGGAGCAGAAGCTCGCCTTCGTGCAGGCGCTGCAGGCCGAGGGCGCGGTGGTGGCGATGGTCGGCGACGGCATCAACGACGCCGCGGTGCTGCGCGCGGCCGACGTCTCGTTCGCGATGGGCGGCGGCAGCGACCTGGCGCGCATGCACGCGGACTGCGTGCTGCTGTCGAACCGGCTGGACTCGCTCGGGGACTGCGCGCGCACCGCCGCGCGCACGCTGGCGGTGATCCGCCAGAACCTGGCCTGGGCCACGCTCTACAACCTGTGCGCCATTCCCGCCGCCGCCTGCGGCCTGCTCAACCCGTGGATGTCGGGCGTGGGCATGTCGGTCAGTTCGGCGGTGGTGGTGGTCAATGCGCTGCGCCTGCGCGCGAAGGATTGACTATGGAAGCCCTGTACCTGCTGGTCCCGCTGTCGATCTGCCTGGTCGCGCTGGCGATCTGGGTGTTTTTCGGCGCCGCCGACAGCGGCCAGTTCGACGACCTCGACGGCCCCGGCCAGCGCCTGCTGCAGGACGACGACCGCGGCGCCTGATTACATGCTCGGCGTGCCGCCCGGGTTGGCCAGGTGCTCGCCTCGTTCGATGGCGCGCTGGTCGGCGATGCAGGTGTCGGCCAGCGGGTTGGCCAGCAGCCGCGCCGGCGGGATCGCCTCGCCGCAGACGGTGCAGACGTCGGCCTCGCCCAACTCCAGCCGGCCGAGCGCCCGGTAAATCCTGTCGAGCTCGACATCACCGCGGTTGGCCAGGCTGGCGGCATCGTCGCCGAGCACGCCGGCCTGCGCCGCGTCCTCCGGTTCGCTGGTGCGCTCGGCGTCGCCGCGCACCGGCTTTTGCGCCAGCAGCGCGTCGCGCATGCGTTCGAGCATGGCGGTCAGTTGGGTGCTCACTTCCGGCGACAGCATCGGACCTCCGCAAATGATGCAAGTGTGGGCGTGTGGTCCGGAGCTCCTTTGATTTGTCTCAAACCGGCGGCCGCGCCGCGACAATCTTGCCCTGACGGAAGTTGATGTAGGCCAATTTGATTCACATCAAAGATTTTTATCGTCCCGAAATTTACTCTTCGTGTTGTCATCGATGGATTGCCAGGAGAGTAACAAGTGGACACAGGTTCGAACTACAACTACAAGATCGTCAAGCAGTTTGCGATCGCCACCGTCGCGTGGGGGGTGATCGGCATGCTGGTGGGCGTGTTCATCGCCGCGCAGCTGGCCTGGCCGGCGCTCAATTTCGACGTCGCCTGGCTGACCTACGGGCGCCTGCGGCCGCTGCACACCAATGCCGTCATTTTCGCCTTCGGCATCTGCGGCCTGTTCGCCACCTCCTACTACGTGGTGCAGCGCACCTGCCAGGTGCGGCTGTTCTCGGACCGCCTGGCCGCCTTCACCTTCTGGGGCTGGCAGGCGGTGCTGGTGCTGGCAGCGGTGACGCTGCCGATGGGTTTCACGCGCGGCAAGGAATACGCCGAACTGGAGTGGCCGATCGCGATCCTGATCACGGTGGTGTGGGTGGCCTACGCAGTGGTCTTCTTCGGCACCATCGTCAAGCGCAAGGTGGCCCACATCTACGTCGCCAACTGGTTCTTCGGCGCCTACATCATCGCCGTGGCGCTCCTGCACATCGTCAACGGCGCATCGATGCCGGCATCGCTGACGAAATCGTATTCGGCCTATTCGGGCGTGCAGGACGCGATGATCCAGTGGTGGTACGGCCACAACGCAGTCGGCTTCATCCTCACCGCCGGCTACCTCGGCATGGTCTACTACTTCATCCCCAAGCAGGCCGAGCGGCCGGTGTATTCGTACCGCCTGTCGATCGTCCACTTCTGGGCGCTGATCTTCACCTACATGTGGGCCGGCCCGCACCACCTGCA
>JBBRXM010000140.1:0-9464 GCA_038248405.1 Burkholderiales bacterium
GATCATGAAGATCTTCATGATCCAGGGGGCGCTGATCGGCATCATCGGCACTGCCGTCGGCGTCGCCGCCGGGGTGCTGCTGGCGCTCAACATCGACGTCATCATCCCGTTCATCGAACGGGCGCTGGGCATACAGTTCCTGTCGAAGGATATCTACTTCATCAGCGCCTTGCCGTCGGACCTGCGCTGGCCCGACGTCTTCGGCATCGCCGGCGTGGCGGTGGGCCTGGCTTTCCTGGCGACGCTGTATCCGAGCTTTGCCGCCTCGCGCGTGAAACCTGCGGAGGCGCTGCGCTATGAATAAGCCGGATCAAGCGGTGCTGTCGTGCCGCGGCCTCTCCAAGACCTACACGCAGGGGTTGTACAAGGTGCCGGTGCTGGACAAGGTGGACTTCGACGTCTACCGCGGCGAACACGTGGCCATCGTCGGCGCCTCCGGTTCCGGCAAGTCCACGCTGCTGCACCTGCTGGGCGGGCTCGATACGCCGACCACGGGCACGGTGACGCTGCAAGGCGCCGATTTCGCCACGCTGTCCGAGACCGCGCGCGGCGACCTGCGCAACGCCTCGCTCGGCTTCGTCTACCAGTTCCACCACCTGCTGCCCGAATTTTCCGCGCTCGATAACGTCGCCATGCCGCTTCTGATCCGGCGCGAGAACCGCGCCTCGGCCGTCAGGAAGGCCCAGGCCATCCTGGAGCGCGTGGGCCTGTCCAAGCGCGCCATCCACGTGCCGGGCGAATTATCCGGCGGCGAACGTCAGCGGGTGGCGCTGGCGCGCGCACTGGTGACCGAGCCGGCCTGCGTGCTGGCGGACGAACCGACCGGTAACCTCGACCACGCCACCGCGCAGTCGATCTTCGACCTCATGCTGGACCTGTCGACGACGCTCGGCACGGCGTTTGTCATCGTCACCCACGACATCGAACTGGCGCACCGCTGCGACCGCGTGCTGCGGCTGACCGAGAACGGCCTGCAGCCGGCCGGCCGCTGATCATGTGGATCGACACCCACTGCCACCTCGACGCGCACGAATTCGGCGGCGAGTCGCTGGCGGTGGCGCACCAGGCGGGCGAGGGCGGCGTGGCGATGATCGTCATTCCGGCAGTCGACCGCTACAACTTCGACACCGTCGCGCAACTGGCCGCCGCCGCGCCCAACGCCAGCTACGCGCTCGGCATCCATCCGATGTGCGTGCCAAACGCCACCGAGGAAGACCTGGCCACGCTGCGCAGCAAGGTCGAAGCGGCGATGGACGATCCGCGCTTTGTCGCGATCGGCGAGGTCGGCCTCGATTTCTTCATCCCCACGCTGACCGAACCGGCGATGCGCGACAAGCAGGATCATTTCTTTCGCGCGCAGCTGCGCATCGCCCGCGAGTTCGGCCTGCCGGTGCTGATGCACGTGCGCCGTTCGCAGGACCAGGTGCTCAAGCACGTGCGCCAGATCCGTCCGCCCGGCGGCATCGCGCACGCCTTCAATGGCAGCTTCCAGCAGGCGCAAGTTTTTATCGACCTCGGATTCAAGCTGGGCTTCGGCGGGGCGATGACGTTTTCACGCGCGCTGCAGATCCGGCGCCTGGCGACCACGCTGCCGCTCGAATCGATCGTGCTCGAAACCGACGCACCCGACATCTCGCCGGTGTGGATCCACCCGGCCCGCAACAGCCCGGAGCAGCTGCCCGCGATCGGCGCGGCGCTGGCGGAGATGCGGGGCTTGAGCGCGCAGCAGGTGGCGATGGCCACATGCGCCAATGCGCTGGCCGCGCTGCCTCGGCTGGCGCCGCTTATTTCTGGTGTGCCCGCCGCCACGCGGTGATGCCGGCGAACCGCACGCTCACAACGGCGGCTGCGATTGCCCTCATCGGGTCGGCTTACTCTCACTGGTCTCGAACCAATCGGCGGCCGCGCGCGCGCACTTGATCGACACGCCGACGGAGGCGATCAGGAACGCGAACAGCATGAAGCCCCACGAAGCCGGCGTCGCAAGCATCAGCGCCATTGCCTCGTCATTGCGCGCGGCCCCCTTGCTCGTCTCGAGGGCGCCGATGGCGTCGGCCAGCTGGCCCGCGAGCGTGACCGTATTGCCGCAGTCGGAGTGGCGCGTGAAGACGTTGTCGACGCAGCCGGGATATTTGCCGCTGAAGTCGCGCAAGGAGCGCTGCGCCGCCTGCCAGTCGGCGTCGGGTGCCATGGCGCCAACGAAGGGCCGCACGATGGCGCACAGGTCCTTTTTCGCGATCGACGGGTTGTAGGGCGCCAGGCGTTCGGCTGGCGCGCAGTTATCCAGCGCGGCCACGCGCACGCGCTCGTCGACGACGGCCTGCGAGATGCGGACCCGCTCTTCGAGCAGTTGATGATCGGCGCTGATTTTCATGCGGCCGGCGAAGATGGCCAGCCCGACCAGGCCGACGGCAAGGCAGATTTCGGCGGCAAACGACAGCAGCTTCCAGTAGCGGGCGGCGGCGGCGGCCGGCCTGGCGCGCGCGCTGCGGTAGATGCCGTAGCCGCAGGCGGAGACGATGATGGCCGAGATGAAGAAGGCCAGCAGCGGGGAGGAAAACAGTCTGACGAAGCCGAGTTGGGTCATTGATTTCAGTGTAAATACAGATTGTGGGGCGTGTTGCTTTTGCGACTGATGCATTTGATTATCGTGCGTTTTTCCGGTGCTGTCCAAGTGTGATTAACTTGACACCGTCAGCGGCGCCATCTAGTATTTAGACAGTTACTTAATTAGATGGTATTTGAAATGGCGAGCTCGATCAACCTGGCGTTCAAGGCGATTGCCGATCCGACCCGGCGCGAGATCTTGCACATGCTGCGCAAGGAAGAGATGACGGCCGGCGACCTTGCCGAGCGCTTCGACATGAGCAAGCCGGCCATGTCGCACCATTTTGCGGTGCTCAAGGCCGCCGGCCTGGTGACGACCCGGCGCGAGGGCCAGACGATCTGGTATGCGCTGAACACGACGGTGGTGGAAGACGTGCTGGCGTGGGCGGTGAACCTCGCCGGTAGCGTTAAAGGAGACGGGAAATGAAGAACAGGTATTGGATCGCGTGCTCGGTGATAGTGCTGGCAACGGTCGCGTTCACGCTGGCTCTCTATTCGAAGCTGCCGGCGACGATTCCTACCCATTGGGACGCCGCCGGCAACGTCAACGGTTACGGCCCGCGCAGCTTTGTCTTCATCGAGACGGTGCTGATGCTGATGCTGATGGTGCTGTGGCCGGCGCTGCCGTCGCTGTCGCCGAAGCGCTTCACGGTCGACAGCTTCGACGCCACCTACTGGCATATCGGCGTGATCGCCGTAGCGCTGCTGGGCTACCTGCAGTGCGTGATCGTGTGGGGCGCGTATTCGCCGTCGATGCCGATCAACCGGGCGCTGTTCGGCGGCCTGGCCATGTTCCTCGGCCTCGTCGGCAACGTGATGGGCAAGGTGCGCCGCAATTTCTGGATCGGCATTCGCACGCCGTGGACGCTCGCGAACGAACGGGTCTGGTATTCCACCCACCGCCTCGCCGCCAAGACCATGCTGGGCGGGGCGGTTCTGTCACTGGCCGGCATGTTCGCCGGCTTGCCGCTCGGCTTGTGCCTGGCCGTGCTGCTGGCCGGCCCGATCCTGCCGGCTGTGTATTCCCTGATTTTCTACAAACGACTCGAAAGGAGTGGACATCTTGAAGCCTGACACCCTGCGCAAGCTCCTCGGCGCGATCGCATTCGCCGTTTTCGCCACCGCCGCCCACGCGGCGGCGCCCGCCGATACACCCATCGCGCTCGACACGCCGACGGGCAAGATCAACGGCAGCCTGTTGCTGCCGGCCGCGAAAGGGCAGGTGCCGGTGGCGCTGATCATCGCCGGCTCCGGGCCGACCGACAGGAACGGCAACAGTACCGCGCTCCCGGGCGCCAACAACAGCCTGATGCTGCTGGCGCAGGCGCTCGGCGACGCCGGCTTCGCATCGGTGCGCTACGACAAGCGCGGCATCGCGGCGAGCCTCCCCGCGGGCGCCAGCGAGGCCGACCTGCGCTTCGACACCTACGTCGACGACGCCGCCGCCTGGATCACCATGCTGCGGCGCGACCCTCGATTTTCGACGGTGACCGTGATCGGCCACAGCGAAGGCTCGCTGATCGGCATGCTGGCGGCGAAGAAGGCCGGAGCGAGCGCGTTCATCTCGCTGGCGGGCGTGGCGCGCGGCGCGGCCGATGTCCTGCGCACCCAGCTTGCGGGCAAGCTGCCGCCGGCGCTGGCGGCCCAGAACGAAGCGGTACTCGTTTCGCTCGAAGGCGGCCGGACCACGGCGAACGCGCCAAAGGAACTGGCCAGCCTGTATCGCGACAGCGTGCAGCCGTACCTGGTGTCGTGGTTTAAGTATGTGCCGGCGCAGCAGGTCGCCAGGCTGGAGGTGCCGGTGCTGATCGTCCAGGGCAGCACCGATATCCAGGTTGCCGTGAGCGAGGCCGAGGCGCTGAAAAAAGCCTGTCCGCAAGCGCGCCTGACGGTCATCCCGGGGATGAACCATGTGCTGAAGATGGTCGACGGCGCAATGCCGGCGCAGATGGCATCCTATTCGGATCCGGCGCTGCCGGTTTCTCCGGCGCTGGTGGCGGCGATGGTCGAATTCATGCGCGCGGTGCCTGCCAGATAACGTCGCAGGTCAGTGCTCCTGCGCCCGCCCGGCCGGATGCTTGCGGCGGCGCCGGGCCACCCCGATGGCAGCAAGTGCGACGGCAACCAGCGCCGCCGAACCAGGTTCGGGGATCGGCGTCGGCGCCTCCGGCGCGACAGGATGCGGACCAACCGTCGGCTCCAACGGAGATGGGGCGTGCGAATCGGGCGCAGGCACTGCGGGTGGCGAGGGCCGCGGTTTGGCCGTCGGCCCTGGCCGAACTGGAGTGGGCGAACCAGGCGCTGGCGTGGCCGGCACCGGCGTCCCTGGCACGGCAGCCGGAGGCGACGGCGCTACCCCGGTCGGTCCCGCAGGCAGCTGGACCGGCGAAGCAGGGGGTGGCGCAACCGCGAACACGCTGTCCGTTGGCCGTGGCGCCGTCGGCGTGGAGGCCGGTTTGCTGACCGACACCGGCGGCGGTGCCGTCAGGGCGGAACCGGGTGTGGGACCGCGCGAGGAGGGCATCGGCAACGGCGCGCCGAACCGCATATTCGACGCCAGGCGTACTGCCGACGGCTGTTCGACACCTTGCGCTGGGGCGGCCTGCGGCATGCCGTAGCCGCCTGCCGGCATCTCGTCCCCTTCCTCGACCAGGCCGTCGGCCGACACCATCAGTGCGTCGAGCGCGCCCGGGGCCGGCTCATTGTCGAAGATTATGCTTTGCGGCTCATCGGCGATGCGATTGCCGCAGCGCGCCCGTACCAGGTTGGTTCCATCGGACAGCAGCTCTTCGCCGGCGGCGAGGCGGACCTTGTTCCTGGTCCAGTAGATTTTGTCGCCAATCCGGTACGACACATGCACCAGCCGCGATTTTTCGACGCGTACGCTGCGCGCGGCGGCCACGTCGAAACCGGCGTAATGGGCTGCCGCCGCCGGATCGGCACGCAGCGCCGATGCCAGCTCCGCCGCGCTGTGTACGCCGCCGGGAATCACCGAATAGCGATACACCAGCCTGGCCGGCTGAGACGCCGGAATGGATGGCGCGGTGACAACCGCCTGTGTCGCCGGCGCCTGCGCCATCTCCGTTATCGGGGAGCGGACGCGCTCCGGCGTCTCCGTCAGCACCGCCCAGGCGATCACAAGTGCGACCAGCGCAAAGCCGCCGCCGGCGACGGATGCCGCCGACGGGAATGGCTGTCTGGTCCACTTGTTGTGCGCGTATCGCATCGAGGCTGGGGCAAAAAGTGATCACTAATGCTATAAATTAACACAAATTTCCTTGTCGAAATCTTCTTTTATGGTCAAAACGGCCTTTCGTGACTAAATTGCGACATCGCAAGCATCGGCGAACGCGAAAGAATGTCACTGAGGTATCGTTTTTCCGCCAAATGAGTCCGTGCCCGGCGGTGCGAGTTCGATATGTCCCAACACGTGGCAATGGGATCGGGCCGACACTGGACGACTTTGTCACCCTCATGAGCCAACCATGCGCTGTGCGATTCTCGGATTTGCCGGCGGCGCCGCGTGGCTGCAGACGGCAGCGGCCTTGCCCGACACCGCGGGGATGGCCTTTTGCGCCGCCCTGGCGCTGCTGCTGCTGTGGGGTGTGCGCGGGCCGTTGCGCGCCGCCGCAGCCGGCGCCTTGCTGGGCTTTTGCTGGGCCGCGCTGCTGGCGCACGCCGCGCTGGCGCCGCAACTGGCCAGGGACGACGAGGGCCGCGACGTCACCCTGGTGGGCACCATCGACAGCCTGCCGTACCGGTTCGAGCAGGGCGTGCGCTTCAATTTCGCGGTCGAACGGGTGGTGGGCGCGCCGATGGCGGTGCCGCCGCGCGTTGCGCTCTCGTGGTATGCCGGCTTTCGCGATGCGGTAGCACCGGTCGTCGCCGTGCAGCCGGGCGAGCGCTGGCAGCTGACGGTGCGCCTGCAGCGCCCGCACGGCAATGCCAATCCTTACGGCTTCGACTACGAAGTCTGGCTGCTCGAGCAGGGTGTGCGCGCCACCGGCTACGTGCGGCCCGATGGCAGCAACCGCCGTCTCGACAGCTTCGTCTTCAGCATCGCCAACGCCGTCGAATGGTGCCGCTCACGCCTGCGCGAGCGCATCCTGGCCGCGCTGCCGGGCAAACAGTACGCCGGCGTCATCGTCGCGCTGGTGGTCGGCGACCAGCGCGCCATCGACCAGGCCGACTGGGCGGTGTTCAGCCGCACCGGCATCAGCCACCTGATCTCGATATCGGGCCTGCACATCACCATGATCGCCGGCCTGTTCGCGCTGCTGGCCTCGACCCTGTGGCGGCGCTCCTTCTTCACCCGCGCCCAGCTGCCGCTGCTGCTGCCGGCCCAAAAGGTGGCCGCGCTCACCGGCGCCGCCGTCGCCCTGCTGTACGTGCTGCTGGCCGGCTTCGGCGTGCCGGCGCAGCGCACTCTGTACATGCTGGCGGTGGTGGCGGCGGCACTGTGGGCCGGGCGCATCACCAGCGTCTCGCACGTGCTGTGCGTGGCGCTCGGCGTTGTCGTGCTGCTCGATCCGTGGGCGGTGCTGTGGCCCGGTTTCTGGCTCTCGTTCGGCGCCGTCGCCATCATCCTGTTCGCGACCGCGGGGCGGGTCGGCAGCTCCGCCTCCGGCTGGCGCAACCTGCTCGCGACGGCTGCACGCACGCAGTACGCGGTCACGCTCGGCCTGGTGCCGCTGACGATGCTGCTGTTCGCGCAGGTCTCGCTGGTGAGCCCGATCGCCAACGCCGTCGCCATTCCGCTGGTGAGCTTCGTCGTCACGCCGCTGGCGCTGGCGGGCAGCATGCTGCCGGCGCCGCTGGCGGAGATGCTGCTCGGCGCTGCCCATGCCGCGGTCGAGGCGCTGGCGGGCTTCCTCGGCTGGCTCGGCGCCACCGGGCTGGCGGTGTGGAGCGCGCCGGCGCCGTCCGCCTGGGTGTTCTGCCTGGCGCTGGCCGGCACGCTGTGGGCGCTGGCGCCGCGCGGCTGGCCGCTGCGCTGGGCCGGCGCGCTGGCATGGCTGCCGCTCTTGGCGGGCGCGCCGTCGCAGCCAGCACGCGGCGAGCTTGCCGTCACCGCGTTCGACGTCGGCCAGGGCATGGCGCTGCTCGTCGAGACGGCCGGCCACCGGCTTCTTTACGACGCCGGCCCGCTGTACTCGCCCGATTCGAACGGCGGCAACCGCGTCATCGGGCCCTACCTGAAGGCGCGCGGCATCGATGCGCTCGACGGCATGGTCATCACCCACAGCGACCTCGATCACGCCGGCGGCGCGCTGGCCGTCATGCAGGCGGCGCGGGTCGGCTGGGTGGCGTCGTCGCTGTCTGCCGCGCACCCGATCGTGCGCGCGGCGCATGCGCACACGCGCTGCATCGCCGGCCAGCGCTGGAGCTGGGACGCGGTGCAGTTCGAGATGCTGCAGCCGAGCGCCGCCAGCTACGAGGACGCGTCGCTCAAGCCCAACGCGCGCGGCTGCACCCTGCACATTCGCGCCGGCGCGCATTCGATGCTGCTGGCGGCCGACATCGAAGCGGCGCAGGAGGCGCAACTGGTGCTGCACGCGGCCGGCAAACTGCGCGCCGACGTCCTGCTGGCGCCGCACCACGGCAGCGGCACGTCGTCGACGCCGGCCTTCCTCGCCGCCGTGCAGCCGGCGCTGGGCGTGTTCCAGGTGGGGTACCGCAATCGTTATCGGCATCCGAAGGCGGAGGTGTACGAGCGCTACCGCGAGATGGGCATCGCCCGCATGCGCACCGATGAAGCGGGCGCCGTCAGCCTGCACTTCGGCGCACAGGTGGCGGTCAGCAGCTACCGATCGGAACATGCGCGCTACTGGTATGGGCAATAGGGGATTTCCTCTAGCCGGGCCAATGCTGCCCGCATTACAATCTGCGCATGACAAAACATCTGCTTCACTTCACGCACGGCAACGGCTTCCCGGCAGGCGTCTATCGCCGCTTTCTCGCCGCGTTGGGCGACGAATTCGACGTCCGCTCGACCGACATGGTCGGCCACGACGACGCCTTCCCGGTCTCCGACGGCTGGCCCGAACTGGTGGCCGAACTGATCGCACGGCTGGAAGCGTATCCGCAGCCGGCCATCCTGCTGGGCCATTCGCTCGGCGGCATGCTCAGCCTGATGGCCGCCAAGGAGCGCCCCGACCTGGTGCGCTGCGTGGTGATGCTCGACTCGCCCGTGGTATCGGGCTGGCGCGCCTGGCTGCTGCGCTTTGCCAAGGAGCGCGGCTGGGACGACCGCTTTTCGCCCGCCAAATCGTCGCAGCGCCGGCGCACCGTGTGGCACGACGCGAAGGCGGCCTACGATCATTTCGCCTCCAAGGACATCTTCGCGGCGTGGGCGCCCGGCGTGCTGGAGGACTACATGGAGCATGGCCTGATGCCGCATCCGGAGGGCGTGCAGCTGCGCTTTTCGCGCGAGATCGAAACCGACATCTACCGCTCGCTGCCGCACCACCTGGGCACGCTGGTGCGCCCGCCGTTCCCGGTGCCGATCGGCTTCATCGCCGGCGACAACTCGTTCGAACTGCGCCAGGCAGGCCTGGATGCGACGCGGCGGCTGGTCGGCGCCAATTTCGCCGAGATCAAGGGCGGCCACCTGTTCCCGATGGAGTCGCCCGACCTGGCGGCGAAGTTGACGCGCGAGATGATCGCCAGGCTGTTGGCGCAGGCTAAATAGATACCGGGCGGATAAATTCGCGTAAAATCGCACGGACCCGGCGCGCCGCGCGCGCCCAAGCTTCGTTCGACAACTCTATGGAAAAGCCCCCGCGATGACTATCAAAAGCGATAAATGGATCCGCCGAATGGCGCTCGAAACCGGCATGATCGAGCCGTTCGAACCA
>JBBRXM010000141.1:0-9428 GCA_038248405.1 Burkholderiales bacterium
CGCCAATTAGAGGACGCAATTCGTTCCTATCTCAAGATGAACAACGCCGAACCGAAACCGTTTGTTTGGACAAAATCAGCAGATGCCATTCTGGCGAGCATTGAGCGATTTTGTTTGCGAATTTCTAACTCAGGACACTAGACGATCCGCACCATGCTGATCTTCCACTCCCCCGCCTCCCTGACCAAGGTCAGCGCCAGGATGCGGCGGGTGTCCGGCGTGGCGCCCAGCAGCACGACGACGCTGGCCAGGTTGCCCTGAATAACCGGCCGCACCGTCCTGATGTCGGTCGCCCAGTCCTCCATGAACTCCTGGGCCTGGATAAAATAGTCGGCGTGCAAGCCCTTGCGGGCCATGCGGCGTTTGAGGTCGCTCAACAGCTTCTTCTCCACGTAGGCGGACATCTGCACCGGCGACTGCCTGAGCGGATCCTGGTTGATGGCCAGCGACTGCATGTACCAGCGGTAGAACTGGAGCGCGGCCTGCTCGGGCGCCTGCGACTTCGCCTGCGCCGGCCACGCCAGCAGGCACTGCGCGGCAACGATCAGCGTGGCCAGCACCAGCATGTGCAAAGCCCTGGCAAACAACGGCAGACGACGGCTCTTCATGACTCCTCCCGACAGATGTGATTTCCGACAAACAACTTTGCATCAACATCGTGGAATCGACTTGATCAAGCGCAAGCGGCGAGCCATCTACGTATAATTGCGGCTCGACCTGACCCGCACGCCACCCATGACCCTCCTTGCCGACACCGCCGATTCCCCCTGGGGCGACATCCCCGCCCACGAGGTCGATGCCGCCACCGCGTACCTGCGCGACGTGCTCGCGCTGGTTGTCGAACACGGGCCGGCGCATGCCGCGCTGGTGGTCTACGACAGCCGCTCGGACCTGGCGCGCGCGCTGGCCGAAGGCTACCGCCGCAACCTGCCCGGCGCCACCTTCATCGACTTCGACAGCGTCAGCCCGGACGACGTGCTGGCGCAGTTCCGCCGCATGGCCAGCGGCGACCTGGTGGTGCTGGTGCAGTCGACCAGCTTCCGGCTCGAGGCATTTCGCATCCGGGTCGAACTGTTCAAGCTTGGCCTGAAGGTGATCGAGCACGTGCACCTGTCGCGCATGCCCGGCGCGCAGGGCGCGCATTACATCGAGTCGCTGGCCTACGATCCGGCCTACTACCGCGGCGTCGGCCAGGCGCTGAAGGCGCGCATCGACGGCGCCTCGTCCGCGCGGGTCGACAGCGGCGGCGAAACGCTGGTGTTCGCGTCGAAACTGGAGCCGGCCAAGCTCAATATCGGCGACTACAGCGGCATGAACAATATCGGCGGCCAGTTCCCGATCGGCGAAGTATTCACCGAGGCGCAGGACCTGGAGGCGGTCAATGGCCGCGTACGGGTGCATGTGTTCGGCGACACCGCCTACCTGGTCAACCGCCCCGCCACGCCGATCACGCTGGTGATCGAGCGCGGGCGCGTGGTGGGCGCGGAGAACGCGACGCCCGAGTTCGAACGCCTGCTCGAGATCATCCGCGCCGACGAAGGCGAAGTGTGGGTGCGCGAACTGGGCTTCGGCATGAACCGCGCGTTCACGCGCGAGCGGCGCGTCAACGATATCGGCACCTACGAGCGCATGTGCGGCATCCACCTGTCGCTCGGCGCCAAGCACGGCGTGTATCCAAAGCCCGGCTTCAAGCGCAAGGACGCCCGCTATCATGTCGACATCTTCGCCGTGACCGAAGCGGTGTACCTGGACGACGACCTGGTGTACCGGGACGGCGCCTGGCAGGTGTGACATCAAGGAGCAATCGATGCTGAACGACGAACAACGCGCACGCTACCAGCGCGACGGCTACCTGGTCCTGCCCGATTTTAAGAGCGCGCAGGAGATCGCGGCGGTGCGTGAGCGCGCCGGACAGATCGTCGACGCCTTCGATCCCGGCGCGGGCGCGGGCATTTTCACCACCCAGGACCAGAGCACCGCGACCGACGACTATTTCCTCCAGTCAGACAACACCATCCGCTGCTTCTTCGAGGAAGAGGCGTTCGATGAGCAAGGGCGGCTGCGGCAGGACAAGTCGCTCTCGATCAACAAGATCGGCCACGCGCTGCACGACCTCGACCCGGTGTTCGAGCGCTTTTCGCGCGATCCGAAGCTGGCCCCGGTGGCGCGCGACCTTGGCCTGGCCGAAGCGCTGGTCTGGCAGTCCATGTATATCTTCAAGCAGCCTGGCATCGGCGGCGAAGTGCGCTGGCACCAGGACGCCACGTTTTTCGAGACCACGCCGATCAGCGTGACGACCTTCTGGTTCGCGCTGGAAGAGGCCACGCTCGACAATGGCTGCCTGTGGGTGCAGCCGGGCGGCCACCGCACGCCGATGCGCGAGCGCTTCGTGCGCGAGGGCGACCAGGTACGGATGGAAAAGCTCGACGACACGCCGTGGCCGGACGACAGGGTGGCGGTGCCGGTCGAAGTGGCGGCCGGCACGCTGGTGTGCTTCCATGGGCTGCTGCCGCATTACAGCGCGCCGAACCGTTCGGCCGCCTCGCGCCATGCTTACACGCTGCATGCGACAGACGGGCGCACCGAGTATTCGCCACACAACTGGATCCAGCGCGATGCCGGGCTCCCCGTGCGGGGCTTTGACTAGCTGGACAGGATCGCGCCGGCGAAGCGCTCAGGCGCCTCGATCATCATGAGGTGGCCGCTGTCCGCAATGTCAGCATTCGAGGCCGCCAGCCGCACCACCCAGCCTGGCACGTGCCAGCCGGCGCGCGAGCGCTCGCCGGCGATGAGGTGGAGCGGCAGGCCGCCGTCGAGCAGGCGCCGCACCATCGCGAGGTAGTCAGCGCGGCCGGTCGCCGCCACCACCGCGCGCGCCTGCGCCCGCACCGTCGATGGCGGCTGGTTGTGCACCCAGCGCTGCGCGACGTCGAGCGCCCATCCCGTGGGCGTGACACCCGACCCGGCTATCCAGGCACCGGCGTCGGCCTGGTAGCCATCGACGATGGCCTCCACCTCGTCCAATTCCATCTGCGCGATCCGCTGCGACCAGAAGGCGTCGTCGAGCGTGAAGTTACCTTCGACGCTGGTGAGCGATTGCGTCAGATCCGGGTGGCGGCTGGCGAAGAACATCGCCACGGCCCCGCCGACGGAGTGACCGACGACATGCGCCGGCGCGGCGCCGCGCTGCCGCATCCAGGCGGCGACATGGTCGGCCTGTGCTTCAAGCGTCATGCCATCGGTGCCGGCCGAACGGAATTCGCCGTAGCCCAGCAGGTCGGGGGCAAATACGGTTCGCTCGCCAAATGCCGCGATGATGGCCGGATCGGACAGCGAACCAAACAGGCCATGAACGAGCAGGATGGGCGACGTCATGCTCTGAATCGGCAAACTCAGGACTTCGCCTGCCCCAGGAACGCCTTGACCTCGGCCTGGAACTGCTGCGGCTGATCCCACATGATGAAGTGGGCGCTGGCCGGGATGCGCTTGAGCGTCGCGCCTTTCAGCGGCGTGTACGAGGCCTTGTACCAGCCGTCCACCTTTTCCTCGGTC
Organism: Burkholderiales bacterium; assembly: GCA_038248405.1. GTDB lineage: Bacteria > Pseudomonadota > Gammaproteobacteria > Burkholderiales > Burkholderiaceae_D > JAFCUW01. Next base: position 3,553 of record JBBRXM010000141.1, read on the forward strand.
AGGCCGGGCGCTTTCGGCACCACGTACAACACGGTCGTGGGAACGGTGATCCGGCTCAGCTCCGGCCGCAAATCGGTCACCACCAGCTCATGGTAGGCCCGCGCCGCGACGTCAGGATCGCTCTTGAGCGAGTCATCGATGGCCCCCGGCCGCATGGCCACCGTATCGACCATGCTGTTGATGGTCGCAGTCGAACGCGCGTTGCGGGCTTCGGGGGCGGCGGCACGCATCTGCACCAGCAGCCCGTCGGCCATCGGCTTGACGCTCGTGGCGGTCGCGTCGGGCCCGGCGAACATCGCGCCGAGGAAGGGGAACATGTCGACCACCATCAGGCGCGACAGCGAATCGGGATGGCGCGCCGCCAGCATCATGCCGATGGTGCCGCCCATCGAGTGGCCGATCACGGCCGGTTTGATCAGGCCGCGCGTGGAGATGTAGCGGGCAATTTCTTCGGCCACCGGCGCCGCCACCGCGCCATCGATGTTGCCGCCGCGGGCGTGGCCGGCAAAGCCGGCAATCTGCACCAGGTGGTAGCGGTACCCCGGCACCGCCGCCACCATCTCGCGCCACACGCGCGGCGAAGACGCCAGGCCATGAATGAGGATCACGTCGGTGCCGGTGCCTTCGGCCATGACGCTGATGCGGTCGGAACTGAATTCGGCGGCAAATGCCGGGACCAGCGCGCCGGCGGAAAACGCCAGCAGCGAAGCGAGCAAGGTACGACGGGTAAACGTGGACAGCGGCATGGCGGCTCCTCGATTCAGGTAAGGCGATACTCGTTCAATATCACCCACCTTGTCAAGCCGATATCACCGGCATGCATACGCCGCTTTATGTATGCATGGCGCCGGCGCCGGCCTCGACCCCCGCCTGCGCGGGAGCGGTCTTGGGCATGATGATCGTCACGCTGGTGCCGTTGCCGGGCGTCGAGGCGATGCCGATGGTCCCGCCCAGCATGCCGGTGACGACGTTGTAGACGATGTTCATGCCCAGCCCCGATCCGCCGTGCCCCATCTTGGTGGTGAAGAAGGGATCGAACACCTGGTGCAGCGTCTTGGCAGTCATGCCGATGCCGTCGTCGCTGAAGTTGAGCATCACCTGGCCCTGCTCGATCTCGCGCGCGCTGATCACCATCCTTGGCGCGGGTTGACCCTCGAAGGCGTGCAGCAGCGCGTTGTTGATCAGGTTGGACAGCACCTGGCCGATGCCGCCCGGGTAGGAGTCGAGCACCAGCATCGGCGCCACGTCGACGTCGATGCGGCAGTTGGCGCGCCGCAGCTGCGCCGCGTAGGTGGCCACGGTGTCGCGCACCACTTCGCCGAGTTCGAAGCGGCGCCGCTTGTCGCTGGTCTGGTCCACCGACACCTGCTTGAAGGAGGTGATCAGGTCGGCCGCGCGGCTGAGCGAGCTGGCCATGATGCCGCAGGCGAGCCGGGTATCGGCCATGTGCGCTTCCAGCGCCGAACGTTTGATGCCGCCGTCGGCGTATTTTTTCTCGAACTCGTTGACCATGTCGGCCAGCGCCGTCGCCGTCAGCAGGCTGTTGCCGATCGGGGTGTTCAGTTCGTGCGCGATGCCGGCCACCAGGGCGCCCAGCGAAGCCAGTTTTTCGGACGTGATCAGGTTGGCCTGCGCCTGCTTGAGCGTCTCCAGCACCGACGACAGGTCGCCGTGGGCCAGCTCGACGTGGGCCTTCTGCTGCTCGAGTTCGGCCAGGCTGGCGCGCTGCTCGAACAGTGTCGCGCGCAGCTGGCCGGCCAGCACACGGCTGCGGCGCGACGCCATCAGCAGCGCCGCGATCAGGGCGCTGATCAGCACCCCGGCAGCGGCGATCATGGCCACCGGCGTGGCGTCGCGGGTATAGCGGCTGCCGGGCAGCGCGCTGTATTGCACCAGCCACTGGCGTTGCGCCACGCTGATGTATCCCCGCGCAACCAGGTTCGCCAGCCTCAGGCCGCCGGGCGGAAGGCTGTCGAACAGCTCAGTCCCGTCGTCGGGTGGCGCGCGGCGGTCGGCGCTGTCGGCGCCGCCATCGCTGATGCGCAGCGCCAGGTGGCGCAGCAGCGACGGCTCGATCACTTCGCGCATCAGGTCATCGACGCGGAACACGATCGCGACCACGCCGATGAAGGCCGCGCGGCGCTGCTCGACCGAGCCGATCGGCATGTTCTGGCGATAGATCGGCGCGCGCGCAACGAAGCCCGGGTGGCGCGTGGCGTCCTGCACCAGCAGCGTGCGGCCGGTGGCGACGATGCGGCCGCTGTCGCGCGCCTCCTGGACCGCGGCGCGCTGCCACGGCAGGCTGGCCAGGTCGAGGCCGAAGGCATTCTCGTTCCCCTTCATCGGTTCGTTGAATTCGATGACGAAGTGCTCGTCGCTTTGCACCGGCGGATGGACGACGAACGGCGGCACGCCGGCCGCGCCGGCGCCCGACTGCACCCGCACATCGGCGGCGAAGTCTTCGAGGTCGGCGCCCGGCACCGCGCGCACGAACTGGATGGCGCGAAAGCCAGGATAGCGCTCGGAGAGGCGCAGCTGATGCACGAAGCGCGAAAACTGCTCGCGGTCGACCTCGCCGGTGACCGCGAACAGCCCTTTGAGGCTGAGCAGCATGTCGAAGTAGGTGCGCATGCGCGCGCTGGTGTCGGTGGCGACCTTCTCGGTATCGCGCGCGAAATTGCTGCGAATCTGGGCGTCCTGCGCTTCGGCCACCGTGAAGCAGGTCCACACCGTGATGCACACCCCGATCGCAAACGCCAGCAAGCCGCGGGTTTTGATGGAGTCCTTGAACATGGCGGGGCGCGGGTGGCTATTCTTCGTCGGGGAATTCGGCGGCGATGGCGCGGAACTGCTCTTCGATCGCCAGCATCGCATCGGCGATGTCGGGATCGAAGTGTTCGCCGCGGCCTTGCCGAATCAGTTCGACCGCCGTCTCGTGCGTAAACGCCGGCCTGTAGACGCGCCGGGAGATGAGCGCATCGTAGACGTCGGCCACCGCCATCAGGCGCGCCGCCAGCGGGATATTTTCGCCCCGCAGGCCGTCCGGATAGCCCGAGCCGTCCCACTTCTCCTGGTGCGAGTAAGTGATCTCGCGCGCGTAGCGCAGGAAGGCATTGGTGCCGCCGAGGGTCCTTTCGACGCCGGCGATGGCGTCGCGGCCATGCACGGTGTGCTGCTTCATGAGGTTGAATTCGTCCGGCGTCAGGCGCCCCGGCTTCATCAGGATGGCGTCGGGCACCGCCACCTTGCCGATATCGTGCAGCGGAGCCGCCCTCGACATCAGCGCGATGCTGGCGTCGGTCAGCTCGCCGGCAAAGCGCGGATGGAAGCGCAGTTCGCGTGCCAGCACGGTGAAGAAGAGCTGGGTGCGCCGCAGGTGCCTGGCGGCGTTGCTGTCGCGCGATTCGGCCAGCGTCGCCATCGCCATGATGGTGGCGTCCTGCATCAGCACCGCCTCGCGGGTGCGCTCGGCGACCAGGTAGTCGAGCTGGCCGTCGCGGTCCTGGTGCATCGCGCGCAGCGATTTGAGTTCGAGGTGCAGCGCCACGCGCGCCTTGAGAGCCTCGCCGCTGACGGGGCGGGCGATGACGTCGGTGGCGCCGTCGCGAAACGCGCGCCGCTCGGCATCGGCGTCGCCGTCGGCGGTCAGGAAGATGACGCCGATGCCGTCGTTGATGAACTGGCCGCGCAGTTCGCGCAGCACCGCCGTTGCGTCCATGTCGGGCAGGGTGGCGTCGATCAGGATCAGGTCGGGGCGCGGCGCCAGCGCGGCCAGCCGCAGCGCCTCGCAGCCGGTGCGGGCAAGCTTGGCGTGGTAGCGCCCCTGCAGTTGCTCTTTCATCAGCACCAGAGTGTCGGACTCGCCGTCGACGATCAATATGGTTGCCTTGGAGTTAATGTTCATCCCGCGCCTGACTCCTGTGATAACGGCCTCGGCCATGATACCGCCTGCGGCGCATCTTTTACGCGGCGACTGTTGAATTGTTTCAAGTTTTTTACAATTCCAGCGAGCAAGTGACCCCAAGATACTATTAGAATACTTATCCCAAATTCCATTCAATGTCAGGGTAATCATGATCCGTTTGCCGATCAGCTTGGCGGCCTTGTGCCTCACCGTGTCCGCCTTCGCAGCTGAGCCATTCGACGACAAGTTCCGCCAGCTCGACGAATTGCTGCCGACGCCATCGGCCATCCGCACCGCCTCCGGCGCGCCCGGACACGCCTACTGGCAACAGCGCGCCGATTACACGATCCGCGCCACGCTCGACGAAGCGAACCGCTCGATTTCCGCCAGCGAGACGGTCACGTATCACAACAATTCCCCCGACAGCCTGTCCTACCTGTGGCTGCAGCTTGACCAGAACCTGTTCACCCCCGGCTCGGACAACCGCACCACCGGCACCCTGCCCTCGCGCGAGGCGTGGGCCAAGGGCCGCAACGCCGAGGAAGGCATGCGCTTCGATTCGATGCGTTCGATCCTGGAGAGCCGCACCTTCGACGGCGGCTTCAACATCAGGTCGGTCAAGGGAGCGGACGGCCAGCCGCTCAAGTTCATGATCAACAAGACGATGATGCGCATCGATATGCCGCGCGCGCTCAAACCTGGCGCCAAGTTCGTCTTCAGCGTCGAGTGGAACTACAAGATCAACGACGCCAAGGTGCTCGGCGGGCGCTCCGGCTACGAGCGCTTCGACGACGCCGACAAGAACGACCTGTTCGAGATCGCCCAGTGGTTTCCGCGCATGGCGGCCTACTACGACGTCTACGGCTGGCAGCACAAGCAGTTCCTCGGCAGCGGCGAATTCACGCTCGAATTCGGCGACTACGACATTTCGCTGACGGTGCCGGCCGACCATATCGTCGCCAGCACGGGCGAGCTGCAGAACCCCGACGCCGTGCTCACCGCCACCCAGCGCGAGCGCCTGCGCCAGGCCCGCACGGCCACCAAGCCGGTCGTCATCGTCACCCAGGCCGAGGCCGAACTGGCCGAGAAATCGCGCAGCACCGCGACCAAGACGTGGCGCTTCAAGGCCAACAACGTGCGCGACTTCGCGTTTGCCACCAGCCGCAAGTTCATCTGGGATGCGCAGGGCTACAAGAAAGACGGCACCAACACGATGGCGATGTCGTACTACCCGAAGGAAGGCAACCCGCTGTGGGAGAAGTATTCGACCCAGGCGATCGTCCACACCATCGAACAGTACAACAAGTATTCGCTCGACTATCCCTACCCGACCGCGATCTCCGTCAACGGCCCGGTCGGCGGCATGGAGTACCCGATGATCTCGTTCAACGGGCCGCGCCCCACCAAGGACAAGAAGACCGGCGAGATCACCTACTCGAAGCAGGCCAAGTATGGCCTGATCGGCGTGATCATCCACGAGGTGGGCCACAACTACTTCCCGATGATCGTCAACTCCGACGAGCGCCAGTGGACCTGGATGGACGAAGGCCTCAACAGCTTCGTGCAGTACCTGGCCGAGCAGGCCTGGGAGGAGCACTACCCGCAGTCGCGCGGCGAGCCGCGCGCCATCGTCGACTACATGCGCAGCAAGAACCAGGTGCCGGTCATGACCAACTCGGAGTCGGTGCTGCAGTTCGGGTTCAACGCCTACGCCAAGCCGACCACCGCGCTGATCATCCTGCGCGAGACGGTGCTGGGACGCGAGCTGTTCGACTTCGCCTTCCGCGAATACGCGCAGCGCTGGAAGTTCAAGCGGCCGACGCCCTCCGACTTCTTCCGCACCATGGAAGACGCCTCCGGCACCGACCTTGACTGGTTCTGGCGCGGCTGGTTCTACACCACCGATGCGGTGGACGTGAGCATCGACGGCATCAGCGAATACGGCGTCTCGAGCAAGAACCCGGAGACCGAG
>JBBRXM010000142.1:0-9246 GCA_038248405.1 Burkholderiales bacterium
ATGGTCAAGAACGGCGTCCAGCTGCTGATCGATTCGATGAGCTACCAGTACCTGGTCGGCGCCGAGATCGACTACAAGGACGACCTCGAAGGCGCCCAGTTCGTCATCAAGAACCCGACCGCCACCTCGACCTGCGGCTGCGGTTCGTCGTTCTCGGCCTGAGGTAGCAAGCTGCCCGTTCCAGGCGGGCAGCATTAAGATTTACGCGGGGTAGAGCGCGCCGAGAATCCGGTCGCCCTTTGCCCCCGTCACAGCGGGCAGATTGCCCGCTTTGCGTTGGTGGAAGCGCATCGCCAGCCAGGCGAACGCCAGCGCCTCGACCCGGTTCGGCGCCACGCCCAGCACCGCGGTAGACTCCACCGGCGTGTTGCCGCCCAGCGCGGCGGCGAGCGCCCGCATCAGCGCGCCGTTGTAGGCGCCGCCCCCGCATACGTACACCGCATCGACCTGTTCGGCTTGCGCCGCGATCGCCTGCGCGATCGACACGGCGGTAAGCGCCGTCAGCGTCGCCTGCACGTCCGCCGGCGGCAGCGCGCGGTGATGCGCCAGCATGGCGTCGAGCCACTCCATGTGGAACAGGTCGCGGCCGGTGCTCTTGGGACCCGTGACGGCAAAGTAGGGCTCGGCCAGCAGCGTCGCCAGTAAAGCGGTGTCGACCTTGCCGGTGGCCGCCCAGGCGCCGTCGGCGTCGTAATCCTTGCGCTGGTGGCGCGCGATCCAGCCATCAATCAGTACATTGCCCGGGCCGGTATCGAAGCCGGTCACGGCGCCGATGGCATGCAGCACGCTGATGTTGCCGATGCCGCCGATGTTGACCACCACCCGCGTCTGCCCCGGCTGGCCGAACTGCGCCCGGTGATAGGCCGGCACCAGCGGCGCGCCCTGGCCGCCGGCGGCGACGTCGCGGCTGCGGAAGTCGGCAATGACGTCGATGCCGGTCAGCTCCGCCAGCAGCGCGGCGTTGATCGTCTGCCGCGTAAGGCCCAGTTCCGGGCGATGCCGCACCGTCTGGCCGTGCGCGGCAATGGCGCGCACCGGTTCGCCGGCGGCCGGCAGCAGTTGCGCCACGCAGGCAGCGTACGCCTCGGCGATCTGGTTGCCGGCGCGCGCTTCCCGTTCGATTTCGTTGACTCCGCTTGCCTGCAGCGCCATCAGGTCGGCGCGCAAGTGGGCGCCGAACGGGATGAAAGCGGCGCCGACAGTGCGGATGGCGCCATCGCTGCCGAACTCGGCCAGCACGCCGTCCACGCCGTCCAGGCTGGTGCCCGACATCAGGCCGATGTACAGCGAAGAGGAAATGGTCATGGGCTGCTCAAAAAAAATGGGCGGGAAAGCGATGTGCTTTCCCGCCCATTATTACGTATGGACTAGCGTGCTGCCAGGGCGGTTCCACCCGGGCGCAGCAGCGCGAAGCGGTGGCTCATGTCGGCCGCCGAACTCTTGAAGCGTGCCATCTCGGCAGGCGTCATCGGCGCCTGGGCAATGACGTTGAGCGAGGTCGGATCGCGCGCTTCGTTGTTGACGCGGAATTCGTAGTGCAGGTGGGCGCCGGTCGACCAGCCGGTCGAGCCGACGTAGCCGATGATGTCGCCCTGGCTGATCTTGGCGCCCTTGCGCAGGTTCGACGCGAACCGGCTCATGTGGGCGTAGGCGGTGCTGTAGTTGGCCCAGTGCTTGATGACGACCATGTTGCCGTAGCCGCCGGAGACGCCGGCGAAGTCGACGACGCCATCGCCCGAGGCGCGGATCGGCGTGCCGAGCGCGGCGGCGAAGTCGACGCCCTTGTGCGCTTTCCACGCGCCCGAGATCGGGTGCACGCGCATCGAGAAGCCCGACGAAATCCGCGAGAATTCCAGTGGCGACTTGAGGAAGGCTTTCTTGAGCGCCTTGCCGTCGAAGGTGTAGTAGCCGCCGCCCGCCCGGCTGGCCGGATCTTCGAACCATACCGACTGGTACGTCACGCCGCGGTTGACGAATTCGCCGGCCAGGATGCGGCCGGCGCGCACCATCTCGCCGTCTTGCCAGAACGTTTCGTAGACCACGTTGAAGCGGTCGCCGCGTTTCAGGTCGGTACGGAAGTCGATGCTGGTCGAGAACATCTCGATGATCTGCGCCACGATCGAGTCCGGCAGCTTGCTGCCGTCGGTGCTGGCATCGGTCGCCGAATACAGCGAATTGGTGATGGTGCGGGCGCGCATTTCGACGCGGCGCTCGAGCTGGGGCGCCGCTTCCGATGCGGTGAACTTGTTGCCGCGGCGCGTGATCGAAATATTCTTGACCGGATTGTCGTTGGCATCGACGACGCTCGCGCGCAGCCATTCGAGCTGGCCGTCTTCGTCCGTCTTGGCCTGCACGCGCTTGCCGGTCTTGAGCTGCATCACGCCACGGGCGACCTTGTCGCTCTTGATGAAACTGACCGCGTCCTGGTCATCGACGCCGAGGCGATAGAGCAGGGAAGCGAGCGAATCGCCCGCGCGGACTTTTTCTTCGTGGATGAATTGCTGCGGCTCTTGCTGCAGCGCCGCGATCTGGTCTGCCAGCTTCGGCATTTCCAGTTCCTGGGCGATCGATTTGACGGGAACGTCGGACGCATCCGGGCTCAATGGCGCGACGCCAGCGGCACCGAATGCGCAAACTGCAAGAAAGATCGCAGCAGCGCCGATGATGCGCGCCTTTCGCGTCGTTCCTAGCAGGCCGGTACCGCGCTTGCCTGTGATTTTGTGTGTAGGGTTCATGCAATCAGTTAAAATTTGCCGCTTGAACATCCAATAGGACACTACTTTTTCTTGTTGTTGTTTTGAATAGTTTTCATTGGGCAACGTGAATAGGATCGGGCATTATAACAAACTCTCGAGTCTGCCCAACATTTTTGAATCCCTGCTGATAGAACCATATGACCACTCCCGCACCTTCCAAGAACGCTGCCGCCGCGCCGGCCTCACCTGCGCTGCCGCTGACCGACACCGTGCAGGAAGCCCTTGCCATCACTAAGCGCGGCGTCGACGAACTGCTGATCGAGTCCGAGTTCGCGCAAAAGCTGGCGCGCTCGGAAAAGACTGGCACCCCGCTGCGCATCAAACTCGGCCTTGACCCCACCGCACCCGACCTGCACCTCGGCCACACGGTGGTACTGAACAAGATGCGCCAGTTGCAGAACCTGGGGCACCAGGTGATTTTCCTGATCGGCGACTTCACGTCGATGATCGGCGATCCGTCGGGCCGCAACATTACTCGTCCGCCCCTGACGCGCGAGCAGATTGAAATCAACGCGATGACCTACTTCAAGCAGGCATCGCTGGTACTCGACGCCGCGCGCACGGAAATTCGCTACAACTCCGAATGGTCCGACCCGCTGGGCGCGCGCGGCATGATCGAACTGTCGTCGCGTTACACCGTTGCAAGAATGATGGAGCGCGACGATTTTACCAAGCGCTACAAGAGTGGGACACCCATCAGCGTCCATGAGTTCCTCTATCCTTTGATGCAAGGCTACGATTCGGTCGCTTTGAAGGCAGACCTTGAGCTAGGTGGAACAGACCAGAAATTTAATTTGCTGGTCGGCAGGGAGTTGCAAAAAGACTACGGGCAGGAACAGCAGTGCATCCTGACCATGCCCTTGCTGGAAGGGCTGGATGGCGTCGACAAGATGTCCAAGTCGAAGAACAACTACATCGGCATCACCGAGCCGGGCAATACCATGTTCGCCAAGCTGATGAGTATTTCGGACGTCATGATGTGGCGTTACTTCGAACTGCTGTCGTTCCGTTCCATTGGCGAACTGGCCGAGCTGAAAGGCGCAGTCGAAGGGGGCCTCAACCCGCGCGAGGCAAAAGTGGCGCTGGCCAAGGAAATCGTCACCCGCTTCCACTCGGCGCAGGCGGCCGACGATGCGCTGGCCGATTTCGTCAACCGTTCCAAGGGCGGCATCCCGGACGACGTGCCGGAGCTGGCGCTGTCGGGCGCCCCGGTCGGACTGCCGCAGCTGCTCAAGCAGGCAGGTCTGTGCGCGTCGACTTCGGAAGCGATGCGGATGGTCGACCAGGGCGGCGTGCGCATCGACGGCGTGGTCGTCAGCGACAAGGCATTGAAGCTCGATGCCGGCACCTTCGTGCTGCAGGTCGGCAAGCGCAAGTTTTCCCGCGTGACGCTGGCGGCATGATCGCCCTGCTGCAACGGGTCAGCCACGCCAGCGTGGTCGTCGATGGCGCCCTGGTCGGCGCCATCGATGCCGGCCTCTTGGTACTGGTGTGCGCCGAAAAGGGCGACACCGAGAAGCAGGCGGACGCCTTGCTGGCCAAGCTGCTGGCCTATCGCGTGTTCGCCGACGACGCCGGCAAGATGAACCGCAGCGTCACCGACGTCCAGGGCGGCCTGCTGCTGGTGCCGCAGTTCACGCTGGCGGCGGACACCAATTCGGGCACGCGGCCGTCGTTTTCGCCGGCGGCCAGCCCCGAGGACGGCCGCCGCCTGTTCGACCATTTCGTGCGGCGGGCGCGCGCCGCCCATGCAACGGTCGCCACCGGCCAGTTCGGCGCCGACATGAAAGTGTCGCTGACCAACGACGGGCCGGTGACCTTCTGGCTGCAAATCGCACCGCCCACGCGCGTTGGATGAAACCTCTGGCGCCTTTCGCTGTCAATAGACCAAGGGGCCGGAGATTGCGATGAGACTGTGGAGCGATTCGTTCATTGAAGGTGGCGTGATCCCGCCGGAATGCGCCTTCGCGCAGATTGATGCCGCTGCGCACGTGCGTTACGCGGCCAACCGCAGCCCCCACCTGGCGTGGGAAGAGGTGCCCTCCGGCACCCAGTCGCTGGCGCTGTTCTGCCGCGACGTCGATGCGCCTGCCGCCAGCGCCGGCGCCAACAAGGAAGGCGTGGTGCTGCCGGAAGATTTGCCGCGCGTCGAGTTCTATCACTGGACCTTGGTCGATATTCCGCTGGCGATCAAGTCGCTTGCCGAAGGCAAGATGTCGGCGATGGTGACGCCGCACGGCAAGCCGGGCCCGCTGGTGCCGTTTACGATCAAGAACGGCACCGAGCACCAGTTGCGCCAGGGCCTGAACGACTACACGGCGCTTTTTACCAGCGATCCCGACATGGCCGGCGAGTATTTTGGCTACGACGGTCCGTTCCCTCCGTGGAACGACATGCGCCCGCACGCCTACCTGTTCTGTCTGTATGCGCTGGACGTGCCGTTTCCGCTCGAGGGCAATTTCACCGGTCCGCAGGCGCGGCTGGCGATCCGCGGCCATATTCTCGACGAGGCGCAAATGTTTGGCGTCTATTCGCTCAATCCGGAAGTGGCCGAAGCGCTGGGGATCTGACCCCGGTCTTTCAGTTGGGGGCCGGACCCCCGGTTGAGTGAGCGTCTGCGCGCCGGGGTCAGACCCCCGAAGGAGCCGCCGGGGCCTGCCCCCCGGCTGGTATCATGCCGCACATGCCGAATACCAATATCATCCTGATCCGCCATGGCGAGACCGCCTGGAACGCCGAACGCCGCCTGCAAGGCCACATCGATATCGCCCTCAATGCCGAGGGCCTGCGCCAGGCCGGGGCGGTCGCCGCCGCGCTCGCCGGCGAGCAGGTCGACGCCGTCTGTGCCAGCGACCTGCAGCGCGCGCTGCAAACCGCCGAGGCCATCGCCGGCACGCGCCAGTTGCCGGTGCACCAGGATGCCGCCCTGCGCGAACGCTGCTTCGGCGGCTTCGAAGGCTTGCTGTACGCCGACATCGAACAGCGCTTCCCGGCCGAGTTTGCCGCCTGGCAGGCGCGCGACGTCGACGCCCTGATGCCGGCCGGCGTACGTGTCGCCGAAAGCTTCCGCCAGTTCTACGGGCGCGCGGTGGGCGCCATCCTCGCCGCTGCCGCCGCCCATCCGGGCCAGACCATCGCAGTGGTGGCCCACGGCGGCGTGCTCGAGTGCGCCTACCGCGCCGCCCTCGAGCTGCCGCTGGAGACGCCACGCAATTTCCCCGTGCTCAACGCCAGCATCAACCGCTTCACCGCCCGCGGCGGCAAGCTGCTGTTGGCGAGCTGGGGCGAAGTGGCTCACCTGGCGCCGCGCGCCCTCGACGAGTTATCGTAACAAAATAGTGCTTATTATTTGAGCAGGTCTTCGGGTAAGATAGCGGGTTCCGCCATCGATGAAGAATCTCCAGTGCAAATCGGCCCGTACTTGCTACGCAATAATGTATTCGTCGCTCCCATGGCGGGCGTGACGGATCGCCCGTTCCGCCAGCTGTGCAAGCAGCTCGGCGCCGGCTATGCGGTGTCCGAGATGGCGGCGTCCAACCCGCGCCTGTGGGCAACCGAGAAAAGTTCGCGCCGCACCGACCACGCCGGCGAAATGGAGCCAAAAGCGGTGCAGATCGCCGGCGCCGACCCGCAGGACCTGGCCGATTGCGCCAAGTTCAACGTCGAGCGCGGCGCCCAGATCATCGACATCAACATGGGTTGCCCGGTCAAGAAGGTGTGCAACAGCTGGTGCGGTTCGGCGCTGCTGCAAAACGAAAGCCTGGTCGAACGCATCCTCGACGCCGTGATCAAAGCCGTGGACGTGCCCGTGACGCTGAAGTTTCGCACCGGCTGGAACCGCGAAAACAAGAACGCGCTGCGCATCGCCCGCATCGCCGAGCAGGCCGGCATCGCGATGCTGACCCTGCACGGGCGTACCCGCGCCGACGGCTACTCCGGCGAGGCCGAGTACGACACCATCGCCGCCGTGAAAGCGTCGGTGGCAATTCCGGTGGTGGCCAACGGCGACATCACCACCCCCGAGAAAGCGCGCGACGTGCTCGCCTTTACCGGCGCCGACGCGGTGATGATCGGGCGCGCGGCGCAGGGCCGGCCATGGATCTGCCGCGAGATCGACCATTTCCTGCGTACCGGCGCGCACTTGCCGGCACCGCTGGTGGCGGAAGTGCGCGGCCTGATGCACGAGCACCTGGAGGCGCATTACGCCTTCTACGGCGAGTTCCTCGGCGTGCGCACGGCGCGCAAGCACATCGGCTGGTACGTGCGCGAACTGGAGGGCGGCGAGGCGTTTCGCCGCCGGATGAACCTGCTGGAATCGACGTCGGACCAGCTCGCCGCGCTCGACGCGTTCTTCGAAACGCAGCAGAGCTACGGCGAGCGGTTACAATATCGGCCCGCCAGCGTGCTCGACGAGGCGTTGGCGGCATAAGAACAGCGCAAGCTCAGAATAAGAAATGATGGGACGAACGTTGCCTTTAGAGCAGCGGCGACGACATTAATCAGCCGGGTGAAGTAGAAAACATGAGCAAAGAAAGTATCCAGGAAGTTATCCAGAAAAGTCTTGAAGAATATTTCAACGACCTGGGCGAGCAGCAGGCATCGAACATCTACGACATGGTCGTCCTCACGGTCGAGAAACCGATTCTCGAGGTGGTGATGCTGCGCGCGGAGGGCAACCAGTCCCACGCGGCGCAAATGCTGGGCATCAATCGCAATACCTTGCGCAAGAAGCTGCAAGAGCACGGGCTGCTGTAAAGCGCCGGCGCCGCGGATGGGGCGCGGTCGTTCGCGCCCATTGCGGCAGAACACCGAATCCTCATCAACCGGACCACCCCCAATGATCACACAAGCTCTGATTTCCGTTTCCGACAAGACCGGCGTACTCGACTTTGCACGCGCGCTTTCCGCCATGGGCGTCAAGATCCTGTCCACCGGCGGCACCGCGAAACTGCTGGCCGATAACGGCGTCGCCGTCACCGAAGTGGCCGACTACACCGGCTTTCCGGAGATGCTCGACGGGCGCGTCAAGACGCTGCACCCGAAAGTACACGGCGGCATCCTGGCGCGGCGCGACTTTCCCGAGCACGTCGCCAAGCTCGCCGAGCACGGCATCCCGGCCATCGACATGGTGGTGGTCAACCTGTATCCGTTCCAGCAAGCTGTCGCCAAGGACAGCTGCACGCTGGAAGACGCGATCGAGAACATCGACATCGGCGGCCCGACCATGCTGCGCTCGGCCGCCAAGAACCACAAGGACGTGGTGGTGGTATGCGACCCGGCCGACTACGGCCTGGTGCTGGCGGAAATGAAGGGCACCTCGGCGGCGGCCGGCACGGTCAGCTACGACACCAAGTTCATGCTGGCAAAAAAAGTGTTCGCCCACACCGCGCAGTACGACGGCGCCATCACCAACTACCTCACCAGCCTGGGCGCGGACAAGGCGCACGCGACGCGCGCGGCTTATCCGCAGGTGCTGAACATGACCTTCGACAAGGTGCAGGACATGCGCTACGGCGAAAACCCGCACCAGTCGGCCGCGTTCTACCGCGACCTGCAGCCGGCCGCCGGCGCGCTCGCCAACTACAAGCAGCTGCAGGGCAAGGAACTGTCCTATAACAACATCGCCGATGCCGATGCGGCGTGGGAATGCGTCAAGTCGCTGGGCGGGCTCGGCCAGGCAGCCGGCTGCGTCATCGTCAAGCACGCCAATCCATGCGGCGTGGCCATCGGCGCCAGTGCCGCCGACGCCTACGCACGCGCGTTGCAGACCGATCCGACCTCGGCGTTCGGCGGCATCATCGCCTTCAACGTCGAAGTCGACGCCGGCACCGCGGCAGAGATCGCCAAGCTGTTCGTCGAAGTGCTGATCGCGCCGTCGTTCTCCGCCGAAGCGCTGCAGCTGATGGCGGCCAAGCAGAACGTGCGCCTGCTGCAGATCGCGCTGGGCGAGGGCAACAACCCGTTCGACGTCAAGCGCGTCGGCGGCGGCCTCTTGGTGCAGTCGCCGGACGCCAAGAACATCGGCCTGTCGGAACTGCGCGTGGTCACCAAGGCGCAGCCGACCCAGCAGCAGCTGCAGGACATGCTGTTTGCGTGGCGCGTGGCCAAGTACGTCAAGTCGAACGCCATCGTATTCTGCGCCAACGGCATGACCCTGGGCGTCGGCGCCGGCCAGATGAGCCGCATCGACTCGGCGCGGATCGCCTCGATCAAGGCGCAGAATGCGGGCCTGTCGCTGGCCGGCTCGGCGGTGGCGTCGGACGCGTTCTTCCCGTTCCGCGACGGCCTCGACGTCGTTGTCGATGCGGGCGCGACGTGCGTGATCCATCCGGGCGGCTCGATGCGCGACCAGGAAGTGATCGACGCCGCCGACGAGCGCGGCGTGGTGATGCTCTACACCGGCACCCGCCACTTCCGCCACTGATACTCCAAGGCAAACGCTGGTGTCAGGTCTGACATTCGGACATTTCGACAACGAAATGTCCGAATG
>JBBRXM010000143.1:0-9234 GCA_038248405.1 Burkholderiales bacterium
GCCGAAATTTTTCTCGATCATGGCCAGCGTCTTGGCGGGATCGAACTTGCCGGTCACCACCAGCACCGCGTTGTCGGGCTGGTAGTACTTGCGGTAGAACGCCTGCAGGTTCTCGGTCTTGACGTTTTCGACGTCGGCGCGCGCGCCGATCGTGTTGTGGCTGTAGTTGTGCCAGTCGTAGGTGACGGCCGTGAGCTGCTTCCACAGCACGCGCCGCGGATCGTTCTCGCCGATTTCCATTTCGTTGCGCACGACCGAGAACTCTTTATCGAGTTCGCTGCGGGCGATGGTGCTGTTGACCATGCGGTCCGCTTCCATCGACAGCACCCAGGCCAGGCTCTCGTCGTTGGCGGGGAAAGTTTCGTAGTAGTTGGTGCGGTCCATGAAGGTGGTGCCGTTGAAGCTCATGCCGCGGCGGCCCAGCTCGTTCATGATGTTGCCCTGCGTTGGCGTCCCCTTGAACACCATGTGCTCGAGCAAGTGCGCCATGCCGGTTTCGCCATAGTTCTCGTGGCGGCTGCCGACCAGGAAGGTGATGTTGACGGTGGTGGTGGGCTTGGACATGTCCGGCGCCAGCAGCACCCGCATGCCGTTGGGCAGCGTGTATTCGGTAATGCCTTCGACGGTCGCCAGCTTGGTGGCGGTGACGGTGGCGGCCTTGGCGGCGGGCGCGTCGGCGGCAAGGGTGTGCGCGCAGGCGCCGAGGGACAGCGCGACAGCAAGTGCCAGTGGCTTCAAATTCATTGATTCTCCGGAGGTTCGTCGTAGTGTTCTGCAATCGCCGGCAGCGGCTGGGCGCGACGGGTCCAAGATTCAATCATGCGGGACAGCATCATGTCCATCACAATCGAATACATATATCTAGCGAAAAGGGGCGGCCGGCGAGGCCAGCCACGCAAACAGGCCGGCGTTGAGCAGGACCGTGGCGTAAAAGCGCGAGCGGAACGAAGCCTTGTTCGATTTGTGCCGCAGCCACTGCTGCGCCAGCACGGCGCCGGGCCAGCCGCCGGCCAGCCCGAGCAGCAGCAGCGTGCGCTCCGGCGTGCGCCGCCGCCCTGCCCGCGCGGCAGCCTTGTCGGCGGCGTAGGCGATGAAAGAGGCCGCGCTCGCCGCAAGGTAGACGGCGCCGACAGCGGGCGGCAACGCCCAGGCGACGGTGGCAAAGGCGTAGAAGACGCAAAACAGCAGGATCGGGACGTAGGGCATCGTGAAAATAGTTACAGCAGGAAACGCAGCTTACTACGCATGTCCACCGTACGTGCACTGGCGAACAGAGCATCGTTGCCATGCAGGCTAGGATAGGCCGGTTCGGTATCGCGCCAGCACGAAGCTGGCGGATGCTCCGTTTCAAATAACGTGGAGGTCGACATGGGTTTTGATTTAGGTAATCTGTTACAGCAATACGCCAGCCAGCATCCGGCTACCCCGGAACAGGCGGAGAACGACTTCGACCAGGTAGCACAAGCGGCGCCGCGCGCCGACCTGGCGCAGGGCGTCACCGAGGCGTTCCGGTCGGACGCGACGCCGCCGTTTCCGCAGATGGTGGGCCAGCTGTTCAACCAGGGCGATTCCGGCCAGCGCGCCGGCATGCTCAACCAGCTGCTCGGCGGCCTTGGTCCCGGCATCCTGGCGTCGATCGCCGGAGGCGCGCTCGGCAACATCTTCGGTGGCAACAACAACCAGTCCCAGGCCACGCAGGTCACGCCTGAGCAGGCGTCGCAGATGACGCCGGAGCAGGTGCAGCAGATCGCGGAAAAAGCCGAACAGCAAAATCCCGGCGTGATGGACCGCATGGGCGAGTTCTACGCGCAACATCCGCAACTGGTCAAAGGTCTCGGCGGCGCCGCGCTGGCGCTGGTACTCGGGCGCATGGCCCAGGGCATGCGCCGTTAATTCGTTTTTCAATCACAACAACATCAAAAGGATTACATCATGGGCATTCTGAGCAATATTTTCCACAAGATCTTCCCGTCGTCGCACCCGGCCGCCACCCAGGCGACCACGCCGCAGGCAGGCACCGCTGCGCCGGCTCAGCCGACCGCCAGCGCCGCACCGGCCGCGCCGATGGCTGAAGTCGATGTCGAATCGATCCTCAACACCAAGGCCGCCGCTGCCGGCCAGCCGCTGAACTGGCGCTCGTCGATCGTCGACCTGCTGAAGTTGCTGGACCTCGACAGCAGCCTGCAGTCGCGCAAGGAACTGGCGGCCGAGCTGCACTACAGCGGCGACACCAACGATTCGGCGACCATGAACATCTGGCTGCATCGCCAGGTGATGAACAAGCTGGCCGCCAATGGCGGCAAGGTGCCGGCTGATCTGAAGGACTGATTCAGGCTGTAAGTGAGTGCCGCAGCCCGTTACCGGCGCCGCGGAAAAGAAAAAGCCACGTGACCGCAAGGTTGACGTGGCTTTTTTGTTGCTCAAAAAAACGTGGTCATAAAAACGGGGTCAGACCTAGCTCTGACCCCGGTTTTCGGTTTTGCAACCCGGCGTGGCGTGCTGGCGTGAAGAAATTCGAACTTTCGCGTTTTGGAGGGTATCTAATTTTTTTATGAGCAAGCATTGGGTGGCCTTTATGCATGACAAACCGACGACCGAATCAGTCCCGCCGCTGCAGTTATGGGGCGGCCTCGAGTGCACCGTCAACCGCGTGCGCGACCAGTATTTCAATCAGCTCGACCGCAATGGCCACAGGCACCGCGACGATGACATCGCCCGCTTCGCCGCGCTCGGCATCCGCGCGCTGCGCTATCCGGTGTTGTGGGAAACGACCGCGCCCGACGGCCCCGCCAGCGCCGACTGGTCCTGGGCCGACCGCCGCCTGCACGCCCTGCGCGAGGCCGGCATCACGCCCATCGCCGGCCTGGTGCACCACGGCAGCGGCCCGCGCCACACCAGCCTGACCGATCCGTCATTCGCCCCCGGCCTGGCCGACTTCGCCGGCGCCGTCGCCGCCCGCTATCCCTGGCTCACCGACTACACCCCCGTCAACGAGCCGCTCACCACCGCGCGCTTTTCCGCCCTCTACGGCCTGTGGCATCCCCACCGCCGCGACGACCGCAGCTTCATCCGCGCCCTGCTGAACCAGTGCCGCGCCGTGGTGCTGTCGATGCGCGCCATCCGCACGGTCAATCCGCAGGCCCGCCTGATCCAGACCGATGACTTCGGCAAGACCTACAGCACCCCGGAAATGGCCCGTGTCGCCGGCTTCTACAACGAGCGCCGCTGGCTGGGATGGGACCTGCTGTGCGGCATGGTCGGGCCCGATCACGCGCTGTGGCCTTACCTGGCCGGCACCGGCATCGATCCGGCCGAGTTGCTCTGGTTCCGCGACAACCCCTGTCCGCCCGACATCATCGGCGTCAACTATTACGTCACCAGCGAGCGCTGGCTCGACCACCGCGCCGACCGCTACCCGCCGCATTTCGCCGGCGCCACGCGCGACACCGCCTTCGCCGACATCGAGACGTCGCGCGCGCTGGCTACGCCGACGCCGGGCATCGCCCCGCTGCTGGGCGAAATCTGGGACCGCTACCACCTGCCGATGGCAATTACCGAAGCGCACATCAACGCCGCCCGCGAGGACCAACTGCGCTGGCTGCTGGAGATCTGGCAGTCGGCCCTGCAGGCGCGGCAACACGGCGCCGACCTGCGCGCCGTCACCGTGTGGGCCCTGCTCGGCTCCTTCGACTGGAACAGCCTCGTCACCGAATCGAACGGCCACTACGAAGCGGGCCCGCTGGACGCGCGCTTCGCCCCGCCGCGCCCGACCGCGCTGGCGTCCATGATGCAGGAACTGTCCGCCGGCGCCCCGCTCACGCATCCGGTGCTGCACGGGCGCGGGTGGTGGCGCCGTACCGGCCGCTTCCTGTGCCCGCCGGTCGCCACCGCCGATGCACCCACCTCGATTCCCGCCGCCGGCCAGCGGCTGGCCGCCGCCGCCGCCGCCGCGCCCATCCTCGTCACCGGCGCCACCGGCACGCTCGGCAGCGCGTTCGCGCGCATCTGCCAGCGGCGCAACGTAAGCGTTCGCCTGCTGAGCCGCCACGACATGGACATCGCCGACCCGGCCTCGGTCGAGGCGGCGATGGCGCAACACCAGCCGTGGGCCATCATTAACGCCAGCGGCTACGTGCGGGTCGACGACGCCGAGCGCGACGTCGCGCGCTGCTTCCGCGAAAACGCGCTCGGCCCGGCGGTGCTGGCCGCCGCCTGCGCGCGCCACGGCGTGCAGCTGGCGACGTTTTCGAGCGACCTGGTGTTCGATGGCCGCGGCGACCGCCCGTACGTGGAGACCGACGCCGTGGCGCCCATCAACATCTACGGCAAGAGCAAGGCCGAGGCGGAGCGCGCTGTGCTCGACTGCAACCCGGCCGCGCTGGTGGTGCGCACCAGTTCCTTTTTCGGCCCGTGGGAAGAGTTCAATTTCGTCGCCCAGGCCCTCAGTGCCCTCGAGCGTGGCGCGCCGTTTGCTGCCGCCAGCGACATCACCGTGTCGCCCACCTACGTGCCGGACCTGGTGCACGCCTGCCTCGACCTGGTCATCGACCGCGAATGCGGCCTCTGGCACCTGACCAACGGCGATGCGGTGACGTGGGCGCAGCTGGCCGGCAAGGCGGCGGAGCAGGCCGGCGTCGATTGCAGCCGGCTGGAGGCGCAGCCGGCGTCGCGCTGCAACTATCTGGCCGCGCGGCCGGCCTACAGCGCGCTGCACACCAGCCGCGCCGTATTGCTGCCAACGCTGGAGAACGCGCTGGGCCGCTACCTGCAGTCGCGTGTGAAGCGCGCAGCAAGGATCGCCCGGTCGGTGTAGGTGCCAAGCGAGGTAGCATCGCCAACACGAATAGTTTCCCGAAGAACCGTCATCCTCGCGCATGCGGGGATCCCATTTCGCCGAACCGCATTGGCGCAGAACGGAGCCCAGCGCTACGCACCGAAATGGGATCCCGGCGTTCGCGTGCCATTCCTGCGCAGCCAGCGGGCCTGCCCCGTTATAGAATGCACACAACATAACCTCCCACAGGCTGCTCCGTGCACGAACAAACCGCCTTCCCCTTTCTGCGGGAAATCCTGCTGTTCCTCACGCTTGCCGGCATCCTGATCCCCCTGTTGCAGCGCCTGCGCATCAACCAGGTGCTGGGCTTCCTGGCCGTCGGCGCCCTGCTCGGCCCGTTCGGCCTGGGCCTGATGGCCGACCGCTCACCGTGGCTGGGCTACCTCACCTTCCCGCGCGCCGAAGGTGTCACCGTGCTCGCCGAACTGGGCGTGTTGTTCCTGATGTTCATGATCGGCCTCGAACTGTCCGCCGCGCGCCTGTGGTCGCTGCGGCACTGGGTGTTCGGCGCCGGCACCGCGCAGGTGTGCCTGTCGGCCGTGCTGATCGCCGGCGCGCTGCTGCTGACCGGCCAGAACACCGGCAGCGCCATCATTCTCGGGCTGGTGCTGTCGCTGTCCTCCACCGCCGTCGTCATGCAGCTGATGACGGAGCAGCACACCACCGCCACGCGCCTGGGCCAGGCCACCTTCTCGATCCTGATGCTGCAGGACCTGGCGGTGGTGCCGCTGCTGATCCTGATCGGCGTGATGACCAAGGGCACCAGCGGCGGCGTCGCCTCGCTGGTGCTGCTCACGCTGGCCAAGGCCGGCGGCGCCATCGCCCTCATCTACCTGGTCGGCGGACGCGTGATCCGGCCGCTGTTTCGCACCTTTGCGCGGCGCCACCAGCCGGACGTGTTCATGGCGCTCATCTTGCTCAGCACGCTCGGCATCGCCGGCCTGTCCGCCGCCGCCGGCCTGTCGATGGCGCTCGGCGCGCTGATCGCCGGCCTGCTGCTGGCCGAGACCGAATTCAAGCACGAAGTCGAGCTGATGATCGAGCCCTTCCGCGGGCTGTTGATGGGCCTGTTCTTCATGACGGTCGGCATGGGCATGGACGTGCGCCAGGTGCAGGCGGCGCCGCTGGCGCTGGCGGCGGGGGTGGCCGGCCTGATCGCCATCAAGGCGACGGTGATCGCAGTGCTGATGCGCCTCGGCAAGCTGAACTGGGGGCGCGCGATCGAGGGCGGCCTGCTGCTCGGCCAGGGCGGCGAGTTCGCCTTCATCGTCATCGGCTACGCGGTGGCCGGCGGCCTGGTCGACGGCCCGTTCGGCCAGCAAGTGATGCTCGCCGTCGGCCTGTCGCTGTTCGTCACGCCGCTGCTGGCCAAGCTGGGGCGCGCCATCGGCGACCGCTGGGAGCTGCGCCAGCACGCCGCGGCCGCGCACCAGGACCAGGGCGAACTGGCGTCGGCGCGCGGGCGCATCATCATCGCCGGCTTCGGCCGCGTCGGCCGCATGATGGCCAAGCTGCTCACCGAACAAGGCATCCCTTACGTCGCGTTCGAAAACGACGCCCGCATCGCCACCGAGCTTCACGGCAAAGGCCTGCCGGTCTACTTCGGCAACGCCGCGCGCGCGGAACTGCTGCGCCGCGTGCATGCGCAGGAGGCGCCGGCGATCGTGCTGACGATGGACCATCCGCAGTCGGCGCTGCAGGCGGTGCGCGGCATCCGCCGCGAATTCCCCGACGTGCCGCTGTTCGCGCGCGCCCGCGACGAGCAGCAGGCGCGCCTGCTCAAACAGGCCGGCGCCACCGTGGTGGTGCCCGAAACGCTGGAGGCGAGCCTGCAGCTGTCGGCCTTCGTGCTCGAGTCGCTTGGCCTGGACGAGCTGCAAGTGGACGCCATCGTCGACGACGAGCGCGCGCTGTTTAACAAGACGCTGTCGCACGTCACCCCAGGTCATCGCGCATAAAGGCTGCCGTCGACGGGCCGCAGCTTCATGATGAACCAGTCGGTGCGATCGATGTTCGGATTCGGCGTGCCGAAGGTGCCGATGGCGTCGCCCACCACCACCAGGTCGCCGCGGCGGTCCACCGCGATGCCGTAGCCGGTATCGTTGCGCGGCGCCTGCGCCGGGATGTCGGCGCCAAACTGCCGCACCCATGCCCGCGTGCCGTCGCTCTCGTAGCGGGCGACGAAGATATCCTGCGCCCCGCGCGACGCCTCTCCCGGCATCACGCCGGCCGTGTAGCCGGCAATGTAGGCCGCGCCGCCGCACGGATCTGTCGCCACCGCGGTGCCGATGTCGATGAAGTTCGCCTGCAGCGGCTGTGGCTCCGACGACAGGTTGTGCACCCATTGCAGCGCGCCGCCGCCATCGAGCCTGGCGATGAAGACGTCGCAGCAGGCGACGTTCTGCGGCGGATAGTTGGGCGCGTCGAAGTCGCTGTTGGTGCTGCCGGTGAGGTACACCGTGTTGCCGTCGGCGGCGACGGCGATGCCGTTGGCGTCGTCCAGCCCGAGCCCGCGAATGCGCGAGAACCACAGCTGGTTGCCGGCTCTGTCGTACTTGGCGGCGAGGGTCGTATTTCAGCACCGCGATGTCGCGCAGGCCGCCGGCGTGGATTTGTCCGGCGAAGCTGCCCTGGACGTGGCCGGCCGCGTACACATTGCCGGCCGAGTCGGCCGCCACCCCGGCGGCCACATCGAGCTGGCCGCCGGGGCCGGACGCCGGGAACCGGTGCGCCCACATCAAGGCGCCGCCCGCGCCATACTTCGCCACGTACGCCCGCGAGCGCAGCCCCGGCGGGTCAGTCGCAAAATCGCCGGCGTCGGACGTGCCGGCAATGAGCACGTTGCCTTGCCAGTCAGCGGCCACCGCGAGGGCGGAATCGCGCGCCAGCCCCGGAGCGCCATCCTCGATGATGCCACCCCAGCCGGCGAACACGGTCAGGGTGACTTCATTGCTGGTCACCGCATTCGGGTGCGCGTCCGTGACGACGACGCTGAAGCGGGCGCCATCGTCGGCCACCGACGCCGGCGGCGTCGTGTAGCTCGCTGCCGTCGCGCCAGGAATGTCGACGCCGTTGCGGCGCCATTGATAGGCCGCGTCGGCGTCGGCGACGGCGACCGTGAAGGTGGCCTGACTGCCCAGCGCCACGCTGGTGGCCAGCGGTTGCCGCGTGATGGTCGGCGCCGCCAGGCTAAGCACGGTCAGCCTCGCGGCCGCGCTGGTCGTGGTGGTCCCCTCCGCGTTGCCGACGACGACGCTGAACAGCGCGCCGTTATCGCCGTCGACAGTCGGCGTGCTGTAACTGGCGCCGGTGGCACCCTCGATCGGCGCGCCGTCGCGCAGCCACTGGAACGAGAACGGCGCGCTGCCGCAGGCCGCAACCAGGAAGGTCGCGGTTCGGCCGGCGTCGACGGTGGTGTCGGCCGGCTGCACGGCGATCGCCGGCGCCACCAGCGCGCGGCCAGCAACCTTGACGGCGGCGGCAGGCGCACACGGCGCCGCCGAGGCGGCGCTGCCAAGCATTGCAAGCAGGAACACGGGCGCGGCGCAGCCGAGCCAGCGTTGGAAGGACGTGGACATGGTGGTCTCCTCGAGCAAGTTGATCCGGCGCGACCGGCTCACTCTTGTGACCTGGATCATCCAATATTGCTGGGAACGGAACCCGATCGGCCTGCGGCGGTCTACGGTTCATTCTTGGAGGAGTAGCCGGCCTCATCGTTGCGAATCGTCAGTCAGCAGCGCGGAAACGGACGTTTTTCCGCTCTGTAGCACCAGCGCAAGTTCCTTCAGGTGAAGACCTTTTGTGCCGCCCGGCAGCCCCACCAGGCCGCTTCCTCGAATACCGAAAACCCCGACAGGTCCGCGTGTGCAAACACGATCGGGCCGTCCGCTTCGCGCAGCGCATGCGCACCCGCGTTGGCGCGAAAGCCCGGTAGCGGCGCCGCCATCGCGTGGCCACGCAGGGTGATGTCGACCCGCTCCACGCATGGCGCGAACTTCCAGCCGTAGGCGCTTTTCAGGTCGACGCTGGCCAGTTCCACCAGCTCCGCGGGCGTCGCCTTCATCATCCACTTGCGCGCCTCGTCGGGCGTGCGGTCCGACAGCGCGACGTAGGCACTGAAGACGGTCTTTTCCGGCGGGCGCACGCGGATGTCCTGGTGGGTCGACACCACGTAGCCCAGACCCGGCTCCTGGTACACCACGTTGTCCCATGCCAGCGGCACCTCGGGCTGCTCGGCCGGGAAGTCCTTCATCAGGAAATTCGCCACCATCCACGGCGCGTAGCTCGGCGTATGCAGCTTCGGATCGAACCCATAGTCGCGGATCGATTCGACCACGCGCGAGGCGACGTACAGCGGCATCGCGCAGATCGCCTTGCGCGCCTTGACCACGTAAGTGCGC
>JBBRXM010000144.1:0-8674 GCA_038248405.1 Burkholderiales bacterium
GGCCCCCCCCCCCGCAAGGGGGAGGGAGGAGGCGGCCGTTACGGCCCGTCATAGGAAATGGCACCGGCCGTAGCCCCCGACAGCATGAATCCGATCGGCCGTTCGGATTCTTCCTGCAGATGCGCGATCAGGCTGGCGGTGCGGGCGAGCAGCGAGATGCCCTTAAGCGCCGCCAGCGCGAGCAGCAAATTGGCACGCGAGTCGCCGCCGCTGTGCTGCGGGTGGCCAAAGCCGGGAATGGCCCTTTTCTCGGCCCGCAGCGCGCGCACCGCGGCTTCGGCATCGCCCGATGCGACGATTTCGGCAAGGAAGCGCCCCGCCACTTCGGCACTGCCGAGCACCACCGACCCACAACCGAGCAAGCCGGCCGCCACCGCGCCATGAAAAGCCTCGGGCGCCGCCGCACAGGTCATCCGGGTCGCGACGACGCTCGGCACCAGGCCATGTTCGGCAATCGCGGCGAGCACCGCATCGGCAAAGAATTTCTGCACCGGCGTCGGCGGGGTGCCGGTGACTAGCAGCCAGAAATAGCTGGTGAAATCCATCTTGCCGATGATTTCCCCGCACAGGTCATGAACGCGTACACGGATGGCTTCGGCGTCGGAGGTGCAGATGGCGGTGGAGGGCGCGTCCTGCTTGCCGATACGCATCGTCTGCCCCCACGATCCAGTTTTTCGAATTTCGAAATTATTTTCGTTATGCGAATTATTTAGCGTGCGTCAAGCCTTGACAAGGCGGCGTGACCGGTGCGCCGGTCACGATCTTACGTCGTCGTGCGCCGCTGCCAAACCCCGGTCCGGCATCCCGATGGCACCACCGGAGACTGACATGGCACTGCCGCTGGCCGACCTTCGCGTCCTTGAAATGGGCACTTTCATCACCGGCCCCGCCGCCGGCATGATGCTTGCCGATCTGGGCGCCACGGTCATCAAGGTCGAACAACCCGTCACCGGTGATCCGTTCCGCAGCTTTCGCGGCGCGCTTTATGCCCCGCATTTCCAGACCTGGAACCGCAACAAGCGCAGCATCACCCTCGATACCCGCGCCGCCGATGATCGGGCCGCCTTCGATGCCCAGGTCGCGACGGCCGATGTGTTCATCCAGAATTTTCGCCCCGGCGTTGCAAAAAAGCTCGGCGTCGATGCCGAACGGCTGCGCGCGATCAACCCGCGGCTGATCTATTGCTCGATCTCGGGCTTCGGCAGCAGCGGCCCCGATCGCGATCGCCCGGCGTTCGATACCGTCGCCCAGGCCGCCGGCGGTTTCCTGCGGCTGCTGCTCAACCCGGCCAAACCCCGCGTCGTCGGCCCCGCCATCGCCGGTGTGATGACCGGCTTCTACGCAGCGCAAGGCATATTGGCAGCACTTCACCAGCGCCAGGCGACGGGCCAGGGCTGCACCGTCGAAACCTCGATGTTCGAGGCGATGTGCCATTTCAATCTCGACGATTACACGCACCTGCTGTCGGACGACCAGTTGATGGGCCCGTTCAGCCGCCCGCATGTCAGCCAATCCTATGTCTTCCAGTGCCGCGACGCGCAGTGGCTGGCGCTGCACATGTCGTCGCCGCCGAAATTCTGGGAAAATCTCAGCGTGGCGGTCGAACGCCCCGACATGCTGGCGCTGCCGGCCTTTGCCAGCCGCGACGCGTGCATCGCGCATTATGAAGACGTCGTCGCCTTTCTCGCCCCCATTTTTGCCACCTGCGACCGCGCCTTCTGGACGGCGCGGTTGACCGCGCTCGAAGTCCCCAATGCCGCGGTCGCGACCTCGGCCGAAGTCCTCGCCAGCCCGCAGGCGCAACACCTCCAGCTCGAAATCAGTGCACCCGGGCCGATGGGGATTTTCCGCACCATCCGCTCGCCGCTCAGTTTCGATGGCGAACGCTCGCTGAACGTCACGGCACCGCCGCTGCTCGGCGCCGACAACCCCGCCATCCTGGGCCGCCCCGCTGCCCCATCAGCGCAATAGCTTGCATGTTGGCGCGGCGCCCCATAGCCAAGGTGGTGATGACCGACCGCGCCCCCAAGGACCCGGAATATCTTTCCACCCTCGAACGCGGGTTGAGCGTGCTGCGCGCCTTCGACCAGATGCACCCCGAAATGACGCTGTACGAGGTGGCCGCGATCACCGGTCTGCCCCCGGCGGTCGCACGGCGCTGCCTCAACACGCTGGTCGCGCTTGGCTATGTTGCCCAGATCGGCCGGCGCTTCCTGCTGCGGCCCGAGGTTCTGGCGTTCGGTTCGGCCTATCTGTCATCGATGAACATCGAACAGGTGGCGGTGCCGCCGCTGCAGGCTCTGCGTGACCAGACCGGCGATTCGGCCTCGCTGGCGGTGCGCTCCGGGCGCGAACTGCTTTATGTCTGCCATATCCCGACCAACCGCCGCATCCGGTTGGGCGCCAGTGTCGGCACGCGCTTTCCGCTGCACGCCACCTCGATGGGCAAGGTGCTGCTGGCGTTCCAGGGCGATCCGGCCATCGACAGCTTTCTTGCCGAAGCACCGCTGGCCAAATTGACCGAACATACCGTCACCGAGCCTGCGGCGTTTCGCGCCCGGCTGCGGCAGATCCGCGACAACCGCTATGACTCTGCGCTCGATGAGCTCGATTACGGCATCGTCTCGGTGGCCGTGCCGATCGTCGGCCCCGACGATCGCGTCATCGCCGCGATCAACTGCTCGACGTCGACGACGCGGATTTCGCAGGACGAACTCATCGCCACGCGCCTGCCGCTGTTGCGCGACGCTGCCGGTGCCATCGAAGCCGAACTGCGCCGCTGGCCGACCCTCGCGCGCTCGCTGTCACCGAACTGAACGACACCACGGTCCGGCATTGCGGCAACGGCAAACCGCGCGTTTTTCGATTATCGAAATTGACTTCGCAATGCGAAAGGCTAAGGGCAGGTATCGGGGTCGCAAAAGCGGCAACATCGCCTTGCGCGCTTTTGGGGGAGGTTTGCATGAAGAATCTCGCACAGCTGGGGCATTGGCTCGCCGGCTCGGACATGGTGTTCACCGCATCGGTCGCGGTCGCGCAAACCCCTGCCCCCACCGCGGCGGCGACTGCCGATGACGGCGAAATCCTCGTCACCGCACTGCGCCGTACGGAATCGCCGCAGAACGTCCCCGCCTCGATCACCGCTTTCAATGCCAAGGCGATCGAAGCCGCCGGCATCGCCCGCCCCGCCGATTTCATCGGCCTGACGCCCAACGTCAATCTGGTGCAAACGCAGAACGCCGGCACCACCTTCGTCATCATCCGGGGGATTACCCAGGCGCGAAATTCCGAACCGTCGGTCGCGGTCGTCGTCGATGGCGTGCAGCAGGTCAATGCCGCCCAGTTCAACCAGGAACTGGTCGATGTCGAACAGATCGAAGTGCCCAAGGGCCCGCAGGGCGCGCTGTACGGGCGCAACGCCATCGGCGGCGCGATCATCATCACCTCCAAGGCGCCGACCGACGAATTGTCGGGCAAGTTTACCGGCGGCGTCGACAATGGCTTTGGGTATTTCGCGCGCGCCAACCTGTAAGGCCCGGTCGCCGAGAATCTGAAATTCCGCATCGCCAGCGCCTGGTACGATACCAACGGCTTCATTCCGAACACCTTCCTCAATGAAGACGCCGATCCGTTCCGCGAATTCAACCTGCGCGGCGATCTGTTGTGGACGCCAACCCCGGAACTGACCGTCGACCTGCGCGGCGCCGTCAGCCTGCTGCGCACCCAGGCTTTTTACTACAACATCGTCAACGATGTGAACGATGTGTCGCTGCCGGTCCGGGTCAACAATGCCGGCATCAACAATCGCGACCTCTACAACGGCACGCTGCGCATCGCGCACGACAGCGACATCGGCAAATTCACCTCGACGACGTCGTACGACAAGGTCACTGAAATCCTGACCGGCGATGCCTTCAACTTCCTGCCGATCAGGGAGTCGTTGCTGTTCCAGTTCTTCGACTTCGATCTCAACCAGAGCCAGTATCTCGATGTCGCGGCGTGGAGCCAGAAATTCCGCTATGAATCGCCCGCCGACAAACCGGTGCAGTTCATCGCCGGCGCCTATGGCATCAGCACCCAGCGCTACATCTCGACCGGGAATCTCGTCGATACCGGCAACGGCGTCACCGCCATCTTCCGCACGCCGAGCACCAACCCGCTTAACCCGCAGGCGACTTTCCTGGCGGATTCGCAGGACAATTTCGCCAGGGCGCTGTTCGGTAACGCCATCTGGAAGGTCAACGACCAGCTCCGTGTCGATGCCTCGCTGCGCTATGACAAGGACAGCCGCGAAAACACGACGCTGACCCCGACCGCTTTCCTGCCCAACGTCCCCGGCTTCCCACTCGGCAAGACCGGCGAAGTCCGCAAGAAGACCTTCGACGCCTGGCAGCCCAAGGTGACGCTGACCTGGAAGCCGACCGACGGCGTGACGCTGTTCGGTGGCTGGTCGCGCGGCTTCCGTTCGGGCGGTTTCAACCAGACCGGCGTCGGTGCGGTGGCCGCATCGAACGGCATCGTCGGCGTCGGCGATACCTTCGAGGCCGAAACGGCCGAAACCTTCGAAATCGACATCAAGACGCAGACCGCCGACCGCCGACCGCCGACCGCCTGCTGACGGTCAACGCCAGCGCCTTCACCACCAAGTCTGAAAACAGCTATTTCTTCGTTTTCCTCGCTGCCAACTCGACGCAGAATCTCGGCAATGTGCCTGAAACGCGCATCAAGGGCTTTGAAATCGATGCGACGCTGCGCCCGCTGCCGGGTCTCGACCTGATCGCCGGCTTTGGCTACACCGTCAGCGAAATCAAGAAGTTCCCGACGGCAAACGTCGTCGGCAACGAAGCGCCGCTGATCTCGCGCTACACGCTCAACCTGACGGCGAACTATCGCACGCCGCTGACCGACAGCCTCGACCTGACAGCGCGCGTCGATTATCGCCGCACCGGCCGCACCTGGTTCGACGTCGACAATTCGACCTCGCGTGATCCGATCGATCTCGTCGATACGCGCCTGGGCTTTGCCGGCAGCAACTGGTCGCTGACCGGCTTTGCCCAGAACCTGTTTGACATCAAGTACAACGCCGAATTCTCGCCCGGCGGCTTCGTCTTCAAGGCGCGCCCGCGGCGCTATGGTGTCGAAGCCAGCTTCAACTTCTAAAGGAACCCGCCATGGCCCGCGTCCTCGTCCTCTACTATTCCAGCTATGGCCATGTGGAGACGCTCGCCAACGCCATCGCCGCCGGCGCTGCCGAAGTCGCTGGCGCGGTCGTGACGGTCAAGCGCGTCCCCGAGCTGGTGCCCGACGATGTCGCCGCCGCCTCGGGCCTGAAGACCGACCAGGCCGCACCGATCGCCACCCCGGGCGAACTCGCCGATTATGACGCGATCATCATCGGCACGCCCACCCGCTTCGGCAACATGGCGGCGCAGCTGCGCAACTTCCTCGATCAGACCGGCGGCCTGTGGTTCACCGGCGCGCTTGTCGGCAACTTCGCCCACTTGGGTTACGAACCGTTCCTCGATATGATCGCGGCGCACGGCCTCGACATATACGATGATTGATTAAGACGGCCCCCGGCCCGAAAGGGCTGGGGGTATTCTCAGAGCGCAAATGCGATGCAGCTAGACCGCAAGTCGCCAATAGCGGAGCGTTACCTATCGTCGGGAGATCTTTGTGAAACTCACGCTTGAGCAGCAGAGGGTTCTTGTCTCCGTAATCGAGGGTGCTGGAACTACCCAGCGCTTCGGCCGTTGGGCGCTGCCGACCTACAGGGTTCTCAAACGCTTTGGCTTAATTAGTATCACTTTGCTGGATGCACCACCCGACTGCTACGCGCTCTGGCGGGTCGATCTCACTGCTAAAGGACGGGCAGAGCGCGAAGCCATTGCAAGAAAAGTAGAGCCGATCCCGTTTCCGAACTATTCACGGCGCACGCTGGACGACTCTTGCTGGCATGACCCTAGATATCCCGTCGGCGAATGGAGGTGCCCCCTTAAAAAGGGGCATGCGGACTTTCACCGATACGTGCCAGTCGGCATGATCGCACTTCGGCCAACTAAATAAATCCGACACACAGCCTGCATGTGCTTTGGAGCGAAACACTTGATGTCTTGAAGAAGCGGGTCGCCCATTGCGGAGCGCCACCTATGGGCTTGCGCTGCCCATGCGCTTCGAGTTTACGGCGACGGCGCGCGAGACGAGATCAACGTAAGCGGTGTCTGTGCACCGCGGTTTTCGTGACCGTCTAATTTTGGCATGCGCTTGACCTGATGTGTCGGGAGCGCGCCTTCATGGAACTACAAAGTGAGCTACGGATGGAGCCTGTGAACCGGGCTTGTCTGATCGAGGTGATGCCCGGTCCGACCGGCCGGCGGCGCTGGCCGGATGATGTGAAGGCGCGGATTGTCGCCGAGACGCTTCTGCCGGGAGCGCGGGTGAACAAAGTGGCGGCGCGGTACGGGTTGATGCCCAACCATATTTCGGCCTGGCGCGCCCTTGCCCGCAAAGGTCAACTGGTGCTGGCCGATACGGACATGCCGGCGTTCGTGCCGATTTCCTTGCGGCCGGAGCTTCCAGTGATTGCCGCTGCCGGCAGCGCTACGTCCCCTGAGCTGCGCATCTCATTTGCCGATGTCACCCTGTATGTACCGGCAACCTTCCCGGCGGCACAAGCAGCCGCTCTTGTCGCGGCATTGCGGGCAACGCTGTGACACCGCTGGAGGCGCCGGGCCTCAGGATCATGGTGGCGACAAGGCCGGTGGATTTTCGGCGCGGACATGACGGCCTTGCTGCCTACGCCCAGATTGCGCTGGGCTTCGCGCCCGCCAATGGCCTGGTGCTGGTCTTTCGTCCCCGGCGCGGCGATCGGCTGAAGATCCTGTACTGGGACAGCAACGGGATCATCATGAGCTACAAGCGCCTGGAGGCTGGCAGCTTTGTCTGGCCCAAGCCTGGCGATGCTGTGATGGCGTTGACCAGGCTGCAGTTCCAGGCGCTGTTTGCAGGGCTCGACTGGCGACGGATCGGGGTGCCGACCAGCTGCCTGCCACGTGCGGCAGAGTGACTCTGACAGGCAATAATGCTGTACGTTGTCAACGATTTGCGCTATGAACACTCATGTCCGCAGACAGCATTTTGCCGGTCGATCTCGAAGCCTTGCCGGTCCTTGCGCGCCATGCGTTTCTGGATCTGTTGGCCCAAGTCGCGCAGCTGACCAAGACCGCCGCCGCACAGGAAGTGGTGATCGCCGAGCTGAAGCATCTGACCGATCGGCAGGAGCATCTGATCGCTGAACTGCGTCATGCGCGCTTCGGCAAGACGTCAGAGAAGCTCAGCGAGGACGAACGACAACTGGTCTTCGAAGACCTCGAGGTCGCCGTCGCCGAGACCCAGGAAGCCATCGACCAGCAGCCGACGCTGGAGAGCAAGCCTCGGCGCAAGGCCGCCAGGCGCAACCGTGGTCGTCTGCCGGCCCACCTGCCGCGCATCGAACAGGTCATCGAACCCGAGAACAAGGTCTGCGCCTGCGGCTGCACCAGACTGGTCCCCATCGGCGAAGACCGCAGCGAACGCCTCGATGTCATCCCGGCCCAGTTCCGCGTCCTCGTCACTGTCCGGCCCCGTTACGCCTGCTCGCGCTGCGATGCCGGCATCCTGCAGGCGCCAGCGCCGCCACATCTGATCGAAGGCGGCCTGCCCACCGAAGCCCTCATGGCCCATGTGGCCGTCGCCAAGTACGCCGATCATCTGCCGCTGTATCGGCAAAGCCAGATCTACGCCCGTGCCGGCATCAATCTCGACCGCTCGACGCTGGCGTCATGGTGCGGCGTCACCGCATTCAATATCAAGCCCGTCGTCGACCACATGCTGGTCCACATCAAAACAGCACAGCACCTGTTCATGGACGAGACAAGAGCGCCGGTCCTTGACCCTGGCGCCGGCAAAACCAAAACCGGATACCTGTGGGCGCTCGCTCGCGATGGCCGGGGCTGGGGTGGCGCCGATCCCCCCGTCGTCGTGTTCACCTATGGCGACAGTCGTGCCGGCGCTCATGCCATGGCGATCCTTCACGGCTTTGACGGCACCCTGCAGGTCGATGGCTATACCGGCTATGACGCGCTCACCCGCCAGGGGCGAGCCGGCGGCAAGCCCGTGCAGCTGGCCTATTGCTGGGCCCATGCTCGCCGCAAGCTCCACGAGATTTACCAGCGCGACGGCTCGCCGATCGCGGCCCAAGGTATTCACCGCATCGCCCAGCTCTACAAGATCGAGGCCGACATCCGGGGCAAGGCACCCGATGAACGTCTGGCTGTCCGCCAGACGCAAACCGCGCCGCTGGTCGCCGAGTTCCGGCAGTGGCTGACACAGCACCGCGAGCGCGTGTCACCCAAATCCCGCCTCGGCGAAAAGCTGAGCTATATCCATCGCCATTGGGATGGACTTGCGCTGTTCCTGACCGACGGCCGTATCGAGATGGACACCAACCCGGTTGAAAATCGTATCAGGCCGCTGGTCCTCACGCGCAAGAATGCCCTGTTCGCCGGCCATGACGAAGGCGGCCGAACATGGGCCCGCATCGCCTCCGTCATCGAAACCTGCAAGCTCAACAACGTCGATCCATACGCCTATCTTCGCGATACCCTCACAGCCATCGCCAACGGCCACCCGATGA
>JBBRXM010000145.1:0-8648 GCA_038248405.1 Burkholderiales bacterium
CGGCTACACCTTCCGCACGCTGTCGATCCTCAAGCAGCAGCGCGCGCTGGGCTGGGAAACGGCGCACGTCACCAGCCAGAAACAGGGCAAGTACAGCGCGCCGCAGGATAACGTCGACGGCTGGGTGTTTCACCGCACCGCGCCGGCCGCCGGCATGCTGGCCGGCCTGCCGGTGCTCAACCAGCTGGCCGTGATCGCCACGCTGGCCAAGCGGCTCAAGGCGGTGGCGCTGGAAGTCAAACCCGACATCATCCATGCGCATTCGCCGGCCCTTAACGCGGTCGCCGCGCTGCGGGTGGGGCGCGCGCTCGGCATCCCGGTGGTCTACGAGATCCGCGCCTTCTGGGAAGACGCCGCCGTCGACCACGGCACCAGCGCCGAATGGGGCCTGCGCTACCGTCTGACGCGGGCGATGGAAACCTACGCGCTCAAGCGGGTCGATGCCGCCACCACCATCTGCGAAGGGCTGCGCGCCGAAATCGTCGGCCGCGGCATTCCCGCCGCCAAGGTGACGGTCATTCCGAACGCCGTCAACATCGAAGACTTCAGCGTCGGCGAAGCGCGCGACGAAGCGCTGGCGGCCACGCTCGGCATCGAAGGCTGCCAGGTGCTCGGCTTCATCGGCTCGTTCTACGCCTACGAGGGCCTCGACGTGCTGCTGCACGCGCTGCCGCAGATGCTCGCAGCCAATCCTGCCATCCGCGTGCTGCTGGTCGGCGGCGGCCCGCAGGACGCCCAGCTCAAGGCGCTGGCCGCCTACTTGAAAGTGGCCAGCAGCGTGATCTTCACCGGCCGCGTGCCGCACGACCAGGTGCAGCGCTACTACAACCTGATCGACGTGCTGGTCTACCCGCGCCTGAAGATGCGCCTGACCGACCTGGTCACGCCATTGAAACCGCTGGAAGCGATGGCGCAGGGGCGCATTCTGGTCGCCTCCGACGTCGGCGGCCACGGCGAACTGATCGAAGACGGCAAGACCGGCGTGCTGTTCGAAGCGGGCAACCCGCAGGCGCTGGCGGAGAAGACGCTGGCGCTGCTGGGCGAGCCTGCGCGCTGGCCGGCGCTGCGCGCGGCCGGGCGCACCTTCGTCGAACAGGAACGCAACTGGAAGGCCAGCGTGGCGCGCTACAAGGCGGTTTATACGTCCTTGCCGCGCGCTGCCGGCGAATGAACATTGTTACCCTCAGCACGGTTGGCGCCGAACACTCACGTCGTTGTAGTACCAGGGGTTAGGCGGTTATGACAGATATAAACAAGCGTATGGCCACGGGAATTATCTGGATGGTTTGCGCGCGCCTGATGGACCGTTCGATCGGTATCGTTAGCACACTAATCCTTGCTCGTCTGCTCGTGCCTGCGGACTTCGGACTGGTGGCGATGGCAACCGCCATCGGTGGCATCCTCGACCTTCTGGGTGCATTCAGTTTCGATTTGGCGTTGATACAGAAGGAAAAAGCTGAGTCGCAACATTACAACACCGTCTGGACTTTTAACGTGCTCTTCGGCGTGCTGTGCGGCCTTTTGCTGGTCGCGCTAGCAGAGCCGGCCGCGCATTTCTACCGTGAGGCGCGTCTGACCGACGTCGTCTATGTCTTGTCCATTTCTTATTTCATCAGCGCGTTTTCCAATATTGGTGTTGTCGACTTCCGCAAGAATCTGGATTTTCGGACCGAATTCAACTTTATATTTCTAAAGCGCATAGTCACGTTTGTTGTGACGATCACCTGCGCGTACCTATTGCGGTCCTATTGGGCGCTGTTGATCGGTATGACGGTAGGGCGCATTGCAGGTACGATCCTCAGCTATACGATGAATTCGTACCGGCCAAAATTTACCTTGAGCGCGAGCAAAGAACTATTCCATTTTTCCAAATGGCTTTTTGTTAATAATTTTCTCTATTTTCTTCTGCACGACGGCTGCACGTTTATTATCGGCCGGATTTTCGGCGTGACGACCTTGGGCGTGTATGCGGTGTCTTACGAGATATCCAGCCTGCCTTCGACGGAACTTGTGGCGCCAATTAATCGCGCTACGTTTCCGGGTTTTTCCAAAATGCGGACCACTACTGAGAAGGCGTCCGCATACTTGAGCGTGCTCGGAATGATCGCGCTGATTATTTTCCCCGTCGGAATCGGTATCGCCGCAGTCGCCGAGCCCTTGACGCTGACGGCGCTGGGACCAAAATGGATCGCGGGAATTCCGTTGATTCAGCTTTTGGCTATTCATGGGGCAATCTCGGCGTTAAGGGGTAACGACGGCCCCGTGTGGCTTGCGATGGGTAAACCCCGGGAAACAACCATTCTCGTTGCGATGTTTCTCGCCGTGCTGTTCCCGGCCCTCTATTTCTTTGTGCGGGAATACGGGATAATCGGTGCCGGTTATTCCTATTTGTTGGCGAACGTGCCGACTCAACCATACAGTTTGGCGGTGACGCGCCGACTGCTGGGATTTAAATGGGCGCAACTGCTCCAGGCGATTTGGCGCCCGATCATTTCGGTGATCGCAATGTATGGCTGCGTCGTGGTGATCGACTACTATTTGTCGACACATGGCGCGGCATTACGCTTGATTGTCGAATCGGTCTCTGGCGGAGCGTTGTACAGTGCTTTTGTGCTGGCGCTTTGGCGGCTGAGCGGCAGCCCGCCAGGTGCAGAGGCTTTTTGTATTGCGAAGATGCGCAATGCGCTACCGGCGCGGCGGCTTGGCCGCGCGGACGCGGACGCGTCAGAGCCGCCCCAGCGGCCGCAATCGTAACGGAACCTAGGAATTCCCTTGTCTGATTCATTTTTGATCGTGTTGCCCTGGTCACCATATTTGCCCGCCGGCGTCAGTGTGGTCGCGAAGAACCTTCGGCGAATATGGCAAGCAGAGGGAATTGCGACACATATCTTGATAAGCGACTGGGAGACCAGGCAGCCCATTGCGTTCGATGAACATACATCCAAGCTTCGGCTCGCTTTGGCCGCATTTTCTCGTGGGAAAACGTATTTGCCGGCTCTCTATGCGCCCATCACACTCTTTCGCACGTGGCTACTTCTGCGTCAACGAAAAGTAACCGTCGTCAGTTTCCATTACGTCGGCTTGGACGCACTCGGCATCGCTATCCTCAAGCGCCTTGGTCTTTATCAGGGCCGGCTAATACTGTGTTTCCATGGTACTGACCTACGCCAGCCGGAAGATGGACTACGGCGTCGCCTGTGGAGCTTTTTGATAAAAACTGCCACCAACGTGACAGCTTGCTCCAAATCGTTGGGGCACGCCGTCGAAACCCGATTCGATTTACCGGCCGGTACAGTGATATGTGCCTATAACGGTGTCGATACGTCTACTTTTTCCCCGGCCGCCGCCAATATCTCGTGCTGGCAAGACTTGTCGCCGCTGCCTGGCCGATACATCATAAGCGTCGGCAGTTTCATTCAACGTAAGGGTCATCGGTTCTTGGTGGACGGATTCGCTTCGCTCGCCGCAACCCATCCAGAACTTTCACTGGTGGTGGTGGGCGGTGATGGCGACGAGCACGACGCATTGAAAGCGTATGTCGATCAAATCGGCCTGCAACACCGGGTAAAATTCTATATCGGTCTGACGCCCCCGCAGGTCGCCCACGCGCTTGCGCGCTCGACGATCTGCGTACAGCCATCGCTAGCCGAACCATTTGGCATGGCGGTCATCGAAGCTGGCGCATGCGGGGTATGTGTTGCCGCTTCAGATGTTGGCGGCCATTCTGAGCTCATTGACCACGACCGCACTGGCCTGCTTTTTGCCGCCGCCGACAGCGTCGCGATCAATGCTGCATTGACGACTTTGCTTCATCAGCCGGAATTGTGTGAACAGCTTTCCGTACGCTTTCGCGCAGATATCCTGAGTTTATATACGTGGGAAGCATGCGCTGAAATTTACAAAAATGCTGCTGCATAAGGCTGCTGGGTACGATTTGATGGGAGTCGCTCAGCTCGACAGCCATGCCGGCATCCCTCCTCAACAGGCCAGGCGTGGCCGCCAGATCGACGAGTAGGGCACTGCCTTTTTTTGTCTGACAGACAGCGGCCTTCTTACAGCTAGATGTGCGCCGAGTGGTGCTGCTTGAACCACTGCTCGAGCATCATCAGCACCCACACCATGGTGCCGTGATAGCCGGCGTGCTCCTGCAGGTGCTGGCTGACCAGCTTGTCGATGAAGTCGGCGCGCACGATCTTGCGCGCCTTCAGGTCCTGAAGGCTGTCGATCGCCAGCTGCTTCATCGCCGGGTGCTCAGTGAGCCAGACGCCGAACGGCAGCCCGAAGCCATGCTTTTGCTTGGTGATGATCTCGTCGGGCAGGAAACCGCGCAGCGCTTCCTTGAAGAAGTAGCGCAGCGTGGTGCCGTTGAGCTTCTGCTTCGCCGTCAGGCGCGACGAAAATTCCACCATCTGGTCGGACAGGAACGGAAACGCCACCTCCATGCCGGCCAGCTCGCACGCCTTGACCACTTTCGGCAGGTCGTTGTCGGCCAGCGTCACCTTCAGGTCCAGCGCCAGCATGCGGTTGATCAGGCTGACCGCCTCCTGCTGGCCGTAGGTTTTGGTCAACTGCGCCAACGGATCGTTGACATCGGCAGTAGCCAGGAAGTCATCGGTAAACACCTGGCTCGGGCCGTAGCGGCCCAACAGGTTGTAGGTCTCGAGCCGGGCCGGCATCGGCACCGAGGCCTGCTCGATGTAGCTGCGCGCCTTGCGCAGCAGGCCGATATGCGAGCCGCCGGGGAAATTGAAGACGGCCGGTTCCAGCAGCGCCTTGCGCAGCAGTCCGGGGACGCGCTCGTAACGGTCGAACACATGCTGCTTCGAATAGCGCTCGTTGCCGCCGAATAGTTCGTCGCCGCCATCGCCCCCAAGCATACGGGTGACGCCATCGGCGCGGGCCATCTTCGAGCAATAATAGGCCGGCACCGCCGAGGCGTTGCCGAACGGCTGGTCGTACACGGCAGCAATGCGCGGGATGGCGTCGACCACATCGTCCGGGGTGACGTAGTACTCGTGGTGGTTGGTGCCGAAATGCCGCTGCGCAATGCGCGCGTATCCGGTTTCGTCGTACCCTTCCGCGGCGAAACCGATCGAATAGGTGTTGGCCGGCTTGCCGCCCACTTCGGTGAGGATGCCGGCGATGGTGGAACTGTCGGTGCCGCCGCTGAGGAACGCGCCCACCGAGGAGGCCCCGGCCGCTTCACGCACGCTGCTTTTCAAAACAGTGAGGAATTCCTGCTTGACTTCCTCGAACGGACGGTCGCCCTGCTCGTCGAAACTGATGCGCCAGTACTGGCGCTTCTCGACGCGGCCTTTGGCATAGCGCAGGTATTCGCCCGGCAGCAGGCGTTCGTGGCCACGGTACACTGAGCGCGGGCTCGGCACCATGTGGAAATACACGAAGTCGTACAGCGCCTGGGAGTCGATTCCACCGCTGGCGAGCGGATGGCGCAGCAGCGCGTCAGCCGAGCTGCCAAACAGCAGCGCTTCGCCCACCAATTGGTAGCTCATCGGCTGGGTGCCCATGCGGTCGATCGCCAGCAGTGCGTCGCCATTGGCTTCGTCGAGAATGCACAGCGAAAACGCGCCGCTCAGCTGGGAGCATACGGTTTCCGGATCGCGCCGCCAGGCGTCGGCGAGCGCCTTGGCCAGGCCTTCGGCCTCGGCCTGCCGCGCCAGCGCAGCGTCGCGCAATCGCACGTCGCCCCACAGCGCCACCGTCAGTCCGTCGCACTGGTGGACGTGCGCGCTGGCGTTCGCGGCCACCACTGCCGCCGCGCTCTTGCGCCCGCTTAATGCCTGCAGGGGCGCGCCGTCGAAGCGCGCCAGCGGTGCCGCCATCGTTTCGATCAGCGCGCGGTTATCGGCAACGCTGGCGCCATAGCCGAACCAGCCGCACAAGCCGCTCACAGCGGTTTCCCAAAAATCTCAGCCATCGTCATCCTCGTCATTGCTAATTATGTTGTCAGACCAGCACTTCTTGCGCCACCGGGTGGCTCAGGAAGGACACCGGGCTGGCCGACAAGCCG
Source organism: Burkholderiales bacterium (assembly GCA_038248405.1). Taxonomy (GTDB): domain Bacteria; phylum Pseudomonadota; class Gammaproteobacteria; order Burkholderiales; family Burkholderiaceae_D; genus JAFCUW01. The sequence goes on from JBBRXM010000145.1 coordinate 6,032, forward strand.
TAGGCGCCAGACTGGAATACCACCACCAGGTCGCCGACGTCCGCCTGCGCCAGGTCCATCTTGTCGGCCAGCAGGTCGAGCGGGGTGCACAGCGGGCCCACCACCGACACCGTTTCGCGCGCGCTGCCGGCCACCTTGTTGCCGATCGCGACCGGGTAATTCTTGCGGATCACCTGACCGAAGTTGCCCGACGCCGCCAGATGGTGGTGCAGGCCACCGTCGGTGACCAGGTACACCTCGCCGCGCGACTCCTTGCGCTCGATCACGCGGCTGACGTAAATGCCCGCCTCGGCCACCAGGTAGCGGCCCAGTTCGATGACGATCTGCGCCTGCGGCAACTGCCGCTTCACTTCCGGCAGCAGCGCCTTCAGGTTCTCGCCCACCGCCGCCAGGTCGAGCCGCTCTTCGCCGGGGAAATACGGGATGCCGAAGCCGCCGCCGATGTTGAGCGTGAGCACGGGCGTCGGCGCATGCTGGGCCAGCCGGATCGCCAGCGCGAACGTCTTCTCGTGCGCTTCCTGCAACGCCGCCACTTTCAGGTTCTGCGAGCCGCTGTAGATATGGAAGCCCTGGAACGCGAGGTCGAGCTCGCCCAGACGGGCCAGCATGGCCGGCACCTTCTCGGCGTCGACGCCGAACTGCTTCGGCCCGCCGCCCATCTTCATGCCCGACGACTTCAGTTCGAAATCCGGGTTGACCCGCACCGCTACTTTCGGCGTGATACCGAGCCGCTTGCCGATGACGGCGATGCGCTCCATCTCGGCCGCCGACTCCATGTTCAGCACGACGCCGGCGGCGACCGCGCAGGACAGGTCCTTGTCACTCTTGCCGGGGCCGGCGAAACTGATCAGGCCCGGATCCATCGTGGTGTCGAGCGCGACGCGCTGCTCGCCGCCGGAAGCAATGTCGATGCCGTCGACCAGGGTGGCCATGTGCTGGACCACGGCCGGCATCGGGTTCGCCTTCATGGCGTAGTGCAGGTGTACTTCGGGCGGCAGGTGGCGGCGCAGCAGCGCCACGCGTTCGGTCAGTTTGGCGCGGTCGTAGGCGTAGAACGGCGTGCTGCCGACCCGTTCGGCCAGGCGCGTGAGCGCCATGCCGCCGACCTGCAGGCAGTCGTTTTCGACGTCGAATTGCACCAGCGGCGCATGCTGGGGGCGCGGTGCGCTCATTGGGCGTTTTCCATGAAAGTGTTCTCGAATTGCTGGCTGAGCAGCTTGCGGTCGATCTTGCCGTTCGGGTTGCGCGGCAGGCTGGCCTCGGCCATCACCACCTTGGCCGGCAGCATGTAGGCCGGCAGGTGCGGCTTGCAGGCGGCCAGCAGGTCGGCCGCGCTCAGCGCTGCGCCCTCCCTGGCGAACGCGATCACCACGATGGCCTGGCCCAGCGCCGGGTGGCTCACGCCGATCGCCGCCGCTTCGGCCACGTGTTCGCGCGCGTACACCACCTCCTCCACCTCGCTCGGGCTGACCCGGTAGCCGGAGGTCTTGATCATCTCGTCGTTGCGGCTGATGAAGTACAGGAAACCTTCCTCGTCCTTGCGCACGGTGTCGCCCGACCACACCGCCATCTCCTGCAGCACCAGGCCGCTGTGCGCCGGCACGAAGGGCTTGAAGCGCTCGGCCGTCTTGGCCGCGTCGTTCCAGTAGCCCAGCGAGACGAGCGCGCCGCGGTGCACCAGCTCGCCCGGTTCGCCCGGCTCGCACTCGGTGCCGTCGGCGCGCAGCACCATCACTTCGGCGTTGGGGATCGCCTTGCCCATCGAATCGGGGCGGCGGTCCAGCTCTTCCGGCGGCAGGTAGGTCGAGCGGAACGCCTCGGTCAGGCCGTACATCAGGAACGGCTTCGCGTTCGGCAGCGCCGCGCGCAGCGCGTCGAGCGTGGGGCGCTGCATGGCGCCGCCGGAATTGGTCAGGTAGCGCAGCGTGCAGTCGGCCGGCCACGGCAGTTGCGCGACCTGGATCCACAGCGGCGGCACCGCCGCCAGGCCGGTGATGCGCTCGGCGACGACGGCCTTGAGGATGTCGCGCGCCAGCAGGTGGTTGATTAGTACCGCCGTGGCGCCGACGCTGAAGGCGGTGGTCAACTGGCTGAGCCCGTAGTCGAAGCTGAGCGGCAACACCGCGAGGATGCGGTCGGCGGCGGTATTGCCCAGGTAGCTGGCAACGCTGTTGGCGCCGGCGACCATGTTGCGGTGCGAGAGCACCACGCCTTTCGGCTTGCCGGTGCTGCCGGAGGTGTACAGGATGGCGGCCATGTCGGTGTCGATGGCACGGTGCGGCGCCTGTCCCGCTGTGCCGGCGCCCATCGCCTGGTCCCAGCCGATCACCCGGATCCGTTCGAGCAGCGGCAGCTCGCCGGCGCCGACCACGATCACCGCCTGCAGGTCGGCACAGCCGGCCAGCGCCGGCGCCAGCAGTTTCAGGCGGTCGATCGACGTCACCAGCACGCGCACGTTGCAGTCGGTGAGGATGTAGCCGACCTGCTCGGGCTTGAGCAGCGGATTGACCGGCACGAAGACGCCGCCGGCGGCGGCGGCGCCGAACATCGCCACCACGTTTTCGACGCGCTTTTCGAGATACACGGCGACGCGGTCGCCCCGGCCGAGGCCGTCGGC
>JBBRXM010000146.1:0-8272 GCA_038248405.1 Burkholderiales bacterium
AGCGTGCAGAACCTGCCGCCGGGGGTGGATTTCCTCAACACCGGCGATGCCGAGGTGTTCGTCGAACTGTTCCTGGGGTTCGCGGTGGCCATGGTGGCCGGGCTGGCGTGCATCTACATGGTGCTGTTGCTGCTGTTCAACCATCCGATCCAGCCGCTGACCATCCTCACCGCGGTGCCGCTGTCCGCCGGCGGCGCCTTCGGCGCGCTGCTGCTGACCCAGAACATGCTGTCGCTGCCGGCGCTGATCGGCCTGCTGATGCTGATCGGCATCGCCACCAAGAATTCCATCCTGCTGGTCGACTACGCGGTGATGGCCGAGGACGAACACGGCCTGAGCCAGCATGACGCGCTGGTCGACGCCTGCCGCAAGCGCGCGCGCCCGGTGATCATGACCACGATCGCGATGGGCGCCGGCATGCTGCCGCTGGCACTGGGCTGGTCGGGGGATTCCAGTTTCCGCGCGCCGATGGCCTGGGCGGTGATCGGCGGCCTGATCACCTCGACCCTGCTCAGCCTGATCGTGGTACCGGCGGCGTACACCGTGCTGCACGACGTTGGCGACTGGATCGCCGGCAAGTTCCGGCGTGGCCATGGCGCGCCGCGCGTTGGTGCCACCGGCTGACCTCGCGAGGCTGCCACGGCGCGGACGGTGTCACGCATCGCCTGTGGTCCGTCGTCGAGGGCGATGTCGTGTCGACGACACCGTCACCGGCAGTGGACCTATGGTGCCAGGGTGCCCCACGGAGATGGCAATGCGCTGGAATGGCTCTTTTGTGCAAATTGCCGCACTGGCGATCCTGCTGCTGCCGTCATCCATGGTGCACGCGGTGGACCCGGCCACCGTCGCCAATGTAGGCAGCGGCGCGGTGGCGGCGTGCGCGAGCTGCCATGGCAAGGATGGCGGCGGACAGGCTTCGTTTCCTCGCCTGGCGGGCATGAACGCCGCCTACCTGCTCAAACAGCTGCAGGACTTCGACAGCGGCAGCCGCGACAACGCGGTGATGAAGCCCATCGCCCATGCCCTGTCGCCGGCCGATCGCAACGACATGGCGCATTACTATGCGGCGCTGCCGATCCCGGCCGCACTTGCCCGAGCCGCCCTGCCTGCCACCGCCGACGGCGGTCCGGGTTCGCGATTGGCCGCCCGTGGCCAGTGGTCGAAAGGCGTGCCGGCCTGCGTGCAGTGCCATGGCCCGGGGGGCATCGGCGTCGGTGACCACTTCCCGGCCATTGGCGGGCAGCCGGCCGGATACATCGCAGCCCAGCTGCAGGCGTGGCAGAAGGGAACGCGCAGGAACGACCCGCTCGAATTGATGCGGCACCTGTCGGGCCAGCTCACGGCCGATGAGATCACGGCGGTGTCGGAGTGGTTTGCGCGGCAACCGGCCGTTGCCACGGCGGGGCGCCCATGACGTCGCGCATGCCCGCACTGACGACCTTGGCGCTGGTGGCGATGGTGCTCGGCGGATGCGAAGACATCCGCCCACCCAGGACCGCCTTTGAGGACCGCAGCGATACGTCAACCACGCCGGCGCCGGCGACAACCGCGTCGGTCGCAACGGCGCCCGCAACCACGGCCGGCTTTGTTCCGCCCGATGACGCCGACATTCCCGACGGGCCGTTCGGCGACGTCGTGCGTCGCGGCCGCGACATCTTCACCAATACCGGCGATCACGCCGCCGCCTACGTTGGCAACGGCCTGAGCTGCAGCAACTGCCATCTCGACGCCGGCCGCCTGGCCAATTCCGCACCTTTGTGGGGCGCCTACGTGCGATATCCGGCGTACCGCAACAAAAACCATCGCGTCAACACCTACACCGAACGCCTGCAGGGCTGTTTCCTGTACAGCATGGACGGCAAGGCGCCGCCCGCCGACAGCCTGGAAATGGTCGCGCTGGAGACCTACTCGTTCTGGATGTCGCAGGGCGCCCCCGTCGGCGCGACACTGGCCGGCGCCGGCTACCCGAAGGATTTCAAGCCACCACAGCCAGCGGACTACCCGCGCGGCAAAAAAGTGTTCGAGGAGCACTGCGCGCTGTGCCACGGACCTGCCGGCCAGGGGCAGCAGGTCGCGGGGCGCTACGTGTTCCCGCCATTGTGGGGTGGCGACTCGTACAACTGGGGTGCGGGCATGCATCAGCTCGACAACGCCGCCGGCTTCATCAAGGCCAACATGCCGCTGGGCCGCGGCGGCACGCTTAGCGACCAGCAGGCCTGGGACGTGGCGATGTTCGTGAACGCCCAGGAGCGCCCGCAGGATCCACGGTTCACCGGCGATCTCGCCGCCACCCGCAAGCAGTTCCATGACGACCCCAATTCGCTGTATGGCACCGAGGTCGATGGTCGCCTGCTGGGTGCCAACCCCGCGAAATAGCGTCGCTATCGCAATTTTTTTCACCAGGGAGAAATCCGAAATGTTGTATCGCAGACAGACGAAGAAGTCCGTGGACGAGACGTTCCGGGATCTTGAAGCGGCGTGCACGGCGCACGGCTTTGGCGTACTTCACCACTACGATTTCAAGCAGACGCTGGAAGACAAGGGCTTCCCGCTGGGCAACGAATGCCGGGTGCTGGAGGTATGCAATCCCAAGCAGGCCAGTGACGTGCTGGCCGTCGACATGGCATTGAACATGGCCCTGCCCTGCCGGATCTCGGTCTACCAGGACGGCGGCGAGACCATCGTCGGCATGATCCCACCCACGGCCATGCTGAAGCTGGTGTCCGACGATCCCCGCACCGAACCGGCCGCGAGGGGTGTCGAGGAGACGATGGAAAAGATCATCGAGTCGGCGCTGTAGGCCGCGCGCCGGAGCGAAAGTTGGCCAGCCAACCCTTGCTGGGTCCCCCATCGATCCAACAACCGTCGCGTTGGCGAGATGCGAACACACGCGAGGAGTTTTGGATGGAACAGGACTTCAACGCCCGCCCCAACACCGTGCCGTGGCCTCCGATCATCTATCTGGTCGTGCTGTTGGCATCACTTGCCCTGGATGCCGCGTGGCCGCTGGGCCGCGAACCGTTGACGTCGGCGAGATGGTTGCGGCTCGTTGGAATCGCCATCGCCGTAACAGGCATCGGTCTGGATCTGGCGGCGATGCTGGCGATGCGCGGGGCGCGCACCAACATCCTTCCCCATCGCGGCGCGGATCGACTGGTGACCCACGGCGTGTTCGCGTTTACCAGGAACCCGATCTACCTCGGCAACACCCTGCTTCTGATCGGCGTGGGGCTGGCGCTTCCCTCGGCGTGGATGATCGCCGGGGCGCTGGTGGCAGCCGCGCTGGTCGATCGCTTGGCCATCCGGCGCGAAGAACAACACCTCGCAACGCGCTTCGGCCCGGCGTTCGCCGACTATGCGTCGCGGGTTCCCCGCTGGATCGGCACTCACCGATAGCGGATTGCAGGCGTGGCTGGCGACAGGCGATGCGCACTGTCGCAATTGGCGCCAGGCCACTTTATATTGTATATTGCTAATATACAGAAACCTGCCGGATGACCGGCGTCTTCGCGGCCGGACGTCCCGACGCGCTGATGCATGGTTCATCGCTCACCTCTTGAGGCCGCAATGATGAATTTCCTGAAATCCCTGCTGTTCGGCGCCGGCCATGGCCTCGGACCTGACGCGGCCGCAAGCGCCATCAATGCCGGCGCCCAAGTGATTGACGTCCGCGAACCGCAGGAGTTCGCGGGCGGAGCCATCGCAGGCTCGATCAACGTACCGTTGGGCCGTATCCAGCAGCAGGGGCTCGCAGCGCTGCGCGATGCCGGCATCGATACCGATGCACCGACGCTTCTTCTGGTCTGCCGCAGCGGCGCGCGCAGCGGCAGCGCGTGCCTGGCGCTGCGCGAGGCACTCGGTGATCGCACGAAAAACCTGGCAGGTGGCGTTACCGCATGGGGTTCACGGGGCCTGCCGCTGCCTCCCGGCGGACGCCTGTCCACCTGAGTGGCAGCGCCCGCACCATCCTTCGCAGCACGCCGGAGTCCAACGGAAAGCCATGACCCTGACAGCACTCCAGTACCTCCTCGGCGCCGGCGCCGGATCGGTCGTCGGCTTTTCGCTTGGTCTGGTCGGCGGCGGCGGGTCGATCCTCGCCGTACCGCTGATGGTGTATCTGGTTGGGGTGACCAATCCGCACGTCGCGATCGGCACGAGCGCGCTGGCCGTGGCTGCCAATGCCGGGGTCAACCTGATCGGTCACGCGCGCAGCGGCAACGTCAAATGGCGTTGCGCCGGCCTGTTCGCCACGGCGGGCGTGATCGGCGCGTACTTTGGTTCGACGCTGGGCAAGTCGTTCGACGGCCAGAAGCTGCTGGCGCTGTTCGCATTGCTGATGCTGGTGATCGCCGTGCTCATGCTGCGCGGCCGCTCGACCGCGGGTGATGCGAGCGTGGTCCTCAATCGCGGCAATGCGCCCAAGCTGCTGGCCTCGGGCGGGATCACCGGATTGCTGTCCGGATTCTTCGGGATCGGTGGCGGGTTCCTGATCGTGCCTGGCTTGATGGCATCGACCCGCATGCCGATCCTGTATGCCGTCGGCTCGTCGCTGGTCGCCGTGACCGTCTTCGGCCTGACTACCGCCCTCAACTACGCACACTCCGGTCTGGTCGACTGGACGCTCGCCGGCGTGTTCATCGCCGGGGGCGTATTTGGTGGGCTGTGGGGCGGGCGACTGGCATCGCGACTCTCAGCGCGCAAGGGCATGCTCAACCTCGTGTTCGCCGCGCTGATCTTCATCGTCGCGCTTTACATGCTTTACCAGAGCGCCGGCGCCTTGCATCTCATCTAGCCGACGGTAGCGTCACCAAAAGGCGCTTCGAAAAAATCCAGGGAGCGTAGACAGCCAGCGTCACCGGTGACAGTGGCCCACGATGGGCCCACCGACCGACCGGGCAATGGAACGCATCGCGATCACGCCGTGGCCGGACTGGACCGCGCAGGCCGACGCGCTCGGCTTCCACTTCCACACGATCGACGGCGCGGCCTACTGGGACGGGTCGGCCTACTACGCGTTCGGTCTGCGCCAGATCGAGGACGACATCGAGGCGCCGACCCGGCAACTGCACGACATGCGATGGCGCTGGTCGACGAGGTCGGACAGTCCGAGGCGCTGCTGACCTGGCTGGCGATCCCGCCCGCGTGCGGGAACTGGATCCGCGATTCGTCGCCGCTGCGGGACCCGCACCTGTAAGGGCCCATGGACCTCGCCTGCCACCGGCCCGCCCGGCCAAGTTTACGAATTCAACGACAACGCGCCGACCTCGCTGTACCAGAGCGCTCCATTCCAGTGGCTGTGGCTGTGGCTGGAACAGGCGATCGAGGCCGGCGTGTCGCAGCGCGCGGCCGACCACTACCACCGCATCCAGGAACTGCTGTGCGAGACGTCCGGTCCCCTCGCCGGCAGCGGCCGCGTTGCCCCACCGGCGCATTTCGCCGCGGTGGGCGACTCGACCGAGAACCGCGGCATGGTGCGCGACCTGAGCGACTGCGCCCAGCATGCCCGCCGCCCGGAACAGGTAACTACCCGCTGGTCGGCAGCGGGTGATCGCCGACCAGCCGGAGGGGATCGGCATCCGCGACGACGCCAGCCGCATCACCCAGGACACCTCTCGCTTCGTGCCGCACGCGATCGTTGGCGATTGAAGTCCGAGTGTGCGATCGGTCACACTGCGCGCCAGGGGATCTCTAAATACCGATTGTCGCCCGTCATTGCCGCACTGCGCGGGGATGACGGCGAGGGCCTGCGTGTTTCGGCGCGCCTGTCGGTCACGTTTTTCGTCTCGCTGCCGTCTTCCATCAGGCGGGATTGAAAACGGTCGCGCCATTTCCCGTCCCACGCCCTTTCATTCGACCAGGACCTAGTAGATGACGCATCTGATGGATATTTTCATGCAGCCGGGCAAGGCGTTTGCCGAGCTCAAGACACGGCCGACGTTCTGGCTGCCGCTGCTGCTCACCAGCCTGCTGACGGCGGCTTTGATGCTGCTGTACTCGTTGAAGGTCGATCCGGCGTGGTATGTCGAGCATGCACTGGCCGTGGCTGGCGGCGACATGAGCGCGAGCGAGATCGAGCAGGCCCGGAAGATGATCCCCGGCGCGCGGGCGATGGGCTATTTCGGCGCGGGCGCGGCCGTATTCGGCACGGCGCTGTTCGCGGCGCTATATGCGCTGTACTTCATGCTCGCGGGCAAGGTCACCGGTGCGGCGACCTCGTTCCGGCACGGCTTGAGCCTAAGCAGCTGGGCCGGCATGCCGCTGCTGCTCGGCACCTTGGTGGCGCTGATCGGCGTGGCGACTATGACCCCGCAGACCGGGATGGAGACACTGATGCTGACCAACCTCGACCCGCTGCTCGTGCAGTTGCCGGCCGACAGCCGCTGGAGCAGCCTGGCCAAGGCGTTCAGCCTGCTCAACCTGTGGGCGGTGGGGCTGGTCGCGCTGGGCTGGCGGATCTGGGGACGCACCAGCTGGACCCAGGCGATCGTAGTCGCGGTGCTGCCCAGCGTGCTGATCTACGGCGGCATGGCGCTGTACGCGCTGTCGAAATAAGCCCTCCGCGCGGGCAGGCCGCCCGCGCACGTCAGTGAGCCATCGTCGGGGCGCCATGCCCCGACGAGGCGCGTCGCAGTCGCACTGCTTTCATCGGATTACCAAGTATGAAGTTCAACAGAAAATGGCTGGTCGCGGCGCTGGTCGTCGCGGTCGTGACCGTGCCGCTGGCGGTGAAGAAATCCCGCGGCGCGACCGGCATCGCGGTCGACATCGCGCTGGCCGCCGAGCAGGACGTGCGTCCGACGATCCTCGCGTCGGGTACGCTGGCCTATCGCAACGAGGTCAATCTGACCGCCGAAGTCGTGGCGAAGGTCGCGATGATCGCGGTCAAGGAAGGCGACACGGTGCAGGCCGGCCAGCTGCTGCTGCGGCTGGATCCGGAGAGCTACAACAACGCGATCGAGCGCGAGGAGGCCGGCCTGCGCCAGAACCGCATCAGCATCGAGCGGCAGCGCTCGGCGCTGTCGTTGCGCGCCAAGCAGTTCGAGCGCAGCAAGCAGCTGGTCGTGGCCCAGATCATCGACCGCAACCGCTTCGACGAGGACCGCAACCAGCTCGACCTCGCGCGCGCCGACTTGCGCAGCAGCGAGGAAGCGCTGCGCCGGTCGGCGGCCGTGGTCGGCGAGGCGCACGAGCAGCGCGCCAAGACGGAGATCCGCTCGCCGATTGCCGGGCGCATCGTGTCGCTGCCGATCAAGGTCGGCGAGACCGCGATCCCGTCGTCTTCGTCGATGGCTGGCGCGCAACTGATGAAGATCGCCGACACCTCGGCGATCCAGGCCGAACTCAAGGTCGACGAGGCCGACATCGCCAAGGTCGCGGTCGGACAAAAGGTCGACCTGTTTGCGGCGGCGTACCCGGACAACGCGCTCAAGGGCGTAGTCGAGCAGATCGCGCTCGCGCCGACCATCGAGGGCCAGGGCCGCGCGTACAAGGTCACCGTGCGCATCACCACGCCGCCGGCGTTGCATCTGCGCTCGGGCATGAGCGCGCGTGCCGATATCTTCCTCGGCGACGGCCGCAAGCAATTGGCGGTGCCGGTGGAGGCCGTGCTCAGCGAAGCGGGCGAGAATGGCAAGAGCACGCGCCACCTCTGGGTGCAGAGCAACGGCAGCGCCAAGAAGGTGAAGGTTCGCACCGGCGTGTCGGACGACCGCTGGGAGTCGATCAACGCCGGCATCGCGCGCGGCGACCGCGTGATCATCGGGCCGGGCAAGGTGCTGCGCACGCTGCGCGAAGGCGACCGCGTCGTGCAGCGCAGCGCCAGGGAAAAGTCGGCCGAGGAAGGCAACGTCGACAGCGCCGACGACAGCAGCGCCGACGACAAGGACGAGCGGGACGCGGCGGAATGATCGCTCTGCGCAATATCGTCAAGCGCTACCAGATGGGCGGCGACACGGTGATGGCGCTGGCCGGGGTCGACCTGTTTATCGGCCACAACGAGTACGTGGCGTTGATCGGGCCGTCCGGCTCGGGCAAGTCGACGCTGATGAACCTCCTCGGCTGCCTGGATTCGCCCAGCGAGGGCAGTTACACGCTCAACGGCCGCGACACCTCGACCATGAACGACAACGAACTCGCGCAGGTGCGCAACCAGGAGATCGGCTTCATCTTCCAGAGCTTCCATCTGCTGCCGCGGCTGACTGTGCTGCACAACGTGATGCAGCCATTGGTATATCGCGGCGTGCCGGCCGCCCAGCGCCGCGAGCGCGCCGCG
>JBBRXM010000147.1:0-8043 GCA_038248405.1 Burkholderiales bacterium
ATGATCGTCATCGGGCTGACGCCCAGGAAGTAGGATCCGACCAGCGCGATGGCGATGGTGCCGATGCCGATCGAGCGGCCGCCGAAGCCGAAGCCACCGCCGCCGCCGCCGCCGCTGTCACCGCGGCGGTCTTCGACGTTGTCGCTCTCTGGATTGCCTTCCCATTTCATATGCCTGCTCCTGCTTCTGTTAGGTGTGATGGCAGCCGGGGCTGCCTTGTCGTTTCGATCACTATACAAGGTCGCGGCGAATGGCAGCGCCATGTTGAATACTTGGCGGAAATATATATTGAAAAACCCCGGCAGCGATGCGGCCGGGGTTGGCTTCGTCGGCTGGCGGGCTTAGTCCGGCGTGCCGTCCGAGCGGCGGCCCACGTTGCTCTGCAGGTCCTGGCGGTCGGGGTTGGCCGGCGGCTGGTTGACGGTGTTCGACAGGCCGGTGTCGTCGTTCATCTTTTCGTCGGCGTGCAAGTGGTGGCCGGCCGGGCTTTTCGGCAGGCCGCCGGCGACGTCGTTCGGCTGGTGTACGCCCGGGCCGCCCTGGAACTGGCCGCTGCTGTCGGTCTGCGAGCCGGCGCGGTCGGCACTGTCGGCGCTGCCCGGGGCGCTGCCTGGCTGTGCGCCGGACTGCTGCGCGCCGCCTTGCCTGGCGTCGGCGTGCGGCTGGCGGCCGGCGCTGGTGTCGACGACGCCGGCGCGCGACGACGAGACGTCGAGTTCGTTTCCGCCATTCGAGGACTGGTTGTTCACTTCGCTGCGTTGGTTCGAGTTCATGGCGATTCCTTTACGGGATTCAAAAGCACACGCGAATTGTCGCGTTATCAGGACTGTCATCATGCGCGCCGGTTCCCTCGCCGAGTATAGGATGACGGACCGATACCGTGTAGGACAGGGGCTGACAGGAGTGTGCCCAAGGCAGCGTTATTGATTTATTCGCATTTTCTGTCGGGCGTTGTCCTACAAAGCCGGCTGCATTCGTCCTATACCCTCATCCATCCGCGCTGCATAAGATGAATTCACCCGGTCGCTCAACGGCTTCTTGCCGGTCGAGTGAACGGGCATCGACCTCCGCAATCGCGGCGGATTGAACAGATGAGGGAGGTTCACCATGGCTTCAAGTAATCAGGGCGACAAGGGCAACAAGCAGAGTGGCAACCAGGGCGCAAGCCAGGGGGGCGGTACCAAGAATCGCGGATTCGCATCCATGGATCCGGCCCGCCAGCGCGAGATCGCCAGCGAGGGCGGCAAGGCAGCACACCAGAAGGGCACGGCGCACGAGTTCACGTCCGAAGAAGCACGCCGGGCTGGCAGCATGAGCCACGGCAACCGCCAGTCGGCGGAGTCCAGCTCGCGCACCAGCAGCAGCACGCGCAGCAAGACTGAGGACGCCGGCAACAAGCAGGGCGGCAGCGAAGGCGGCGACAAGTCCGCTTCGTCCGGCAAGAAGTAGCAGCGCGGCAAATTCCGGCGTGCCGGCAGCGACGCTGGCAACGGTCGGATCGCGGTAGTACGCGGGGGGCGTCAAGCTCCCCGTTTTTATTTCCCGTTTCACACAACAGCCCGAATGGATGGGGTAGAATCGACGCGCCTTTTAATCTACTCCTGGGGAATTTCGTGGTGAAACAAGCGGTTATCCGTCAAGTCAAGAGCATGGTGATGTCGTGCGATCAGGTGGGCAACCTGCTGCTGATCAAATTTTCCTGTCACGGCGCCAGGGACGCGGCCGTGTTCATGCCGGCATCGATCGTGTTCTGGCTGCTCCGGCACCTGCCGGTCAACCAGGATCCGGGCCTGCAGCAGCCGCCGACGCCGCCGCAGATCGTCGGCGAGGACTGGGACGAAGCGGTCACCCCGCGCGCGCTCAGCGTCAACTGCAAGCAGTTCAACGACAGCATCCGCATGACGATCGAGCTCGACCGCAAGCAGGGCATGACCGTGCTGCTGGACCGTTCCAACGTGGAACTGATGCGCCAGGTGATGGAGCACTACCGCGGCGACCTGATCGACCTCGACGCCTGAGCGGGCGCCGCGCCGCCCGGCTTGCCGGCGGCGCCTGAAATACGGGTATCATGCTCATCTTAGCGAACCCGTACTCAAGGACCTTCTATGCCCATCAAAATCAGCCAGCAGTTCGACGCCGGTGCCATCGACGTGGTGCAGGCCGGCAGCGCCGAGCGCATCGACCTGAACCTGCGCAGCGATTCGCACGCCGACATCCACCAGTGGTTCCACTTCCGCCTGCAGGGCGCGCGCGGCAAGGCGTGCACGATCCGCTTCCTCAATGCCGGCCAGGCCACCTATCCGAAGGGCTTCGAGGGCTACCAGGTGTGCGCCAGCTACGACAGCGAGAACTGGTTCCGCGTGCCGACCAGCTTCGACGGCCAGGTGATGACGGTCACCCACACCCCTGAACTCGACAGCGTCTATTATGCCTACTTCGAGCCGTACTCGTGGGAGCGCCACCTGCGCCTGCTGGGCGAAGTGGCCGAGAACCCGCTGGCGCGCGTGCATGACCTCGGCAGCACCGTCGACGGCCGCGACATGAACCTGGTGGTGGTGGGCGACCCGAAGGCGGCGAAGAAGATCTGGGTCATCGCGCGCCAGCACCCGGGTGAGACGATGGCCGAGTGGTTCGTCGAAGGCATGCTCGACGCCTTGCTCGACGACGCCAACCCGGTCGCCCGCAAGCTGCTGCAGCGCGCGGTGTTCTACATCGTGCCGAACATGAATCCGGACGGCGCCTTCCGCGGCAACCTGCGCACCAACGCCGCCGGCGCCAACCTGAACCGCGAATGGATGACGCCCTCCGCCGAGCGCAGCCCGGAAGTGCTGTGCGTGAAGAACAAAATCCACGAAATCGGCTGCGACATGTTCTTCGACATCCACGGCGACGAAGCGCTGCCGTACAACTTCGTGGCCGGCAACGAGATGCTGGCCGACTTCACGCCTGAGCGCGCGGCCCGCCAGAACGCCTTCATCGACCAGTACATCGCGGCCAGCCCGGACTTCCAGAAAGTGTACGGCTACGCCGCCAGCAAGTACAACGAGGACATGCTGACGCTGGCGTCGAAATACATCGGCCACACCTTCAAGTGCCTGTCGCTGACGCTGGAGATGCCGTTCAAGGACAACGCCGACCTGCCCGACGCCTACACCGGCTGGAACGGCGCGCGCAGCGCCTTGCTGGGCGAGGCGATCCTGCAGCCGATTCTCGCTTCGCTGGACTGACCGTGGGCGTCGAGATCGAACGCAAGTTCCTGCTCGCCGGCGACGGCTGGCGCGCGCTCGGGCAACCGGTGCTGCTGCGCCAGGGCTACCTGTCGTCCGATCCGGCGCGGGTGGTGCGGGTGCGCATCGAGGGCGACCAGGCCTACCTGACGATCAAGGGCAAGAGCGTGGGCGCCACCCGCGGCGAGTGGGAGTATCCGATCCCGCTGGCGGAAGCGAACGAACTGCTGGAAGGCCTGTGCCAGCAGCCGATCATCGAGAAATACCGGCGCCGGATCGACTTCGCCGGCAACACCTGGGAAGTCGACGAGTTCCTCGGCGCCAACGCGGGGCTGGTGGTGGCCGAGATCGAGCTCGACTCGGAGCACCAGCAGTTCGACAAGCCCGACTGGATTGGCGCGGACGTCACCGACGATCCGCGCTATTTCAATTCGGCGCTGGTGCGCCATCCCTATTCGGCCTGGTAGCAGCCGTCGGTTCCTGCGCCGCCTTCACCGGCGCGCCGTGTCGCCGACGTCCGTGACAAACTGACAGTCATCCGCATACCATCTCCGGAGCCTGCCATGCCCATCACTCTCACATCGACGGCGTTCGACGCCGGCGGTCCCATCCCGCCCATCCACACCTGCGACGGCAACGACATCTCGCCGCCGCTGGCCTGGTCGGGCGTACCGTCCGGCACCAGGAGCCTGGCCCTGATCGTCGACGACCCCGACGCGCCCGATCCGGCCGCGCCGCAGCGCACCTGGGTACACTGGGTGCTGTACAACATCGCACCTGATGCGCCGGGACTGGAGCAGGGCGCGCGCAGCCTGCCGGCCGACACGCAGGAGGGCGTCAACGACTGGAAGCGCGCCGGCTACGGCGGTCCGTGCCCGCCGATCGGGCGCCACCGCTATTTCTTCAAGCTGTACGCGCTCAACGTGGTGCTGCCCGAGCTGGCGCCGGCCACCAAGCACGAGCTCGAGCAGGCGATGCAGGGGCACGTGCTGGAGAAGGCCGAGCTGATGGGGACTTACCACCGCGGCTAGTGCGCACGCAAAATGGGGGCCCCGCGTGCGCGAGGACGACGGTTTTCCGGTCGCTGGCCTGGCGATGCTTAGTACCAGTAGCTTTAAGACCGTCATCCTCGCGCACGCGGGGATCCAATTCCGTGTAGCCGCTCGCGGCATCGCAAGAACAAAAAAAGCCCGGTCACCCGGGCTTTGTTGTCAGTGGAAGTGCTCGCCGCCGCTCGGCGTATCTTCCGGCATCTCCGCATGCACCAGCTCGCCCGCCGGATCGGCGAACAGCGGCGCGCCGCAGTCGTCGCAATACTCGGCGACGAAACGTTCGCTGTGCTTCTTGACGTGGGTGATGCCCGCCTCGTTCAGGTGCGCCAGGATTTCTTCCAGCGGCGCCCTGTGCTCCTCGATGCCGGCGATGCCCGCATTGATCAGCCCTTCGACGGGCGTGCCGTCCTCGTCTTCCTGGCCGTACAGCGGCCAGACGATGCCGTAGATGACGTCGGAGGTCTGGCGCAGCGTGAACGCGACGCGGTATTCGTCGATCTGGCCATCGGCGCTTTCCTCGCCGAAGCCGGCCACCACCGCGCGCAGGTCGGACGGTTCCACCGCCAGCGTGTTGGTCAGGTAATGCACCGCCGCGCGGATCGATACCGGCCGGATCAGCTTGTCGGCCTCGCGGCAGGCGACGTAATACGCCTCCGGCAGCAACAGCTCGATGCCGCAGCCCGGCAGCAGGCGCGCGATGTTCGGCGTCGCCTGTTCGCGCCACTGTTCCAGTGCATTGGCGCGAAGGGCGGCGAAGTTGAGCTGGTGCTGCGGTTCCTGCCAGCGAAACAGCGGCGCGCCCAGCGGCGCCACCACCGCCATCAGCAGGTAGCGGGTGTCGGCCAGGAACGGCGCCGTCTCCGGCGGCCGCGCGGCCGGCTTGACGGCGGCGCCCTTGAACGCCGCCTGCGCCAGCTTGTGCGTCACGGCGTAGGTCTCGGCATGGGTGCGCGGCAGCTGGTCGATGGCGAACAGCGTCGGCGCCATCGCCATGCGGGTGCCGTCGGCGAGCAAATGGGCCGAGAAATGCGCCGACAGCGTCGTCGCCAGCTCGGCCGGAATGGGGCCGGAGCCGATCGAAAAACGGGTCCAGGCCAGGATCGGCGCTGCCACCAGCAGGGCTTGCCAGGTAGTTTCGACGCCGTCGTTCAGTTCGACCATGACGGACGACTCG
This sequence comes from Burkholderiales bacterium, assembly GCA_038248405.1. GTDB lineage: Bacteria > Pseudomonadota > Gammaproteobacteria > Burkholderiales > Burkholderiaceae_D > JAFCUW01. The sequence goes on from JBBRXM010000147.1 coordinate 5,454, forward strand.
CTGACCGCTTCGACCGCTTCCATCAGCACGTCGTAACCGTTCAGGTCGTCCTTGAACAGGGCGTTGAGCACGGTGTCGACCGTGTCCTGGTGGCCGGTCTTGAGCAGTTTCTGAAGCTGCGCATCCAGCTGATGCTCCCCGGTCCGCTCTTCGACGCGGCTGGCCGCTTGCGCGATGGCCATGGAGAGACTGACGAGCCGCTGGCTGTCGACCGACAGTTTATGGGATGGATCTTTGGGTGGACGACGCATGGCGCTTGTGTGTTCTTTATAAATAGGGACGAACCCGTATTGTAGTTGATTCAGCCACAGGCCATGAGGACGGCGCAAGCGGGCGAAAAAAAACGCCGGACGAATCCGGCGTTTTTGCATGTCCCGCTTGCGCGGGCGCAAACGTGTATTTACGCGGCCAGCAGCTGGCGCAGCACGAACGGCAGGATGCCGCCATGCTTGTAGTAGTCGACTTCGATCGGGGTGTCGATACGCAGCAGCACCATCACGTCCTGGGTCTCGCCGTTGGCGCGGTGGATCACCAGCGTCGCCAGTTGCTGCGGCTTGATCTCGCCTTCCAGGCCCTTCAGGTCGAACGTCTCGTTGCCGACGATGCCCAGCGTCTGCACGCTGTCGTCGCCGATGAACTGCAGCGGCAGCACGCCCATGCCGACCAGGTTGGAGCGGTGGATGCGCTCGAACGAACGGGTGATGACCGCCTTCACGCCGAGCAGCTGGGTGCCTTTGGCCGCCCAGTCGCGCGACGAGCCGGTGCCGTACTCTTCGCCGCCGAACACCATCGTCGGCACGCCGTCGGCCACGTAACGCATCGCCGCGTCGTAGATCGACATCTGTTCGCCCGACGGCTGGTGGATGGTGATGCCGCCTTCGACCGCGGAACCGTCGGCCTTGGCCGGGATCATGCGGTTCTTGATACGCACGTTGGCGAAGGTGCCGCGCATCATGATTTCATGGTTGCCGCGGCGCGAGCCGTAGGAGTTGAAGTCTTCCTTCATGACGCCCTTGGCTTTGAGCCACTTGCCGGCAGGGCCGTTTTCCTGGATCGAGCCGGCCGGGGAGATGTGGTCGGTGGTGATCGAGTCGCCGAACACGCCCAGCGCTCGGGCGCCGGAGATGCCGGTGGCGGCCAGTTTCGGCGTCATCGTGAAGTCGTTGAAGAACGGCGGCTCGGCGATGTAGGTCGAGGTCGGCCAGTTGTAGACCTGGCCGGAGGTGGTGGTGACCTTCTCCCACAGCTTGCCCGGCGCGCCCTTGACGTCGGCGTAGTTGGCCTTGAAGACGTCCGAATTCATCGCGAACTTCATCAGGTCCGACACTTCTTTCGAGCTCGGCCAGATGTCGCCCAGGTAGACGTCGCGCCCGCCGGTGCCTTTGCCGACCGGTTCGGTCATCAGGTCGCGCGTCATGTTGCCGGCGATCGCGTAGGCGACCACGAGCGGCGGCGAGGCCAGGAAGTTCGAACGGATGTTCGGGTGGATCCGCGCTTCGAAGTTGCGGTTACCCGACAGCACGGCCGAGGCGACGATGTCGTTGTCGGTGATGGTGGTGTTCATCTCCGGCGTCAGGTCGCCGGCATTGCCGATGCAGGTGGTGCAGCCGTAGGCGGTGACGCCAAAGCCGAGCTGTTCCATGTACGGCAGCAGGCCGGCGGCGGTCAGGTACTCGGTGACCACGCGCGAGCCGGGCGCCAGCGAGGTCTTGATGTGCGGCGCCACCGTCAGGCCGGCTTCGACGGCCTTCTTGGCCAAGAGGCCCGCGGCCAGCATCACGCTCGGGTTCGACGTGTTGGTGCACGAGGTGATCGCGGCGATCAGCACGTCGCCGTTCTTGACGTGCACGCCGTTGCTGGTCTCGTAGACGTTGGTGAGGTCGGAAGCGGCCTTGTTGAAGCCGTTTTCGGTGGTCGGCTTGGAGAACAGTTCGGCAAAGTTCGACTTGACGTTGCCCAGTTCGATACGGTCCTGCGGACGCTTCGGGCCCGCCAGCGACGGCGTGACCGTGGCCAGGTCGAGCGTGACGACGCGGGTGTAGTCGATGTCGCCGGCTTGCGGGATGCCGTACATGCCCTGCGCCTTGTAGTAGTTCTGGAACGCGGTGATCTCGTCCTGGCTGCGGCCGGTGCCCTGGAAGTATTCCACGGTGGCGTCGTCGACCGGGAAAAAGCCCATCGTCGCGCCGTATTCGGGCGCCATGTTGGCGATGGTGGCGCGGTCGGTCAGGGTCAGCGACTCGGTGCCGTCGCCGAAGAACTCGACGAACTTGCCGACGACTTTTTCCTTGCGCAGCAGTTCGGTGATGGTCAGCACCAGGTCGGTGGCGGTGCAGCCTTCGCGCAGCGCGCCGACCAGGTGCACGCCGACCACGTCGGGGGTGAGGAAGTAGACCGGCTGGCCCAGCATGCCCGCTTCGGCTTCGATGCCGCCCACGCCCCAGCCGACCACGCCGATGCCGTTGATCATGGTGGTGTGCGAGTCGGTGCCGACCAGGGTGTCAGGGTAGTAGGTGTCGCCGGCCTTGTGCACGCCGCGCGCCAGGTACTCGAGGTTGACCTGGTGGACGATGCCGAAGCCCGGCGGCAC
>JBBRXM010000148.1:0-7930 GCA_038248405.1 Burkholderiales bacterium
GAAGGCGTTTGCCACCGCGTATACCTACGGCAGCACCGGCAGCAGCGTCGGCCATGTTGCGACGATGACCTACCCCAGCGGCAACCGGGTGGACGTTTCATACGACGGCGATGGCCGCGTGAAGAGCCTGGTTCTGGCCGCCCCCGGCGCTGTCCCGGTGACGCTTCTTGGCGATATCCGCTACCAGCCGTTCGGTCCCGTGCGCGCCTGGACGTGGGGCAACAGCACCACTGCGAGCCCGAACGTCTACGAGCGCGGCTTCGACCTGGACGGAAGAGTCACCATCTATCCGTTGGGCCACCCCGCCAACAACGGCACCGTGCGCACGCTGGTGTACGACGTGGCGGGCCGCATCAGGGCGACCCAACACACTGGCGCGGCGGGGGCAGCCGTGCTGGACCAGCGCTACGACTACGACGGCCTCGACCGGCTGATCGATTTCGACAGCACCAGCACCAGTCAGCGCTACCGGTACGATGCCAACGGCAATCGCACGCAAGCGACGTTCGGCGCGCAGACCTATCTCAACACGATCAGCGCCGCCAGCAATCGCCTCGCCAGCACCACCGGGCCGGGGCAGGCCAGGCTGAACTCCTACGATGCCACCGGGAATCTGGCGACCGACGGCACGATTCGGTACACCTACGGCACCGACGGCCGAATGAGCAGCGTCGTTCGCGGCGGCGTGACGACGGGGTACCGCTACAACGGCCTGGGCCAGCGGGTGGCAAAGACCGTGGCCGCCGGCGTCGCGGTGCACTATGTGTACGACGAGTCTGGCCGTCTGCTTGGAGAGTACGATGGCGCCGGCAAGGCGATCCAGGAGACGGTCTATCTCGGCGACGTGCCGGTGGCCGTGCTAAAGCAGGCCGCGGCAATCGCAGGCTCGAGGGGGTCGTCGACCGTCGGTATCTATTATGTGTATGCGGATCACCTGACGACGCCGCGCGTGCTGACCCGCGCGAGCGACAACAAGATGGTCTGGCGCTGGGATGGCGCGGATCCGTTCGGACTGGATCAGCCTGACGAGAATCCGAGTCGCCTGAGCGCGTTCACCTACAATCCACGCTTTCCAGGGCAAGTGTTTGACAAGGAAACGAACAACCATTACAACTACTTCAGGGATTATGATCCGCAGTTGGGGCGGTATGTGCAATCCGACCCGATCGGGCTGCGCGGCGGTATCAACACCTACGGCTATGTGGGTGGAAATCCGGTAAGTTATATTGATCCACGAGGCTTGCAAATTGGAGTGCCAGTCGTACCACCGACTCCCATTATCCCTCCGCGTCCAGACCCGTATGATCCGAGGTTGCCTTCATCTGGTCCGAGAATTTCGGATCTGTTTAAACCTAGTCCATATCTACCAACTTGGGACTGGCCTGGCTGGGTCTATGGAGCCGTAGGCAAACCGCCGAAGGACGCACTTGACCCAAACGGTGCGAAGGCACCTGGTAAGCCTGGTGGTGCTGAGGGATTCTGCGAGCCCAAGCCTGGCAAGCCGCAATGGGGCAAAAATCCAAATGGAAATGGGGGCGGTTGGGTAGATGCAGACGGCAATGTATGGGTCCCAACAGGGCCGGATTCCGGTTCCACAGGTGATGCCCATGGCGGTCCGCATTGGGATGTGCAGCGCCCCGGCGGTGGATACGAAAATATTTATCCAGGTGGGAAGAGACGATAGGCATTGAGGGACTAATGAAAATCATAATTGACCTAACGACGTTTTACTCAATGGGCGATGAGCGCCGCTTTTTCCAAGGTTTGAGCGAAAATCCCTCGGTTTCGAAAGTTCGAGGGATTGGCCGCCAGCTGGAAATGACGCTGACACTAAATCGGCTCAACAAGGACGGGCTGCGCGATCTGATAGCACTCCTTTGGCGTTATGGGATTCCATTGGCGGCACTTTCTGGGATCGCAGAAAAGCCCCGGTTTGCATGGCTGAATGACGAACGCTGTTATTGGTACAAGAGCATGTTCGGGTTGAGTGCAGATTAGCGTAGGCGCGCGCGAGCCGTAGAAAATTAGGTCGACTGCAGAAACAGAAGAAGCCATCCAAAATTCGGCCCACGGGCGAAAAACCTCGCAAGACACTATAGCGGCGGGGTGCGCCGGGAGTCCCCGCTGCCCCTGCCGATCTATCACACATCACGCAACCTTCGGTTTCGGCGGGAACCCTTGCTGCGCTTGGGTTCCCGCGTATTACGGGGTCGCTGCGCAAGGCGGCACGGTAGGGGTAAGCGGTGTCGGTGCGCGCGCCGCGCTCCTGGATGTCCTGGATGCCGAGGCGATGCATCAGCCGGATTGAATTGCCGGACGACCTGGCGATGGCGCTCGCCCAGTTCGTCAAGCGCGTCGGGTATAGCGACTACGTGTCGCTGGCCATCGACAAGCAGGAGGCATACGAGATGGTCGACGCCGGCGAGAAGGTGCGTAAGGCGCTGGCCGATAAGGGATTCGCGCCGCGGTGACGCGCCCACTCCGCGGCCTCAGGAACATAGGAATCTTGATACATTCGGTTGGCACAACAGCCCCGGCCTATATATTTTATAGCAACACCCCATGCAACCGATTTGCAACCCAATGCAGCCAGATGCAACCGCGCCGCAGCCATAAGCAACCGTGTGCAACCCCAATGCAACCGTGCGCGTGCGGGAAGCGCCCTGGCATAGGCACGATAAATATGATTGCAAAACCCCATGGGTTCTGTCCTCATATTGGTGCCAAAGGGAGGACCTTTGAAACCCTGCCCAGTCCAAGCGGACGCCCAAACCGGGCGAACTACGTCGGTAGCAGGCCAAGCGCCACCATCAAAGCCAGCCCCCCAAGTCGCGGGGTCAGCAGGTCGCGGGGTCAGCGTGAGATGCCCCGGGTTTTATGGACATTCAAATAGAGGACAATGTACCTCTACAGGATATCTATGAAAAACAAACGCTTACCGCCGCGGTCGTCCCCTCCGCTGCAGCACGTCGTATAAACTTCGATCCATGAGCACACGCATACATCCGCAAGCCCGCACAACCCCAAAGATCCGGCAGGAGATCAAGGACTCTGGCCTTTCAGACCGTGAGGCCGCCAAGGTCTTCGACATTACTCGTGCAACGGCCGCGAAGTGGCTCAAGCGCGATGATGTGCAGGACCGATCGTATCGCGCGCACACCTTGCACACGACGCTCAGTGCAACCCAGGAAGCGATCGTGCTGTCGCTGCGCCAAACCTTGTCTTTGCCGTTGGACGACCTGCTGTACATCACCCGCCAGTACATCAACTCGGCAGTCTCGCGTGCCGGCCTTGCGCGGTTGCTGAAACGCGAAGGAATGTCGCGTCTCGAGGACGTCATTCCCAAAGCCGAAGGCGAGACGATCTCGGCGAAAAAGACCTTCAAGGACTACGAGCCAGGCTTCGTTCATATCGACATCAAGTACCTGCCCCAAATGCCCGACGAGACGTCTCGGCGCTATTTGTTCGTAGCAATCGACCGCGCGACGCGCTGGGTGTTCTTGCATATCTGCGGTGACATGACCGACAAGAGCAGTGTTGACTTTCAGCGTCGCCTCAAGCTCGCATTGCCAATTAAGATCACCAAAATACTGACCGATAACGGCTCCCAGTTCACCGACCGCTTCGCCATAGAACGGTTGTTGCGGGAACTCGATCGGCTCGAGCCTACCGTCTCGGCTCGAACGACGTGCTGGCGGCACCGGGGGGGAGCGACGAGTGCTGGCGTTCGCGGGCCGGAACGACAGTGCTACTGCTGACGGGTGCGACTATCGGCTGGCCAGCCGCTTCCACAATTCCGTCGTCGGACCCGCCTGGTTCATGCTGTAGAAGTGCAGCCCCGGGGCGCCGCCTTCCATCAGTTGCTGGCACAGGCCGCTGACGACGTCGAGGCCGAACGCCTTGATCGAGGCGCTGTCGTCGCCGAAGCTGGCCAGTTTCAAGCGCACCCAGCGCGGGATCTCGGCGCCGCACATGTCGGAAAATCGCATCAGCTGCGTGTAGTTGGTGATCGGCATGATGCCGGCCACGATGGGCACGTCGATGCCCAGCTTGCGCGCCTGGTCGACGAACTGGAAGTAGGCGTCGGCATTGTAGAAGTACTGCGTGATGGCGGCGTTGGCGCCGGCCTTGACCTTGCGGGCGAAGTTCTGCAAATCGTCCTGCGGCGAGCGCGCCTGCGGGTGCATTTCCGGATAGGCCGCCACTTCGATGTGGAACCAGTCGCCCGTCTCGGCGCGGATGAATTCGACCAGGTCGCTGGCGTAGCGCAGTTCGCTGCCGCCGCCGTAGCCGCTGGGCAGGTCGCCGCGCAGCGCCACCAGACGCTTGATGCCGTGCGACTTGAACTGCGCCAGGATGGCGCGGATCGCCTCGCGCGAGCCGCCCACGCACGACAGGTGCGGCGCGGCGGCGTGGCCTTCGGCGAGGATCTCGAGCACGGTGTCGAGCGTGCCCTGCTGGGTGCTGCCGCCGGCGCCGAAAGTGACCGAGAAATACTTCGGGTTCAGCGTGGCCAGCCTGGCGCGCGCCACGCGCAGCTTGTCGGCGCCCTCGGGCGTTTTCGGCGGGTAGAACTCGATGCTGAAGTTATTAGTTTCCATCTTTTCGTAACAGTAAGGTGGAGAGCGCCCACGAAATCACGCTGTAGAGGATCGCGGCGAGCATCGCCGACAAGAATCCTTCGACATGGAATCCACCTACCAGTTGCGCCACGCCCCAGAACAGGAAGCCGTTGATGACCAGGATGAACAGGCCGAGCGACAAAAAAGTCACGGGCAAGGTCAGCAGCACCAGCACGGGCCGGATCAGGGTGTTCACCAGGCCCAGCACGAGGGCCGCGACGAATGCGGTTCCGATGCTGGTGACGGTGACGGAATGCATCAGGTATGGCAGCGCCATCAAGGCGGCGGCGTTGATAATCCAGGTCAGTAACAGTCGCATGGGAACCCTAAAAATTTTGTAATTCGGGAAAACCGGGCACGGGATCGCCGCGCCCGGGTAGTGCTAGTGCGCGCTAATTAATAGCGGTAGTGATCCGGCTTGTACGGGCCTTCCTTGTTGACCGTGATGTAAGCGGCTTGCTCATCGGTCAATACGGTCAGCTGGGCGTTGAGCTTTTTCAGCTGCAGGCGCGCCACTTTCTCATCGAGGTGCTTCGGCAGCACGTAGACGCCGACCGGATACTTGTCGATGTGCGCGAACAGTTCGATCTGGGCGATCGTCTGGTTGGCGAACGACGAACTCATCACGTACGACGGGTGGCCGGTACCGCAGCCGAGATTGACCAGGCGTCCTTCGGCGAGCAGGATGATGCGTTTGCCCGACGGGAAGATCACGTGGTCGACCTGCGGCTTGATGTTTTCCCACTCATATTTCTTGAGCGCGGCAACGTCGATTTCGTTGTCGAAGGGGCCGATGTTGCAGACGATGGCCTGGTCTTTCATGGCCAGCATGTGTTGCTCGGTGAGGATGTGATAGTTGCCGGTGCAGGTGACGAAGATGTCGCCGTGTTCGGCAGCGTAATCCATGGTGACGACGCGGTAGCCTTCCATCGCCGCCTGCAATGCGCAGATCGGGTCGATTTCGGTGACCCACACCTGGGCCGACAGCGCGCGCATGGCCTGGGCGGAGCCCTTGCCGACGTCGCCGTAGCCGGCGATGACGGCTACTTTGCCGGCGATCATGACGTCGGTGGCACGCTTGATACCGTCGACCAGCGACTCGCGGCAGCCGTACAGGTTGTCGAACTTGGACTTGGTGACCGAGTCGTTGACGTTAATTGCCGGGAACGCAAGCTTGCCTTCCTTGTGCATCTGGTACAGGCGGTGCACGCCGGTAGTGGTCTCTTCGGTCACGCCCATGATGGCCGGAAGGCGCTTGGAGTACCAGGTGGCGTCTTTGGCCAGGTTGTTCCTGATCGAGTTGTACAGGCAGATCTCTTCTTCCGAGCCCGGATTGTCCAGCACCGAGATGTCGGTCTCGGCGCGCGTGCCCAGGTGCAGCAGCAGCGTGGCGTCGCCGCCGTCGTCGAGGATCATGTTCGAATAGACGCCTTCGCCCGGCCACTCGAAGATGCGGTGGGTGTAATCCCAGTATTCGTCGAGCGTTTCGCCCTTGACGGCGAACACCGGGGTGCCGGCGGCAGCGATGGCGGCGGCGGCGTGGTCCTGGGTCGAGTAGATGTTGCACGACGCCCAGCGCACTTGCGCGCCGAGTGCTTCCAGCGTCTGGATCAGCACGGCGGTCTGGATGGTCATGTGCAGCGAACCGGTGATGCGCGCGCCCTTCAATGGCTGGCTGGCGGCAAATTCTTCGCGAATTGCCATCAAGCCCGGCATTTCGGTCTCGGCGATCTTGATTTCTTTGTTACCCCATGCGGCCAGGCTGATATCGGCGATGTGGTAGTCGTTGATGGTTTTGAGTACGGCGTTCATCACGCCCTCCTTTCAGTTAGAAAAAAGTAACGTGAGCGCAGTGTAGTCCGAGCCTGGCGAATGGATTCGTCGCAGCGCTCCTCGGAACGAAAGAGTTTATCACAGAACAGCGAATGGATCGGGTGGCTCAATGTTGCGCTACAACAACAATACTTGCAAGTATTCGAATCGGTGCGCAGTCGCCAAGTGACAGGGTCTGACCCGAAGTGCGGGACTCGGCGTCCCCGTCAGACCCCGGACGCGCAGCGATCGGCGTGCGCGTCCGACGTGGTGCTTAAGAGAGCCCGGCTTCGGCGCGCAGCAGCGCGACCTTGTCGGTGCGCTCCCAGGTGAACTCCGGCTCTTCGCGGCCGAAGTGGCCGTAGGCGGCGCTCTTCTGGTAGATCGGGCGCAGCAGGTCGAGCATCTGGACGATGCCTTTCGGGCGCAGGTCGAAGTGCTCCATCACCAGCTGGGCGATCTTCTCGTCGGAGATGACGCCGGTGCCTTCGGTGTAGACGGTGATGTTGATCGGCTTGGCGACGCCGATCGCGTAGCTGACCTGCACCTGGCACTGGCGCGCCAGGCCGGCGGCGACGACGTTCTTGGCGACATAGCGCGCGGCGTACGCGGCCGAACGGTCGACCTTGGACGGATCCTTGCCGGAGAACGCGCCACCGCCGTGCGGGGCGGCGCCGCCGTAGGTGTCGACGATGATCTTGCGGCCGGTCAGGCCGCAGTCGCCCTGCGGGCCGCCGATGACGAAGCGGCCGGTCGGGTTGACCAGGTAGCGGGTGCCGACCAGCCATTCGCGCGGCAGCACCTGCTTGATGATCTCTTCGATGACTGCTTCCTCGATCTGGGCATGGCTCACTTCCGGCGCGTGCTGGGTCGACAGCACCACGGTGTCGACCGCGACCGGGCGGCCGTTGACGTAGCGCAGCGTGACCTGCGACTTGGCGTCCGGGCGCAGCCACGGCAGGCGGCCGTCCTTGCGCAGCTGCGACTGGCGCTCGACCAGGCGGTGCGCGTAGTGGATGGCGGCCGGCATCAGCTCGGCCGTCTCGTCGCAGGCGTAGCCGAACATCAGGCCCTGGTCGCCGGCGCCCTGGTCGAGGTCGATGCCGGCGCCTTCGTCGACGCCCTGGGCGATGTCGGGCGACTGCTTGTCGTAGCAGACCATCACCGCGCAGCCCTTGTAGTCGATGCCGTAGTCGGTGTTGTCGTAGCCGATGCGCTTGATGGTTTCGCGCGCCACCTGAATATAATCGACGTTGGCGTGGGTGGTGATTTCACCGGCCAGCACGACCAGGCCGGTGTTGCACAGCGTTTCGGCCGCCACGCGGGCGGTCGGGTCCTGGGTCAGGATGGCGTCAAGGATCGCGTCGGAAATCTGGTCGGCGACTTTGTCGGGGTGACCTTCGGAGACGGATTCGGACGTGAAAAGATAATCGTTTGACATGCAATACTCCTGTTACTGGTAATGAACAAGTCGCAGTAACCGGGTTGCCTGCGAC
>JBBRXM010000149.1:0-7882 GCA_038248405.1 Burkholderiales bacterium
AGTTCCTTGACGTACTCGGGCGAGCGCACCGCCAGGTCGTAGCGCAGGCCCGAGCTGATCAGCACTTTCTTGATGCCGGGAATGGCGCGCGCCTTGCGGTACAGCGAGATCAGCTTGCTGTGGTCGGTGCCGAGGTTGACGCAGATGGTCGGATACACGCACGACAGGCGGCGGCACGATTCCTCGATGCTCTTGTCCTTGCAGGCAAGCCGGTACATGTTGGCGGTCGGGCCGCCCATGTCGGAAATGGTGCCGGTAAAACCCTTGGTCTTGTCGCGGATGTGCTCGATCTCGCGCAGGATCGACGGCTCGCTGCGGCTCTGGATGATGCGGCCCTCGTGCTCGGTGATCGAGCAGAAGGTGCAGCCGCCGAAGCAGCCGCGCATGATGTTGACCGAGAAGCGGATCATGTCCCAGGCCGGGATCTTGGCCTTGCCGTAGCTCGGGTGCGGCGCGCGCGCGTAGTTCATGTCGTAGACGCCGTCCATCTCGTCCATGGCGAGCGGCAGCGGCGGCGGATTGAGCCAGACGTCGCGCTCGCCGTGCGCCTGCACCATCGCGCGCGCGTTGCCGGGGTTCGATTCGAGGTGGAACACGCGCGAGGCGTGGGCGTACATCACCGGGTCGTCCTTGACGACGTCGTAGGCGGGCAGGCGCACCACGGTCTTGTCGTGCTTCTCCTTGGCCAGCGCCTGGCGCTCTTCGCGCGACATGATGCGGATCGGCTTGATGACCTCGGGAGCGGCGCCGGCGTTGTCGGTGGCGCAGGCGCTCTTGTCTTCCTGGGCCATCGCGTAGGGGTCGGGATGGGCGTCGACCTTTCCGGGGACGTCGACGCGGGTCGAGTTCGACACGCTCCAGTCGTCGGCGGGCAGCCAGCCGGCGGGGGCCATGAAGGCGGTGCCGCGCAGGTCGCGGATGTCCTTGATGGCTTCGCCGGCGGCCAGGCGGTGGGTCAGGTCGACCAGCGCGCGCTCGGCATTGCCGAACAGCAGCAGGTCGGCTTTTGAATCGGGCAGCACCGAGCGGCGCACCTTGTCGGACCAGTAATCGTAGTGGGCGATGCGGCGCAGCGACGCCTCGATCGAGCCGATGATGACCGGCACGTCGGGATAGGCTTCGCGCGCGCGCTGGGCGTAGACGGTGACGGTGCGGTCGGGGCGCTTGTTGGGCTCGCCATTGGGCGTGTAGGCGTCGTCGGAGCGGATCTTGCGGTCGGCCGTGTAGCGGTTGACCATCGAATCCATGTTGCCGGCGGTGACGCCGAAATACAGGTTCGGCTTGCCGAGCGCGCGGAAGGGCTCGGCCGAGAGCCAGTCCGGCTGGGCGATGATGCCGACGCGGAAACCCTGCGCCTCCAACAGGCGGCCGACCAGCGCCATGCCGAAGCTGGGGTGGTCGATATAGGCGTCGCCGGTGACGAGGATGACATCGCACGAATCCCAGCCGAGCGCGTCCATTTCGGCGCGGGACATCGGCAGGAAAGGCGCAGCAGCAGCGCGGCTAGACCGCTTCGGGACGGTCGCAAACAGGTTGATTGGGGAGCTCATTGGGCGGTATTGTACCGGAAAACGCCGTGGCGAGCCTGCCGGCGGGCGCTTTCCGTTGCCAACTTGCGAACAAAAACGTCTTATATTTCAATAACTTGTGGCGGGCGCTGTCCGAGGCGTCAGACCCCGGTGTTGCTTTCGGAGGGGGTCTGACCCCGGTTGCGCTGGCGGCTTCGAACCGGGGTCAGACCCCTAGATACCCATGTTCGCCAGCAGCGTGCCCAGTTCGCGCAGCGCCGGCTCCAGGCGCGGGTGCTTGGCGGCGAACTTGGCGGTGATTTCCTGGGTGCGTTCGGCCAGGCCGTAGGTGGTCGAGTCGGTCGCGTCGACGCCGGCGTCTTCGGCCAGGCGGCGCTCGAGCAGGGTCTTGATGTCGCCGTCGAGCTGGCGCAACAGGTCCTGCAGTTCCGCGTCCACCTCGCCCGTGCTGGCCAGGTCGGCGTGCAGGGTCTTCAGGTGCTGCTTCAGGTTCGATGCGTTCTCGTTCAACATGGGGGTCTCGCTTTATGGGGTGAATTGCGTCTGCAGGTACAACTCCTCGACCTTGCTGCGCGCCCAAGGGGTCTTGCGCAGGAACTTCAGGCTCGATTTGATGCTGGGGTCGCTGATGAAGCAGTTGATGTCGATACGCTTGCCCAACTGCTCCCAGCCGTAGTGGTCGACCAGGCGGGTCAGGATCGCTTCCAGGGTGATGCCGTGTAATTCCTGAACGCTCATTGCGGTGGGGATTCCTTTGGTTGTTGAGAGAAAGTATACACCGAAGCCAGGGCCAACTGGTGTTTGCAGAAATGGGGTCCCAGCGAACGCGGGGACCCCATTTTTTAATTAGCCGTCAGCCCGCGCCGCTCCAGCAGCGGCTCGATCTTGGCATCGCGCCCGCGGAAGTCGTGGAACATCTTCATCGCGTCCATGGTGCCGCCGCGCGAGAGCAGCATCTTGCGGAAGCGGTCGCCGTTCTTGCGCGTGAGCCCGCCGTTTTCCTTGAACCACTCGACGGTGTCGGCGTCGAGCTTCTCGGCCCACAGGTAGCCGTAGTAGCCGGCCGAGTAGCCGCCGGAGAACACGTGCGAGAAGTAGGTGCTGCGGTAACGCGTCGGCACCGGCGCGAAGTCGACGCCGGCGTCCTTCAGCGCCCCCGCCTCGAAGGCGAGCACGTCGGTCGGCACCTGCCCTACGCCGAGCTGGTGCCAGCGCTGGTCGAGGATCGATGCGGCCAGGTATTCGGTGGTGCGGTAGCCTTCGTTGAACTTCTTGGCCGCCAGCACCTTGTCGAGCAGCTCTTGCGGCATCGGCGCGCCGGTCTGGTAGTGCTTCGCGTAGTTGCGCAGCACTTCAGGCCACACCGCCCACATCTCGTTGACCTGCGACGGGAACTCGACGAAGTCGCGCGGCACGCGGGTGCCGGCGAAGCGCGGATATTTCACGTCCGAAAACATGCCGTGCAGGGCGTGTCCGAATTCGTGGAACAGCGTGCGCAGCTCGTCGTAGGTGAGCAGGGTCGGCTCGCCCGCCGACGGCTTGGGGATATTGAGGTGGTTGGCAACCACCGGATGCGTGCCCATCAGGCGCGACTGGCCGACGTAGGCATTCATCCAGGCGCCGCCGCGCTTGTTGCCGCGGGCGTAAAAGTCGGCGATGAAGATGGCCAGCTGCTTGCCGTTGGCATCGATGACGTCGAACACGCGCACGTCCGGATCGTACACCGGCAGATCCTTGCGCTCCTTGAAGCTGAGGCCATAGAGCTTGCCGGCGGCGAAGAACAGCCCGTTGTTGAGCACGTTGTTCAGTTCGAAATAAGGGCGCAGCTGCGACTCGTCGAAATTGAAGCGGGCCGCGCGCACCTTGTCGCTATAAAAGGACCAGTCCTGGGCGCCGGCCTGGAAGCCGCCCTTGTCGGCATCGACCCGGGCCTGGATCTCGGCCGCTTCCTTGCGCGCGTTAGCCACCGCCGGCTTGGCGAACTCGGCCAGCAACTTGTTGACGGCGCCGGTCTCGCGCGCGGTCTGGTCTTCCAGCACGTAGGCGGCGTGGCTCGGATAGCCGAGCAGGGCTGCCCGTTGCGCGCGCAGCGTGGCCAGCTGGAGGATGATGGCGCGGTTGTCGAACTCGCCGCCGTGGCTGCCGCGGCCGAGCGACGCTTCGAGCAGGCGCTGGCGGGTGGCGCGGTTGGTCAGCAACGCCAGCGATGCCTGGCCGGTGGTGTTGACGACCGGGATCACGAACTTGCCGTCCAGGCCGCGCTTTTTGGCTTCGGCGGCGGCGGCGTCGATCGCCTTGTCGCTCATGCCGGCCAGTTCGGCGCGGGTGTCGACCACCAGCGCGGAGGCGTTCGCTTCCTTCAGCACGTTCTGGCTGAAGGTGGTCTGCAGGCTGGCCAGCTCGGCGTTGTAGGCCTTCAGCTTGTCCTTGTCGGCCGGCGACAGGCGCGCGCCGGCGCGGACGAAATCGGTGTGGTAGCGCTCGAGCAGGTAGGCCGATTCGGCGTCCAGGCCCAGCTTCGCGCGCTTGTCGTACAGCGACTTGATGCGGGCGAACAGCGTCGGGTTCAGGCGGATGGCGTCGCTGTGGGCGGCCAGCTTGGGCGCCAGGTCGCGGTCGAGCGCCTGCAGCGTGTCGTTGGTGTTGGCGCCGGACAGGTTGCCGAACACGCTGCCGACGCGCGAGAGCAGCTGGCCGGAGCGCTCCATCGCCACGATCGTGTTGTCGAACGTGGCCGGCTTCGGATTGTTGGCGATCGCGTCGATTTCGGCCGCCTGGACGCGCATCCCTTCAGCGAACGCCGGGGCGTAGTCTTCGTTCTTGATCTTGTCGAAGGCGGGGTATTCGAAAGGCAGCGTGCTGGCCTTGGCGAACGGGTTGCCGGCATCGAAGGCGGCGACGGGGGCGGCGATGGCGGGCATGGCGAAGGCGGAGGCGATCAACAGGATGAGAGGTCGGGTCATTTGATTTTTCTGGTTGTTTGCAAACTCAGCATGGGTCCCCGCGTTCGCGAGGACCCCATTTCGTGGAACAGCGTTTACTGCGCCGTCAGTCCGCGGCGCTCGAGCAGCGGCTCGATCTTCGGATCACGCCCGCGGAAGTTATGGAACATGTCCATCGCATCCATCGTGCCGCCGCGCGAAAGCAGCATCTTGCGGAAATAGTCGCCGTTCTTGCGCTGCAGGCCGCCGTTTTCCTTGAACCACTCGACGGTGTCGGCATCGAGCTTTTCGCTCCACAGGTAGGCGTAGTAGCCGGCCGAATAACCGCCCGAAAAACTATGCGAGAAATACGTCGTGCGGTAGCGCGGCGGCACCGGCGCGAAATCGACGCCCGCTTCCTTCAGCGCGCTCGCTTCGAAGGCGAGCACGTCGGCCGGCACCTGCGCCGGCGTCAGCTGGTGCCAGCGCTGGTCGAGCAGCGATGCGGCCAGGTATTCGGTGGTCATGAAGCCCTGGTTGAACTTCTTCGCCGCGACCACCTTGTCGAGCAGCTCCTTGGGCATCGGCGCGCCGGTCTTGTAGTGCTTGGCGTAATTGGCCAGCACTTCGGGCCACACCGCCCACATCTCGTTGACCTGCGACGGGTACTCGACGAAGTCGCGCGGCACGTTGGTGCCGGAAAAGCGCGGATACTTCACGTTCGAGAACATGCCGTGCAGCGCGTGGCCGAACTCGTGGAAGGCGGTTTTCACCTCGTCGTAGGTCAGCAAGGTCGGCTCGCCCGCCGGCGGCTTCGGAATGTTGAGGTGGTTGGCCACCACCGAGTGCGTGCCCATCAGGCCCGACTGCGACACGTATTCGTTCATCCAGGCGCCGCCCTGCTTGTTGCCGCGCGCGTACATGTCGGCCAGGAAAATGGCCAGCTGCTTGCCGTTGGCGTCGAACACGTCGAAGACGCGCACGTCCGGGTTGTACACCGGCAGGTCCTTGCGCTCCTTGAACGTCAGGCCGTAGAGCTTGGTGGCGGCGAAGAAGACGCCGTTTGTCAGCACGCTGTTGAGCTCGAAGTAAGGCTTCAGCTGGCTGTCGTCGAAATTGAATTTCGCCGCGCGCACCTTGTCGGTATAGATATCCCAGTCGGCCGCCGAGACCTGGAAGCCGCCCTTCTCCGCATCGATCACCTTCTGGATTTCGGCCGCTTCCTTGCGGGCGTTGCCGACCGCCGGCTTGGCCAGCTCGGCCAGCAGCTTGTTGACGGCGCCGGTAGTCTTGGCGGTCTGGTCTTCCAGCGAATAGGCGGCGTAGTTCGGATAGCCGAGCAGCACCGCGCGTTCGGCGCGCAGCGTGGCCAGGCGGGTGACGACGCCGCGGCTGTCGAATTCGCCGCCGTGGCTGCCGCGCGCCTGCGAGGCCGCCATCAGGCGCTCGCGCACGGCGCGGTTGGTCAGCACCGCCAGCGGCGGCTGGCCGGTCGTATTGACGAGCGCGACGACGAACTTGCCGTCCATGCCGCGCTTCTTGCCTTCGGCGGCGGCGGCGTCGATGGCCGCCTCCGACATGCCGGCCAGCTCCGCGCGCGTATCGACCACCAGCGCCGAGGCGTTGATTTCTTTCAGCACGTTCTGGGTGAAGGTGGTTTGCAGCGTGGCGATTTCGCCGTTGAACGCTTTCAGCTTGACCTTGTCGGCGGCCGACAGCCGGGCGCCGGCGCGCACGAAGTCCTTGTTGTAGCGCTCGAGCAGGTAAGCCGACTCGGCGTCCAGGCCCAGCCTGGCGCGCTTGTCGTAGAGCGCCTTGACGCGCTGGTACAGCTTTTCGTTGAGAAAGATGGCGTCGTTGTGCGCAGCGAGCTTGGGCGACATCTCGCGGTCGATCTCATCCAGCTTGTCGTTGGTGTTGGCGCCCTGCAGGTTGGAAAACGTCGTCGCCACGCGGTTGAGCAGCTGGCCGGAGCGCTCCATCGCCACGATCGTGTTATCGAAGGTCGGCGCCTTGGGATTGTTGGCGATGCCGTCGATTTCGCGCAGCTGCTCGCGCATGCCCGCGGCGTAGGCGGGCAGGAAGTGCTCGTCCTTGATCTTGTCGAAGGCCGGGTAGTGGAAAGGCAGCGTGCTCAGCTTGGCGAACGGGTTCGACGCTTCCAGCGCGGCGGCGGGTGCGGCGCTTGGGGCGGCAAAGACGGGTTGGATGAGGGCGAGACTGGCGGCGACGATCAGCAGGTGTGGACGGTTCATGGCATCTTTCACGGGCGCTTGGAAAAAGCTGCCGCTGGATAAGCGACAGCACAGGTGCTCAAGATCATATCAGGATGACCCTGCCTCGTCACTGAGCAGGCGCGTCGGCGTGGCGCATCCCGTTTTCGATGCCGCCGCCTGTTACCCGGCCGGGGCGAGGCGCCTGGCAAGCCAGGAAAACACCACGTACCCGAGCAACGCAGGCGTGACGGCGATACACGCCCAGAATGGAAATGCCAGGGCCCCAAACGGCCCGAGGCTTTCGTCTTTAAATAAAAGCGTCGGGCATGTGACGATGATGAGCCAGGCCCAGTACGCCGCAAACGCCGTCGCCCCGATCACGGTTGCCACACCAAATGCCGCGGCGACCTTCGCGTCCGCGGGCAGGCGCCTGCATGCCCGGACCAGCAAAACGATCGAGAAGGCGATTGCGCCGATGCAGCACAGGGCGAACGCATAGACCAGGACGACGAGGATGAACATATGCAGCTTTCCTTGTGGTGAATCGGATTTACATGCTTTTGCGCAGGCGGCTTTCGATGCGGCGGTCCGGGATCAGCCACATGACGGCGACACATATGTATGTGGCGAAGCCCAGCCAGGAATTGACGAACGACAGGCCGATGCCGGCGACGTACAGCGCGATCGACGCCCAGCCCTTGCGGTCCGTGCCGATGGCCTCGCCGAGCGCCGCGTTCTCGCGGTGGTGCGCGATCAGGCTGCGCGCCAGGATGGTGTAGGCCACCGCGCACATCAGCAACACCACGCCGTAGGCGGCGACAGGGGCTGTGTGGAAATGGTTCTCGCCCATCCAGGCGGTGACGAAGGGAATCAGCGACAGCCAGAACAGCAGGTGCAGGTTAGCCCACAGCACGCCGCCGCTGACCTGGTGGACGAGGTGCAGCATATGGTGGTGGTTGTTCCAGTAGATACCCACGTAGATGAAGCTGAGGACGTAGCTGCCGAGCACGGGCAGCAGCGGCAGCAGCGCATCGAACGAGGCGCCATGCGGCACCTTCAATTCGAGCACCATGATGGTGATGATGATGGCGATGACGCCGTCGCTGAATGCCTCTAGTCTGCCTTTTCCCATCGAATCTCCGATTTGAACTATCTCCATATGCCGTGTCGAACCCACGGCAGCGCAACCGAATGCTATTCGTCGCAGGCCCTGTGA
>JBBRXM010000150.1:0-7824 GCA_038248405.1 Burkholderiales bacterium
ATCAGCAGGTAGGCCTGCAGGTTGCTGATCAAGGGGTCGGGCCAGGCGATGACGACCGAGGCGACGCAGGCGGCGCCGGCGGTGATCGGCATGCCGACGAAGTAGCGCGGATCGGTGCGACCGGAACTGACGTTGAAGCGCGCCAAACGCAGGGCGCCACAGGCGACGAAAATGAAGCAGGCAAGGCCGCCCATGCGCAGCAGCGTCGGGTGGCCCTGGCCGAGCTGGACGAAGCCGTAGCAGTACAGCAGCAGGCCGGGCGCGCAGCCGAAGTTCATGACGTCGGCGATCGAGTCGAGCTGCATGCCGAATTCGGACGCCGTATTGGTGGCGCGGGCGACGAAGCCGTCGAGGGCGTCGAAGATGCCTGCCAGCACCAGCAGGATTGCCGCCATCCGGAATCCGGCAGGGTCGCCGATGTGGGCGTTGTCGACCGACAGCACGATGCTGCCGAAGCCGCAGGCGATCGACAGCAGCGTCACGGAACTGGGCAGTGCGAACTTGGCGCGCGCCATGCGCTGTTGGCGGGTAGGTTTCAAATGCTCGCTCGGTGGGGAAGGAATTGCCTATTTTACAGCGCGAGCCGAAATGGCGGCGCGTGTGCTTCCAAGCAAATGTCACACAAACTCAATATCGCCTAGAATCGGCCGATCACAAGGAATAACGTGCAAAAGAAAGCCACCATGAACACATCGAATCGCTGGACTACTACCCTGGCCGCGCTGGCGGCGGCATCATTGCTGGCCGCCTGCGGCGGCGGCGGCTCGAGCAGCACGCCGGAGACCGGGACGCCGCCGGTGGCCGTCAACCCGACCCCGTCGGCTTCGCCTTCGCCAGGTACGGATGCGCCGTCGCTGTCGGGCATTGTCGCCGTCGACGGCAGGAACTGGATCAATTACCGCCGCGGCCAGGCCGGCGTGCCGGCGGTGACGCAAAACGCCCAGATCGACGTCGCCGCCCAGGCCCACTCGGACTACCAGCGACTCAACGGCCAGATCACCCATGGCGAGGTGGCCGGCAACGCCGGCTTCACCGGCGTTGGCGAACTGGAACGCCTGGCCGCGGCCGGCTACGTGCTGGACGCGCAGGCCGGCTACGCCTATGGCGAGGTGATTTCGGCCACCAGCAGCGGCACCGGCGCCTTCATGGTGGACGAACTGATCACCGCCATCTACCACCGTTTCGTCGTCTTCGAACCGATGTTCAAGGAAATCGGCACGGGCGCGGCCACCTCGACGCGCGGCACGACCTATTTCACCAGCGACTTTGCCGCTAACCACGGCTTCGGCAAGGGTATTACCCGCGGCGCGCTGGTCAGCTGGCCGTACAGCGGCCAGACCGGCGTGACGACGAATTTCTTCAGCGACAACGAGGAGCCGGATCCGGTTTGCAACCAGAACGAGGTCGGCTACCCAATCAGCGTGCACGCCAATATCGACTCGACCGTAACGGTGCAACGTTTCACACTACAGGCACGCGGCGGTTCGGCGCTTCGGGTCAAGCTGCTAGATTATGCGACGGACGTGACCTCTTGCACCGGGACACCGCCGCCGAAACCGAAAACAGTCGAGTCGGCCGCGGCCATCGTCCCGCTGGACGCACTCAAGGGCGCCACGACCTACGACGTCCACTTTGTCGGCGCGGTCAATGGTGTGCCTGTCACCAAGGACTGGTCGTTTACCACCAAATGAGTGTCTTTCTGCAGCGCGGCGAAGTATGTTGCCGTTAGCGGAATGACATCAATAAACCGGCCCGTCCGGGCGAGCGAACAGCCGGCCGGCGCCGATCAGCTCGACGTCGCCGACGGCATCGCCAGACTGATGGGCGATGCCGTCCTGTTCGGACGCGTAGTGCGGCGCTTTCGTGACGACTATGCAAACGGCGCCGCGGCGATCGGCCGCGCCGTCGACCGCGGCGACACCGCCCTCGCCCACCGCCTGGCCCACACCCTCGCCGGCGCCGCCGGCATGATCGGCGCGCGCGCCCTGCACCGCCATGCCCATGCACTCGAACTGGCGCTGAGCGAAGCTGGCGGCGTTGTCGCCGAGCTCGACGCGGTCAGCACGGCGCTGGCTGGCCTGCTGCCGGCGATCGATGACGTACTGAACGAGCAGGGGGCGCCGTGCGCGCTGCCCGCCGGCGATGCCCAGGCCGACGGCGCGCTGGTGGATGAGTTGGGCAGGCTGCTGGAAAACGGCGACGGCGCCGCCATCGACCTGCTGGAAACGTCGCGCGCAAGCCTGGCGGCCGCGCTCGGCGCGGCGCGCTTTCGCGCAGTGGCGAGCGCGGCGCACGAATTCGCGTTCGACCGCGCGCTGGCGGCGCTGAAAGGAAATGGGGATGGCGGAGCGGCGGGGAAAGGCTGAACTGCTCAGCGGGTGAATTCGGCTTCTTCGTCGAAGCCGTCGGCGCATTCCTTGCCGCAAAAACGGCGCACGCTGTCGAGCGGCTTTTCGCAGTACCAGCACGAGCCTTTCGGCGGCAAGCTCTGGCGTGCACGCAGCGCCGTCATCGGCGGGACGACAGGCACCTCGGTGCTCGCGTCCTTTTCCGGCAAACTCTCTTGTACGGTTCCCAAGATTCCCCCTTAGCAGCAGCTGGTCCTACGTCGTACAGCAAGATTACTTCAGTGGAATACCGTGTGCATGAGATTTCTCAAGCAGCCCGGCGAAGCTGCCCGGCGGCGCCGGCGCCCCCGTAAAATTACAAGTTACGCCGAATACCCAGCCTCTGCAATATCAGAATCGGTCCGCTTGCTGCGGTGTCTCAATGGAGAAATTCCGCTTCGTAAATAATAGCAGGATTGCGCCCGCGCGCCACAGCGCTAGCGCACCGGTTCGAGCGTCACCACCAGCGCCCTGGCGGTGGTCGAGATCCGGGTCGGCACGAACTGTACGCCGGCATAGCGCAGGTCTTCCAGGTGGAAGGTGTAGAGCGGCACGTCGCGGATCACCTTGCCCATCAGCAGATTGGCGATCCGGCCCAGCTGGCGCTGGCGCCCCTCGTCCATGCCGTCGACGACGAACTTGTCCACGCGCGGATCGGCCATCAGCACCGCGCCCTGCGCCGGGTCGACGTACAGCCGTCCCGACAGCGCCAGGCTGCCGCTCCACGACTGCCGCGTAAAGGGCGGCGCCACGTAGGCCTGCATGTCGAGCGCGACGCGGTCGGCGCCGGGCAGCGACAGCTGCGGCCGGCTGAGCCTGATGTCGAGCAGTTCCAGCACGCGGTTGTCGACGGGGAAGCGGCGCTCGATGCCGGCCTGCAGCCGGTGCAGCGGGATCTCGACCTGGCGCGGCCCCACCAGGCCGGCGCACGAGACCAGCATGGCGCAGGCCAGCAGCGCCGCGCCCATGGTGAACCGCCGCGCCCACCCGGCGCCTTGATGATGTCGCATTGTCCGCTCCCGCTCAGCTTGTCTATGTGCGAAAAGCGTAGCACATCGTTCACGGCGCGGCCCGTTCCCCTTACTTCCCGCTACAAAGTTGTTTGTGAAATCAGAAAAGAATATCGATTTCTTTGTCGAAATGTTACCATTCATAATCTAAAGTTACGCCAACAGCCCGGCCGCGCCTTCCTGCGTCGGCAATCCAAAGAGCGGAAATGAAACTACTCATCAAAGTAAACCTGGCGCTGGTGGCGGCGTTCGGCGCCGGTCTCGCGCTCACCGGCTACCTGACCAACCAGGTATTGCAGGAAAACGCCAAGCGCGAAGTGCTCAGCCACGCCAGCCTGATGATGGAAGCGGCGCTGGCCGCGCGCAGCTACACCAGCACGGAGATCAAGCCGCTGCTGGCGGCGCGCCTCGAAAAGGATTTCCTGCCGCAGTCGGTGCCGTCGTACGCGGCCACCCAAAGCTTCGCCAGGCTGCAGGAGACCTACAAGAACTACAGCTACAAGGAAGCGACGCTGAACCCGACCAACCCGCGCGACCGCGTGGTCGAATGGGAGGCCGACGTCGTGCGCAACCTGCGCGACCATCCCGAGCTGAAAGAAATGGTGGGCGAACGGGCCACGCCTTCGGGCCAGTCGCTGTTCCTGGCGCGCCCGATCCAGATCAAGGATGCACAGTGCCTGGCCTGCCACAGCACCCCGGCGGCGGCGCCGGCGGCGATGCGCGCGCTGTACGGCGACGCCAACGGCTTCGGCTGGAAACACAACGAGATCGTCGGCAGCCAGATCGTCTCGGTGCCGCTGCAGGTGCCGCTCGAGCAGGCCGCGCGCGCGCTGCGCCTGATCATGGGCGGCATGCTGGCCACCTTCGCCGCCATCCTGCTGATGGTGAACCTGATCATCTACCGGATGCTGCTGCGCCCGATGGGCCGGATGGCGCGCATCGCCGACGCCGTCAGTGCCGGCAAGGCCGACGCCGAGGCGTTCGCGATCCGCGGCGACGACGAGATCGCGGTGCTCGGCAACGCCTTCAACCGCATGCGCCGCAGCCTCGAGAAATCGATGCGACTGCTGGCCGCCGCCTGACCACGCCATGGCGCACGACGTTTTCCTGAGCCACTCGCACGTCGACAAAGTGTTTGCCGACGCCATCTGCCACAAGCTCGAATCGGCCGGCGTGCGCTGCTGGGTGGCGCCGCGCGACATCCGCCCGTCCGAAGACTGGGCCGAAGCGATCATCAACGCGATGGACAACGCGCGCGTGCTGGTGCTGGTGTTTTCGGCCAGCTCCAACAGCTCGCCGCAGGTGCGCCGCGAAGTCGAGCGGGCCGTAAACAAGGGCCTGCACGTGCTGCCGTTCCGGATCGAGAACGTGCCGCTGTCGAAGAGCCTGGAGTACTTCATCAGCACCCAGCACTGGCTCGACGCCATCGACGGCGAACTTGACTACCACCTCGGCCAGCTGCAGGAATGCATCGCGGTGCTGCTCGAACGCGGTTCGCTGCCGGCGCAGGCGCCGCCGGCGCCATCCCCGCGCGCGGCGGCGACCCCTTCGATCGCGCCGCAGGTGCTCGCCACGCTGGAGACGCTGCTGGCGCAGGTGCTCGGCCCGATCGCCATGCACCTGGTGCGGCGCGCCGCAGCGGCGGCCGCCGATACCGGGGCGCTGGTCGAGGCGCTGGCGCTCGAAATCGGCGAGGCGCCCGAACGCAAACAGTTCCTGGCGCGCTGCAAGGCAGCCCTGAGCTGATTTTTTTCGTTTTCGCCGCGCCCGCGCCCGGCGCGCACCCACCGGAAGTCCCGATGTCATCGAGCGTTTCACCCCCTCCCGCCACGATCCGCTGCCACAGTGCCGGCCGTCTGCGCGGTTTCATCCGCAATCGCATCCTGCTGGCGCTGTGGCAGCCGCACGCGTTGCCGCACGCCGCCGGCGACGCCGCCGCCGCGCAGCAACTGGCGCAACTGGTCGGGCCGGCCATGCTGGCGCCGATGCACGACGCGCTTGCCCATGCCGACAGCGAAGCGCGCCACGTCGGCGGCTGCGCGCGCGACGCTTACACGGTGCTGTATGCCTGCGCCGGCCTGGCGGTGCTGTTCGCCGCGAGCGGCGTGGCCGCTGCCGGCAACCATACGCTGCTCAACCTGCTGGTGCTGGCCGAACTGGCGATGCTGCTGGTGCTGCTGCTGACCTTCCGCAGCGCGCACCGGGTCAACTGGCACGGCCGCTGGATGGCGCTGCGCTTCCACGTCGAATTCCTGCGCTGCCTGCCGATCACCGCCGCCATGCATGCCGATTCGCCGCAGGCACGCCTGGCGCGCGGCGGCGCCGAAGACGCGGACGCGCCGGTATCGCAGGCGCCCCACCTTGCCGCGCTGCGCGGCCACCACCGCAAGGCCGCCGACGCCGGCGTCGCGCTGCACGGCGCCGAACTGCGCGCCGCGCGCGCGCAGCTGTACCAGCGGCTGCGCGGCCACGCGCTCGAGCATCCGGCCCGCTACGCGGCGCAGGCGCTCGGCTACGGGCGCACGGTGGCCGGCCAGCAGCTGCGCTACCACTGCCTGCGCGCGCAACAGGAACAAACCATCGTCCATCGCGTCCATGTCGTCTCGACCGCCGCCTTCGCGCTGACGGTGGTGGCGGTGCTGGTCCACTTCTGGTGGCATTCGGCGCTGCTGACCGTCATCTGCACCGGCGTGCCGGCCTTCGCCGCATCGCTGCACGGCTTTCTCGCGCAGGAAGAATCGGAGCGCCTGGCGGCCAGCTTCAGCGCCATGGCCGAGCGCCTGCAAGGCTGGCTCGATGGCGTCGACGACGCCGGCGCCGACCTGCCGGCCATGCAGCAGCGGCTGGGCGAGCTGGCCGAACTGCTGATGGGCGAGATGCAGGACTGGCACCGCCTGTTCGGCGACAAAGGCATGTACCACCTCGGCTAGGGAGTCCACGATGAGCAAGCCCGACACCGGATCCTGCCGCGCAGCGGCGCCCTTCGTGGTGGCCGTCAGCGGCCATCGCGACCTGCATCCGGACGACGTCGCCGGCGCCGGCGAGCGCGTGTTCGAGGCGCTGCAGCTGATCGCCGCCACCCTGCCCGACAGCGCGCTCGACTTCCTGTCGCCGCTGGCCGACGGCGGCGACCAGCTGTTCGCCGCGCAGGTGCTGCGCCTGCGCGCGGCGAGCGCGGCGCCGGCGCGCATCCGGCTGCTGGTGCCGCTGCCGATGCCGCTTGCGGCCTACTGCGACCAACAGGACCCGGCTGATGCCGCCGCCTTTGCCGCCCGCATCGCCCCTTACCTGCAGGCCGCCGACGAGGTGTTCGAGATCGCGCCGGTCGAACTGGACGCGGCCGCGGGCGCCGCCGTCACGCCGGAAAGCGCGCCGTACGCGCGGCTGGCGCGCTACCTGGCGATCCACGCCCACCTGGTGATCGCGGTGTGGGACGGCGAGGTCAGCGGCGTGGCCGCGCCCGGCGGCACGCTCGACCTGGTGCGGGCGCTCACGCGCGGCTTCGAGCGCAGCGTCGATGCGCGCAGCGCCGGCCGCCTCGCGCAACCCGACTTCGGCCGCGTGCTGCACGTGCCGGCGCGCCGCCGGCAGTCCACCGCGCCGCCCGCGGACGGCCTGCGCGTGCTGGCCGTCGACGGCGCCAGCGTCAGCCCGCGCGCGTGCATCCGCGCCGCCGGCGCCAGCCTCGATACCCTGAACCGCCGCCATCGCACCGCGCTTGCCGCCGACGGCGCCGCTTACGGCGCGCGCCTGGCCGCGGTGCGCGCCGGTTTCCTGGCCGGCCTGGGGACGGACGAATCGTCGTGCGACCCGGTGCTGGGCGCGCTCGCGCGCAGCTTCGCGGTGGCCGACGTGCAGGCCGAAGCGGCCAAGCGCAGCTGGCGCCTCTCCTGGATCGTGATCGCACTGGGCGCGGTGCTGGCGGCGTCGTCGTCGCTGCTGCGCCTGTTCAGCGACGAATACGGCGAACTGATCGAAACGGTCAGCTACGGCGCCGGCGCCGCGGTGGCGATCGGCACCTACCTGTGGGTGGGGCGCGCGGGCCGGCGCAACGCCTACCTGGGCTACCGCGCGCTGGCCGAGGGCCTGCGCGTGCAGATGTACTGGCTGGCCGCCGGCAGTGCCGCCCTTGTGAGCGACCACTACCTGGCCAAGCAGCGCGACGACGCCGGCTGGGTGCGCGACGCGCTCGACGCGCTGACCTGCCGCCGCGCCGCCCTTGCGCTGGCGCCGGCGCAGGTGGCGCGCAGCTGGATCGACGCCCAGCTGTCCTACCTCGAGGGACCGAACATCGCACGGCGCCGGCGCCAGCAGGCGCTGCAGGGGGCGTGGGGCCGCAACCTGCTGGTGGCCGGGCTGCTGTGCGCGGTGGCCGGGGTCGGCCTGACCCTGCACGGCAAGGCCAGGGATGCGCTGGTGACGATGGG
>JBBRXM010000151.1:0-7471 GCA_038248405.1 Burkholderiales bacterium
ATCTGCACGTGCTGGTCAACAATTCCTACCTCGGCCTGATCCGCCAGTCGCAGCGCGGCTTCGAGATGGACTATTGCGTGCAGCTCGCTTTCGACAACATCAACGAGCACACGCCGGAACTCGAGGGCAGGGGCGTCGACCATGTCGCCGTGGTGGAGGGCCTGGGCTGCAAGGCGATCCGCGTGTTCGACCCGAACGACATCCACGCGGCCTTCGAACAGGCGCGCGGCCTGATGGCGCAGTACCAGGTGCCGGTGGTGGTGGAGATCATCCTCGAACGCGTGACCAATATCGCGATGGGCACGGACATCGACGCCATCAACGAATTCAACGACGTCCTCGACGTCCAGGATTAGGTGGATGGGCACGCTTGTCTGCACCCACGCCGCCTGCCTGAAGCACGACCCTGGCCCCGGTCATCCGGAGTCGCCCGCGCGGCTCGGGTCATCATCTCGGCCGGCGTCGATGCGCACCGTGACGACCCGCTGGCGGGCCTGGCGGATATGAGTTCTGCGCGCAGCGCATTGTGCCTATGACGGCGGCACCGTTCAATTTCTTATGCTTTTTTTTGGCGTTGCCAATCAAATCTTGCCCTGGTTCTTCAGCCGGCTCAGCGTTTCCGGCGACAGGTTCAGGTAGGCCGCCAGCTCCTTCTTCGGCAGCCGCTCCAGCAGTTCTGGCTCCTTGCGCACGAAGCGGTGCACGCGGCCCGGGGCGTCGAGCAGGTGCAGCGTGATGGTGTGCCCCATGATCGAACTCATCAGCTTCATCACCTCGTATTCGAACGCCTGCTTGACCTGGCTGTGGCTTTCGAGGAAGGCCACCCACTGCGGCAGCGGCAGGCTCGCCACCCGCGCCTTGGTGACGCAGACGATGCTGTACGGGGTCGGCGTATGCAGGCGCCACGCCGCGTAGCTCGTTTCGATGTCGCGCTCGGCAGAAAAGCGCAGGATCATTTCCTTGCCTTCCGGGTTAGTCACCACGCGCTTGAGGATGCCGTCGAGGACGAAGTACTGCTCCATCTCGTACACGCCCTGGTTGAGCAGCAAGTCGCCCTTCTGGTGGTCGATCACGGTCAGGTAAGGCTCGAGCGCTGCCATCTCGCTGTCGCGCAGGTCCTTCAGCACCACGTTCTGTTTGAGCTGCACGCGAATGATGTTTCGCTCGGGATGGTCGGCAACGATCGTCATGGAAAACCCGCTACACATTTTCGTATCAAGGGACATCATGTGGCGCCAATTGACCTCGGTCAATGAGCAAAATCAAGCACGCTCGCTATGATGGCCGCTACCGAAACACGGGCCGCGCAGCAGTGGCGGGACCATTCTCGAACCATCAGGAGGAGACATCTCATCATGACAGACAGCACCCAAGCATCCGCAATGACCGACGGCTTTCACCTGGTGGTCGATGCCCTCAAACACAACGACGTCGACACCATCTACGGCCTGGTCGGCATTCCCATCACCGACCTGGCGCGGCTGGCGCAGGCGCAGGGCATGCGCTTCATCGGCTTTCGCCACGAGCAGCACGCCGGCAACGCCGCCGCCATCGCCGGCTACATGACCAGGAAGCCCGGCATCTGCCTGACGGTGTCGGCGCCGGGCTTCTTGAACGGCCTCACCGCGCTGGCCAACGCCACCACTAACTGCTTCCCGATGATCCTTATCTCCGGCTCGAGCGAGCGCGACATCGTCGACCTGCAGCAGGGCGACTACGAAGAGATGGACCAGCTCAACGCAGCCAGGCAGTATGCCAAGGCGGCCTACCGCATCAACAAGGCCGAGGACATCGGCATCGGCATCGCCCGCGCCATCCGCGCCGCCGTGTCCGGCCGGCCGGGCGGCGTCTACCTCGACCTGCCGGCGCAGCTGCTGACGCAGACGCTCGACGCGGCCAAGGGCAAGGCGTCGCTGGTGAAAGTGGTCGACGCCGCGCCGCGCCAATTGCCTTCGCCCGAATCGGTGCAGCGCGCACTCGACCTGCTCAAGGGCGCGAAGAAGCCGCTGGTCCTGCTCGGCAAGGGCGCCGCCTACGCGCAGGCCGATGCCGACATCCGCGCCTTCATCGAAACGTCCGGCATTCCCTACCTGCCGATGTCGATGGCCAAGGGCCTGCTGCCCGACAGCCACGGGCAGTCGGCGTCGGCGGCGCGCTCGTTCGCGCTGGCCGAGGCGGACGTCGTCGTGCTGGTCGGCGCGCGCCTGAACTGGCTGCTGTCCCACGGCAAAGGCAAGACCTGGGGCGGCAAGCCGAAGCAGTTCGTGCAGATCGACATCGCGCCGACCGAGATCGACAGCAACGTGCCGATCGCGGCGCCCTTGATCGGCGACATCGGCTCCTGCGTGTCGGCGCTGCTGCAAGGCTACGAGGCGGCCGGTATCGGCAAGCCGGACAGCGCGTGGACCGGCGCCATCGCCGAGCGCAAGGACAAGAACCTGACCAAGATGGCCGCCGCGCTCGAGCTCAACCCGTCGCCGATGAACTTTCACAGCGCGCTGCGCGCGATCCGCGACGTCGTGCGCGAGCGGCCCGACATCAACATCGTCAACGAAGGCGCCAACACGCTCGACTACGCCCGCAGCATCATCGACATGGCCGAGCCGCGCAAGCGTTTCGACTCCGGCACCTGGGGCATCATGGGCATCGGCATGGGCTACGCGATCGGCGCGGCCGTCACCAGCGGCAAGCCGGTGGTGGCGATCGAAGGCGACAGCGCGTTCGGCTTCTCCGGCATGGAAATCGAGACCATCTGCCGCTACAAGCTGCCGGTCGTCACCATCGTCTTCAACAACGACGGCGTCTACAAGGGCACCGATCCGAACCTGAACCCGAACAAGGCCGACGACGTGCCGGTGACGGCCTTCGTCAGGGGTGCCCGCTACGACAGGATGATCGAGGCGTTCGGCGGCGTCGGCTACAACGCGACGACGCCAGCCGAACTGACGAAGGCGCTCGCCGAGGCGATCGCCGCCGGCAAGCCGGCGCTGATCAACGCCGTCATCGACCCCGACGCCGGCACCGAAAGCGGCCGCCTGACCAACCTGAACCCCCAAAGCGGCAAGAAATAGAGACTAACCGGAATAGCCAAGTAGAATTCATCATGAGCAGCAAACCGCTGGAAGGCATCAAGATCATCGACTTCACCCACGTCCAGGCCGGCCCCGCATGCACGCAGATGCTGGCCTGGTTCGGCGCCGACGTCATCAAGGTCGAGCGCCCGGGCGCCGGCGACGTCACCCGTACCCAGCTGCGCGACATCCCCGGCGTCGACGCGCTGTACTTCACCATGCTGAACAGTAACAAGCGATCGCTGACCCTCGACACCAAGACGCCGGAGGGCAAGGAAATCTTGACCAAGCTGATCCAGGAGTCCGACGTGCTGGTCGAGAACTTCGGTCCGGGCGCGCTGGACCGCATGGGCTTCACCTGGGGCCACATCCATTCGCTCAACCCGGGCATGATCGTGGCGTCGGTCAAGGGCTTTTCGGAAGGCCACCACTACGAAGACCTGAAGGTGTACGAGAACGTCGCCCAGTGCGCCGGCGGGGCGGCGTCGACCACCGGCTTCGACGACGGCCCGCCGACCATCAGCGCGGCCGCGCTGGGCGACTCGAATACCGGCATGCACCTGGCGATCGGCATCCTTATCGCGCTGCGCGGGCGCGACAAGACCGGCCAGGGACAGAAAGTGGCCGTGTCGATGCAGGACGCCGTGCTCAACCTGTGCCGCGTGAAGATGCGCGACCAGCAGCGCCTCGACCGCGTCGGCTACCTGGAAGAGTAGATGCGCTCGGCGACGGCGTCATCGTGTGCGACGCGGCGGGGTTGATCATCGAGTGGAACCCTGCCTCGACGCGCATTTTCGGCTTCAGCCAGGAAGAGGCGATGGGGCACTCGCTCGACCTGATCATTCCCGAGCGGCAGCGCCAGCGCCATTGGGACGGCTACTACAAGACCATGGCCACGGGCCAGACGCGCTACGGCAGCGACGTGCTGCGGGTGCCGGCGCTGCACAAGGAAGGCAAGCCGCTGTCGATTGCGTTCACGGTGGCGATGTTGTACACGCCGGATGGCAAGGTGTCGGCGATCGTGGCGATCGTGCGCGACGAGACGGCGCGCTGGACCGAGGAGCGCGGCCTGCGCACCAAGCTGGCGCAACTGGAGGCGAAAGTGGCCGCCACCGCTGGCGGATAGTTAGTTGGCAGATGTTCGTCGTCCTCGCGAACGCGGGGACCCCATTCCTCCGCGCAGCCGGAGCTGCGTTTTTGGCCAACAAGTTGCGAGCAAAAGGGGCCTGGCGTTCGCGAGGACGACGTGAATTTTTTCAACGCGGTGCTGAGCTCCCAGGTTTCTGCTCAGGCGAAGCGCACCCGGTATTTGATGGCGCCCAGCACGCGCCAGAACACCGCCAGCGGCGGTATCAGCGCCGACGTCACCAGCATGTCGGCAACGTGCGACACGCTTGCCGTGCTGCCGCGCAGCCGGCTGATGCACAGCATCGCCGTCAGCACCAGCCACGCGCCCCATCCGGTCACCGCCAGCACTTCGTGGCTCCATGCCAGCCCGGCAATGCCGGCAATCAAGGCCGCCACCACCGCATAGTCTTCCCAGCACGGCAGCCGGCGTATCTTCTTGCGATACAGCGCCGGATGCTTTTTGTAGAGCAAGGCGTCGAAGCTGATGTTGTGCAGCTGCAGCAGGCTGGCGCCCCACGGCGCCCGCCTGGCCGGCCGCACCACCAGTGCCTGCGGCGCCCGCGCGATCCGGGCGCCCGTCTCGAGCAACCGGAAGTGCAGGTCGCTGTCCTCGCGCCAGCCGGCGCGGAAGCGCTCGTCGAAGCCGTCCAGCGTATCGAGGATGGCGCGGCGGCAGAAGCAGTTGGCCGAATCGAGCACGGGAGCGTCGTCGGCCACCTCGTCGTCGGATGGCGACGACGGCGTGTCGATGCGGCCGCACAGGACGTCGGTATCGGCATCGAAGGCGGCCATGCCATTGGTGAGCCAGCCGGGCGAGGGCACCGTGTCGTCGCCGGTGAAGGCGATCACCGGCCCCCTGGCGGCGCGCCAGCCGCGGTTGCGCGCCGCCGCCAGCCCGTGCGCGCCGTCGTTGGCGATGTACACCAGCCGGACGCCGCGGTCGAGCGTGCGGGCGCGCCAGCCGGCCACCAGCTGCAGCGTGTTGCGGCTGGGCTCGTCGTCGACGACGATGATTTCGCAGGCGAAGGCCGGATAGTCCTGGCGGCTGAGGGCGTCGAGGCTGCGGTCGAGCTGATCGAGCCGGCCGCGGGTGGGCACCACCACCGACACGGCGATCGGCGCCGCGTCAGCGGCATTTCGGATTGTCGACGGCATGGACTCTCCCACGTAAGCACTCCTTTGGTACGTGGTTGGATTACTCGGCCGCGGCGCGGTTCCTCACTGTCTTACCTGGCTTGAACCTGTGTCAAGGGCGCCTGCACGAACTGTTCGACGGCGTCGAGCGTCGGCGCCAGCGCGCGCAGCGGCGACGCCAGCGACGCCAGCAGCGTGGTGTGGCTGACGCCGCCGTAATAGATCTCCTGCACCGGCACGCCGTGCGAGCGCAGCCTGGCGGCGAGGGCGCCGGTGTTCTGCGCCGGGTTGACCAGGCCGTCCTTGCGCGCCGCGATCAGCAGGGCCGGCAGCACGCTGGCGTCGGCATGGTTGATCGGCTGCGATGCGGCCGGCGTGTCGGGGTAATGAAATACGGGCCGCGTCGTCAGGTTGGTGATGGGCAGGAAGTCGTAAGGGCCGGCGAGGCCGATCCAGCCGCGCAGCGCGGCGGGGGCAGTGCCGTGCTTGCCGAGCCAGCGCGGATCGAGCGCGAGCATGGCGGCGTTGTAGGCGCCGGCGCTGTGGCCCATCACGAACAGGCGCGCGGGGTCGCCGCCGTAGCGGCCGATCTGTTGCGCGGTCCACGCCACCGCCTGGGCGGAGTCGACGAGAAAATCGGGATAGCGCACTTCCGGGTACAGGCGGTAATCGGGAATGACGACGACGATGCCGCGCGCGGCCAGTGCA
Organism: Burkholderiales bacterium; assembly: GCA_038248405.1. GTDB lineage: Bacteria > Pseudomonadota > Gammaproteobacteria > Burkholderiales > Burkholderiaceae_D > JAFCUW01. Next base: position 6,042 of record JBBRXM010000151.1, read on the forward strand.
CGCCCGACGAAGGCGTAGTCGCGGCGTTGCCCGGTGGTCCAGTTGCCGCCGTAGAAAAACACCACCACCGGCGCGGCGGCGGTGGCCTTGGCGGGCCGGTAGATGTCGAGCTTGTTGCGCGCTCCCGGCCCGTAGGCGACATCGACGGTGCTGTCCGATCCGCTCGCGCTCGATACCGCATTGACGGCCGTCAGCGGCGAGCAGGCGACCAGGCTGCCGCACGCTGCCAGCGCGGCGGCGGCGGCGGCCCAGCTCAAAGCTGGCGTGCGCCGAAGGTGTCGCACTGTTCGATCTGCCCGCCTTCGAGGCCCTTGCTGAACCAGCGCACGCGCTGGGCGGAGGTGCCGTGCGTGAACGAATCGGGCACGACCGTGCCCTGCGACTGCTTCTGCAAGGTGTCGTCGCCGATCGCGGTGGCCGCCGCGAGGGCGGTCTCGACGTCGCCCGCCTCGAGGATGCTCTTGGTCTGGTTGGCGTGGTAGGCCCAGACGCCGGCGAAGCAGTCGGCCTGCAGCTCGAGCTTCACGGAGGCCGCATTGGCCTGGCGCTCGCTGCCGTTCTGGCGCGCTGCGGCAACCTTCTCGTCGATGCCGAGCAGGTGCTGCACGTGGTGGCCGACTTCGTGGGCGATGACGTAGGACTGGGCGAATTCGCCGCTCACCTTGAAGCGCTCCTGCATCAGGCGGTAGAAGGCGAGGTCGATGTAGACGGTCTGGTCGCCCGGGCAGTAGAACGGGCCGGAGGCGGTCTGGCCGGTGCCGCAGGCGGTACGGGTAGCGCCGGTAAACAGCACCAGCTTCGGCTTGATGTACTGGGCGTTTTGCGCGCGGAACAGGTTGCCCCAGGTGTCCTCGGTCATGCGCAGCACGGTGGAGACGAACTTGGCCTGGGTGTCGGACGGCGGCGGCCGGCGCGCGGGCCCTTGCTGCTCCTGCTGCACCGGCGCGACCGAGCCGCCGCCGCCGCTGAGCATATTGATGATCGTCATCGGGCTGACGCCCAGGAAGTAGGATCCGACCAGCGCGATGGCGATGGTGCCGATGCCGATCGAGCGGCCGCCGAAGCCGAAGCCGCCGCCGCCGCCGCCACCGCCGTCACCGCGGCGGTCTTCGACGTTGTCGCTCTCTGGATTGCCTTCCCATTTCATATGCGTTACTCCTGCTTCTGTTAGGTGTGATGGCAGCCGGGGGGCTGTCTTGTCGTTTCGATCACTATACAAGGTCGCGGCGAGTGGCAGCGCCATGTTGAATACTTGGCGGAAATATATATTTAGAAACCGCGGCAGCGATGCGGCCGGGGCTGGTTTCGTCGGCTGGCGGGCTTAGTCCGGCGTGCCGTCCGAGCGGCGGCCCACGTTGCTCTGCAGGTCCTGGCGGTCGGGGTTGGCCGGCGGCTGGTTGACGGTGTTCGACAGGCCGGTGTCGTCGTTC
>JBBRXM010000152.1:0-7343 GCA_038248405.1 Burkholderiales bacterium
GGCCAAGGAGATCGAACTCAAAGACAAGCTGATGAACATGGGCGCGCAGATGGTCAAGGAAGTCGCTTCCAAGACCAGCGATAACGCCGGTGACGGCACCACCACCGCCACCGTGCTGGCCCAGGCCATCGTGCGCGAAGGCATGAAGTTCGTTGCCGCCGGCATGAACCCGATGGACCTCAAGCGCGGCATCGACAAGGCAGTTACCGCCACCGTCGAAGAGCTGGCCAAGATCTCCAAGCCATGCACCACCACCAAGGAAATCGCCCAGGTCGGCGCCATTTCGGCCAACTCGGACTATTCGATCGGCGAGCGCATCGCTGAAGCGATGGAAAAAGTGGGCAAGGAAGGCGTCATCACCGTTGAAGACGGCAAGTCGCTCAACGACGAACTCGACATCGTCGAAGGCATGCAGTTCGACCGCGGCTACCTGTCGCCGTACTTCATCAACAACCCGGAAAAGCAAGTCGCGATCCTGGACAACCCGTTCATCCTGCTGTGCGACAAGAAGATCTCGAACATCCGTGATCTGCTGCCGGTACTGGAGCAAGTTGCCAAGGCTGGCCGTCCGCTGCTGATCGTCGCCGAAGACATCGAAGGCGAAGCGCTGGCGACCCTGGTGGTCAACAACATCCGTGGCATCCTGAAAACTTGCGCAGTCAAGGCGCCAGGTTTCGGCGATCGCCGCAAGGCCATGCTGGAAGACATCGCCGTGCTGTCGGGCGGCCAGGTCATCGCTGAAGAAGTCGGCCTGACGCTGGAAAAAGTCACGCTGGCAGAACTCGGCCAGGCCAAGCGCATCGAAGTGGGCAAGGAAAACACCATCATCATCGACGGTGCCGGCCAGCCGGAATCGATCGAAGCGCGCGTCAAGCAAGTGCGTGTGCAGATCGAAGAAGCGACCTCCGACTACGACCGTGAGAAGCTGCAGGAGCGCGTTGCCAAGCTGGCAGGCGGCGTTGCAGTGATCAAGGTTGGCGCTGCCACCGAAGTCGAAATGAAGGAAAAGAAAGCCCGCGTCGAAGATGCACTGCACGCTACCCGCGCTGCCGTGGAAGAAGGCATCGTTCCTGGCGGCGGCGTAGCGCTGCTGCGCGCACGTGCCAACATCCAGGTCAAGGGCGACAATCCTGACCAGGAAGCTGGCATCAAGATCGTCCTGCGCGCAATGGAAGAGCCGCTGCGCATGATCGTGCAAAACGCTGGCGAAGAGCCATCGGTCGTGGTTGCTGCTGTGTTGGCTGGTACGGGTAACTTCGGTTACAACGCTGCCAACGGCACCTACGGCGACATGGTCGAGATGGGTGTTCTGGATCCAGCCAAGGTGACCCGTTCGGCACTGCAAAATGCAGCGTCGATCGCCGGCCTGATGCTGACCACCGACGCGATGGTGTGCGAGCTGGCTGAAGACAAGCAAGCTGGCGGCGGCATGGGCGGCGGCATGGGTGGTATGGGCGGCATGGGCGGCATGGACGGCATGATGTAATTGCCGGTCAGGAAGCGCCGCGGCGCTTCCCGCCAACAAAAATGGTCACCCTCGGGTGGCCATTTTTTTTGCCTTGGCCCTCGGTCGAGGGGTCAGACCCGGTTTTTCCTTTGGGGTCTGACCCTGAAAGAAAAACCCGGTCTGACCCCGTTACTGTCGCGATATGCATCGGAAAGTTATTGACGAGGAAGCATGGCCGCTGATACTGTACTAACCGTGCTAGTACAGTAGAGAGTCCGCCATGACCCGTCGCGTTCCCCTTATGTTGCAGGTCGTTACCGGCGACCCGCGCCCGATCAACCGCCAGATCGTCGACGGCGTGCGGCGCCTGATCGCCAGTGGCGAGCTGCCCGTCGGCGCCGCCCTGCCCAGCGTGCGCGGCCTGGCCCAGCAGCTGGCCGTCAATCCGAATACCGTCGCCAAGGCCTACAGCGAACTGACCGCCGAAGGCTGGCTCGACGCCCGCGCCGGCCTCGGCCTGTTCGTCGCCACCCCGCGCCAGCGCCTGTCCGACGACGAGCGCTCGCGCCGTCTCGACGAGGCCGTGCAACGCTTCGCCGGCGACGTCATCGGCCTCGATTACCCCGCCTCCACCGTGCTCGACCGCGTCACCGGCGAACTCGACCTCTGCCTGCCGAAAAAGAGCGCCTGATGACCCAGCCCGTCATCCACACCCACGACCTGTGCCTGCACTACAAGGGCAAGCGCGCCCTCGATGGCCTGACGCTGTCGATCCCGGCCGGCGGCGTGCACGCCATCGTCGGCGCCAACGGCGCCGGCAAGTCGTCGCTGTTCCGGATCCTGCTGGGCTTCCAGTCGCCGACCGCCGGCACCGCCAGCGTGCTCGGCTGCGACAGCGCGCACCTGACCCCGGCCCTGCGCGCGCGCATCGGCTTTGTCAACGAGGAACACACGCTGCCGTCGTGGATGCGGGTCGACCAGCTCACCGCCATGCAGCGCCGCCTCTATCCGCGGTGGAACCAGGCGCGCTACGACCAGGTGGTGCGCAACTTCAACGTCGGCAGCGCGCAGGAAATCAGCCAGCTCTCGCGCGGCGAGCGCGCCGGCGTCAACCTGGCGCTGGCGCTGGCGCAAAGCCCCGAGCTGCTGATCCTCGACGAGCCCACCCTCGGCCTGGACGTCGTCGCCCGCCGCGCCTTCCTCGAAGCGCTGATGTGCGCCGGCGCCGATACCGACGCCACCATCGTCTATTGCTCGCACCAGATGGAGGAAATTGAAAGGGTCGCCGACAACCTCGTCATCCTCGAGCGCGGCGCCCTGCGCCACATGTCGGCGCCGTTCGACTTCTGCGAGCGGGTGCAGCTGTGGGTGGCCGAGTGTCCTTTCCGCCAGCCCGACAGCAGCCAGCTGCCCGGCGTGTTGCAGGTGCAGCTGATCGACGGCCTGTCCCACTTCATCGTGTTCGACCAGCACGACGACTTCGGCGCCCGCCTGCGCCTCCTGGGCGCACGCAGCGTGCACAGCATGCCGGTCAGCCTGGAGCGCGCCGTCAACGGTTTCCTGGCGCGCGGCCACGTTTCAAATGCGACCGTCGCGGCCGCTGCCTGAGGAAATCCCCATGAAAGAGCTGTTTTTCGCCGAATGCCGCCGTTTCCGTAGCGCCGCGCTGATCTTCGCCGCCGTCCACCTGTGCTTGCAAGTGTTCGTCAGCCGCATCGACGATGTGCTGCAGATGGGCTGGGAAAAGCAACTGGTGGCGCTGTCCCTCTACCTGCTAAGCGGCCTCGGCTTCGCGCTCTACCAGCTCGGCACGTGGCGCCAGGGCGGCCGCTGGCTGTGGCTGCTGCACCGGCCGCTGCCGCGCGGCGCCATCTTCGGCGCCATCGCGCTGGCGTCGGCCGCGCTGATCCTGTTCGCCGTCGGCCTGCCGGCCCTGCTTACCGTGCTCGCCAAGCAATACCTGGGGGGCGGCACGGTCGACCTGCGCCACTACCTGCTGCTGGTGCATTTGGTGCTGCTGACCATGATTGCCTGGCTGTGCGGCGCGTTCGTCGTCGTCAAAGGCGGCCGCAGCGCCATCCTGATCGTGGTGCTGCCTTACCTGCTGCTCGGCCACCTCGCCTCCGGCTTCGCGATGCTGCTGCCGGCGCTGCTGTGCACGGTGCTGCTGACCTCCATCGTGTACGCCGCCTTCAAGCCGGACCGGCTGGCGCCGCCCGCAACCGGCGCGGCCCTGCTGGCCACCGCGCTGCCGCTGCTGTTCGGCTTCTACCTCGCCTTCACCGGCGGCGGCTCGGTGGTCTTCCAGGCCGGCCAGATGATGGCAGGCATCCACCCGCTCAACCGCGCGCTGCCGCCGGCCGGCGGCTTTACCGAGCTCACCCGCGCCGATGGACGCGCCGCCATGCTGGCCGGCCTGGCCGCGTCCGCCGATCCGCGCGCGCCCCAGTGGCGGCGCCAGATGCCGCTGCTGGACGTGGCCGATATCGAGGCGACCGAGCGCCAGTTTCCGGTGCGCCACCAGGTCGCCAACAAGGGCCAGCTGGTGTGGACCGACCCGCTTCGCCACATCGTCTACAGCTTCAGCCACGATGCGATGCTGTTCCGTGGGCGCGACATGTACACCAACGAGCCGCGCGGCTCGGTCGGCGCGCGCGGACTTGATGACCAGACACCGTTCCCTGCGGTGCCGATCCTGGCCGGCAAAGGCCTCATGACGCCGCAGCAGTACTACGGCATCGATCCGCAGACCCAGAAGCTGCGCCAGCTGATCGGCGTGCAGGCGCCCGAATCGCTCGCCGGCGCCGCCAGGAAAGTCGGCCAGCGCCTGTATGTGCTGACCAACCAGCGCCTGGTCGCCTACGCGATGCCGGACGGCGTCGACGCCGCCGGCGCGCTGCGCACCGAACTGTTCAGCGTCGCCCTGCCGGGTCCGTTCAACGACCTCGACCGCGTCGATATCGCCACCCTGCTCGACGGCACGCTGCTGTCGTTCAATCCAGGGCGCAACATGGTGTCCGGCGAAGCTGGGTCGACGCAGACCGTGATGTTCGTCGATGCCGCCGGCCGCGCCGAGGTGGTGGCGCGCCGTCCGCTGGCGCACGACTTCCCGCTGCTGTTCGAGCACAAGGACTGGTGGCCGTCGCCCTTGTTGCACGCGGTGGTGGCGCTGCCCGACCTGCTGCTCGACAAAGGGATCGTGCTCGACAAGGGCTTGTCCTCGCACGCCAATGCCCTGCTGCGGCCGCGGCCGGCGCCGGTGCTCGCCGCCGCGCTGCTGTGCGCGCTGCTGTCGGCCGGCGCCGCCTGGCTGTGGCTGCGTCCGGTAACAGCCGGCGCGCGCCGCAAGGCCGGCTGGATCGCCGCCGCCCTGCTGCTGGGCCCGCCCGCGCTGGCCTGCCTGGTGCTGCTGCAGGCGCGCCCGCCGCGCCTTGCCGCCGCGCCAACCCTGGCTGCCGTGCCGGCCGCCACATGACATCTCTTTCCGGAGTCACTATGCTTACCCAACTGCTGCGCGCAACGTTCTTGCTGGCCTTCCTGTCGTCCGCGCAGGGGGCGCCGGCATCGATCGAGACCCGCTCGCTGAAACAACTTGCCGCGCGCAACCTTGCCCTGCCGGCAGCGCCGCGCATCGACGACGATGTCTTCAGCCGCCGCTCGCGCCTGCGCGAGGTGAAGCTGTCCCCCGACGGCGCCTGGATCGCCTTCCTCGAATCCAATGACAAGAGCGCCAGCCTGAATCTGCTCAACGTCGCCACCCAGGAAAAGAAGCAACTGCTGGCCGAGCTGGGCCGCGCGCAGCTGTCCTGGTCCGCTGACAGCCAGGCGTTGTTCATCGACACCGGCGACGGCCTCTCGCTGCTGCGCGTGGCCGATGGCGACAGCGTCAGGATTGCCGCTTTCGAGCGCAAGCTGCAGCAGCAATTCGTCCGCGTCGACCCGAGCCGGCCGCAGCAGGCGCTGGTCGACGAGTTCGATGCCGACGCGCAGCGCTACCGGCTGGCGCGGGTCGGCGCCGACGGCGCCCGCGAGGTGCTCTATGAAGGGCCGAAACGGTTGCAAGGTTTCCTGCAAGGCCGCAAGGGCGAAATCAGCTTCATCGCCTGGCTGGCCGACGACTACCGGCAGCAGGTCGCGCGCCGCGACAACGGCAAGTGGGTGAACGTGACGCAATGCCAGCGCATGCGCCCGTGCGAACTGGTCCGGGCCTCGGACGACGGCAAGATGCTCGACATGCTGCTTGCCAGCGGCGGCGACCGCAAGAGCCTGGTCGAAATCAAGCTGCCCAGCGGCAACCAGCGCCTGCTGCACGCCGACCCGCTGGCGCTCGCCGACCTCGACCGCGTCGAGCTGTCGCCGCGCACCGGCGCCCCGCTGTTCGCCGTCTACCAGGCGCCGCGCCGGCGCAGCGTCGGCCTGACGCCGGCGGCGCGCCAGGCCGCGGCCGACATCGACCGGCGTTTCCCGGAGGCCAGCATCAGCATCGATGCCGGCGAAGACGCGCGCGAGTGGCTGCTCACCGAGCGCGGCGCGCGCCTGCCGCAGGAGCGCTTCTGGCTGTACGACCGCAAGCTGCGCACCGTGCGGCCGATCCTGCAACAGGAACGCGCGCTCGGCGCCCCGCTGCCCGAGCAGCAACTGGCGCGCAAGATCGCGCTGCACTACCGCGCATCCGACGGCGCGCTGGTGCACGGCTACCTGAGCCTGCCGCCCGGCAAAGATGCATCGCGCCTGCCGCTGCTGACGATGGTCCACGGCGGCCCGTGGGCGGCCTTCGATCCCGGCTACCACACGCTGGTGCAATTGCTGGTCAACCGCGGCAACGCCGTGTTCCAGCCGAACCCGCGCTCCTCGACCGGCTACGGTGAACAGTACACCCGCGCGCCGAAGGGCGAGTACGGCAACGGCCGCGTGCAGGCGGACATCGTCGATGGCGTCCGCTGGCTGGTGGCCAACGGCGTCGGCGATGCGCACCGCCTGGCGATCATGGGCGACTCCTTCGGCGGCTACTCGACCTTGCTGGCGCTGACCCATACCCCCGAGCTGTTCCAGTTCGGCATGGCATTGTCGCCGCCACCGGACTTCGGCCGCACCATGCGCCAGGCAGCCGCCGGGCCCGCACGGCCGGGCGAGGTGCCGCTGGGCGTGCAAGTTACCGACTACGGCATCGACCTGGACGACGCCGCCCTGATGAAGCGCATCAGCGACACTTCGCCGGCGGCCAACACCGGCAAGGTCGGCAAGCCGCTGTTGATTATTGCCGGCGGCAAGGACCAGATGGTGGAGATCGCCGCCGTCACCGACTACGTCGCCAGGCTGCAAGGCGCCGGCAAGCCGGTCAGCCTGCTGGTCGACGCGGATGAAGGCCACAACCCGCGCAAGCCGATCGTTCGCCAGGCATATGTGTACCTGCTGCAGCGCATGCTGCATCGGCATCTCGGCGGGCCGGCCGTTGCCGCGCCCAGCGTCGAGCTGGCCACTTACCTGGCGCAGACGATGAAAGCGAACGGCGCCCTGGCGCCCTGAACCGCGGCCGCCCCCCGTTCCGGCGGGACCCTGCTGGACCGGCCAGGGCCTGATAACCGCTCGCCAACGCTAAACATAAAAACATCTATTTCAGTTAAGAAATGTTGTCTGGGGAATATATATGGTTTAGTATGGATTCATACTAAACAGGTGACCCGAATGCAAAAGCGCGATGCCCCGTCCAAACGAGCCCAATTCCTGGCGCTTGCGATCATCATTTCGGTCACGGCGGCCATCCTCGGATGCCGTGGCGACAAGCCGGCCGAAGCGGTCAAGCCGGCCGAAGCGACGCCGCCGGCCGCCGTCACCGCTCCCCAGCCGCGCAGCAAGGAACAGGCGATGGCCGCGCTGATGGCGCTGCCCGAGCTGA
>JBBRXM010000153.1:0-7325 GCA_038248405.1 Burkholderiales bacterium
CGACGGAATGGCAACCGCGTCCGACCGGCTCGCCTCAATAGAACGCCAAGCCAAAAAGCAATCGGGTACCATAAGTCATCAACATGCTAGCTATAAATTGACCACCAGAACGACGGGCGACGCCACGATGGAAAATCAAAACAGCGACACAACGCGCTTTCTCTCCACCGGCGTGGCCGGCCTGGACACCATCCTCGGCGGCGGCCTCACCAGCGACCGCCTGTTCCTGATCGAAGGCGAGCCGGGCACCGGCAAGACCACCCTCGCGCTGCAGTTCCTCATCGAAGGCGTGCGCCGCGGCGAGTCCGTCATCTACATCACGCTCGCTGAAACGCGGGTTGAACTCAATTCGGTGGCGGCCTCGCACGGCTGGTCGATGGACGGCATCCACGTCGAAGACATCATCCCCGACGAGAACATCCTCCACCCCGAGCAGCAGTTCACCATCTTCCATCCGTCCGAGATCGAGATGGGCATGACCACCCAGCGCATCCTCGACACCATCGAAAAATACAAGCCGACCCGCGTCGTGCTCGATTCGCTGTCGGAACTGCAGCTGCTGGCCGAAAGCCCGCTGCGCTACCGCCGCCAGGTGCTCGCGCTTAAGCAGTACCTGTCCGGCAAAGGCTGCACCACCCTCTTCCTCGACGACCGCACCGCGCTGTCGGGCGACCTGCAGGTGCGCAGCGTGGCGCACGGCGTCATCACGCTCGAACTGATCAACCAGGATTACGGCTCCGAGCGGCGCCGCGTGCGCATCGTGAAGTACCGCGGCATCGCCTTTCGCGGCGGCTCGCACGACTACAAGATCGTCACCGGCGGCCTGGTGGTGTACCCGCGCCTGATCGCGGCGCACTCGCGCGTGGTGGTCGAACGCAAGCAGCTCTCGAGCGGCCTGCCCGAACTCGACGCCCTCACCGGTGGCGGCCTCGATGAAGGCACCAGCACCCTCATCTCGGGCCCGCCCGGCACCGGCAAATCGTCGCTGTGCTCACAGTACGCCTACGCCGCCACCCAGCGCGGCCAGAAGGCGGCGATGTTCCTGTTCGAGGAGGCGGCCAACAACCTGCTGCTGCGCTCCTCGGGCCTGGGCATAGACCTGCGTGGCGCCGCCGACAGCGGCATGCTGGATATCCAGCAGATCGACCCGGCCGAGATGGCGCCCGGTGAATTCATGCAGAAGGTGACCGACGCGGAAGCGAACGGCGCGCGCGTGATCGTCATCGACAGCCTGAACGGCTACCTGAAGGCCATGCCCGACGAGCGCTTCCTCGCCACCCACCTGCACGAGCTGCTCACCTACCTCGGCCAGCGCGGCATCGTCACCATCCTGGTAGGCGTGCAGGCAGGCCTGATGGGCGCGACCATGTCGACATCGGTGGACGCGAGCTACATCGCCGACAGCGTCATCATGCTGCGCTACTTCGAAGCGCGCGGCAAAGTGCGCCAGGCCATCTCCGTATTCAAGAAGCGCGTCGGCAAGCACGAACGGACCATCCGCCTGTTCAGCATGAGCAGCGGCCGCGGCATCCGCGTCGGCGAAGTGCTGACCAACTTCCATGGCATCCTCACCGGCGTACCGAGGTACGAAGAAGACGTCGACGATTTCGCATTCACCGCCGAGGACGAGTAGGCCGTCTATGGAAAATCGCGTCCTCATTTATGCACCATCCGGCCAGGATGCGGTGCTCGCCTCGAAGATGCTGACGCTGGCGGGGGTGGATAATCTCGTCACCGCCAGCGCGGCGGACCTGGCCGAGCAGCTTGCCCGCGGCGTCGGCGCCGTGCTGACGGTGGAGGAAGCGCTGTCGAACGGCGGCCTCAAAGCCATCGGCGAATTCGTGCAGTCGCAGCCCGGCTGGTCGGACGTGCCGATCGTGCTGCTGACGAACCGCGGCCCCGATTCGCTCAGCGTGCGGCAGGCGATCACGGTGCTTGGCAACGTCACCCTGCTCGAGCGCCCGGTGCGCACGCTGACCCTGATCACGTCGCTGCAGTCGGTGCTGCGCGCGCGCGCCAAGCAGTACCAGGTGCGCGAGACCGACCGCCGCAAGGACGAATTTTTGGCCAGCCTTGGCCACGAGCTGCGCAACCCGCTCGCGCCCATCCGCACGTCGATGGGCGTGCTCACTCACCTCTACCCCGACCATGCGCCGGTGAAGAAAGTGAGCGAGGTAGTGGAACGCCAGGTCACCCATCTCACGCGGCTGGTCGACGACCTGCTCGACGTCGCCCGCATCAACAGCGGCAAGATCGAACTGCAGCGCGCCGACACCAGCTTCGCCGCGGTGATCGGCCACGTCATCGAACTGTGTTCGGCCGCCGCCGCCGCAAAGCGCATCCGCATCGAACAGTTCCTGCCGGCCGAGCCGGTGCCGCTGTTGGCCGACTATGCGCGGGTGGTGCAGATCGTTTCCAACATCCTGTCGAACGCAGTCAAGTTCACGCCCGTCGACGGCGTCATCACGGTGCACGCGCTGGTAACCGGCGGCGAACTGGCTATCCATATCAAGGACACCGGCATCGGCCTCGACCCGGAGGCGCTCGAGAGCATCTTTGCGATGTTCGAGCAAAGCCGGCCGCCTTCCGGCCAGATCGCCAGTGGCCTGGGCATTGGCCTGAGCCTGTCGCGCCAGTTCGCCGAGATGCATGGCGGCAGCGTGCGCGCCTACAGCGAAGGCCCGGGCAAGGGCAGCAAGTTCGTGGTGACGCTGCCGGTGCTATCCGCGAAGGGCGAGGAAGCGGCCGACGAATCCCAGGCGGAGGTCGACCTGAACCAGGCGCGCCCGAAAGTGCTGGTGGTGGACGACAACCGCGATGCCTGCGAGTCGCTGCAGGCCTTGTTCGAAATGGAGAACTGCCAGGTGGCCACCGCCTACGACGGCCATGAGGCGGTGCTGGCGACCGAGCAGGCGATGCCGGACATGATCGTCATGGACCTGGGGATGCCGTGCATGGATGGCTATGAAGCGGCGCGCCGCATCCGCGGCCAGCCGGGATCGAAGGAAGTACTGATGATCGCGGTGACCGGCTGGGGCCAGAGCGACGCCCGCCAGCGGACGATGGAGGCAGGGTTCGATCATCACCTGATCAAGCCGGTCAACTTCGACGAGATCAAGCAGCTGGCGACGGCGCGGCTGTTCAAGCGGCAGCAGCAGCGGCAGGCGTAACGTCGGTCGTTTGCGCTCCGCCTGCAGGTAGCGACGCTAGTATCGCTAACTTTCGAGCCGGCGTCCTTGCCATTGGCAGGACCGACTCCGCGCGAACGAGGCTGTCGCAAAACGCCTGGTCGGTACTTTTGCCGACTGGAGTCGCAACGCAAGGGTAACTCGATAACCTGAATACGTCGTCCTCGCAACGCGGGGAACCATACTGAATTTGCTCAGCATGGATCCCCGCTTTCGCGAGGACGACGTTGATTTTGCTAGATTATTTTCTGACTTCACAGACTTCGGACAGCAATGCGCGAGCACGACGGAGTCTAGGCCAGCGTGCTAATCGAGACCGCCGCGCTTACCTACTTCCACTCCCCGCGCAAATCCTTCACTCGCTGATACAGGTACTCCGGCGTCGCCTGCTGCGGCGCCACCGGTGCGCCGACCGCCAGCGCCAGCCGCGAGCGCGGGCCGCGCGTAAACGAGCGCTCGAACAGGTTGCCCGGATCGCGCGTCAGCAGGCTGCCCCACAGGCCGCGCAGTGCCATCGGAATCACCGGCACCTTGCTGCGCTCGACGATCTTGACGATGCCGCCCCTGAATTCGTTCATCTCGCCCGTGCTGGTCAGCTTCCCCTCCGGGAAAATGCACACCAGGTCGCCCTCGTGCAGCGCCTGCGCGATGTCGACGTACGCTTTCTCCATCAGCCACGGGTCTTCCTTCGCCGGCGCGATCGGGATCGCTTTGGCGGTGCGGAAGATCCAGCCCAGCATCGGCAGCTTGAAGATGCGGTGGTCCATCACGAAGCGGATCGGCCGCGGGCTGGCCGCGCCGATCACGATCGCGTCGACGTAGCTGACGTGGTTGCACACCAGGACCGCGGCGCCCTCCTTCGGGATGCGGTCGACGTCGATGATCTTCACGCGGTGGATGGTGTGGATCAGCAGCCAGGCCAGGAAGCGCATCAGGAACTCCGGCACCAGCGAGAAGATGTACGCCGCCACCAGCGCATTCAGGATCGCGGTGGCGAGGAACATCTCGGGAATCGTCGCGCCCATCTTCAGCAGCACCATCGCCAGCAGCGCCGACGCCACCATGAACAGCGCATTCATGATGTTGGTGCCGGCGATCGTGCGCGACACGTGCTTGGGGTCGCAGCGCGTCTGGATCAGCGCGAACAGCGGCACGATGAACAGGCCCCCGAAGACGCCGATCAGGGCGATGTCGGCAAGGATGCGCGCCACGCCCGGCTGCGCCAGCAGGCCCGCCACGTCGACGAGCGCGGTGTTGGTGTAGGCGACGCTGGCGAGATACAAATCGACGCCGAACACCGACAGGCCGATCGAGCCGAACGGCACCAGGCCGATCTCCACCTTGCCGCCGGAGAGACGCTCGCACAGCAGCGAGCCGGCGCCGACGCCCAGCGAAAACACCGTCAACAGCAGCACGAATACGTCCGGCTCGCCGTGCAGGTAGTCCTTGGCATATACCGGGAATTGCGACAGCAGCAGCGCGCCGTAGAACCAGAACCAGGAGTTACCGAGCATCGACAGGAACACCGTGCGGTTCTGGCGCGAGAAGGCCAGGTTGCGCAGCGATTCAGCCAGCGGATTGGAACTGATCCTGAGCGTCGGCTCCGGCGCCGGCGCCAGCGGGATGCGGTAGCTGATCGCCAGGCCGACCACCGCCACCAGCAGCGCGGCGCCGGCGACGAGCTCGATGCCGAGCGGCTTTTGCTGCACCAGCAGGGCGCCGCCGATCTGGCCGAGCAGGATGCCGACGAAGGTGCCCATCTCGATGACGCCGTTGCCGCCGACGAGTTCCTGGGGCGTGAGCTTTTGCGGCAGGTAGGCATATTTGACCGGGCCGAACAAGGTCGAGTGGATGCCCATGCCGACCAGCGCGGCCACCAGCAGCCACAGGGTGTGACTCATCCAGCCGATGCCGGCGACAAGCATGACGCCGACCTCGAACCATTTGACGAAGCGCGCCAGGCGCGCCTTTTCGACCTTGTCGGCGATCTGGCCGGCGGTGGCGGAAAACACCACGAACGGCAGGATGAACAGCGCCGGCAGCACGATGTTGAGGATGGCGGGGCTGACCGAGGTCCAGCTGGCCGCTTCGAACGTCAGCATCACCAGCAGCGCCGTCTTGAACAGGTTGTCGTTGAAGGCGCCGAGGAACTGGGTCCAGAAGAACGGCGCAAAGCGGCGCTGGGTCAAGAGGGCAAACTGGTTTGGCTGGCTCATGCTCGGGCACTTTGGAAGAGAAGGCTCATAACATACCCCACATCGCTGGCGCCGACAAATTAAGTTTCCCCGGAGTATGCGGGTGCGCAAGGCGCGACCGCCGGTAGCGTCTTTCGATACCTTTTAGCTAACGCTTGAACGAAGCCGCGCAAGCGCGAATGATGCTGTTGCCAATCCGGCATGCGTGACGAAAGCGACCATGAGAACGATCCTGCCTGTATTGATGTTGTGCCTGGCCGGGGGCGCCGGCGCCGCCGACCACCCGGGCAGCACCGCCATGTCGAACGGCTCGGAACTGGCCGCCGAAGGGTCTGCGCTGGTGGTGTACGGGTCGCTGTCGGCCGTGGCCGCATCGGGTACCGCCGTCGTCGGCAGCGTGGAGGCGGCGGGCGACGCCAGCGTGGTGGTGCTGGCCGGCGCGTCCGGTGCGGCGCAGGCGGCGGTGCGGCTGAGCGGGCGCGCGGCGCGGGCGGCGTCGCTCGTCGTCGGCACGTCGGTCGAGGTGGTGGCGACATCGACCGGCCATCTGCTGGTCGCCGCCGGCAACGTGGTCGCCTTCATCCCCAACGAAATCGGTAAGGCGCTGCTGTACCACGCGCGCGCCGGCGCCAGGGGTTGAGGGTGAGGCGCCTGCTCACTCTCCTGTCGCTGGCCGCCGCGCTGGCCGCCGGCGCCGTCCATGCCGGCACCCCGTGCGAGCCGCGGCGCACCGATGCGGCCAGCTTTACGAAGGCGATGGAGCTGGCCGAGCGCACCTACGCCGCGCTCGACAAGTCCGGCGCGCAGGTGGCGCTGATCGCGCGCGCCGGGCAGGACCTGTCGAAGTATGGCCTGCTCTATTCGCACATGGGCTATGTGTGGCGCGACCATCCGCACGGGCGCTGGCTGGTGGTGCATGAACTGAACCTGTGCGGCAGTGCGCGCTCGGCGCTGTTCGACGAGGGCCTCGGTAACTTTTTCCTCGACGATATGCACGCCTACGAGACGCGCATCCTGGTGCCGGGCGCCGCGGCGCAGGAACGCATCGTGGCGATGCTGGCGTCGACGGCGCCGCTGCGGCTGCACGACGAGCGCTACAACATGGTCGCCTTCCCGTATTCGACCGAGTACCAGAATTCGAACCAGTGGCTGCTCGAGACTTACGCGGCAGGCACGTCGGACATGCCGATCGATGGCCGTGCGCAGGCGCAGGCCTGGCTCAAACTCGCGGCGTACCAGCCGATCACGCTCGACATCCCGGCGCTGACGCGGCTGGGCGCGCGCATGTTCCGCGCCAACGTGTCGTTCGACGACCAGCCGTTCGAGCGGCGCATGGCCGGCAAGATCGATACGGTGACGGTCGATTCGGTGCTGCGCTTCGTGCATCAGCGCGATCCGGCGGCGTGGGAGATTCTGGTGATGCTGCCGCGCTAACTTCCCCCCGGGGGTCAGTGCCGACAATTGGACACGAACTGGTCAGTAATGCTGATTCGGCGAGACGTCCTGTTGCCCTCGGAATGTTTAAAGTCCCCCCGCGGGGTCAGTGCCGACAATTGGACACGAACTGGTCAATAATGCTGACGCGGAGAGATGTCCTCCTATGTTTAAGACTTGTGTTTGGTTGCAGCGACAGGATTTGAACCTGTGACCTTCGGCTTGTATTCAGCTGCCCCGCCGCAAGCCTCTCCCCGACGGGCAGCCCACGGGCTCAGTGCCGGTAATCGGACATCGATTGGTCGATAAGAAGGTCCGGGGCCCCTACAGGAAGCGTGATCCGACAACTACAGTCAATCTGGGATATTTACCGACAGATCGCGCACTGTCTTCTTATTGGTAACAGTCCCCCCGCGGGGTCAGTGCCGACAATTGGACACGAACTGGTCAATAATGCTGACGCGGAGAGATGTCCTCCTATGTTTAAGACTTGTGTTTGGTTGCAGCG
>JBBRXM010000154.1:0-6746 GCA_038248405.1 Burkholderiales bacterium
CGGTGAAGCATGCCGAAATGGGCGGGCACGAATTGTCGGCATTGCCTCTCGCCGAGCTCAAAAAGTTCTCCGCGTTGATCGGAGCTTGGCGAGGCGCTTCTCGGAAATATCGAAAGCGTACAGGCGGCCGGTGTTGCGCATCAGCGCGCCCAGCGCCAGCGTCTTGCCGCCGGCGCCGGCGCAGAAGTCGACCACCATTTCGCCGCGCTTGGCGCCGACGATCTGCGACAGCAGCTGGCTGCCCTCGTCCTGCACTTCGATGGCGCCTTCCTTGAACAGCGGCAGGTTCTGCAGCGACGGCTTCTTCAGCACGCGCAGGCCCAGCGGCGCGAATGGCGTCGGCTCGGCCGCGATCGGCGCTTCGGCCAGCCTGGCGATGACGTCTTCGCGCGTCGCCTTGATCGAATTGACGCGCAGATCGAGCGGCGCCGGCTGGTTCAGCGCGTGGGCCAGCTCGAGCGTTTCGGCTTCGCCGTACTGGGCGACGAACTTGTCGAACAGCCACTTCGGCAAGTTCGAGCGCATTTGCGGCGGCATCAGGTTGCGGTCGATCTGGGCGATGCGGGTGAGAAATTCCGTTTCTTCTTCGGTCAGGCCGGCCAGCGCGTCGGCGCCAACCGCTTCGGCAAGGCCGAGGATGGTCAGGCGGCGCATGGTCGACTCCTGGCCGGCTTCGGCGAAGTCGGTGAAGAACGATTTGTTGCGCAGGATCGCGTAGATGCCTTCGGCGACGGCGCCGCGCTCGCGGGGTCCGAGGCGCGGGTGGTCCTTGAAGTAGCGCGACAAGGTGGTGTCGGCCGGTGCCGAAAAACGTAAGATCTCGCGCAATACTTCTTCAGTATTGCCGAGGATCGCTGGAGGCAATCTCATGATATTCCTTGGTTAACTACGTGGTATGTCTGCTGCCGGCGCGCGGCCAGCGATGAATTCGCGGATGACGCGGGGATACAGGAGGTGCTCCTGTTCAAGCACGCGCGCGGCCAGCGTTGCTTCTGTGTCGCCCGGCAGCACCGGCACTTCTGCCTGGCCCAGCACCGGACCGTGGTCGAGTTCGGCAGTGACGATGTGCACCGTGGCGCCGTGCCTGCCGACCCCGGCCGCGAGCGCCTGACGATGGGTCGCCAGCCCGGGAAAGTCGGGCAGCAGCGACGGGTGGATGTTGACCATGCGGCCGGCGTAGTGCTCGACGAAGGCCGGCGTCAGGATGCGCATGAAGCCGGCCAGCACCACCAGGTCGGGCGAAAAACTGTCGACCGTCTGCTGCAGGGCCGCGTCGAACTGTTCGCGGCTGGCGAAATCCTTGCTGGGAACGACGGCGGTGGCGATGCCGCTGGCCTGGGCAAACGCCAGGCCGGCCGCATCGGCCTTGTTGCTGATAACTGCTGCGATCCGTGCCGGCCACTGTTCGGCCTGCGCCGCGCGCACCACCGATTCCATGTTGGTGCCGCGGCCAGAAATAAGGATCACAATGTTTTTCATAGCGCGCATTGTACCCTGACCAGCAGTCGCGGCCCTAGTAAGCAAGGAAATATGTTGCAGCGCAGCAGACCAAACCGGCCTCAGACGGGGACGCCGGCTCCCCGCGGGATCAGGCCCCAGCCCCGTCTGCTACTCGAAGGAGTAGAACACCCGGAACGGCACCTTCTTCTCGGCCCAGTAATCGGCGGCATCGCGGAACACGTCGAGCAAAGTCTCGCGCGCTTCCTTGTCGAACTTCTGCGTATTGGGCAGCTGTTCGAGCACGACGATGAAGCCGGGTTGCGGCCCCGCCTTGCTGATGGTCTCGGTCAGGCATTCGCGCAGGGCGTCGAAGTTCTTGCTGCAGGGCTTGGGGAAATGAAAGTTCTCGCCGATGCGGGCGCACACTTGCTGCTTGGTCAGCGCGTCGGCGCAGTGGGCATACAGAAAATGCTGCCCGAGGCGAGCGGCTTCCTCCTGCAGTTCCACGACACGGAAAGCGCGAATGGACTGCACAAGGTTAGGCGGCACTGTCAAAAACAAATTCATTTTTCCCTCAAATCGACCTGTATCTACCGGCGGTGTCCTGATCGCGATATTGCCTGTGCGTTGCGTCTGCCAAAAAACGCCATTCTCCCGAATATGATTGCTTAACGCCAATACACCCTATAATTTTCTGTAAGGGTAACGTTTTGTGGTAACTGAATCAACCCGAATGTGATCGAACACGAAATATTTGTAAAAAAATGCAAGGTTTGACGATAAAAGATGCGGTTTGCGCCGGCATTTCCACTGCCGGCGATGGCCGTCGCGACGTTGACCGGCTGTTACATCTTGTTGCCATGTGGATCGCTACTGTCGCGCAGGCGGTTTAGTATACGAACATGGCCGAATCGGCTGATCCCCATATGTCCCACCTATAACGAGGTTCATTATGAACATGCAAGCAAAATTGATCGCCGCCGCACTCGGCCTGTGCGCCCTGCCGATGGTGCAGGCAGTTGAATTCGAAGACTTCGGCCGCGTCGTGCGGGTCCAGCCCCGCGTCGAGCAGGTTCGCCAGCCGCGCCAGGAATGCCGCACCGAGTACGTGCAGGCGCCCATCCAGCAGCAACAGCAGCGCAGCGCCGGCGGCTCCATCGTCGGCGGCCTGGCCGGCGCGCTGCTCGGTAACCAGATCGGCGGCGGCACCGGCCGCACCACCGCGACCGCGGTCGGCGCCATTGCCGGCGCCGTCATCGGCGACCGCGTCGACAACGACGGCCGCGCCATGCCGCAGCAGCAAATGCAGGAACAGGCCGTGCGCCAGTGCCGCACCGTCGAGTCGTACGAGTCGCGCACCAACGGCTACGACGTCACCTACGACTACCGCGGCCGCAACTACACGACCGTGATGCCGCGCGACCCGGGCGAGCGCATCCGCCTGCGCGTGTCGGTCGAGCCTGAAATGCGCCAGTAACCTGGCGGCGCCCCGCGCGCTGCCATCCGGACGGGTTCTGCTTGCGCTATGGGAACCCCTCCAACGATAATAGGGCGATCCAATCAGGTCGCCCTATGCTTATCAGAAGAAAATCCATCGAACAAGTCGAATCCTCGCGCCGTCCGCCCCGCAAAGCCAAGTTTGCCCCGGTGACCCTGTCCGAACAGGACGGCGTGCGCTACCTGCACTTCGGCACCGAATGGGTGCAAGGCGCGATGCGCATCCGCAAGCCCGACTGGCCCGAACTCGAATACGCCCAGCAGATGATGGCCTGGATGCTGTACCTCGAGGCGCCGCGCGCGATCGCGCAACTGGGCCTGGGCACCGGCGCGCTGACCAAATTCTGCTACCGCACCTTCCCCGAGGCCACCATCACGGCCGTTGAACTGAACCCGTCGGTGATCGCCGTGTGCGAGTCGATGTTCAAGCTGCCGGCCAGCGACGAGCGCCTGCGCGTGCTCGAGATGGACGCGCTCGACTTCGTCGACGAGCCCGCCAACCTCGGTGCCTTCGACGTGCTGCAGTGCGACCTGTACGACGCCACCGCGCGCGGGCCGGTGCTCGACACGCCCGAGTTCTACCGGTCGTGCAGCGCCTGCCTCACGCCAGACGGCATCATGACGGTCAACCTGTTCGGCGACCATCCCAGCTACGCGAAAAACATCAAGGCGATGAAGTATGGCTTCGATCACGTCATCTGCCTGCCGGAAGTTCACGACGGCAACGTGGTGGCGCTGTGCTTCAACAGCCGTCCGCAGCTCGATGCCGCCGCGCTGGCCGCGCGCGCCGCAGCCATCGTCGCCGCCACCAAACTGCCTGCCAAGTCATGGGTCAAAGGGATCCTGGCCGCGCAATAGAACAGCATCGAATCGGGAGAGCACGCTTTGAACGCAGACGAGAACGTAGCAGGCACGACAGCGACAGCCGGAATCGCCAAGGCGCGGCTGGCGCTGCCCAAGTCGCTCGACCTGCAGACGCTGTTCTCGTGGATGCTCGCTGACGGCATCGTCGACAAGGCTGGCGTCAAGGCCCACTTCGCCCAGGCGCAGGGCATCCTCAGGAATGCCGCCGGCTCGATGCACCCGCTCACTGCTATCGCGCAATGCAAGCTGGCGTCCTTGCAGCCGCCGCACCGCCTGCTAACGCTCGACGTGCTGTCCGAATGGACCGCCGCCAAGGTCGGCCTGCAATTCGTGCGCATCGACCCGCTCAAGGTGGACTTCACCAAGGTGGCCGACGTCATGTCGGCCGGATACGCGGCGCGCTTCAACATCCTCCCGCTCGACCTCACCGCGACCACCCTGGTGGTGGCCACGGCCGAGCCCTTCCTGCTCGACTGGGAAGCCGAGATCGCCAAGATTTCGCGCCGCAAGATCCAGCTGGTCATTTCCAATCCGCTCGATATCGCGCAGTACATTTCGCAGTTCTTCAGCCTGGCCAAGTCGATCAAGAGCGCCAACAAGGCGAACGGCCAGGACCTGGCGCTGCGCAACAATTTCGAACAGCTGGTCGAGCTGGGCAAATCGAACAAGCAGTTGGATGCCAACGACCAGCACGTCGTCAACATCGTCGACTGGCTGTGGCAATACGCGTTCGAGCAGCGCGCCTCCGATATCCACCTCGAGCCCAAGCGCGACGTCGCACTGATCCGTTTCCGCATCGACGGCGTGCTGCACCAGGTGTACCAGGTGCCGGCGGTGGTGATGATCGCCATGACCGCGCGCATCAAGCTGCTCGGGCGCATGGACGTGATCGAGAAGCGGCGCCCGCAGGACGGCCGCATCAAGACGCGCACCAACGGCGGCCAGGAAGTCGAGCTGCGCCTGTCGACCTTGCCGACCGCCTTCGGCGAAAAGCTGGTGATGCGTATTTTCGACCCGGAGGTGGTGGTCAAGACTTTGCCGGAACTTGGGTTCCCGGTCGACGACGCGAAGCGCTGGGACGGCCTGACCACGCGCCCGCACGGCATCATCCTGGTGACCGGGCCGACCGGCTCGGGCAAGACGACGACGCTGTACACCACCCTCAAGGCGCTCGCCACCAGCGAGGTCAATGTGTGCACGGTGGAAGACCCGATCGAGATGGTGGAAGCGTCGTTCAACCAGATGCAGGTGCAGCCCGGCATCGACCTGTCCTTCGCCGACGGCGTCAAGGCGCTGATGCGGCAGGATCCCGACATCATCATGGTCGGCGAGATACGCGACCTCGGCACGGCCGAGATGGCGATCCAGGCGGCGCTGACGGGCCACCTGGTGCTGTCGACGCTGCACACCAACGACGCGCCGTCGGCGGTGATGCGGCTGCTGGAACTGGGGGTGCCGTATTACCTGCTGGAAGCGACGCTGATCGGCGTGCTGGCGCAGCGCCTGGTGCGCACCCTGTGCGTGCAGTGCAAGGCGGCCGGCGGCGAGATCGGCGATGACGTCTGGCAGAGCATCGGCGGCGCCTGGAATATTCCCAAGCCCGCCGCCGTGTACCGGCCGATCGGCTGTCCCGAGTGCCGCCAGACGGGCTACCGCGGGCGCACCGGCATCTACGAGTTACTGACGATCACCGAAGGCTTCACCAAGCTGATTGCGGAAGAGACCGACCTGCAGGCGCTGCGCCAGCAAAGCGTGCTCGATGGAATGAAGCCGCTGCGCATCGCCGGCGCCTTGAAGGTGGTCGAGGGCGTGACGACGGTGGAAGAAATCCTGAAGGTCACCGCCGCCCTCTCGTGATTTTTGCCGCATCGCAAAAACAGCCCTAGCGAAAAAGGAAATCACCGGCTATAATTCTGCCTCTTCGGGTCGTTAGCTCAGCTGGTAGAGCAGCGGACTTTTAATCCGTTGGTCGCAGGTTCGAATCCCGCACGGCCTACCACGAATACCCAAAAAGCCCACGAACGCAAGTTCGTGGGCTTTTTGCATACCGCCTATTTCTTAGTCGGTTTATGAACGGGCAGCGTTGGATGTTTCGGTTTAGTCGGTGGATTTACGTGATGGCGACGATCATCCTTACCATCTTCGCGTTTTGGCTTGGGGCCAGGGTTAATGTAGATTGACATAGTAATGATCCTATTCGAAATGTTAAATTGCGATTGGCATTTGAAGCAATTTGCGATCAACCACATCCAACGACCGCAAGTTGCCAAATTGCGATTATTTGCTTTAATTCAAGAGGCAGCTCAACTATTCAAACGCGAGATACCACATAGCCTTGCCGTTTAGCTGTACCCGAACATAAGTCCCAAGGTAAATATTGCTTTTGAGCTATTATCTTGCATGAGTATTAAACCTCTAGTGAGCAGCTCAAGGACACAAATGCCAACCGCTAAGACAAGCCTCTCCGAACGCGATATCTGCACGAAGTACATAACCCCGGCCATTACCGCAGCTGGCTGGGATCTCCACACGCAGATTCGTGAAGAAGTGAGCTTCACCAAGGGCCGCGTCATCGTTCGTGGCAAGCTGCATGCGCGGGGCGAACAAAAGCGCGCCGACTACATCCTGTACTACAAGTCCAACATCCCAGTCGCCGTCATCGAAGCCAAGGAAAACGGCCACAGCGTTGGGTCCGGTATGCAGCAAGCGTTGAACTATGCTGAAACGCTGGGCGTTCCGTTTGTGTTCAGCTCCAACGGCGATGCCTTCCTGATGCATGACCGTACAGGCTTTGCCGACAAGGTGGGCGTTCTCAAAGACCAAGTGCAACACCTTTGCTGTAAGGTGCCGCCATGGCAAAAATCTACCAACATCTGACTACCCAGGAGCGCGCCGTCGTCATGACCATGCGCGCCGACCTGTGCTCCACCCGATCCATTGCTAAA
>JBBRXM010000155.1:0-6674 GCA_038248405.1 Burkholderiales bacterium
CAACCGCGACCGGGTCGAGCGGGTGCCCTACCAGATCGCCACCACCGAGTCGATTCCCGGCCTGAACCCGCAGGCGGCGGTGCGCTACCGCG
This sequence comes from Burkholderiales bacterium, assembly GCA_038248405.1. GTDB lineage: Bacteria > Pseudomonadota > Gammaproteobacteria > Burkholderiales > Burkholderiaceae_D > JAFCUW01. Next base: position 93 of record JBBRXM010000155.1, read on the forward strand.
GACTGGAAGTGGGCCGCGTCGACGACATCAGCTTCAACCCGCAAGTGGCGGGCCAGATCGTCATCCGGCTGTCGGTCGACCCGGAAGCGCCGGTCACCAAGACCACCTTCGCCAAGCTGGGCTACCAGGGCGTGACGGGCATCGCCTTCATCCAGCTCGACGACGACAAGACCGGCTCGCCCCTGCTGCCGAGCGACAAGACCCACGTCGCCGTGATCCCGCTGCGCCAGGGCTTCCTCGACCAGCTGGAAAAACGCGGTGAGGTGATCCTCAAGCAGACCGAGGAAATCACCGCGCGCATCAACCAGATGGTGGGGCCGGAGAATCAGAAGATCATGATCGGCGCGTTCGAAAGCATCGGCAAGACGGCCGAGGCGTACGCGCAGATTCCCAAGCAGCTCGAGCCGACCCTGAAGCGCATGCCCGAGCTGACCGCCAAGGCCGAGCAGAGCATGGCCTCGTTTAACGAACTGGCGGCCAGCGCCAGCAAGACGGTGAAGAACTACGACAAGCTGGCCACCACGCTGCAGGCGCCGGACGGCCCGGTCACGCGCCTGAGCGAAACGGTCGACCGCGTCGGCAGCTCGCTCGAAGGCGTCACCAGCGAACTGGAACTGCAAACGCTGCCGCACCTGGTATCGATGACGGACCAGGCGCGCACCTCGCTGCGCTCGGTCAAGCGCACCGCCGATTCGATTTCGGACCGGCCGCAAGGCCTGCTGTTCGGGAACGTCAACCCCACGCCGGGTCCCGGCGAACCCGGTTTTACCGCACCGACCAAATAAGGAAAACCGATGAACCTGACCTTCGCCAGAACCACGTCCCGCAACGCCCTGCTGGCCATCGCCGCCGCCGCCGTGCTGGCCGGCTGCGCCAGCTCCAAGGGACCGGCCAACAACGCCATCTACGATTTCGGTCCCGCCGCCGGTGCGCCGCCGGCCACCCAGGCCACCAGCGCCAGCCTGCCGCAGGCGCTGGTGATCACCGACGTCACCGGCAACGCCGCCTACGACAGCGAGCGCATGTTTTACCGCCTGAACTACGCCGATCCGATGCAGGCCCGTTCGTACGCCCACAGCCGCTGGAACGCGACCCCGCTGCAGCTGCTGACGCAGCGCTTCAAGTCGCGCGTGGCGCAGGCCGGCGTGAAGGTGCTCTCGACCACCGACGCCTCGACCGGCGTGCCGCTGCTGCGCATCGACCTCGACGACTTCACCCACAGCTTCGACAGCACCGCGCGCAGCTATGGCGAGGTGGTGGTGCGGGTGTCGCTGTTCGAAAAGCACACGCTGCTCGACCAGCGCACCTTCCGCCACCGGGTCGAGGCGCAAAGCGCGGACGCGCCGGGCGGGGCGCGCGCGCTGGCGCAGGCTACCGACGCCGTCGCCAGCGACATCGTCGCCTGGCTGGGCACCGACCTGCGCCGCGCGCTCACGCAGCGCAAGCAATGACAGAAGGCGAGATCCGGCCGGAGCGGCGCAAGGGCTCACCGATGGTGCGCGCCGCGCTGCTGGTGTACCTGCTGCTGATCGTCTATGCGAGCTGGTTTCCGTTCACCGGCTGGCGCAGCACCGGGCTGGCGCCGTGGGCCTTCCTGAACCTGACGCCGCCGCGCTACTGGACCGCGTTCGACGTCAGTGTCAACGTCATCGGCTACATCCCGCTGGGGATGCTGATCGTGCCGTCGCTGTATCCGCGCATCCGCGGCGCCTGGGCGCTGCTGCTCACCGCGCTGCTCGGCATGCTGGTGTCGGGGGCGATGGAGGCGGTGCAGACCTACCTGCCCAGCCGGGTGCCGTCGAACCTGGATTTCCTCACCAATTCGGTCGGCTGCATGGTCGGTGCCGTCATCGGCGCGGCCGGCGCGCGCTCCTACCTGAACCAGAGCCGCCTGTACCAGATGCGCCAGCGCTGGTTCGCCGCCCACGCCAGCCAGGGCGTGGTGCTGCTGGCGCTGTGGCCGCTGGCGCAGATCTACCCGCAGGGCTACCTGTTCGGCCACGGCCAGGTGCTGCCGATCTTTTCGGAGTGGCTGTCGGCCTGGTTCGACACCAGCATCGACCTGGTGGCGCTGCTGCGCCCGGGCGCGGCAATGAGCGTGGAGCAGTACTGGCTGTCCGAGACCATCATCACCGCCTGCGGCATGACGGGCGCGGTGCTGACCATGCTGTGCATGCTGCGCCGCGGCGCCCCGCGCACCGGGCTGATCGTGGCCTTGCTGGGCGCGGCGCTGCTGATCAAGGCCTTGTCGACGTCGCTGCTGTTCACGCCCGACAATGCCTGGGTGTGGATCACGCCGGGCGCGCAGGGCGGCTTCCTGATCGGCCTCATCATGCTGGCCGGGCTGGCGTTCGCGCCGCAGGTGGCGCAGCGGCGGCTGGCGGTGGTGACGCTGCTGCTGAGCCTGGTGGTAGTGAACACGATCCCGGCCAATCCGTATTTCGTTTCCACCTTGCAAGGCTGGGTACAGGGCAAATTTCTGAACTTCAACGGTGCAGCCCAGTTCCTCTCCCTGCTGTGGCCGTTTTTCGCGCTGTGGTTCCTGATGCTCCCCTCGCACAAACTCAATCGCCGGTGATAGCGGGTATCATGGCGCGGTGCACTACTTAGCGGAAAAAATCGATGAGCGACGCAATGAACGACAAACCGTATTTTGAAAAACATGTGTTCTTTTGCATGAACGTGCGCGAGGACGGCCGTCCCTGCTGCGGCGAACGGGGCGCCCAGGCGGCCCAGAAGCACGCCAAGACCCGCATCAAGCAGCTGGGCCTGAACGGCCACGAGAAGATCCGCATCAACCAGGCCGGCTGCCTCGACCGCTGTGAAGAAGGCCCGGTGCTGGTGGTGTATCCGGAAGGGGTCTGGTATACCTATATCGACAACAGCGACATCGACGAGATCGTCGACAGCCACCTGGTGGGCGGCAAGGTCGTCGAGCGCCTGAAGATCTGATTTTTGCCAACATGAACAAACAATCCGAGAAATTCACCCTTGCCGGCGCCGCCGGCAACATGGAGTGCGTGCTCGACATGCCGGCGGACGCTCCGCGCGGCGTGGCGCTGGTGGCACACCCGCACCCGCTGTACGGCGGCACGATGGACAACAAGGTGGCGCAGACGCTGGCGCGCACCTTCGTCGGGCTGGGCTACGTGGCGGCGCGCTTCAATTTCCGCGGCGTCGGCGCCTCGCAAGGCACGCATGACGAAGGCATCGGCGAGACCGACGACATGGCGATCCTGCTCGCCCACCTGCGCGCGCGCTTCCCCGGCCTGCCGGTGGCGCTGGCCGGCTTTTCGTTCGGTACTTTCGTCGCCAGCCAGCTGCAGCAGCGGCTGATCGCCAGCGGACAGCCGGCCGAGCGACTGGTGCTGGTGGGCAGCGCCGCGGGCAAATGGGCGATGCCCGACGTTCCCGCCGATTCGATCCTGATCCACGGCGAAACGGACGACACCATTCCGTTATCGGCCGTGCTGGACTGGGCGCGGCCGCAGGACATCCCGGTGATCGTGATCCCGGGTGCCGACCATTTCTTCCATCGCAAGCTCGGCCACATCAAAAATCTTGTCACACAACTGTGGCGGCGGACCGATCAATCCTCGTTATAATTGGCGCTCTTCTTTTCCGGCAATGTTCAACGGCATTGCCGAAGCATCTCACTTTTTTAAGACCTTGACTCCCATGAAAAAATTGTTTGCGGCCCTGGCCGTCAGTGTCGCGCTGATGAGCGCAGCCGTCGCCCAGACCCTGCCTGCACCCACCATCGCCGCCAAGTCCTGGATCCTGCTCGACGCCACCAGCGGCCAGGTCATCGCCGCGCAAGACCCGAACGCGCGCATCGAGCCGGCATCGCTGACCAAGATCATGACCGCCTACGTCGTCTTCCAGGCGCTCAAGGACAAGAAGATCGACATCAACCAGATGGTCAACGTGTCGGTGAAGGCGTGGAAAGTCGACGCCAGCAGCTCGAAGATGTTCATCGACCCGGCCACGCCGGTCAAGATCGACGACCTGCTGCACGGCCTGATGATCCAGTCGGGCAACGACGCCGCCGTCGCGCTGGCCGAAGCGGTCGCCGGCGACGAGGGCACCTTCGTCGCGCTGATGAACCGCGAGGCGGAGCGCATGGGCATGAAGAACACCCGTTTCGGCAATCCGCACGGCCTGCCGAGCCCGGACAACTACTCGACGGCGCAAGACCTGTCGACGCTGGCCGCGCGCGTGATCGTCGACTTCCCCGAGTTCTACAAGATCGACTCGATCAAGAGTTTTACGTACAACAAGATCACCCAGCCGAACCGCAACCGCCTGCTGTGGCTGGACCCGACGGTGGACGGCATGAAGACCGGCCACACCGAAAACGCCGGCTTTTGCATGATCGCCTCGGCCCGCCGCCCGAACGGCCCGTCCGGCCAGCGCCGCCTGATCAGCGTGGTGCTGGGCACGACGTCCGATTCGGCGCGCACCCAGGAAAGCCAGAAGCTGCTCAACTGGGGCTTCCAGAACTTCGACACCATCAAGCTGTACAGCAAAGGCCAGGCGATCGCGACGCCGGAAGTGTGGAAGGGTTCGCAGGCGTCGGTCAAGATCGGTTTCCCGAACGACGTGCTGGTGACGGTGCCGAAGGGTGTCGCCGCGAAGATGAAGCCTGTGCTCGAGCGCAAGGATCCGCTGGTAGCCCCGCTGGCGCGCAACGGCCAGGTCGGCACGCTGAAGATGATGGTCGACGGCAAGCCGCTGCTGCAGTTGCCGGTCGTGGCGCTGGAAGAAGTGTCGCAGGCGAGCATTTTCGGCCGCGCGTGGGACTCGATGCGCTTGTGGTTTAAATAATCAAAAACAGAGGGGCGGACCCCGATTTCCAGCCGCCTGCTTAACCGGGGGCTCGGCGTCCCCGTCATCCCATAACTGAAAAACCGGGGTCAGCCCCCTCGCTCATGCAACGACTATCTAACGACCTGACCTGCCCACGCCTTGCCACCAGCTCCGAGGGCCTGCAGCTGTCGCGCATCGTCGCCGGCATGTGGCGCATGTCCGAGTGGGGCATGACGGTCGAGCAACGCGTCGCCTTCATCGAGCAATGCATCGCGCTCGGCGTGACCAGTTTCGACCACGCCGACATCTACGGCGGCTACAGCGTCGAAGGCCTGTTCGGCGAAGCGCTGCGCGCGCGGCCGGGGCTGCGCGATCGCATCGAGCTGGTCAGCAAATGCGGCATCAAGCTGGTCAGCCCGCAGCGGCCCGGCCACAGCGTCCAGCACTACGACACCAGCGCGGCCCACATCGTCGCCTCGGCCGAGGAATCGCTGCGCCAGCTGCACACCGACCGCCTCGACCTGCTGCTGATCCACCGGCCCGACCCGCTGATGGAATTCGACGAGGTCGCCGAGGCGTTCCAGGCGCTGCGCGCGGCCGGCAAGGTGCGCCATTTCGGCGTATCGAATTTCAGCCGGCACCAGTTCGAAACGCTGAACCGCCGCATCGCCCTGGCCACCAACCAGGTCGAGTTTTCGCCGATGCACGTCGCGCCGATGTTCGACGAGACCTTCGACGGCCTGCAGGACCTGGGCGTGGCGCCGATGGTGTGGTCGCCGCTGGCCGGCGGGCGCCTGTTCAGCGCCAACGACGGCCACGCGGAAAGCCTGCGGCTGGTGATCAAGGGCATCGCCGACCGCCTCGGGCTGCCCTTCGCCAGCGTCGTCTTCGCCTGGATCATGCAACTGCCGAGCCGGCCGATCCCGCTGACCGGCAGCGGACGCATCGAGGCAATCGCGGTCGCGGTGGCCGGGACCGCCTGCACGCTCAGCCGTGCCGACTGGTTTACAATTCTGAAAGCAGCGCGTACCCGCGATGTTGCCTAGCCAGGGAGTCTTGCATGTCTGACAGCGCGCTGAAGATCGTCGAAGGCACGGCACTGAGCGCATTGCAGAAGAAGGACTTGCTGAACCGGCTGGCGCGCGTTGAAGGCCAGTTGCGCGGCATACAAAAATTGATCGCGGCAGCGTCGCGGCCGTCCGACTGCGACGCCGTGGCCCAGCAAATGGCCGCCGCCCGCAAGGCGCTGGACCGCGCCTTCGTCCAGCTGCTGACCGGCAGCATCGTCAACCAGAGCGAGAGCGCGCAGGACCTGGCGCAGGCGAAAGCGAGCGCCGCCCATCTGGCGGCGATGCTCGACAAGTTTGCCTGACCGGCCCGATCCGGGCAGGTCAGTCTTCGTACACGATCGGCGGCGCCACGGTGCGCCAACCTTGCTGCCATGCGATATTGAGCAGTAGCGTCACACTCACATACACGACAAAGAACAGTGCGAAGTACCTGGTCTGCAGCCAGGCCAGCAAGGCCAGGTTGACGGCCAGCGCCGCGAACAGCATTTTGCTCTTGGGCTGCTTGGAGCTGGGGAAGCGCACCGTCGACACCATCAGCGTGCCGACCGCGACCATCAGCGCGATCAGCAGGTAGGCCTGCAGGTTGCTGATCAAGGGGTCGGGCCAGGCGATGACGACCGAGGCGACGCAGGCGGCGCCGGCGGTGATCGGCATGCCGACGAAGTAGCGCGGATCGGTGCGACCGGAACTGACGTTGAAGCGC
>JBBRXM010000156.1:0-6622 GCA_038248405.1 Burkholderiales bacterium
GCGGTGGCCACGCCGTGCTGGCCGGCGCCGGTTTCGGCGATGATGCGCGGCTTGCCCATCCGCTTGGCCAGCAGCGCCTGGCCGATGACGTTGTTGATCTTGTGGGCGCCGGTGTGGTTGAGGTCTTCGCGCTTGAAGTAGATCTGGGCGCCGCCGATCTGTTCGGACCAGCGTTTGGCGTGGTAGATCGGCGACGGGCGGCCGACGAAGTGCTTGAGCTCATAGCGGTATTCGTCGAGGAACTCGGGATCGACGCTGTAGCGCGCGTAGGCTTCGCTCAGTTCGGCCAGCGCATGGCTGAGCGTTTCGGCGACGAAGGCACCGCCGTAGGGGCCGAAGTGGCCGCGGGCATCGGGCAGCTGGTAGTCGGTGGTCTTGAAGATGGGCGCGGCAGGGGCGCGTTCAGGAACTGCTTTCATGGGAATTATCGCTTTCAATGGTGGCGTCTGCGGCCCGCACCGCGTCAATAAAGGCGGCGATCTTGCGGGCGTCCTTGATGCCCTTCTGCGCTTCGACACCACTGCTGATGTCGACGGCGAAGGGACGAACACGGGCAACCGCGTCAGTCGCGTTGTTTACGCTCAAGCCACCACTTAAAACGACCCGAGGCGCGAGTTCTTTTGGGATGAGAGACCAATCAAAGACCTTTCCTGCCCCGCCGTAGGCGTCCACATAAGTGTCGAGCAAGAGGCTCGCGAACAGGGGACTGGCGGTGCGGTACTGATGTTCGTATTCTAGCAAATCGGCCGCGCTCGTGTCGGGACGCATGCGGAATACGCGCATGAAAGGGCGGCCGACCGCGTCGGCGATGGCCGCGCACTCGTCCGCCGTCTCGTCGCCGTGGAACTGCAGCATGGCGAACGGCGCCAGCCGGGCAGCATCCAGCACCTCTTCCAGGCTGGCGTTGACGAACAGCGCCACCGCGCTGACGAAAGGGGGAATTGCCGCCATCAGCGCGCCGGCGCGCGCCGGCGTGACGTAGCGCGGGCTCGGTGGATAAAAGACGAAGCCGAGCGCGTCGGCGCCGGCGCCGACGGCGGCGCGGACGTCTTCTTCGCGCGTGAGGCCGCAGATCTTGATTCGGGTGCGATGCATGATGAAGTAAGTAAGCTTATCGGCCGGGCACGAACCAGGGCAAGGGACTGCTCGCTTCCTGCGGCAGGCCCCACTTGGGATCGTAATCTATTTTGGCCAGGTACAGGCCGTCGGGCATGAAGGTAGGGGCGGCATCGTTGCGGTCCAGCCCCGCCAGCACGTCGCCGAGCCACGACGGCGGGTGGCGGCCATTGCCGACATAGATGAGCGAACCGATCAGGTTGCGCACCATGTGGTGCAGGAAGGCGGACGCGCGCAGCGTGAAGACGATCACCTCGCCGTGGCGCTCGACGCGCACCTCGTGCATCTGCTTGATGGGCGACTTGGCCTGGCATTGCGAGGAGCGGAAAGCCGAAAAATCGTGTACGCCGACCAGCTGCTGGGCCGCTTCGCGCATCAGGCCGACGTCGAGCGGGCGGAAGGTCCAGCCGGCGCGCCCGACCAGCAGCGGCGAGCGCACCGGGTTGTTGTACAAGACGTAGTGGTAGGTGCGCGCGCGCGCCGAGAAGCGGGCGTGGAATTCGTGGTCGGGGTCGGACGGGATCTCGGCCGCCCAGCGCACCGCGATCGACTCGGGCAGGAAGGCGTTGACGCCGCGCACCCAGGAGGGCATGCCGCGCGCCAGATCGGTGTCGAAGTGGACCACCTGCTCGAGGGCGTGCACGCCGGTGTCGGTGCGGCCGGCGCAGGTGGTGGCCAGGTCGACCCGCGCGAACTCCTTGAGGGCGATTTCAAGCCGGTCCTGTACTGTGTTGCGATCCAGCTGTTTCTGGTAGCCGTTCCAGGGCGTCCCGTCATACTGGACGCCGAGTGCTATCCGTTTCAATTCAACTCCAGTTGCGTTGTTTCGTGTCAGGCCAGTTTGGAGCGCATGCCGTTGGCCTTGCTCACCTGTTCGGCGCTGCCGCCCTTGATCACTTCGTCGAGCAGTTCGCGGGCGCCTTCCTTGTCGCCGATCTCCTGGTAGGCAATCGCCAGGTCAAGCTTGGTCTCCATCTCCATGTGCGTGGCCGACAGCTCGGCGCCGCCCTGCGACATCGCCATTTCTTCGGCAGCGGGGACGTCGGCCGGCAGGTCGAGGTCGATGCCGGACATGTCGAACTGGGGCGCCGGCGCATACGTCGCCGCCGCAACAGCGGGAACGTCGGGCAGCGCGAACGGATCGTCGGCCAGCGGGCTGGCGGCAGGCGTGGCCGGCAGGTCGAACGCCATGTCGCTGAAGTCGACCAGCGGCTCGGCATGCGGTGCGGCGGGGGCCGGGGTCGGGGTAAATTCGGGCGCGGCGCTGTCGGGCAGCGTCGGCAGGTCGAAGTCGTGCGCCAGGTCGGCCATGTGGTACTCGGGGACCTTGTCGTCGTCGGCCATGTCGAGGCGGATGTCGTCGAGCGACTTCGGCTCCGCTGCCGGCTCGGCAGCGCTGGCCGCCGGGCTGGTGGCAGGCGCATCGAAATTCATGTCGAAGGCGAGGTCGTAGGATGGCTCGTCTTCCTTCGGCGCCGGCGCGGCCTCGATCGGCTCGGAGGTGAATTCCATGTCGTTGATGTCGGCAGGCGGCGCCGGCGCGGCGGCCGGCGCGGCCGGTACGTCGTCGCTGGTGACCGGCTCGAAACTGAGGCCGCCCAGGTCGAAGTCGAGCGTATTGTCGTCGGCCACATGGGCGGCGCTCTGCACCGGCTCGGGCAGCGCGGTCGGCGCATCGTCGGGCAGGCCGAAGTGCATCAGGTCCGGCTCGGCCGACACGCCCTCGTCGTGCATCTGATTCAGGATGGCCTGCTCGGCGATGGCTTCCGGCGTCGACGGCGGCGCGGCCGGCACGGTGTCGCCGGCGTTTGCGTACAAGGGATTGTGCGGGTCGATCGACAGGCCCAGCGCGGCCGCCTGCGCCCAGTCGTCGCCCTGGCCGCGCGTCATGCCGTACATTTCGCCGGCCTGCGCTTCGAACGCGCGCTGGTCCTTGCGGGCGGCGTAGATTTCGAGAAGCTTGAGGCGCACCGGGGCGCGCTCCGGATGGTTGCGCAGCGCCTCCTTCAGGATCTCTTCGGCCTGCGCATCGCGGCCGTAGGCGATGTAGACGTCGGCTTCGGCGACCGGGTCGACCTCATTGGTGTCGAGCTGGCTGGCCGATGGGGCGAAGCTGGAGTTGAAGACGCTGTTGCTGGTGTCGATGCTCTGGCCGCCCGTTTCGGCGAACAGCGAATGGGCCTGGTCGGTCGGCGCGCCGAGGATCGACGGCTCGGCAGGTACGCCGCTCTCCTTCTTCTTGCGGCGCGACAGGCCGAACAGCGCCAGCAGCGCGATCAACAGGCCGGCGCCGACGTAGTTGATGTTATCCATGAGCATATCGGCCATGGTCGGCTCGGGCAGCACCGCCTCTTTCTTCAGCACTGGCGCCGGCTTGGGCGCGGGCTTGACGACGACAGGCGCGGCCGGCGCCGGCACAGCCACTGGCGCAGCCGCCGCAGGCGCCACCGGCGTCGCTTCGGTCGTCATCACTTCCGGGATGGCGGTCGTCTTCGCCTCGGTGCCGGCCTTGTTTTTCACCGACATCAGCTTCTCGAGGTCGTTGACGTTGCGCTCGAGTTCCTTGACGCGGGCGGTGGCATCGGCCAGCGCGCGGTTCTTGGCGATGGTGTCTTCCACGCCCGGCGCGGCGGCCGCGCCGGCGGCGGCAGGCGCCGCCTTCGACAGCTTGAGCTGGTCCTTCGATTCGTTGGCCGCGGTCGGGCGTTCCTCGACCTTGGCGGTGACCTTGCCGGCGCCGCTCTGGGTGCTTTCAGGGGTCTTCGCCGGCGCCGCGCTGGCGACCTGGCCGGCGAGCTTGTTGCGGTAGGCGTTGAAGTCGGCCGCGTGGGCGACGACGACGCCGTGGGCGTCGCCCTCGCCGCTGCTGCGGATCGCTTCCGAGTCGGGCACCGACAGGATCTGGCCCGACTTCAGGCGGTTCATGTTCTTGCCGATGAAGGCGTCGGGATTGGCGCGGTACAGCGCGACGAGCATCATGTCGAGCGAGACGTCGACCGGCTTGACCTGGGCGGCGATGCGCCCGAGCGTGTCGCCGGTCTTCACTTTGTATCTGGCCTCCGCCGCGGCAGCGGGCCCGGCTTCGCCTTGCGCTTCGACCTTGGCCGGGCGCGCCTGTGGCGCCGGCACCGCAGGCGCAGGCTGCTGGCTGGCCTGGCGCGAAGCGCCGCCCTGCCGCGTCGGCTGGCTGGCCGGCGCGGCGGCGCGCGTGCCCTGCCCCACATCGACCGGCGCCACCGCCGCCACCTGCGCCGATTGCGTCGCGCGCAGTTCGGCCGGGTCGAGCAGGAAGGTGTACTCGCGCACCAGGCGCCCGCTGTTCCAGGTCAGCTCGAGCAGCATGTCGACGAACGGCTCGTTGACCGGCTGCGACGAGGTGATCTTGATGTACTGGCGGCCGCTGCGCTGTTCCACTGCGAAGCGCAGCGACAGCAGGGCCGGGTTGAATTCGATGTTCGCCTGCCGGAAGGCGTCGGCCGGCGCCAGCTTGGCCACCAGGCCGGCAGCTTCGTCACTCGTCACCGACGTCAGCTCGATCTCGGCGCGCAAAGGCTGGCCGAGCGAAGACAACACGGTCAGCTTGCCAAGGCCTGCAGCACACGCCGCGGAGGACACCAACACGGCGCTGGCGAGGGCGCCATACAGTGTTTTCAGCGCGAGCGACATGATCCGGGGGCGAGTTTTTAAAGGCATGATTGGCAGCGTCGTAAGAGTTGTCGAGGGAGAAGGCTGGTTTCCCGGAGGTCTCAACATATCATCATGCTCTAGAGCATGCAAGCTTTAGGAGTGTTTCTCCGGCCACAACGCAAGGTATGTGAGCAGTATGCCTTGTTAACGCGGTTTTTCAACAAATCTTACGCTGCATTTTTGCCATTTTACAGAGTGAAAACACGTCGCGGAAACGACGACGGGCCGGAACAATCCGACCCGTTCGATAGCACCCGATTAACGACCGTTAGCAGAACCTTATTTGTCGAGAACGATGCGCAACATGCGGCGCAGCGGTTCGGCCGCGCCCCACAACAACTGGTCGCCGACGGTGAAGGCGGACAGGTATTCGCCGCCCATCGACATCTTGCGCAGGCGCCCGACCGGGATCGTCAGGCTGCCCGTCACCGCCGCCGGCGACAGGTCGCGCACCGACGCTTCGCGCGTATTCGGCACCACCTTCACCCACTGGTTGTTGGCGGCGATGATGTCGTTGATCTCGTCGAGCGGCACGTCGCGTTTGAGCTTGATGGTGAGCGCCTGCGAGTGGCAGCGCATGGCGCCGATGCGCACGCACAGGCCGTCGACCGGAATCTCGGCGCTGCCGAAGGCGGCGCCGAGGCCCAGGATCTTGTTCGTTTCGGCGCCGGCCTTCCACTCTTCCTTCGACTGGCCGTTGCCGAGGTCCTTGTCGATCCACGGGATCAGGTTGCCGGCCAGCGGCGCACCGAACTGCTTGATCTCGTCGGGCGAGTAGCCATGCTGGGTGGCCAGCACGGTGCGGTCGATCTCGAGGATGGCCGAGGCCGGGTCGTCGAGCAGCGGGCGCACGGCGGCGTTGATGGTGCCGAACTGGGTCAGCAGCTCGCGCATGTGCTGGGCGCCGCCGCCGGAGGCGGCCTGGTAGGTCATCGACGTCATCCAGTCGACCAGCGTGTGCTGGAACAGGCCGCCCAGGCCCATCAGCATGCACGAGACGGTGCAGTTGCCGCCGACGTAGTTCTTGACGCCGCGCGTCAAAGCGTTCTTGATGACGTCGAGGTTGACCGGGTCGAGCACGATGACGGCGTCGTCGTTCATGCGCAGGGTCGAGGCGGCGTCGATCCAGTAGCCGTTCCAGCCGGATGCGCGCAGCTTCGGGAACACCTCGCCGGTGTAGTCGCCGCCCTGGCAGGAGATGATGATGTCGCACTTGGACAGCTCGGCGACGTCGAACGCGTCCTTCAGCGTGGTCTCGTTCTTCGCCATCGCCGGCGCTTTGCCGCCGGCGTTGGAAGTGGTGAAAAACACCGGTTCGATGTGGGCGAAGTCGCCCTCGTCGCGCATGCGCTGCATCAGCACCGAACCGACCATGCCGCGCCAACCTACCAAGCCAACTAATTTCATCGTGATCTCTCTAAGAATGTAAATTTATGCCAAAGCCTTGACCACCGCGTCACCCATTTCCTCGGTGCCGACGCGGGTCGTGCCCTGCTCGAAAATATCCGCCGTGCGCAGGCCTTGCGCCAGCACCGCCTTGACGGCGTTCTCGATGCGGTCGGCCTGCTCAAGGCGGCCGAGCGAATAGCGCAGCATCATCGCTGCCGACAGGATCGTCGCCAGCGGATTGGCGATGCCCTTGCCGGCGATGTCGGGCGCCGAACCGTGCGAAGGCTCGTACAGGCCCTTGTTATTGGCGTCGAGCGAGGCCGAGGGCAGCATGCCGATCGAACCGGTCAGCATCGCCGCGCAGTCGGACAGGATGTCGCCGAACATGTTGCCGGTGACGAGGACGTCGAATTTTTTCGGCGCGCGCACC
>JBBRXM010000157.1:0-6141 GCA_038248405.1 Burkholderiales bacterium
AAGAGGGTTTCGCCTCGCTGGAAGAAATCGCCTACGTGCCGATCTCGGAAATGCTCGACATCGAATCGTTCGACGAAGACACCGTCAACGAGCTGCGCACCCGTGCCCGCGATGCCCTGGTGACCGAGGCGATCGCTTCGGAAGAAGGCCTCGAAGGCATGGACGAGCAGCTGGTCAACCTGGAAGGCATGGACCGCACCACGGCCGGCAAGCTGGGCCTGGCAGGCATCAAGAACCTCGAGGCTTTCTCCGCCCTTGCATACGACGAATTCGGCGCCATTTTGGCTCTCCCGTCCGACCGCGCGCGTGAACTGATCAAAAATGAATTTAATGATGTGACCGACGACGAGATGAAGCTGGTCGACTCAAAGTACGATGACCGCGCCAAGGCATTGCAGGCGAAAGCCTGGAGCCTGGCAGAATTGGCCAAGGCTTAATTTGAGTATCTTTATCATCTCAGCGACACATAGAAAAGAGGACTGAATGGCGAGTAACAACGTAGCCCAATTTGCCACCGAACTGAAGATGCCTGCAGACTTGCTGCTGACGCAGCTGCGTTCTGCCGGCGTCGAGAAAAGTTCGACGTCAGATCCATTGTCGAAAGATGATAAGGATAAGCTGTTGAATCACCTGCGCCGTACCCACGGCGCAGCTGGCGACACTGAAAAGAAGAAGATCACGCTGACGCGCAAGGAAACAACCGAGATCAAACAGGCGGACGCTTCGGGCAAGTCACGCACGATCCAGGTAGCTGTCAAGAAAGTGCGCACCTTCGTGCAGCGCGACGAACCCGTCGCGCCGCCAGTGGTCGCCGCTGTCCCTGTGGCGCCGGTGATCGATGCCGCCGAAGTGGCGCGCCGTGAAGACGAAGCGCGCCGCCAGGCCGAGCTGATCGCCCGCCAGGAAGCGGACCTGCGCGAGAAGCAGGAGCGCCTGGCCAAGCTGGACGCCGAAAAAGAAGCGCAGGTCAAGCAGGCCGAGACCGACGCCAAGAAGGAAGCGGCCGAAGAGGCCAAGCGCGCCGCGGCCCAGCTTGCCACCGCCGGCGTCGCCGCCGACGACGAAGCCAAGAAAGCTGCCGCCGCCGAAGCCAAGACCAAGGCCGCTGCTGCCGCCAAGGAAGTGGCTGACCGCGCCGCTGCCAACGACAAGGCCCGTAAGGCCGTCGCTGATGAAGTGGCGCAGATCAAGGCGATGATGAACGCGCCGCGCCGTGCGATCAAGGCTCCCGAGCCGGTCGCGCCGCCGGTCGCCGCCCTCAAGCCGAAGGTTGCCGAAGGCACGCTGCACAAGCCTGCCGACAAAAAGCCTGGCGAGAAAGCTGCAGACAAGAAGCCGCTGACTGCCGACAAGAAGTCGATCAAGTCGGCCAACGTGTCCTCGACCTGGTCGGACGACGCCAAGAAACGCGGCGCGCCCGGTTCGATCAAGCCACGCGGCAACGTCGGTACCGGCGGACGCGACGGCTGGCGCGGTGGCGCCAAGGGCCGCCGTCCTTCGCACAACGAAGACCGCGAAACCAATTTCCAGGCGCCGACCGAAGCGGTCATCAAGGACGTCCACGTGCCGGAGACCATCACGGTCGCCGAACTGGCGCACAAGATGTCCGTCAAGGCATCCGAAGTCATCAAGCAGTTGATGAAGCTCGGCCAGATGTGCACCATCAACCAGGTGCTGGACCAGGAAACGGCGATGATTCTCGTCGAGGAAATGGGCCACAAGGCATTTGCCGCTGCCGAGGACGATCCGGAAGCGCTGCTGGCCGACCAGGGTGAACACACCCACTTCGAGTCGAGCCCGCGCGCACCGGTGGTCACCGTCATGGGTCACGTCGACCACGGCAAGACCTCGCTGCTCGATTACATCCGTCGCGCCAAGGTTGCCTCGGGCGAAGCGGGCGGCATTACGCAGCACATCGGCGCTTACCACGTCGAAACGCCGCGCGGCATGATCACCTTCCTCGACACGCCAGGTCACGAAGCCTTTACGGCCATGCGTGCCCGCGGTGCGAAAGCAACCGACATCGTCATCCTGGTGGTGGCGGCGGACGACGGCGTGATGCCGCAGACGAAGGAAGCGATCGCCCACGCGAAAGCTGCCGGCGTGCCGCTGGTGGTCGCGATCAACAAGATCGACAAGCCGGGTGGCAACCTCGACCGCGTGACGCAGGAACTGGTCGCCGAGCAGGTCCTGCCGGAAGAGTACGGCGGCGAGTCGCCGTTCGTGCCGGTGTCCGCCAAAACGGGCCAGGGTATCGACGAGCTGCTCGAGCAGGTGCTGCTGCAGGCCGAAGTGCTGGAACTGAAGGCGCCGATCGATGCTCCGGCACGCGGCCTGGTGGTCGAAGGCCGTCTCGACAAGGGCAAGGGCCCGGTCGCGACCATCCTCGTCCAGTCCGGTACGCTGCGCCGCGGCGACGTCATCCTGGCCGGTTCGTCGTTCGGCCGCGTCCGCGCCATGCTCGACGAAAACGGCAAGCCGATCACCGAAGCAGGTCCATCGATTCCGGTCGAGATCCAGGGCCTGACCGAAGTGCCGGTCGCCGGTGAAGAAGTCATGGTCATGGCCGACGAGCGCAAGGCGCGTGAAATCGGTCTGTTCCGTCAAGGTAAGTTCCGCGACGTCAAGCTGGCCAAGCAGCAGGCGGCCAAGCTGGAGAACATGTTCGACAACATGGGCGAAGGCGAAGTCAAGAACCTGCCGGTCATCATCAAGACCGACGTGCAAGGTTCGCAGGAAGCGCTGGTCAGCTCGCTGCAGAAGCTGTCGACCAACGAAGTGCGCGTACAAGTCGTGCACGCCGCGGTCGGTGGCATCACCGAGTCCGACGTCAACCTGGCGGTGGCCTCGAAAGCGGTCATCATCGGCTTCAACACCCGGGCCGATGCCCAGGCGCGCAAGCTGGCCGAGTCGAACGGCGTCGACATCCGCTACTACAACATCATCTACGATGCGATCGATGAAGTACGTGCCGCGCTGTCGGGCATGCTGGCGCCGGAAAAGCGCGAGACCATCATCGGCCAGGTCGAGATTCGCCAGGTCATCCTGGTGTCCAAGGTCGGCGCGGTTGCCGGTTGCCTGGTCACCGATGGCGTCGTCAAGCGCACCTCGTCGGTACGCCTGCTGCGCAACAACATCGTGGTGTGGACCGGCGAGATCGATTCGCTCAAGCGTTTCAAGGACGATGCGAAAGAAGTTCGCGCCGGCCTCGAGTGCGGCCTGTCGCTGAAGAACTACAACGACATCCAGGTTGGCGACACCCTGGAAGTGTTCGAAGTCCAAGAGATCGCCCGTACGCTGTAAGCGGCCGACACTGAGTACCGCAGGGCGTCAATCGGCACACGCTGATTGGCGCCCTGTGTTTTTTATAAGAAGTAATATCTATCATGGCTAAACACAGCAAAAACATTCCAGCCCGCGGTTTGCGCGTGGCCGACCAGATCCAGCGCGACCTGGCCGAAATCCTCGCCTCCGGCTTGAAAGATCCGCGCATCGGCATGGTCACCATCACCGAAGTGCAGATCACGCCCGACTACGCGCACGCCAAGGTGTTCTACACCATGCTCAACGACAAGAAGGAAGCGATCAAGAACACCAACGACGGCTTGCAGGCCGCGTCCGGTTTCATCCGCAACCAGCTGGGCAAGCTGCTGCACATCCACACCTTGCCGGCGCTGCATTTCGTGCACGACACCTCGACCTCGCGCGGCATGGAAATGTCGCTCTTGATCGACCAGGCCAACGCCACCCGCGCCGCCGATGCCGAGCCGGACCCGGTGCCGGAGACGCCCGACGCGCCGCAAGAGCGCTGATGAAGCAGCCTCACGTCAAACGGGTCCGCGACCTGGTCGACGGCGTGCTGCTGCTCGACAAGCCGGTCGGGCTGTCGTCGAACGACGCGCTGATCAAGGCCAAGCGCGTGCTCAACGCCAAGAAGGCCGGCCACACCGGCACGCTCGACCCGTTCGCCACGGGCTTGCTGCCGCTGTGCTTCGGCGAGGCGACCAAGTTCTCGCAGGACCTGCTCGAGGCCGACAAGACCTACGAGACCACGGTCCACCTCGGCATCACGACCAACACCGGCGACACCGAAGGCGAAGCGATCGCGACGCAGGAAGTGAACGTGACGCGCGAGCATATCGACGCCGTGCTGGCGCAGTTCCGCGGGCCGATCATGCAGGTGCCGCCGATGTATTCGGCATTGAAGCGCGACGGCAAGGCCTATTACGAATATGCGCGCGAAGGCATCACGCTCGAGCGCGAGGCGCGTCCGGTTACCATCCACAAGCTCGAGTTCGTGTCGTACGAGGCGCCGTTCCTCAAGCTGCTGGTTACCTGCAGCAAGGGCACCTACATTCGTGTGTTGGGCGAAGACATCGGCAACGCGCTAGGCTGCGGCGCCCACCTCAACGCACTGCGCCGGATCCAGGTCGGCGCGCTGACGGTCGAGGGCATGGTTACCTTGGAAACGCTGCAGGCCAACGCGGCGCCGCTGTCGATGCTGGCGCCGGTCGATGCGCTGCTGTCGTCGTTCCCGCCGGTGCAGCTGACGGATGAGCTGGCCAAGCGCTTCCTCAACGGCCAGCGCCTGGCGCTCGGCAAGGAAGATGTCGTCGTGCCGGCCGAGCTGGGCAGGGTGCGCGTGTATCACGGCGAGGCGCTGCTCGGCACCGCTAACTTGCAGGAGTACGCCATCCTCGCGCCGGAGCGTTTGATCGCCGCCGTTCACAAGTGACTGCGTCCGAATTCCGGGTGATCTCGCCACACTAACTGGTTCAGCACGGCGCGCGCTGGCAGCGCCGCGGTTGGCTCGTCCACATTTTGCGTGCCGTTCAGGCTAGATCAATTGGGGTGGCCGGCCGGGTTGTACGATTTGTTTCTGTTCATCGTGCAGTCCCGTTCGGAGGTCCCATGCGTCGCCAGCTTGCCGTCGTTCTATTCCTTTATACCTGCACGGTCGCCGCGCAGACCGATCAGCGCGCCGTACGGACCGTGCAGATCGATGAAGCCGCGGAGCAGGCCGAGCCGCTCGAGCAGCGCACGGATCCCGCCGAGCATCCCGACGAGCGGATGGTGCTGGCCCGCCAGCTGGTCGCCCTCAGTCAGGACGGCGCTGACGATGCGGCGTGCGCGCCCTCCGAGGAAGTGAGCGCAGACCTCGCCGCGGCTTACCGCGCGCGGCCGGGCGATTTCCATGGCATTTCCCCGCAGTCAGCCTACTGGCCGGAGGTCAAGCGCGCCTGGCATGCCTACCATGGCGACCGCTGCGCCGGCAGTGAGGAGTCGCCGGCGGCGATCCTGGCGCGCAGCTACGCAGAACATTTGTCAACCGTCGAGTTGCGCCAGGTGATCGCGTTCCAGGAGTCGCCGGCCGGACGTGCCTTCATCGCCGCGACCGAGAAGGCGCGTGCCGACCTGGAGAACGAATTGTCGACCCGCGGCGACGGCGACGAGGGCGACGGAACGGATGCGTTCGAGCGGGCGATGCTTCGGCTAAAGGCCGACTACGAGCGCGATCCGAAATAGGCTGGCCGCGCCGCCGCTTTCCTTGCCCCCGGGGCCGGGGCCCATGTTGCGTCAGCTGCACTGGAGCGCATACTCCGCATGGGCCCCGCATGCGCGAGCACGACGCTAAATATGTTTCGATATCTCGGTATCGCGATGTCAACGCGGGCCACCCCCGATCCACGCCACAAAGGCGCCTCCTCTGCACCGGCGCGTCGCTGCCATAGCGGCAAGCGCTTGAAATTCCTGAGCTTTTCCTCCGGTCATCCTACGACAGCGCACCATAGCGTGCTATACTAGTCGGTTCCAGAAATCAGAAACACCGTACACCTTCGTACACCTCGTACCTCAGTACGCACCTTCTCAGTTCATTACGACCATGTCTACTCAAAAACGCGCAATTCGTAACATCGCCATTATCGCCCACGTTGACCACGGCAAAACCACGCTGGTGGACAAGCTGCTGCGCCAATCCGGTACTTTCCGTGACAACCAGCAGGTCGAGACCCGCGTGATGGATTCGAACGACCTCGAAAAAGAACGCGGCATCACCATTCTGTCGAAGAACTGCGCTGTCGAGTACGAAGGTACCCACATCAATATCGTCGACACCCCAGGCCACGCCGACTTCGGCGG
>JBBRXM010000158.1:0-6086 GCA_038248405.1 Burkholderiales bacterium
GGGCCAGGTGTGGATCGAGATGTGCGACTCGGCCAGCAGCAGCACTCCGGTCACGCCCTGCTGCGGGCCGAAGCTGTGGAAGTGGCTGTGCAGGATGGTGGCGCCGGCCGCCGCCGCGCCGGCGCGCAGCAGCGCGTCGATCTCGCCGCACGACACCAGCAGGGCCGCGTCGACGCCGTGGAAGTCGGCCAGCAGGTGGATGCCGGCCGGGCGATGCGAGGCTGCGCTCACTTGTGGCCGCCGCCGCTGTAGCCGCCGCCGCCGCTCGAGTGCGAGCTCCAGCTGCTGCCGCCGCCGCGCGTGCTGCTGGCGGAGCCGATCAGCTTGCCCCAGCTGATGCCGGTGGTGGCGAGCGTGACGAACAGCGCGTAGAGGAAGTACCGGTTATTCATTGCTTGCCCTTGTCGGCCGGTGCGAACATTTTGGGCGGCAAAAAGATCGCCAGCAGCGCGATGAGCACGTAGAAGATGGTGCCGGAAAAATTAAACAGCAGCGGGATGGCGTTCAGGCCCAGGATCCACCACAGGAACTTCTGCGCCTGGCTTGACGACGGCAGCGTGGCCGCCGTCGCCTTTGCCGCCACGCTGCCGCGCAGCTGGTCGCCGAACCAGGTTTTCAGCTGGTCTTCCGCGACCGGCGTGGAGCGCGACCAGGTCAGCTCCTCGGCGGTCAGTTCGGCCGCGAGCTTGGTCTGGCCATTGGCGAATTCGAACACGTGCACGACGTCGCCGGCGGCGACGCGCCAGTTGAAGGCGCCGGCGGCAAACTGCACCGTCGCCGGGTATTCGTACAGCTTCTGGTAATTGAGCTTGTCCAGCACCGCGCGGCTGGCGGCGGTCGATTCCCACGCCGGCCACCTGGGCATCACGTTCGCGCGCGACCAGCCTTCGTCGGTTTCGACCAGCCAGAAAAACGCCGAGCGGGTGTTGTACAGCAGGTACTCGGTCCACTCGCTGCCTTCGTCGTCGGCGCGCACCATGGCGCCGATCACCTGGTAGTCGGCGCCGCCGATCTTGGCGGTGGCGCCGAGCGGGATGGTGGTGCGCACGCTCTCCACCTTTTCGCCCTGCGCCAGGATCTGCGCCTGCGGGCCGGCGGCATCGAGCTGCGCCTGGCAGCTCGGGCACACCAGGCTGGTGGTCACGCCGGGCAGGTACTTGATGGCGGTGCCGCACGAGGGGCACTCGAGCGCATCGAGCTTGCCGCGGTATCTGCCGGCGCTTTCCTTGATCTGTTCATCCTCGCGCAACAGCTGGCACTTTATCTCCTCCAGCGTGACCGCCACACCGTTGTAGAACACCGGCGTATCCGAGTCGGAGTAGTCGAGCGTGGCGAAGGCCTCGCCCTCGCGCAGGTCGGCCACGCGCGCCTGCCAGCCGGCGCCGACCCGAAACGGCAGTTCGCCCTGGCCGCCGATGCAGTCGGCCACGCGCTTTTCGGACGCGGTGAAATGGCGTTCGCTGATCGTGTAGACCTTGCCCGGCACGATGTCGTCGAAAGAGGGCAGCTCGCCGCTGGCCTGCGTTTCCGTGGTGACGGTGTAGAGACCCGAGGAGTCGCCCAGCCAGCCGGTGCCGCCGTCGTCGAACGACAGGAACCACTCGTTCCACATGCCGGCCGAATAGCGCAGCTGGATGCGCCCGACCACGCTGAACTGGCGGCCGCCGACCACGCCGGTGGTGCCGACCTGGATCGGCGTGAAGTCTTCCAGCACCGACGACATCTTGCCCAGGTCACGGACGGCGTCGGCGTCCTTCATCACCGTGGCGCGGCAGTACTCGCACACCGCCACCACGGAGGCGTGCGAGCGGAACTGGACCTGGGCGCCGCAACTCGGACAGGAAACGATCTGCATGGACTGCCGCTTAGCCGATCAGCTTCTTGAGCAGTTCAGCCTTGGTGCTGTCGTAATCTGCGGCCGAGATGAGGCCCTTGTCGAGCAGTCCCTTGAGCTTTTGCAGGCGGCTTTCGATCGGCTCCTCGGCCGGCGCGGCCGCAGCAGCGGGGGCCTGCGAAAACGCGCCCGACAATCCCTGCGCCATCGCCTGGCCGACCGCCACGCCGGCGCCAAGGCCCGCGCCCATGCCCGCCAGGCCGCCTTCGTTCTGCGCCGCCAGCGGGATGCTGCTGGCAACCTGGAACTTGGTGAAGCCGCCCATCTTGTCGGCCGACAGGCCGCCCTTCATGCCGGCGCCGATGCGCTCGTCGAGCGCGGCCTGCAGTTCTTCCGGCAGGCTGACCGAGGCGACGTTGAATTCGTCCAGCCCCACGCCGTAGCGCGCGAACGCGGTGGCCAGGTCGCCCTTGACCTGCTGCGCCATCAGCGCCTGGTTGGCGGCCATGTCGAGGAAGGCGACGTTGGAGCTGCCCAGCGAGGTAGCCATGGTGGCGAGCATGATGCCGCGCAGCTGGTCCTCGACCTGGTCGCGGGTGTAGATCTCGCGCGTGCCGCTGATCTCGGTGAAGAACTTGCGCGCGTCGGCCACGCGGTAGGAGAACATGCCGAAGGCGCGCACGCGGATCATGTCGAAGTCCTTGTCGCGGATCGTGATCGGCTGCGGCGTGCCCCACTTGCGGCCGGTCTGCACGCGGGTGCTGAAGAAGTAGACGTCCGACTTGAACGGCGAGGCAAACAGCTTGTCCCAGTTCTTAAGGTTGGTCAGCACCGGCAGCGTCTGCGTGGTCAGCTTGTAGGTGCCTGGCATGAAGACGTCGGCGATGGTGCCTTCGTTGACGAAAACGGCGACCTGCGACTCGCGCACGTTGAGGATCGCGCCATTCTGGATCTCGAAGTCCTGCATCGGGTAGCGCCAGGCGAGCACGCCCTCGGTCTCCTCGTTCCACTGCAGGACGTCGATAAACTGCTTCTTGATGAATGAGCCAAGTGACATGATGGACCTCCGGAATAAACGTGGTTGATCAGGAAATGCAGCCTGCGTTGATCAGGCCGATCGACAGCGCGATGGCGCCGAGCAGGCCGCCGAAGGCCTTGTTGTTCGCTTCGATCTGGTCCTTCGACATGTTCAGAAGGCGCGTGGCCAGTGCGAACACGGCCACCTGCACCAGCATGCCGCCGGCGCCCCAGCCGAGGAACTGGTAGTAGTCGGCGGTGTGCCACAGGGCCGAGGCGAGCGTGATGGAAAAGCCGAGCAAGGTGCCGCCCAGCGAAAACGCGGCGGCCTGGTTGCCCTGCCGGATCAGCGTGACTTCATCGAATGGGGTGATCCGCGTGTAAATGACAAAAAAGGCCAAAACCATGGCAACCGCCGTCAAAAGGTGCAGCAGATAGGCTAGGATGGCGGGCACGTGGTTCCCCTAAGAAAATATAGTCAGAATGACAGGACAGCACGATCTTAGATCAAAAGCCGATTTATGACCAAACGAATTCTTATCCTATCCGTCTTCGTGGTGGCCTCGTGCGGCCTCGCGTATGAGCTGATCGCCGGCGCCCTGTCGAGCTACCTGCTGGGCGACTCCATCCTGCAGTTCTCCACCATCATCGGCTGCTACCTGTTCGCGATGGGCGTGGGCGCCCACTTCTCCAAGTATGTGCGCGACGAGCAGGTGCTGTCGCGCTTCATCGACATCGAGCTGGCGGTGGGGCTGATCGGCGGCCTGTCGGCGGCGCTGCTGTTCATGACGTTCTCGTGGATGACGGCGCCGTTTCGCACGCTTCTATATGTATTGGTGTTCATGGTCGGCGCGCTGGTGGGCATGGAAGTGCCGCTGGTGATGCGCGCGCTGAACGCGCGCGACACCGAGTTCAATGAACTGGTCAGCCGCGTGCTGACCTTCGACTACCTCGGCGCGCTGGCGGTGTCGCTGCTGTTCCCGCTGGTGCTGGCCCCATATCTCGGCCTGGTGCGCACCGGCTTCCTGTTCGGGATGCTCAACGTCGCCGTCGCCTTCTGGACCTTGCACACCTTCCGCGGCGAGCTCGCCAACTTGGGCGGACGGGTAGTGAGGGCGTCGGCGGTCATGGTGGTGCTGGTGTTCGGCTTTGCGCTGTCGGACCGCATGGTGCAGTGGGGCGAGCATGGCCTTTTCGGCGACGAGATCGTCTATTCCACCACCACGCCTTACCAGCGGCTGGTGATCACGCGCTGGAAGGACGACCTGCGGCTCTACATCAACGGCAACCTGCAGTTCTCCTCGCGCGACGAATACCGCTACCACGAGGCGCTGGTGCATCCGGCGCTGCAGGCCTTGCCGTGGGCGCGCAGCGTGCTGGTGCTGGGCGGCGGCGACGGCCTGGCGCTGCGCGAGATCCTGCGCTACCCGAACATCAAGCAGGTGACGGTGGTCGACCTCGACCCGGCGATGACAGCAGCCTTCACCACGCGCCCCGAACTGGCGAAGCTGAACAACCGCTCGTTCTCCGACCCGCGCGTGAAAGTGATCAACGCCGACGCCGCCATCTGGCTGCAGAACAGCACCGACATGTTCGACGCCGCGATCGTCGACTTCCCCGACCCGTCCAGTTTCGCGCTCGGCAAGCTGTACTCGGCGCCGTTCTACGGCATGGTGAAAAAGCACATCGCCGCCAACGGCCTGGTGGTGGTGCAGTCGACGTCGCCGTTCTTTGCGCCGCACGCCTTCTGGACGATCGACGCCACCTTGCGCGACGTCGGCATGCGCACCTGGCCCTACCACGCCTACGTGCCCTCGTTCGGCGAATGGGGCTTCGTGCTGGCGTCGCCGCAGCAGCAGTACGCGCCGCCGACCAGCTACCGGCTGCCGATGCGCTACCTGAACGCCGACACCACGCGCGAGATGTTCAGCTTCCCGCCCGACATGCAGCGCATCGACATGGCGCCGAACCGGCTCAACACGCAGTCGCTGGTGCGCGAATTCGAACACGACTGGCGGCAGGTGATCCGCTGATGGACCGCCGCTCGTTCCTGGCGGTGGCG
The DNA here is from genome assembly GCA_038248405.1 of Burkholderiales bacterium. Classification (GTDB taxonomy): domain Bacteria; phylum Pseudomonadota; class Gammaproteobacteria; order Burkholderiales; family Burkholderiaceae_D; genus JAFCUW01. Next base: position 4,914 of record JBBRXM010000158.1, read on the forward strand.
GGTGGCGCCGGCCTGTCCGTGCTGGCCGGCGCCGCTACCTTCCGGCACTGGCAGGAGATCGAGCCGGCCGTGCATTATCCCGGCCGCGCCGAAGGCCACTATCTGCGCGACCGCAGCAAGCTGCCGGCGCCGTCCGCCATCATCGAGACCGACGTCGTCATCCTTGGTTCAGGCATCGCCGGCCTCGCTGCGGCGTGGAAGTTGAAGCGCCTGGGCCACAGCGGCGCGCTGATGATCGACGGCCCGCAGCCGTTCGGTAATGCCGCCGGCGGCCAGTTCGGCGACCTGGCTTATCCCACCGGTGGCCATTACCTGCCGCTGCCGTCGCCCGAATCGGTGCACGTGCGCGAGATCCTGTATGACCTCGGCTACATCCAGCGCGACCCGTACGCAGAAAAGCCCACCTACGACGAGCGCTACGTGCTGCACGGCCCGGAGGAGCGGCTGCTGTTCAACGGCGCCTGGCAGGACGGCTTCATCCCGACCGAGGGCGTGGCGCCGGCCGAACTGGCCGAGCACCGCCGCTTCTTCGCCGAAGTGGAGCGCCTGCGCGCGCTGCGCGGCGCCGACGGCAAGCGTATCTTCGTGTTCCCGACCATCGAGTCCTCGAGCGACCCCGCCTTCGACACGCTCGACCGCATCACCCTCAAGCAGTGGCTCGAGCAGAACGGCTACACCTCGCCGACGCTGCACTGGTACCTGAACTATTGCTGCCGCGACGACTACGGCACCCGCTACGACAAGGTATCGGCATGGGCCGGCCTGCACTACTACTGCAGCCGCTGGGGCCAGGCTGCCAACGCCGGCAACGGCGCCTGGCTGACGTGGCCGGGCGGGATGGCGCCGGTGGCGGCGGCGCTGGCAGAAAAATCGGCGATCCGGCGCCAGGCCGGCACCGCGGTGTCGCTCAAGCACGTGGCCGGCGGCGTCGAGGCGCTGTGCTTCACGCTGGAGAACGGGGTGGCGCGCACTTACGTGGTCAAGGCGCGCAAGGCGATCTGCGCGATGCCGCTGTACGTCGCCTCGCGCGTGGTCGAATCGATCCGCGATTACGGGTTCGAGCCGAAGCTGCACACGCCGAGCTACGCGCCGTGGATGGTGGCGAACTTCCTGATGAAGGACTTCCCGGCCGAGCAGCCCGAGGTGCCGCTGGCATGGGACAACGTGGTGTAC
>JBBRXM010000159.1:0-5996 GCA_038248405.1 Burkholderiales bacterium
AACACGACATTGCGCAGATCGCGGTCGATGGTCTGCAGCTTGCTGCGGTCGTCCTGGTTGACCGTTTGCGGTGGGATGCGCGCGATCTTGGCGATGATGTCCTCGATCTCGGCCTTGCCGATGGTCTTTTTCTGCTTCGACTTCGGCAGGATGCGCTGGGCCGCGCCGGCTTCGTCGATGACGTCGATCGCCTTGTCGGGCAGGTGACGGTCGTTGATGAAGCGCGCCGCGAGCTCGGCGGCAGTGGACAGCGCCGACGACGAATACTTGACGCCATGGTGCTCTTCGAAGCGCGACTTGAGGCCGCGCAGGATCTGCACGGTCTGCTCGACGGTCGGCTCGTTGACGTCCACTTTCTGGAAGCGGCGCGACAGCGCGTGGTCTTTTTCGAACACGCCGCGGAACTCGGTGTAGGTGGTCGCACCGATGCACTTGAGCTGGCCGTTGGCGAGCGCGGGCTTGAGCAGGTTGGACGCATCGAGCGTGCCGCCGGAGGCCGAGCCGGCACCGATGATGGTGTGGATCTCGTCGATGAACAGGATGCCGTGCGGCGTTTCCTTGAGCTGCTTGAGAACAGCCTTCAGGCGCTGCTCGAAGTCGCCGCGGTACTTGGTGCCGGCCAGCAAGGCGCCCATGTCGAGCGAATAGACGATCGCGTTCTGCAGGATCTCGGGCACTTCTTCCTGCGTGATGCGCCAGGCCAGGCCTTCGGCGATGGCGGTCTTGCCGACACCGGCCTCACCGACCAGCAAGGGATTGTTCTTGCGGCGCCGGCACAGGATCTGGATGACGCGGTCCACTTCGTCCTCGCGGCCGATCAGCGGATCGATCTTGCCCTCGGCGGCAGCCTTGTTCAGGTTCTGGGTGAACTGGTCGAGCGGGCTTTCCTTCGGCTGGCCCTCGACCTGCGCCTCTTCCACGCCTTCCGACGTTTTCTGGGTGTCGGCCTGCTGGTCCTTGCGCACGCCGTGCGAAATGAAGTTGACCACGTCGAGACGGGTCACGCCCTGCTGGTGCAGGTAGTAGACGGCATGCGAGTCTTTCTCGCCGAAGATCGCCACCAGCACATTGGCGCCGGTCACTTCCTTCTTGCCGTTCGAGGCGGATTGCACGTGCATGATCGCCCGCTGGATCACGCGCTGGAATCCGAGTGTCGGCTGGGTATCGACCTCGCCCGTGCCCGGCACGGTCGGGGTGTTATCGCCGATAAAGTTCGTCAAGGTTTTCCGCAGGTCGTCAATGTTGACCGCACAGGCACGCAGGACTTCGGCGGCCGATGGGTTGTCCAGAAGCGCCAACAGCAGATGCTCAACGGTGATGAATTCATGCCGTGCTTGCCGTGCTTCGACAAAGGCCATGTGTAAAGAGACTTCCAGTTCCTGCGCAATCATACTTCCTCCATCACGCACTGCAGGGGATGCCCTGCCTTGCGCGCATGCGTTAATACAAACTCCACTTTGGTACACGCTATATCTTTGGAAAACACCCCGCACACCCCTTTGCCATGGCGATGGACGGAAAGCATGATCTGCGTCGCCGTCTCGCGATCCTTGTTGAAGTATTCCTGGATGATGGCTACTACAAATTCCATCGGCGTATAGTCGTCATTCAACAGTGCCACCTGGTACAGCGGCGGTGGTTTGACGGTCTGCCGCTCCAGCAGTTGTTCGGTATCTTGCTTGGTCGCCATACGCTTTATTCTAATGCTTTCGAAGGTGATGCAATGCGTAAAGATCAGGGCATTTACATTTGTTTTCCATCTTACGCGTTTTCCGCTTAGTGCGCAGATGGCGACCCGATTCAGGAAATCAAGAGTTGCTTTCGGAGGGTTGTGGCAAAAAAAGCAAGCCGTGTTCAAAAGCGCTTGACTTCAATGGTTATTCCGCCAACAATAAGGCCATCGACTTGTGCTTCTGTACTTGTTGATATATAAGAAGTGAGCAGACTGAGGGGGCAAGAAGCTTCTTGCTTTTATGGCTCGTGTGATTGGTTATTTTTGAAAGTTCTTTTATGGCAACAGGTACAGTTAAGTGGTTCAATGATTCCAAAGGTTTTGGCTTCATCACTCCAGATGACGGCGGCGAGGATTTGTTCGCACACTTCTCCGCAATCAACATGAACGGTTTCAAGACCCTCAAAGAAGGTCAAAAAGTTCAATTCGAAGTCACGCAAGGCCCTAAAGGCAAGCAAGCTTCCAACATCCAGGCTGCTTAAAAACACCCGATGTAAAAAACCCCGCTGCGGCGGGGTTTTTTTTCGTCCGCCGCCTGGCGCGCGCGTCAGGCACCCAGCAAGGGACGCGACTGTGCCGGCTTGTCGAGGGTGAAGGTGGCGACTACCGCGGCAAGGCTGCCGGCCTGGTCCTGCAGCGACTGGGCGGCGACGGCGGCCTGCTCGACCAGCGCGGCGTTCTGGCGGGTCACCGCGTCGACGTCGGTAATGGCGCGGTTGATGCGGCCGATGTCGCCCTCCTGCTCTTCGGTGGCGGCGCTGATCTCCTTGATGATGCCGGTTACGCGGCCGACGCTGGCAACGATCTCGTCCATCGTGGTGCCGGCCGCACTGACCAGCGAAGTGCCGGCCTCGACGCGTCCGACCGAATCGCCGATCAGCGCCTTGATCTCCTTGGCCGCGGCGGCCGAGCGCTGCGCCAGGTTGCGCACCTCGGCGGCGACGACGGCAAAGCCACGGCCCTGCTCGCCGGCGCGCGCCGCCTCCACCGCGGCATTGAGGGCGAGGATATTGGTCTGGAAGGCAATGCCGTCGATGACCGAAATGATGTCGACGATCTTTTTGGAGGACTGGTTGATCGACGCCATGGTGTCGACCACCTGCGCCACCACGGCGCCGCCGTCGACCGCCACGCCGGAAGCGGAAATGGCCAGCTCATTGGCCTTGCGGGCGTTCTGGCCGTTCTGCCGGACGCGCTCGGTCAGCGCCTCCATCGACGCCACCGTCCCCTGCAGCGAGCCGGCCTGCAGTTCGGTCCGTTCGGACAGGTCGATATTGCCCGAGGCGATGTCGCGCGAGGCGCCGGCAATGGCGCCGACGCCGAGCTGCACCCGTTCGAGGGCGCCATGCAGGGTGCCGATCATCTGCTGCAGCGCGGCGCCGGTCTCGCTGGTGGCCGCGTGCGCCGGCCGGCGCAGGTCGATGGTGCCCGGGGCGCCGCTGGACAAGGCGGCCACGCCGAGGGCCAGTTCGCCCGCCTGCACCGCTTCGCGGCGCAAGACGACGGCCAGGTAGCACAGCACGCCGCTTTCGACAATGACGTAGGCGGCATGCACCATCACGCGGCCGAAGCCGGGGTCGGTCATGCAGCGCACGCCGTAGCCGAGTTCCTGCAGATAGTTGAAGGTCAGGTGATGGACGGCGATGGCAGCGCCGGCGGCGATGATGATGGTCCAGTCGCGGTAGCACAACAGGAAGGCCAGCAGCACGAAAATGCCGAAGTGCAACTCATTGACGCCGCCGCCCTGGTGGATGTGCAGGGCACTGAACACCATCAGCGCCACCGCCACCACGGCCGCGGTCAGGCGGGTGCCGCCGCGATACAGGATCAGCGCGGTGGGCAGCGCCGCCGCCGGCAGGCCGACCCACAGGGCCCAGCGCAGGGTGTCGTGCAGCGCCGACAAGCCGAGCGCCATCGCGAACAGGCCCCAGAGGATGACCAGCATCAGGCGATCGGCCTGGCGGAAGTGTTTCCTTATAACGGTATCGATCATGTCGAGTCGCCAAAAAATTAACAGGTGGAAAGTATAACGATGTTTTTGTTCAACTTTCTATGCCGCTAGGAAATTGACTTGCAGCGCTACAACAGTCGTTTGGCATATTGCAAAAAATACCACAAATGGCGGCCGGGCGTAAAAAAGCCCCGCTTCCTTGAAGGAACGGCGGGGCTGCGGCGCCGCTGAGCTGTCAGCGGCTGTCCAGTTACATATTTTCGACCATCACGTCGCCAAACCCGGAACACGACACCTGGGTGGCGCCTTCCATCAGGCGGGCGAAGTCATAGGTCACTTTCTTGGACGCGATCGACTTCTGCATCGACGAGATGATCAGGTCGGCCGCTTCCGTCCAGCCCATGTGGCGCAGCATCATCTCGGCCGACAGGATCAGCGAGCCCGGATTGACGTAGTCCTTGCCGGCATACTTCGGCGCGGTGCCGTGGGTCGCTTCGAACATCGCTACCGAGTCCGACATGTTGGCGCCGGGGGCGATGCCGATGCCGCCCACCTGGGCCGCCAGCGCGTCGGAGATGTAGTCGCCGTTCAGGTTCAGCGTGGCGATCACGCTGTACTCGGCCGGGCGCAGCAGGATCTGCTGCAGGAAAGCGTCGGCAATCGAATCCTTGATGATGATTTCGCGTCCGCTCTTCGGGTTCTTGAACTTCATCCATGGGCCGCCGTCGATCAGCTCGGCGCCGAATTCCTTCTGCGCCAGCGCGTACGCCCAGTCGCGGAAGCCGCCTTCGGTGTACTTCATGATGTTGCCCTTGTGGACGATCGTCACCGACGGCTTGTCGTTGTCGATGGCGTACTGGATCGCCTTGCGCACCAGCCGCTCGGTGCCCTCGATCGAGACCGGCTTGATGCCGATACCGGACGTTTCGGGGAAGCGGATCTTGGTGACGCCCATTTCCTTGATCAGGAATTCGATCAGCTTTTTGGCCCCTTCCGAGCCCTGCTGCCACTCGATGCCGGCGTAGATGTCTTCCGAGTTTTCGCGGAAGATGACCATGTCGGTCTTTTCGGGTTGCTTCAGCGGCGACGGCACGCCGGTGAAATAACGCACCGGGCGCAGGCAGACGTAGAGGTCGAGCTGCTGGCGCAGCGCCACGTTGAGCGAGCGGATGCCGCCGCCCACCGGCGTGGTCAGCGGGCCCTTGATCGACACCACGTAGTCCTTGACGGCGTCGAGCGTTTCCTCGGGCAGCCAGACGTCGGGGCCGTAGACGGCAGTCGACTTCTCGCCGGCAAACACTTCCATCCAGCTGATCTTGCGCGCGCCGCCGTAGGCCTTGGCCACCGCGGCATCGACGACCTTGATCATGACGGGGGTGATGTCGAGGCCGGTGCCGTCGCCTTCGATGAAGGGAATGATCGGATGATCCGGGACCGCAAGCGACAGATCGGCGTTGACGGTGATCTTCTGGCCATCGGCCGGAACGGTGATGTGTTGGTACATTGTGATCTCCACTTAGTGCGACTGCCCTTCGGCCAGCCTTCCATAAGACATAGGTTTGGTTCTTGCATTATGCACCACGCCGGTCCGATGGTCGCCCGGCGTCTTAAAAAAAGGCTCTGTGCGCGTTAAGTCGGGGATTTTGAACTAGCTCGTATGGCTGAGGTCTCAACCAGACCGGATCGCCATTGGAGTGAGCGTGATAGCCTTGCCCGAGTTCGAGCAGCTTCTCGAGATAGTGCGCGGGCTGTCTGCGCGCCAGCGCGCCGAACTGGCCGCGGCGCTCAATGGCGTCTCGCAACTGGAGCAGACCGTTGCGGTGATCGAAGCGGCGCGCGCCCCGCATGCCTGTCCGCGCTGCCGCTCGCTGCGCGTGCACCGCGACGGCCGGAAAAACGACCTGCAGCGCTACCGCTGCGCCGACTGTGGCCGCTCGTTCAACGACCTGAGCGGCACCGCGCTGGCGCGGCTGCGCCACAAGTCCAGATGGCTCGCCTACCTCGACTGCATGCTGCAGTCGGCCACGGTGCGGCGGGCCGCGGCGGCCGTCAGCGTCCACAAGAACAGCAGCTTCCGCTGGCGCCACCGTTTCCTGCATGACACTAAACACGACCGCAGCGTGCCGTTGGCGGGCATCACCGAGGCCGACGAAACCTACCTGCTCGAATCGCAGAAGGGATCGCGCCGGCTGACGCGGCCGGCGCGCCGGCGCGGCATCTCGCACGAGCATGACTGCATCCTGGTCGCGCGCGACCGCTCCGGCAGGACGGTCGACTTCGTCACCGGCCGCGCGCCGCTGCGGCCGGCCCACC
>JBBRXM010000160.1:0-5710 GCA_038248405.1 Burkholderiales bacterium
CAAAATGAAATCGATGAAAATGGTTAAGAAAGCACAAGCGGGTTTCACCCTGATCGAGCTGATGATCGTCGTCGCAATTATCGGTATCCTGGCTGCAGTTGCCATCCCGGCGTACCAGGACTATGTCGCCAAGTCGAAGTTCGCAGCTGCCCTGGCTGAAGTTGCTCCCGGTAAGACGGGCTACGAAGTCGCCCTGAACGACGGCCTGACCCCGGTACTTGGCGCTCCTACGGCCGCCACCGAAGCTGGCATCGGCATCCAGGCAAGCAACGCAAACTCGACCATCGTGGTCTCCGCTGGCAAGATCGAAGCGACGATCGTCGGCGGCGCCTCCGGCGTGTCGGGCAAGAAGATCACGCTGACCCGCGACGCCACCACCGGCGGCTGGTCTTGCGCTTCGGAAGTCGTACAAAAGCTGATCGGCGCAACCAGCGTCTGCACCGGCGGCGCAGCAGCAGCTCCAGCAGCACCATAAATAGTAAGCACCCGGCGCCTGGCGCCGGCTGAACAGAAACCCCGCCCGCGGCAACGCAGGCGGGGTTTTTCCATTGATGGCGGCCGATCAGGAGGCGATCGTCGGCCATCGGCGCATGCCTACCGCATGGACGAAACTACTTGGATTCGGTCGCCATCGGCGTTTCCGTTGGTGCTTTCGGTTTTGCGGCCGCCTTGTGTTTGGCCCGCGTCGGGTGGCGACGCTTTTCCCGTGGTTTCATGCCGGCGCGTTCGTCCATCGTCGCCGTCGTGCTTGTCGCTCCTTGCGACCGCGACGCCAGTTCCTGCGCGTGGCGTTCCACTTCGGCGATTTTGGCCGGATCGGTCGTTTCGGTGACCGTTGACTGGGGCGTACTTTGTGCCAGCGCAAGGCACGGGGCAAGCATTGCGGCTGCAAACAGCCATGCGTGTGGTTTCATCATCAACCTCGCTTGTCAAGTATGGGTTCGGTTCATGCTGCGACGCTTCCAAGCCTACACCGGTCGCCGATTTACCGGAGCACGATGAGTGCACGGGTGTCAGCGAATGCGATCCTTGAGGATCAGGAAGGGCTTTTCGACCACCAGATGCAGCAGCACGGCGAAGCCGAATGCATACGCCAGGTAAAGCGTCAGGAAGACGAGGGCGTATCCGGCGCTTCCGGCCGCGCCCGCCAGTTGCGCCGAGCCGAGGGCCGCCGCCGGGATCACGGTGTAGTGCGTCAGGTACAAGGCATACGACAATCTCGACAACACTCGCAGCGGCGCCCTGCCGAGGAAACTTTCGCTGACCCCGGCCGAGGCGATCGACGTGAATACCAGGCAGGCAAAGCTGGCCGACGCAAGGCAGATGGCCAGCGAACTGCCCAGCCAGGACTGGCTTTCCACCCACGGCCGGGAGCAGAAAAGATACAGCAGCACTGCCAGCGACAGCGACGACAGCGCACCGGCATGCTGCCGTGCGAATTGCTTCGCGCCGTCGGAGGAGGCGAGGAAGGCGCAGATCACGCCGAACAGGAACGGTTCGAGCGAGTACGGCGCGCGCAGCCGCCAGAAGAAGTCGCTGTAGTCCGATGGCGGCAATACGGATACAAGCGTGGTGCGCAGCGCGAACATGAACAGCGACAGCAGCAGCAGCCAGCTGACCGCCCGCCGCGTGGAACTGTTGCGGGCGATTCCAAAGACCAGGAAGGGCGCCAGCAGATAGAACTTTTCCTCGACCGCCAGCGACCACAGGGTCACCATCAGGCCGGTGCCAAAGTAGTCCTGGGTGAAGCTTGCCAGCACCAGCAACTCGCGCCCATCGACAGGCTTGGCCGGCGCGAAATGCGGTATCAGCCCCAGCAGGATCAGTGCGATGATCGCGTAGTACAGCGGAAAAGTGCGACAGGCGCGCTTTTGCAGGTAGGCGCCGAAGCGGTAGGGCGCGCCGGCGAAGTGCTGCCAGCGCAACAGGTGGGTGGCGATCAGGCAGCCGCTGAGGACGAAGAACAGGTCGACGCCGAGCCAGCCATTGAGCGCCAGGTGATACAGCCACTGCAGCGGGGCCGGCAGCGCGCCCTCGGCCGCGCCCGGCAACGCCGTCACGCCGTGGCGCGCCAGCACCAGCGCGATGGCGACGGCGCGCAGGCCATCGAGCGCGGGATAGGCGCCGGCCGGCCCGGCCAGGTCGAGGTAAGCGGGTCGCGCTCGGCCGATGGCGTTGGGCACTGCGGCGTGCATGTCAGGCAGAAATGCCGACCGCGGCGCGGACGGATTTCTTCTTCAGCTTCCAGATGACGGAATCGACAACGTAGTGGTGGAAGTTGATGCTCTGGTACACGATGATCAGGGCGACCGGCATCAGGGCGGCGGCGACGGTTGCGGCCAGCGCCATGTCGATGAGGTTATACACGGCGCGCGTGATAACGACGCAGACGACGACATACAGCAGCGCGCGGCGAGGCTGGCTCAGCCAGGAAATGATGGGGCGTTTCGGATTGAACCCTTCCTTGTGCTGGTTGACGTTGCAGACCCACACGAAGGAAATGTATTGCAGGTTGTGCCATGTATTAATAGCCAGCCATCCGACGTTGACGTCCGTGATGACGACGTAAGCGAGGACGTAGATGAGGTGATGGGAAATGAAATAGGTCAGGTGCAGGCCCTTCATCTTCCCGGCCGCCACGGCGCCGGCCTGGCGGTAAAGCCAGTTGAGGAACAAGGCGATGTTGACCGCCGCTGCGGCATAGACCAGTTCGGCCGGGACCGGCAGCGTGTACAGGTCCATCAGCAGGAATTGTTTCGGTTGCCGGTGCGACAGCGCCAGCAGGGCGGTGATCGGCGTGAGGTAGAACAGTGCGCGGTTCAGTGTCGCGCTGCCCGCCTGGGCGCTGCCGGTCTTGAAGCCGAAGGCCTTCGAGATGCCCTCGCTTTGCCGCGTGTAATGAAACCATTGCCAGTGCAGGTAGATGGTGGTGATCGTCCACGTGCCCACGAGCGTGGCCAGGGCAAGGACGGCGGCGACGACCAGGATGGGAACCTGCAGCAGCAGCAGGCGATTCTGCGCCGCCGATTCCGCATCGAAGGAAAAGCGCGAATAGGTCGTGATGACGTGGTGATAACCCAGCAGCGCCAGGTCCAGCGTCAGCATCATCGAAAACGACACCCAGCCGGCCAGCACCAGGGCGGCCGCGGCGATGCCGATCGCCGGGATCACCCACACGAAATAATGGTCGAAGACTGGCCCGCGGAAACGAGCGACGTCGACTTGCGAATTAACCATGAGGCCTCCGGTCCGGTTGCGGGGCCTGCCATGGAACGCTAGCCACCTTGCACGATGGTAACGGAAAACGCCCTTGCTTTGTTGGGTTGTGGCAAGAATTTGCCTGTCACTGGCCGGTATCGGCCGTCCAGTCGCCACTCTTGCCGCCATGCTTTTCCAGCACCCGCACATCCGTCATCACCATGCCGCGGTCGACCGCCTTGCACATGTCGTAGATGGTCAACAGGCCGACCTGCACCGCGGTCAGCGCTTCCATCTCGACCCCGGTCTTGCCGTAGGTTTCCACCTGCGCGCGGCAGTGCACGCTGCTGGCCGCCTGGTCGACCTCGAATTCCACCGTCACGCGCGTGAGCGCCAGCGGGTGGCACAGCGGAATCAGGTCGCTGGTGCGCTTGGCGGCCATGATGGCGGCGATGCGGGCGATGCCGAGCACGTCGCCTTTCTTGGCGTTGCCCGAGACGATCAGCGCCAGCGTGTCCGGCTTCATGCGGATGGTGCCGGCGGCGACCGCGATGCGCGCGGTGTCGGCCTTGGCGCCGACGTCCACCATGTGGGCCTGGCCGGCGCTGTCGAAATGGGTCAGGCCGTTGCCTGCGGTGGTGGTGTCGGTCATCGTGGGGATCGCAAAAAGTGGTTCGGTGCGCGGGCGGTGCGCGCGCGGCGGTTGCAGGTATGATAGCACCGTGAAATCGAAAACCGATCCTCTCGTGGGGCTGCTTGCGCCCCGAACGCGCCGCCGCCTGGCGGGGGCGTGCCTGTCCGCGCTCGCCGCGCTGGCCGCCGCGCCGCCGGCCGCACTCGCCCAGAACACGCCCAGCAACAACAGCCTGCCGATGCTGGGCGACAGCGCGCGCGGCGACCTGTCGCCGGTGATCGAACGCAAGCTCGGCGAAGAAATCATGCGCGACATCCGCCGCGACCATGATTTCCTCGACGACGACGCCATCCTGGAATACCTCAACAATTTCGGCAGCGCGCTGGTCGGCTCCTACCCGGGCGCGCGCGGCGAAACCGGCGCCGACTTCTATTTCTTTGCCGTGCGAGACCCGATGCTCAACGCCTTCGCGTTGCCGGGCGGGTTCATCGCCGTGCACTCGGGCCTGCTGGTTGCGGCGCAGAACGAGTCGGAGCTGGCGTCGGTGCTGTCGCACGAAATCGGCCACGTCACCCAGCGCCACATCGCGCGCATGATCGGCCAGCAGAAGCAGGATGCCCTGATGCCGCTGGCGGCGATGATTCTCGCCGCGCTGGCGTCGAAGGCGGGACCGGACGCGGCGATCGGGGTGATGATGGGCGGCCAGGGCCTGCAGATCCAGCGCCAGCTCAATTTCAGCCGCGACGCCGAGCGCGAGGCCGACCGCGTCGGCTTCCAGATCATGGGCGCGGCCGGCTACGATACCTCCGGCATGGTGGCGTTTTTCCAGCGCCTGCAGGCGGCGACCAAGGTCTATTCGGACTTGACGCCGCCGTGGCTGATGAGCCATCCGCTGACCTCCGAGCGGATCTCGGACATCCAGGCGCGCATCCGCGAGGCGCCGTATCGCCAGCGCATCGACGGCCTCGAATTCCACCTCGTGCGGGCCCGCGCGCGGGTGCTGCAGGACACCACCACGCAGGGCCTGATCGACTCCGGCCGGGCGCTCGAGGCGCAGATGGCCAGCCAGAACCGGCAGCAGCAGGCGTCGGCGCAGTACGGGCTGGCGCTGCTGTCGCTGAAGAAGGGTGAACTGGCCAAAGCCGCCGACTGGCTGGCGAAGGCGCGCGCGACGATGAAGCCGACCGCCGGCGCGGTGTTCTCGACCGGCCAGAGCGCGTCGGACGCGGCGTCGATGTTCGCCAGCATGTCGCTCGACATCAAGCTGGCGCAGGGCCAGCCGGCGGCGATGGCGCCGGTGGCGCTGAAAGAAGCCGAGCAGGCGTACCAGCAGTATCCGCTGTCGCGCGGCATCGCCCGCCAATATGCGCGGGCGCTGATCGCCAACGGCCAGCTGGAGAAGGCCACGCTGTTCCTGCGCGAACAGGTGCGCCTGTACCGCGAGGAGCCGAAACTGTACGACCTGCTGGCCCAGACCTACGCGGCGCAGGGCAAGCTGACGCTGCAGCATATCGCGCTGGCCGAGTCGTATGTGCTGAGCGGCGCGCTGCCGGCCGCAGTGGACCAGCTCGGCATCGCCCGCAAGGCGCCGGATGCATCGTTCTACGACCTGGCGCTGATCGACGCCCGCGAGCGCGAACTGAGCGAGCGCCAGCGCGAAGAGAAGAAGGAAAAGAAGGAGAAGTAGGCGTCGCGCCCGATGCGCCGTCGAATCAATAGGCGGCTGCCGCCCGCGCGTTTTCCCGCTCCCCCAACTCGTCATCCTCGCGTAGCGGGGATCCATGCCGAGCGCGCCAAACAGTTTCAGCAGGCTCAGTATGGATCCCCGCTTGCGCGAGGACGATAATTTCTATTGCGCTTATTTAGATGTTGGCGACG
>JBBRXM010000161.1:0-5572 GCA_038248405.1 Burkholderiales bacterium
GGTCGGCGGCACGCTGGTGGCGGTGGACCGCCGGACTTCGGGCGCCCAGCTGGACGACGAAGCCATCGAGTTGCGGGCCGCCAACCAGATCCGTTCCAATCTCGGAACCCGGGTACGCGCGAGCGTCACCAGCTACAACCGCCAGGTGCTGCTGACCGGCGAGGTGCCCAATCTGCAGGACAAGCAGCGGGTCGAGGACGTGGTCAAGTCGGTGGAAAACGTGGCGTCGGTGGTCAATGAACTGGCGGTGCTGAACAGCCCGTCGCTGATGGACCGGTCTGCCGACACGCTGCTGACAGGGCGCATCAAGGCCATGCTGCTGGATGCACGGGATTTGCAGTCCAACGCCTTCAAGATCGTGACCGAGCGCAATACGGTGTACCTGATGGGCCGCGTCACGCAGCGTGAGGCGGAGCGGGCCACCGACGTGGTGCGCGGAACGCCAGGCGTGCAAAAAGTTGTCCGGCTGCTGGAAATCATCAGCGAGCAGGAGCTGCAACGGCTCGGAACCGTACCTGATAGCAGCGCTCAGCCGGCAGCATCCGTGAAGCTCTGAGTCGCTCGAAACAAGGGCAATAACCCTCTGGCGGTTTCGGCAAGCCGGGCCGCTGCAAACCGCCTGGCCTTATTTCAGGCGCTTGACCAGGCTGGACGTGTCCCAGCGCTGGCCGCCCATGGCCTGCACGTCGGCATAAAACTGGTCTACCAGCGCCGTGACCGGCAGCCGGGCCCCATTGCGCTTGGCTTCGTCAAGCACGAGGCCCAGGTCCTTTCGCATCCAGTCCACCGCGAAGCCGAAGTCAAACTTGTCGGCAACCATCGTCTTGCCACGGTTGTCGAGCTGCCAGCTTTGCGCCGCGCCCTTGCCAATCACCTCTAACACCTGGTTCACGTCCAGCCCGGCCTTCTGGCCAAAAGCCACGGCTTCGCTCAGGCCCTGGACCAGGCCGGCAATGCAGATCTGGTTGACCATCTTGGTCAGCTGGCCGGCGCCAGACTCGCCCATCAGGGTAAATGCTTTTGAAAAGGCCATGCCGACCGGCTTCACTGCATCGAACGCGGCTGGATCGCCGCCGCACATCACCGTGAGCGCGCCGTTTACCGCGCCAGCCTGACCGCCCGAGACCGGTGCATCAATAAATTGCAGGCCAACAAGTTTCGCGGCGTGGTAGAGCTCGCGGGCGACGGTTGCCGACGCCGTGGTGTGGTCGACAAAGATGGCGCCCGGCTTCATGCCGGCAAAGGCGCCTTGCGCGCCCAGCGTGACGGAGCGCAGGTCGTCGTCATTGCCGACGCAGCAAAACACCATGTCCGCACCGGCGGCGGCTTCACGCGGTGTGGCGGCCGATACGCCCTTGAATTCATTGCACCAGCCCTGGGCTTTGGCGGGGCTGCGGTTGTACACCGTGACATCGTGGCCCGCCAGCGCCAGATGGCCGGCCATGGGGTAACCCATGACGCCCAGGCCGAGAAAGGCAACTTTGCAGGAAATGGAGGGCTCGTAATGCTTGTTCGGGAGGGTGGTCATGGTGGATCAACAGGGAGGGTAAAAGGAGTTCACACAATCGCAAAGTGCTCGGTTCCGGCCGACAGGTCGGTGGACTTGGCGCGCTGCGAATACAGCTTGATCTGCAGCCGCAGGTCATTGACCGAATCGGCATTGCGCAGCGCGTCCTCGTACTGGATGTGGTTGCCTTCAAAGGCATCGAACAGTGACTGGTCAAAGGTCTGCATGCCCATGTTGCGGCTTTTTTTCATGATTTCCTTGATTTCGCTCACATCGCCCTTGAAGATGAGGTCGGAAATCAAGGGGGAATTGAGCATCACCTCGACCGCCGCGAACCGGCCTTTGCTGTCCTGTCGTGGCACCAGGCGCTGCGACACCACGGCCTTGAGGTTGAGCGAAAGGTCCATCAGCAGCTGCGTGCGGCGCTCTTCCGGAAAAAAGTTGATGATGCGGTCCATCGCCTGGTTGGCGCTGTTGGCATGCAGCGTGGCCAGGCACAGGTGACCGGTTTCTGAAAAAGCCAGGGCATGCTCCATGCTTTCGCGGTCGCGAATCTCGCCCATCAGGATCACGTCGGGCGCCTGGCGCATCGAGTTCTTCAGCGCCGACGCCCAGCTGTCCGTGTCCAGTCCGACCTCGCGCTGGGTCACCACGCAGTTCTTGTGCAGATGAACAAACTCCACCGGGTCTTCTATCGTCAGGATGTGGCCGTAGGATTGCTCGTTGCGCCAGTCGAGCATGGCCGCCATGGTGGTTGACTTGCCCGACCCAGTGGCACCGACCAGAATCGCCAGGCCCCGCTTGGCCATCACCACGTCCTTCAGTACCGGCGGCAGCCCCAGACCGTCCAGCGTGGGAAGCACTGCCGGAATGACGCGCAAAACCATGCCGACCTTGCCCTGCTGCATGAAGGCGTTCACGCGAAAACGGCCGATGCCGGGCGGCGAGATGGCGAAATTGCATTCCTTCGTGCGCTCGAACTCGGCGGCCTGCTTGTCGTTCATGATGGCGCGCGCCAGCGTCAGCGTGTGGCTGGCATTGAGCGGCTGTGACGACACCTTGGTCAGCTTGCCGTCGACCTTGATGGCGGGCGGAAATTCTCCGGTCAGGAAAAGATCGCTGCCGCCTCGGCTGACCATGAGCCGCAGCAGGTCATTGATGAATTTACTGGCCTGATCGCGTTCCATGTCTTCTCCTGTTTATTGTCAGCAGATGCGGTGGTGCCGGATCAGCTCTGTTTTTCACTGAGCCGGGCGCTCACGGCCCGCATGCGGCGCGACAGCTTGCGCGCCAGCAAGGCAATCAGGCAGGCCGCCAGCGCCGGATCGGCCTGCATCATCTCGTCGAGCGCCTGCGCGCCCAGCACTGCAATTTCGCAATCGGTCAGCGAGGTGCACACAGAAAACCGCAGGCCGCTGTCGAGCAGTGACATTTCACCCAGGATGTCGCCCGGCCGGGCTTCGGTGAGGTGCAAACGATCGCCCCAGGGCTGCTCGCGGTCCACGGCAATGCTGCCGCTCAGCAGCACCAGCATGAAGTTGCCGTGCTCGTCCTGGCGAATCACGTCCCGATTGGCCGGGAGCGAGGCAAAGTCAAAGAATTTTTCCAGGCGTTGCAATCCATCCGGCCCCAGCCGCGCCATGAAATTGTCCCCGCTCCACAGTTCTTCCAGCAACTTGATGCCGCGCCCGGCTGTCAGGCGCCTGGCGCCCACCTCATTGGCCCGGGCCTCCCACGGCACCATGGACGAAGCGTCGATTCCCTGGTCGGCAAAGGCGGTGGAAAAGAAAAACGTGTCAGCAGGGCTGTCGCCGACGGCACTGGCGGGCGTGGCCTGCCTGATCAGTCCGAGTATGCCTTTCATGGCGAATTTCTCCTGGTGGGGACGGGGTGGTTTCAGCCTGGAAAGTTGTCGGGAATCTTGGCCTTGCCGCGCGCTTCCGCAGCAGAAATCACGTTGCGCCTGACCAGGTCGGTCAGGTTCTGGTCCAGCGTCTGCATGCCCAGGCTGTTGCCGGTCTGGATCGACGAGTACATCTGCGCGACCTTGGCCTCCCGGATCAGGTTGCGGATGGCGCTCGTGCCCAGCATGATTTCATGCGCGGCCACCCGGCCCTGGCCGTCCTTGGTCTTGCACAGGGTCTGCGAGATCACCGCCTGCAGCGATTCGGACAGCATCGAGCGGATCATCTCCTTTTCCTCGGCCGGAAACACGTCAATGATCCGGCGATCGCCGCCGCCAACGCGCGCGGCCGGCGCATGCTCGGCCAGGTCTCGTGCTGCCCGCTGACGATGGATTTCACGCTCGCCTCGCCGTACCCGGTCGAGGGCCTCGCGAGCTGGCGGCCGGCGCTCGGCAAGCGCGGCGACGCGTTGCGGGCGGTGCTCGCCGACCCGGCGTTTCGCGCCGGCGTGCGCGCCGAGCTGGCGACGCCGACGACGTTTCGCCTCTTCAACAGCGAGTGGGACAAGGTTCACGTCGTCGAAGCCGCCCACGCCGCGAACGCGGCACTCGAGCAGCGCTCGATCGGTTCCATCGCAGCAGAGACGTCGCGCGATCCGCTCGACGTCTTCCTCGACCTCGCGCTCGCCGAAGATCTCGCGACGGTCTTCACGGCGCAGCTCTTGAACAGCGACGAGGATGCGGTCGGCCGCATGCTCAACCACCCGCACAGCATCGTCAGCCTGAGCGACGCCGGCGCTCACCTCACGTTCTTCAACGACGCCGGCTTCGGCCTGCACCTGCTCGGGCACTGGGCGCGCGAGCTCGGAGCGATGCCGCTCGCCGAGGCGGTGCGGCGGCTGACCTCGCATCCGGCCGACGTTCTCGGGCTCGACAAGCGCGGGCGGATCCGCGTCGGCGCCGCCGCCGACCTGCTGTTGTTCGACCCGCAAACGGTCGGCCGCGGGCCGAAGCGGCGCGTCCACGACCTGCCGGCGGGCGCGGCGCGCCTGACGACCGACGCCGTCGGCGTTCACGGCGTCTGGGTCAACGGCACGCAGGTCGCCGACGCCGGCGGTCTGGTCGCGAAGACACCTCTCGCCGGCGAGCTGCTGACGCGCTTCGCGCCATGAGGCGGCGCTTCGCCGCCTTCTTCTTCGCTTGCGCATCGGCATTCGCAGCGGCGCTCGCGACGCCGTCGCCGGCGATCGTGCAGGCCGGCGAGCCGCGCACGAACGCGTTCGGCGATCCCTTCGTGCAGGCGACGCACGCGATCGCGGCGTGCCCGCCCGCCGAACCGCCGCTCCTGACCGCTGCCGAGGTCCGTGCGCAGTCGCACCTGCGCGCCGAGAAGGGAACGACGTGCCACTACTACGGGCGCTGCCGGCTGCCGAACGCCTACCTCTACGACCAGGAGATCGTGCCGCGCGTCGTCCGCTTCATCCAGCTCGACGATCGCTTTGCGAGCTCGACGATCTGGGTCCTCGGCCAGCGCCGCTGGGTCTATCTCAAGGGATGCGTCTCGAGCGCCGAACAGGCGGTGCAGCTCGAGCACGAGGTGCGGCTGATCGACGACGTCGAGGCGGTGATCGACGAGCTGATGGTCGGCAGCGACGGCAAGCCGCCGTACGCAGTCGCGCGGCCGGCGTCGCGCTGAGAGGCCTGGCGCTCGGCCGAGCGCGATCCGGCGCCCGGCAGAATCGGCGCATGACCGACCTTTCGCCCGCCCGCCACATCGGCGCGATCCTCGGCCTGGCCGGTGAAGATCTCGACCCGGCCGAGACGGCCGAATGGTGCGAAGCGCTCGACGCGCTGACGAGCGCGCACGGCCCGGCGCGGGCGCGCTTCCTGCTCGATGCACTTCTCGCGCACGCACGCCGGCGCGGCGTCCACTGGCAGCCATCGATGGTGACGCCGTACGTCAACACGATCGCGCTCGACGAGCAGCCGCCGTTTCCCGGCGACCTCGCGATCGAGCAGCGCCTGGCCGCGTGGATGCGCTGGAACGCGCTGGCGATGGTGGTGCGCGCGAACCGCGCCGAGAGCGGCGGCTCGGCCGAGCTCGGCGGCCACATCGCCAGCTATGCATCGGCTGCCGACCTGTTCGAGGTCGGCTTCAACCA
>JBBRXM010000162.1:0-5507 GCA_038248405.1 Burkholderiales bacterium
ACGTCTGTGGGTGCTTACTGCGTTACAGGATTCGGCTTGCTCGGATCGAGGCCGTACCTGGCCACCGCCTCTGCCACCACCGTCTGCGCGATCACGCCGTCGTCGGCCAGCGCTTTCAGCGCCGCCACCGTGACGTAATAGCGGTTCACCTCGAAGAACTCGCGCAGCTTGACGCGCGAATCGGACCGGCCGAAGCCATCGGTGCCGAGCACGGTGAAATTGCGCCCTTTCGGGATGTACGCGCGGATCTGCTCGGAGAACAGGCGCACGTAGTCGGTGGTCGCGATGACCGGGCCACTGGTATTGGCAAGCAGTTGCGTCAGGTATGGCACGCGCGGCACGGCGGTCGGGTTGACCATGTTCCAGCGCTCGCAGTCGACGCCCTCGCGCGCCACCATCGTCAGCGACGGTGCCGACCAGACGTCGGCGGCGATGCCCCAGTCGTCATTGAGCAGTTGGGCGGCGAACAGCGACTCGCGCAGGATCGTGCCCGAACCGATCAGCTGCACGCGGATCTTCGATTCGGCGGGACCTTCCTGCAGCAGGTACATGCCCTTCAGGATGCCCTCTTCGGTGCCCTGGCGCAGGCCCGGCATCGGGTAGTTCTCGTTCATCAACGTGATGTAGTAGAACACGTCTTCCTGGTTCGTCACCATCCGGCGCAGGCCGTCCTGCACGATCACCGCCACTTCGTGGGCGAAGGTAGGGTCGTACGGCATGCAGTTCGGGATGTTGGCGGCAAAGATGTGGCTGTGGCCATCTTCGTGCTGCAGGCCTTCGCCGTTGAGCGTGGTGCGCCCCGCCGTGCCACCCATCAGGAAGCCGCGTGCGCGCATGTCGCCGGCGGCCCATACCAGGTCGCCGATGCGCTGCATGCCGAACATCGAGTAGAACGTGTAGAACGGGATCATGACCCGGTTGTTGGACGAGTACGAGGTCGCCGCGGCGATCCACGAACTCATGCCGCCTGCCTCGTTGATCCCCTCTTGCAGGATCTGGCCGGCCTTGTCTTCGCGGTAGTACATTACCTGGTCCTTGTCGACCGGCTCGTACAACTGGCCCTGCTGGTTGAAGATGCCGATCTGGCGGAACAGCCCTTCCATGCCGAAGGTGCGCGATTCGTCGACCAGGATCGGCACGATGCGCTGGCCCAGGCTCGGGTCGCGCAGCAGCGTCGAGATGATGCGCACGAAGCTTTGCGTCGTCGAGATCTCGCGCCCTTCCGCGGTCGCCTCTAACACATTGTGGAAGGCCGACAGTTCAGGCACCACCAGTTGCTCGTCCGCCTTCGGGCGGCGCTGCGGCAGGTAGCCGCCGAGGGCCTTGCGGCGCTCGTGCAGGTAGATCATCTCCGGCGCGTCGTCGGCCGGCTTGAAGAACGGGATCTCGGCCAGCTGGTCGTCCGGAATCGGGATCGCGAAACGGTCGCGCATTTCGCGGATCGCTTCGTCGTCGAGCTTCTTGGTCTGGTGCGCGGTGTTGCGCGCCTCGCCCGACTTGCCCATGCCGAAGCCCTTGACGGTCTTCACCAGCAGCACCGTCGGCGAGCCCTTGTTGTCCTGCGCCAGGCGGAAGGCGGCGTAGATCTTGTGCGGATCGTGGCCGCCGCGGGTCAGGCGCCAGATGTCGTCGTCGGTCATGTTGGCGACCATCTTGAGCAGCTCCGGGTGCTTGCCGAAGAAGTGCTTGCGCACGTAGGCGCCGTCCTTGGCCTTGTAGTTCTGGTATTCGCCGTCGACCGTTTCCATCATCACGCGCTGCAGGATGCCGTCCTTGTCCTTGGCCAGCAGCGCGTCCCAGCCCGGGCCCCAGACCACCTTGACGACGTTCCAGCCGGCGCCGCGGAAGTCCGCTTCCAGTTCCTGGATGATCTTGCCGTTGCCGCGCACCGGGCCGTCGAGGCGCTGCAGGTTGCAGTTCACCACCATCACCAGGTTGTCGAGGCGTTCGCGCGCGGCCATGCCGATCGCGCCCATCGATTCCGGCTCGTCCATCTCGCCGTCGCCGCAGAACACCCACACCTTGCGGTTCTCGGTGTCGGCGATCGAGCGCGCGTGCAGGTACTTGAGAAAACGCGCCTGGTAGATCGCCATCAAGGGGCCCAGGCCCATCGACACGGTCGGGAACTGCCAGAACGTCGGCATCAGCTTCGGGTGCGGGTAGGACGACAGGCCCTTGCCGTCGACTTCGCGGCGGAAGTTGAGCAGCTGCTCTTCGGAGAGGCGGCCTTCGAGGAAGGCGCGCGCGTAGATGCCGGGCGAAGAGTGGCCCTGGATGTACAGCAGGTCGCCGCCATGGTCTTCGGTCGGCGCGTGCCAGAAGTGGTTGAAGCCGATGCCGAGCATGTTGGCCAGCGACGCGAAGCTGGAGATGTGGCCACCCAGGTCGCCGTCGGCGCGGTTGGCCTTGACCACCATCGCCATCGCGTTCCAGCGCATCCACGAGCGCAGGCGCTCCTCGAATTCGAGGTTGCCGGGGCAGTGCTGCTCGAGGTGGGCGGGGATGGTGTTGACGTAGGCGGTGTTGCTGGAAAACGGGATCTGGGCGCCGCGCCGACGGGCCAGGTCGACCAGGCGCTCCATCAGGTAGTGGGCCCGCTCGGGTCCTTCGTTTTCGATGACGGCTTCGAGCGCTTCGAGCCATTCTTTGGTTTCTAGGGTATCCGGATCATTGGCGGCCTGGGCCGTCAACTGGTCGAGTTGAGCTGACATGTGATGCGTCTCCTTTGTAGTCGCCCGCACCGGGCGCAATCGCCGGCGGACGGTTTTACTAGATTATTTACCAATACTCTGAGTTAGTGTGAGGATTCTAACAGCACTTTTCGTTTATTTCAAATTACGATAAGCCATTTCGTAATATGAAATATGCCCGATTTGCATAGGCCGGGTATGTGCCTTTGTCGAACCCGTCTGAACCATCAATATGCGGACGATCCGGGAATGAGGGCGCGCGATAGCGATAGCGGCTTTATAATCTTGTTTCCCTTCTGCCTTAAGTCCCCTACCATGCCAGCCCAACTGATCGACGGTGTCCTCCTTTCCCAACAATTACGCGTTGAAATCGCCACGCGCGCGGCCGCACTGACTGCCGCCGGCAACCGGCCGGGACTGGCCGTGATCCTGGTCGGCGAAGACCCGGCCAGCCAGGTCTACGTGCGCAACAAGGTCAAGGCCTGCGCCGACGTCGGCTTCCATTCGGCGCTGGAAAAATACGACGCCGAGCTGACCGAGGCAGCGCTGCTCGAGCGCATCGCCGCCCTCAATGCCGATGCCGCCATCCACGGCATCCTGGTGCAGATGCCGCTGCCGCGCCACATCAACCCGCACAAGGTCATCGAGGCCATTTCGACGGCCAAGGACGTCGACGGCTATTCGGTGCTGTCGGCCGGCGAACTGATGACGGGGCTGCCCGGTTTTCGCCCGTGCACGCCGTACGGCTGCATGAAGCTGATCGAAAGCACCGGCTTCGATTTGCGCGGCAAGCATGCGGTGGTGATCGGGCGCAGCAACACGGTCGGCAAACCAATGGCGCTGCTGCTCTTGCAAGCGAACGCCACCGTGACCATATGCCATAGTGCGACCCCGGACCTGGCTTACCACACGCGCCAGGCCGATGTCGTCGTCGCCGCGGTGGGACGGAGAAATACCCTCACGGCCGACATGGTCAAGCCGGGCGCCATCGTCATCGACGTCGGCATGAACCGCGACGACAACGGCAAGCTGTGCGGCGACGTCGACTTTGCCGGCGTGCGCGAGGTGGCGTCGCACATCACGCCGGTGCCGGGCGGCGTCGGACCGATGACGATCACGATGCTGTTGATGAATACCGTAGAGGCGGCGGAACGCGAGCCGCGCGGCCGAGTCTAACCAATATTGAAGGAATGCCCATGAACACAGAAATCGACAACGCCAATCCCCTGCTCGACTTTTCCGGACTGCCGCGCTTCGACGCGATCAAGCCCGGGCACGTGCAGCCGGCGGTCGACGAGCTGATCGCCAACGCCAGCCGTGTCGTGACCGAGCTCGAGGCGCCGTCCGCCACCGTCACCTGGGACAACTTCGTCATCCCGCTGGAAGACGCCACCGAAAAGCTGGGCCGCGCCTGGGGCGTGGTCAATCACCTCAACAACGTCGTCGATACGCCGGAACTGCGCGCCGCCTACAACGAGAACCAGCCGAAGGTCACCGAGTTCTGGACCTCGCTGGCGCAAAACGAGGCGCTGTTCGCCAAGTACAAGGCGCTCAAGGCCAATCCCGATTACGTCAACCTGTCGTTCGCGCGCAAGAAAATCATCGACAACGCGCTGCGCGACTTCCGCCTCGGCGGCGCCGAACTGCCGCCGGAAAAAAAGGAGCGCTTCGCCGACATCCAGGAACAGCATGCGGCCGTGTCGACGCGGTTTTCCGAAAACGTGCTCGACGCCACCAACGACTACAAGCTGACGGTCGAGGACGAAGCCGACCTGGCCGGCATTCCCGACGACGTCAAGCAGGCCGCGCGCGCCGCCGCCGAAAAGGACGGCAAGGCCGGCTGGCAGTTCACGCTGCACTTCCCGTCCTACTTCCCGATCCTGCAGTTTGCCGACAAGCGCAGCCTGCGCGAAACCATCTACCGCGCCAGCGCCACCAAGGCGTCCGAAATGGGCACCGTGTTCAGCGAACTGCAGAAGTGGGACAACACCGACAACATCGCCACCTTGCTCAAGCTGCGCGACGAGGAAGCCAAGCTGCTCGACTACCGCAATTTTGCCGAAGTGTCGCTGGTGCCGAAGATGGCGCAAAGCCCGGAGCACGTCATCGAATTCCTCGAAGACCTGGCCCGCCGCGCCCGTCCGTACGCCGAGAAAGACCTGGCCGAACTGCGCGCGTTCGCCAAGGAACAGCTCGGCATCGAACAGCTCGAAGCCTGGGACCTGGCCTACGCGTCGGAAAAGCTGCGCGAGCAACGCTATGCCTTCTCGGCCCAGGAAGTGAAGGAATACTTCCCTGAGCCGAAAGTCATCGACGGCCTGTTCCGGCTGGTGCAGTCGCTGTTTAACGTCACCATTTCGCCCGACAGCGCGCCGGTCTGGCATCCGGACGTGCGCTTCTTCCGCATCGAGCGCGACGGCAAGCTGATCGGCCAGTTCTACCTCGACCTGTACGCCCGCAGCGGCAAGCGCGGCGGCGCCTGGATGAATGATGCGCGCGGCCGCCGACTGCTCGACGAGCGTGTGCAGACGCCGGTGGCCTACCTGACCTGCAACTTCACCGAACCGGCAGTGGTGGACGGCCAGGTAAAACCGGCCTTCTTCACGCATGACGAGGTCAACACGCTGTTCCACGAGTTCGGCCACGGCCTGCATCACATGCTGACGCTGGTGGACGAACTGGGCGTGTCCGGCATCGCCGGCGTCGAGTGGGACGCGGTCGAGTTGCCATCCCAGTTCATGGAAAACTTCTGCTGGCAATGGGACGTGCTGCAGCAGATGAGCGCGCATGCCGACACTGGCCTGCCGCTGCCGCGCG
>JBBRXM010000163.1:0-4913 GCA_038248405.1 Burkholderiales bacterium
ACCGCCTGGGTGGCGCCATTGCCCAGTGTGACCATCGTGATTACTGCGCTCACACCGATCACAATGCCGAGGACGGTCAGGAACGAGCGCAGCATGTTGCGATGGATCGAGCGCAGCGCCAACGACAAGGCATCGAGGAGCATCTGGGTCATGCGCCCGCCTCGCGCGCCATTGAGGGCGCAGCGCTACCTCGACCGTTCTCGTCGATGGCGAGCACGCCGTCGAGGAAATGCAGCACCCGTCTCGCGTAGAGGGCCATGTCCGGTTCATGAGTCACCATCAGTACCGTGATCCCTTGCTGCTGGTTCAGCCCAACCAGCAGATCCATGATCTCGCGGCCGCGCTGGCTGTCGAGATTGCCGGTAGGTTCGTCAGCCAGTAGGACCTTCGGTTCGGTGACGATGGCACGTGCGATTGCAACGCGCTGCTGCTGTCCGCCGGATAATTCACTGGGCGTGTGAGACTCCCAGCCGGCCAGCCCGACCGATGCCAGCGCCCGCGTTGCCTTCGCACGCCGCACGGCCACGCTCTCGCCTCGGTAGATGAGCGGCAGTTCGACGTTTTCGAGTGCCGACGTGCGGGCCAACAGATTGAATCCCTGGAACACGAAACCGAAGAAACGGCGGCGTAGGCGCGCGCGCTCGTCGCGCGATAAAATCTCGACATGGGTACCGCCAAACAGGTATTCACCCGCCGACGGCGTGTCCAGACAGCCAATGATGTTCATCGCAGTCGACTTGCCCGAACCGCTCGGCCCCATGATGGCCGTAAACTCGCCAGCCACAATGTCGATGTCGAGATTCTTGAGCGCCATCAGCGACGCCTGGCCGGAGCCATACACCTTGCTGACCCCGCGCAGCCGGATTAGGGGAGCATTGCCCGCTGCTGGCGGCGCGCTCACGGCTGCGTTCCTGCGCGCTGATCCGTGATCACTTGCATGCCCTCACGCAGGTCGCCGCCGGTCACCTCGGTCATACGGCCGTCGCTGATTCCGGGCATCACGCTCACTTCGGCTGGCGCACCGTCTTGCAGTATCCAGACCCGGCGCGTCGCCGCCGTGTTGGCAACGGCGGCGGGGCGGCGCGGCGTGCGCGCCGGACCGCGCGGCATCAGGCTGGCGACGATGCCGCCGGCGGCAGGCTTGGCAGCCCGGTTTGGCGTAAAGCGCAGGGCCGTGTTGGGAACCAGCAGCGCATCATGGCGTTCGGTGGCGCGAATGACGGCGGTAGCGGTCATGCCCGGCCGCAGGCTCAGGTCACTGTTGTCGACTTCCAGATAGGTCAGGTAGGTGACGACGTTATCCGTGACGGTCGAGCCGTAGGCGACCCGCGTCACCACTGCGGGATACTGACGGTTGGGGTAGGCGCTGACAGTGAAGCGCGCCTGTTGTCCAAGCTGGAGCGCGCCGACGTCGGCTTCATCGACGTTGACCTGCAGGCGCAGCCGGCGCAAGTCCTCAGCAATCGTAAACAGCGTTACCGCCTGCAACGACGCCGCCACGGCGTTGCCGGGGTCCACGCTGCGGGTGAGTACGACGCCGTCGGTGGGCGCGCGGATCGATGCCTTCGCGAGGTTGGTTTCATCGGTGGACAGGGTCGCGTTGGCACTAACGACATTGGCGCGGGCGCTCAGTTCATTGGCTCGGCCGCGTTCGAGCGCGGCCAGGCTCGCGTCCAGTTCGGCCTTCGATGGAACTTTGCCACCCGACAGGCGCGACACATGTTCTAGTCGGGCCAGGTTGGCCGCTGCTTCCTTCACCGTGGCCGCAGTCTGCGCCACGGCGGCCTTCGCGCCGGCGAGCGCTGCGCGCGAGCGGACGATCTGGTCGTTCAGCTTGGCAGTGTCGAGTTCCACCAGCACTTGCCCTTTCTTCACCTTGTCGTTCACGTCCACCATCACCCGCGCCACCGTCCCTGACAATTCGCTGCCGATGCTGACGAGACGGGTTGGCTGCAAACTGCCGTTCGCGCTGACGGTGAGCACAAGGTCGCCGCGCTTGACTTGCTCGGTGGTGTAGCTCGGCGCGGCGCCGGCCTTGCGCTGCGATTGCCACTGGTACAGCCCAAACGCCACGGCGACGAGTATGGCCGCGCCCAATGCCCAAGGCATGGCGCGCCGCCACCAACGCCGCCCGCCGGGTTCGGTCAGCGGCGCATGCGT
This sequence comes from Burkholderiales bacterium, assembly GCA_038248405.1. GTDB lineage: Bacteria > Pseudomonadota > Gammaproteobacteria > Burkholderiales > Burkholderiaceae_D > JAFCUW01. The sequence goes on from JBBRXM010000163.1 coordinate 2,161, forward strand.
CTCGGTGCCGGCCACCGGTTCTGCAGTGGAGCTGTCCATGTTCATTGCGCCTTCCCGCGCACGGTTCCATCCGGCCCACCCATCGCCGCACGATCGGGCGTCCAGCCGCCGCCCAGCGCCTTGTATAGGCGCACGTGGTCGGCGCTGAAGTCGGCGCTGGTGGACGCCACCGCATCCTGCAAGGCGAGCAGCGAGCGCTGCGTATCGAGCTCCACCTGGAAGTCGATCACGCCGCCGGCGTAGCGCTGGCGGGCGAGCAGGTCCGCGTTCACGGCGGCCTGGGCCGCATTGCGCAGGTGGAGCAGCCGCTCGCGATCGCCGTCCAGCGCCGACAGGGCATCCTCCACGTCCTTCAATGCGGCAAGGATGGCCTCCCCATACGCCAGCCGCGCTTGCTCCAGCGCCGCCTGCTGCGCGCGAACCTGGGCGCGCCGGCTGCCGCCGTCGAATAGCGGACCGGACACGCTGGCGAGAATCGTCCGCGCCACCGCGCCGCTGCCGAGCGCGGCCAGGCTGGCCGCGTTGAGCCCGAGCGAACCGGCCAGCCTGAAGCCGGGGTAACGCGCGGCGTCGGCGGCGCTAACTCGAGCCAGCGCCGCGCGCACTTCATACTCTGCCGCCGCGACGTCAGGGCGCTGCCGCAAGGTATCGGCCGGCAGACTCAGTGCCAGCTCGTCGGGCGCCTGCGGGACCGGCGCCACATCCGCCAGCTGCGACTGCAATCCAGCCGGCGGCTGTGCACACAATACCGCCAGCGCGTGCGCGATCTGGGCGACGTTGGCCTCCAATGCGGGAATTTGCGCCTGGGTCTGCTCGCTGGCCGCACGCGCCTGCTCGCCCTCGAGCGAAGTGAGCAAGCCGGCCTGCACCCGCCAGCCAGTGATCTGAAGGGTTTCCAGCTGGCTGGCCAGGTTGGCGCGCGCGATGACGAGCCTGGCCTGTGCCCCACGCAACTGGATATAGGCAAGCGCAACCTCGGCCGCAATCGATACCTGGACCGAGGCCAGCGTCGCAACGGCGGCCTGCGCACCTGCCTCGGCAACGCGCACCCCATAGCGGTTCGCGCCAAACAGATCCGCTTCCCAACTGGCATCGATGCCAGCGCTAGCGAAACTGTTTGCGCCAGCGTTTCCCGTCTTGCTGCGCTGCGCAGAACTGGAAAAGGACGCAACTGGCTGCAGCGACGCGGCTGCGACGTCGCGTACGGCGCGCGCCTGCCTTAGCGCCGCCTGCGCGCTCATGACGCTAGTATTGGCCTGCAATGCCTGGCGCACCAGCATGCCGAGCATCGGGTCGCCAAAGCTGTCCCACCAAGTGGCCAGTACGACGCCGCCGGACTTGTCGCCAGTAGGCCGGGATTGGAGCGTTGTCGACCACGCCACCGGCACGGCAGCGTCTGGAGTGGTCGGCGTCATGGGCAATGAACTGCAAGCCGCCAATAAGGTCGTCGCTCCGAACAGTAAGATTCTGGCCAACATGCGATCGTCCCCTCCATCGGCTACGGTATCGGATGAAATCCAATGTAACCCAGAAGAGTCAATGAGTGATCCCACCTATTTGATGTAAATCAAATGTCGGGGGGAAGGACAAGAAACTGTCGCTCAAGCTATATTTGCTGGCGTTACCTGCGACGGAGGCCAATCATGCGTGACGTCGCGGCGGAGCACAAGAACTGCGCCATGCTCGGCATGGTCAGCGCATGGGGCGAGCTGATGGCGCAGGCAGAAGATAGCCTGGCTTAGTACAAGTGGCTGATCGAGCACCTGCTGCCCGCCGAGAATACGGACCTGGCGATGTGCTCAGTGAGCCATCAATGACTGCGGCCAAGTTCCCCGTGCATCGGGACTTGGGTTGGCTTCGACTTCGACTCGTCCGAGGTCGATCAAGGGTTGGTGCGGAAACTGGACTCGTTGAAGTGCACGGATACGGCGTAAAATGCGGTTCTGATCGGTGGACCGGCACCGGCAAGACGCCTCCGGCCACGGCGATTGCAGTGGCCGGAATTGCGGCGCAGGGCAAGCCCGTAACCTTCGAGGGATGAAGCTTCCGAACTCGCAGTCGATAGGCAAAAACGAGCCGGATATCAGACTGCGAACTCGACGTTACGCATCCTGAAAAAGCACTTGACTCCGACGGCGTCCATATCTGTGTTTCCCTAACGCATTTGGAACAGTTCTTGGTGAAAGTCGGCTTGCGCTAGTCCGCGCGCAGTAAAATCGGCGCGCAATACCTGAGCGAATGCCGACGGGCCGCAAAACCATACGTCGGCCCCACGCCACTCCGGCACTACTTGGCAGATATACTCCGCGTTCAGACGCGCTTCTCGCGTACGATGAATGTGCAAACTGACCTTGGCCCGCGCCGCTTGGCGTTGTAGGTGTTGCAGCGCTTCCCCGTCCAAGGTCGAGCTGGCATGGAACAGGTACACAACTTTGCCATCGGGCTCGCTGGCCAGTTGACTCATCCGCGACAGGAAGGGCGTAATGCCGATGCCGGCGCTGATCCAGATCTGGCTCGGCTTGCTGCCGTTGAAGTTGAAGCGTCCGTACGGTCCTTCCACCCTCACCAAGTCGCCCTTCTTCAGCCTGCCTGGAAGTGTCTTAGTGTAATCTCCTAGTGTCCTGAGTTAGAAATTCGCAAACAAAATCGCTCAATGCTCGCCAGAATGGCATCTGCTGATTTTGTCCAAACAAACGGTTTCGGTTCGGCGTTGTTCATCTTGAGATAGGAACGAATTGCGTCCTCTAATTGGC
>JBBRXM010000164.1:0-4785 GCA_038248405.1 Burkholderiales bacterium
CTTGATCTGGTTGACGCACAGGTTCGAGTGGGCGCCGTACGACAGGCCGACCGAGGCCGAGGCGCGCGAGATTTCTTCCATCGCGATGATGTGGGCCAGGTAGCCCATCTGGGCGCCGCCATAGCGCTCGTCGACGGTGATGCCGAGCACGCCGAGCTCGCCCATCTTGCGCCACAGGTCCATCGGGAACTGGTCGCTGCGGTCGATCTCGGCCGCGCGCGGCGCGATTTCAGCTTGCGCGAACTGCCGGATGGTGTCGCGCAAGGCGTCGATGTCTTCGCCGTGGGCGAATGACAGGCCAGGTAAATCGATAATGATGGACATGATTTCCTTGAATTGAACTATAAGCCGCCAGTGAGGCCCAGGTCGGTGGTGACCTGTTCGCGCAGCAGGTATTTCTGGACCTTGCCGGTCACCGTCATCGGAAAGCTGTCGACGAACCTGACATAGCGCGGTATCTTGTAATAGGCGATCTGGCCGTCGCAGAAGGCACGGATTTCGTCCGCGGTCGCTTGCATGCCCGGCCGCAGCACGATGCAGGCGCATAGCTCCTCGCCATACTTCTGGTCCGGCACGCCGACACACTGCACGTCGAGCACTTTCGGATGCCGGTACAGGAACTCCTCGACTTCGCGCGGGTAGATGTTCTCGCCGCCGCGGATCACCATGTCCTTCGAGCGGCCGACGATACTGGCGAAGCCCTGTTCATCGATGACCGCGAGGTCGCCGGTGTGCATCCAGCGCGCCGGGTCGATCGCTTCACGCGTTTTTTCCTCGTCGCCCCAGTAGCCGCGCATGACCGAATAGCCGCGCGTGAGCAACTCACCCTTCTGGCCGCGCGGCACAACCCGGCCGTTGCCATCAACGATCTTCACTTCGAGATGCGGGTGGACACGGCCGATGGTCGATACCCGCAGCGCCACCGGATCGTCGATCGAACTCTGGAAGCTGACCGGTGACGTCTCGGTCATGCCGTAGGCGATCGTGATTTCGTTCATGTGCATCGTGCTGATGACGCGGTTCATTACCTCGATGGGACAGGGCGAACCGGCCATGATGCCGGTGCGCAGGCTGGTGAGGTTGTACTGGCCGAAGTCGGGATGGTCGAGGATGGCGATAAACATGGTGGGCACGCCATGCAGGCCGGTGCAGCGTTCGGCCTGCACCGTCTCGAGCACCGCCTTCGGCTCGAAGCCTTCGCCCGGGTACACCATCGCCGAACCGTGCGTCACGCACGCCAGGTTGCCGAGCACCATGCCGAAGCAGTGATACAGCGGCACCGGGATGCACAGCTTGTCGCGCTCGGTCAGCTTCATCGCTTCACCGATGAAAAATCCGTTGTTGAGGATATTGTGATGGGTCAGCGTCGCGCCCTTCGGCGCGCCGGTCGTGCCGGACGTGAACTGGATGTTGACGGGATCGTCGAACTGCAGCGTCGGAGAAATCTTCGCCAGGTGGGCGAGGTGCTCGGCGTCCAGCGACGCCGACAGCTCGTCGAAGTTAAACATGCCCGGCGTCTTGTCGGCGCCCAGCCGGATCACATGGCGCAGGTGCGGCAGCCGCGGCGACTGCAGCGCGCCGGGCCGGGCGTGATGCAGTTCCGGCACGACGTCGAGCAGCATGCCGATGTAGTCGCTCGACTTGAATGCGGGCGCCAGGATCAGTGCGCTGCACTCCACCTTGTCGAGCACGTATTCAAGTTCCGAGCGGCGATACGCGGGATTGATGTTCACCATGATCAGGCCGGCCCTGGCGGTGGCGAACTGGGTCAGCACCCATTCGGCGCGGTTCTGCGACCAGATGCCGACCCGGTCGCCTGGGTGCAGACCGAGCCGCAGCAGTCCGGCCGCAAGGCGCGTGACGCGGTCGTTGAATTCGGCGTAGGTCCAGCGCACGTCCTGGTGCGGAATCACCAGCGCTTCGCTGGCGCCGAACCGCGCCGCTACCGACTCCAGGTAGGCGCCAATGGTTTCTCCGATCAGCGGCACGTCGTGCGCGCCGTGAACGTAACTTGAGAGCGGCTGCATGTTTGTCTCCTTCTGTTTTTTCAGATCACTTCTTGACGAGCGGGCAGCCAGACTGCGCCAAAGGCCGGAACGCCTCGCTGGCCGGCACCACGCCGGCAATCTTATAGTAGTCCCATGGCGCCTTCGATTCGCTCGGCTTCTTCACTTGCAGCAGCAGCATGTCATGGACCACGCGGCCGTCCTCGCGCAGCGTCCCTTTCGGAATGACGACGTCGCTGATCGGCAGCTCGCGCATCTTCTTCATGACGGCGGCGGTTTCATCCGTGCCGGCCGCCTTGACCGCTTTCAGGTAATGCGTGACGGCAGAGTACATGCCGGCCTGTGCCATGGTCGGCATCTTCTTCTGGATCGCGAAGAAGCGCTTCGACCAGGCGCGCGTCGTATCGTTCTGGTCCCAGTAGAAGCCTTCGGTCAGATACATGTCCTGGGCATACTTGAGGCCGATCGCGTGGACGTCGCTGATGAACATCAGCAGCGGGGCGACCAGTTGCCCCTTGCCGGCAATGCCGAACTCGCCGGCCTGCTTGACGGCATTGATGGTATCGCCGCCGGCATTGGCCAGGCCGATGACCTTGGCCTTGGAGGCCTGGGCCTGGATCAGGAAAGCAGAGAAATCGCTGCTGTTGAGCGGGTGCTTGACGGAACCGGTCACCTTGCCGCCGCCGGCGGTGACGACGTCCGAGACGTCTTTTTCGAGCGACTTGCCGAACGCGTAGTCGGCGGTCAGGAAATACCAGCTGTCGCCGCCGCGCTTGAGCAGGGCCTTGCCGGTGCCCACCGAGCTCGAATAGGTGTCGTACATCCAGTGGGCGCTGGTGGCGGTGCACTTTTCATTCGTGATCGTGCTGGAGGCCGAACCTACCACGATCGCCAGCTTGTTCTTCTGCTGCGCGATCTGCATGACGGCCAGCGCGACGTTGGTTGGCACCAGGTCCATCAGCACGTCGACCTTTTGTTCGTCGATCCATTCGCGTGCCTTGGCCGAGGCGACGTCGGCTTTGTTCTGGCTGTCCGTGGTGAGCAGTTCGATCGGCTTGCCGAGCACGGTCTTGCCGAAGTCTTCGATCGCCATCTTCGCGGCGACGACGGAACCTGGTCCCGACAGGTCCGAATACAAACCCGACATGTCGGTGATGATGCCGATCTTGACGACGTCGTTGCTGATTTGTGCAGCCGCCTGGCTCATACCTGCCACCAGCAGGGCGCAAGCGAGGGAAATCTGTTTCGTTTTCATTTTGTCTCCGTGATGTGTCGAATTGATCGCTCTGAACGGCCTTACGTTGACGTAAACGTAAAGAACATCCAAGGCTATCATCGGCATTCACGGAAGACTGTCAGTCGCCTGACAATTGAAAAATTATCGACGCGCCGGCACGGGGCCGTCATCAGGATCATCCTGTTGCGCGGCGAACTGGCGCAGCGCCTCGACATCGAGGATGGTGATCGATCCGTAACTGACCTCGACCAGCTTGACCTCTTCCAGCTGGCGCAGCGCGCGATTGACGAGCTGGCGCGACACGCCGGCCAGGAAGGCAATTTCTTCCTGTGATATCTGGAACGTGGTCGAGGTGCCCGGGTACAGTTCTGGGTTGAACAATTCCGCCAGGCAGTGCATGACGTGACGGTCCGGGTCGTGCGAACGCGCATGCTCCAGCCGGATCACGAATTGCGCGAGGCGGGCGTTGAGATGGCCGATGAGGAAAGCGTTGAAAGGCAGGCTGGCGCCGAACAGCCAGTGGAAGGTCGCCGCCGGGATGAGCGCCAGCCGGCTCGCGCGCAGCGCCACCACGTCGTACGGACGGATCTGGTGTTTGAGCACCGCGCCTTCGCCGAACCAGCCGGCCGCGGGAATGCCGATGAAGGTGGTCGGGCGGCCGTTGCGTGAAACGGTCGACACTTTCACCAGGCCTTCGATGACGCCGTACCAGTATTCCGCCAGCACGCCACGGTGGCAAACCGTCTGTCCCGCATCGACCTTCAATTCAGACGCTTCACTGCACACCCGCTGCAGTTGCTCCGCCGTCAGGTTCTTTCCCCACGCGGAGGCGGCGATGAATTCCCCGAGCTGTTCGCTTCGTATCGATTTCATCGGAATGGCCATCTGCGGCGGGGTGTCGATTGGCGTTGTCGCTCTTTAGTCATACGCTGATTGTAACGTACGACCCGGCGCGCGCGGCCGGCGGGAGCTTCGTAAGTGCGCATCGAAAATCACGTCAATTGTCATCCCGTGAACAGTCATGCCGAAAGATCAGCGTTAATCTGCTTTCGCGCTTGACGTTTACGTAAACGTCAAGTCTTGCGACCACGGCGCCACCTTGAGGAATGCAATGACTGTTCTCGAAACAAAACTGAATCCGCGCTCGGACGATTTCAAGGCCAACGCCTTCGCCATACAAGGCGTTGTCGATGCGCTCATGGCGCAAGTGGCGCACATCGCCGACGGCGGCGGTGCGGCGGCAAAGGAAAAACATGTGGCGCGCGGCAAACTGCTGCCGCGCGAGCGTGTCCAGATGCTGCTCGATCCCGGCACGCCCTTCCTCGAGTTTTCGCAGCTTGCGGCACACGGCATGTATGGCGGCGCCGCGCCGGCCGCAGGCATCATCACCGGCATCGGCCGCGTCTCCGGCCAGGAGTGCGTGATCGTCTGTAACGACGCCACCGTCAAGGGCGGCACCTATTACCCGATCACCGTCAAGAAGCACCTGCGCGCGCAGGAAATCGCCGACCAGAACAACCTGCCCTGCATCTACCTGGTCGA
>JBBRXM010000165.1:0-4766 GCA_038248405.1 Burkholderiales bacterium
AGTGGAAGAAGACCTTGTCACCGCTGGCTTACGATGTAACACGCCGACAGGGTACGGAGCGGGCTTTCTCGCAACGAGGCTACGACAGACATGAGCCGGGTCTGTACCGATGTGTGTGTTGTGACAACGCGCTGTTCGATGCCAGCGCCAAATACGATTCCGGTACGGGCTGGCCCAGTTTCTGGCAGCCTATCGCATCGGAGAATATTCGCAACATTGAAGATCGTACATTCGGCACGGTGCGCACCGAAGTACGTTGTGCTTTGTGCGAATCGCATCTCGGACATGTCTTTGATGACGGACCGAAGCCTACTGGTCTGCGCTACTGCATGAATACGGTGGCTCTGCGCTTCATTCCCAAACCCAATCAGTCCTAGACCAAGACTATGGTCACGGTGCTTCTGGTGAGTTGATTCCACGTGTGGTGTATTGCACGCCGACTCGGCACTAGCGCAGTAGAACGGCCATATCAGGAGAATACGTAAGCGTCCGGCGGTCACCGTCTTGAGCCAAGAGCGAAAATCAGCGAGTCTTGCGTAAGCGGACGCCAACAGGTGTCCGCCTAAATCGCAAGCGGACACCTCGATGATCAAACGGCGGCACCACCCACTCGAATTCAAACAGCAAGTCGTCGCCGAAAGCAGCCGGCGCGGCGCCTCGGTTGCCGGCGTTGCCCTGGCCCACGGCCTCAACGCCAATCAACTGCACAAATGGCGGCGCGATCTGTTGCGGCCAAAGGCCCCGGCAACGCGAGGCGCACTGCTCCCTGTGACCGTCGAGTCGGCGCCGATCATGATCGGGGCGCCGGTTACCGAGTCTTGCCCCGGCGCCATCGAGATCGAATTTGCCAACGCCCGGCTGAGCGTCCGCGGCCGAGTTTGCCTCGATGCGCTGCAGACCATCCTCGCCGTCCTGCGTCCGCGATGATCGGGCTGCCGGCAGGAACAAGGATCTGGCTCGCCGCCGGCGTCACCGACATGCGGCGTGGCATGGACGGACTTGCCGCGCTGGTGCAAAGCGCACTCGCCGAGAATCCATTCTCCGGTCACGTCTTCCTCTTCCGTGGCCGGCGCGGTGATCTCGTCAAGCTCCTGTGGTGGAGTGGCGACGGCCTGTGCTTATTCGTCAAACGTCTGGAACGTGGGCGTTTCGTCTGGCCGCAAGCGAAAGAAGGCGCGATTCACCTCTCTGGCGCGCAGCTCTCCATGCTCCTCGAAGGCATTGACTGGCGACGCCCCGAGCGCACCTGGCAGCCGCAATACGCGACGTAAAAATAGTGGTAAAAAGTGCGCTGGGGGGCTGTTCACAGTCGACGTAATCGCGTAGACTTTTGGCATGATTTCGACCCCCCAACTGCCTGACGACACTGTACTGCTCAAGGCATTGGTGATTGCGCAGCAAGCGCAGTTGGCTGAGCGCGATGCCGAAATCGAACGCCTTAATCTGATCCTCGCCAAGCTGCGCCGCATGCAGTTCGGTCGTCGCTCGGAACAACTCGACGAGACGATTGGCCAACTGGAACTCTCCCTCGAAGAACTTGAAGCTGTGCGCGCCGAACGCGCCGAACTCTCTGTTGCGGAAGCGCCGGCGAGCAGCCCTGCGCCGGTCAAGCGCCCCGTTCGCAAACCGCTTCCCGATCACTTGCCCCGCGAGACGGTCGAACACGCCCCGGCCGAGTGCTGCTGTCCGGACTGCGGCGGCGCGCTGAAGAAGCTCGGCGAAGATGTCTCGGAAACGCTGGAGTACATCCCCGAGCATTTCAAGGTCATTCGCCACGTCCGCCCGAAGCTCGCCTGCGCCCGCTGCGACACGATCGTCCAGGCGCCCGCCGCGAGCCGGCCGATCGCCAACGGTCTGGCCGGCCCCGGCCTGCTGGCCCACGTCCTCACCGCCAAGTTCTGCGATCACCTGCCGCTCTACCGGCAGAGCGGTATCTACGCCCGTTCTGGCGTTGACCTCGAACGCTCGACACTGGCCGACTGGGTCGGCCAGTGCAGCGCCTTGCTGCGGCCGCTGGTCGAGGCATTGAACCGCTACGTCCTGTCGGCCGCCAAGGTGCATGCCGACGATACGCCGGTGCCGGTCCTCGCGCCGGGTGAAGGCAAGACGAAGACCGGGCGCTTGTGGCCTTATGTTCGGGATGATCGTCCGGCCGGTGACCCCAGCCCGCCGGCGGTCTGGTTCGCCTATTCACCGAACCGCCGCGGCGAACATCCGCAGGCGCACCTGAAGTCCTTTACCGGGATTGTGCAGGCCGATGCGTTCGCCGGCTACGAACCCTTGTACGCCGACGGGAAAATTCTGGAGGCGGCGTGCTGGGCGCACGCGCGGCGCAAATTCTTCGAGTTGCACAAGGCGCAGGCGTCACCCATTGCCGCCGAAGCGCTAAAACGGATCGGCGCGCTCTATGCAATCGAAGCCGAGGTGCGCGGCCAATTACCGGATCACCGACGCCGCATTCGCGAGGCGAAAGCCGGACCGCTGCTTGACGACTTCAAGAACTGGCTCACCGAGACGCTCGCCAGGCTCTCGAAAAAATCGGCTTTGGCTAATGCCATCACTTACGCGCTCAAGCGCTGGCCGGCGCTGACCCGCTATGTCGGCGACGGGCGTATCGAGATCGACAACAACGCGGCGGAGCGGGCCTTGCGGACGGTGGCCATTGGTCGGAAGAACTATCTCTTTGCCGGCTCCGACACCGGAGGCGAACGCGCTGCGGCAATCTACAGTCTGATCGGATCGGCCAAACTCAACGATCTCGACCCGGAGGCGTACTTGCGTTTCGTGCTGGCGCGCATTGCCGATTACCCGGTAAATCGCGTCGCGGAGTTGTTGCCTTGGGCGGTGGCCGATCAGCTCGCCAGCCATTCCGCCGAGCTTCCTGCAGTCGCCTGATTCGCCTTCGGCTGACGGCTGCGAATATACTGCCTTATCTTCGCAACCCGGTTGCCCCCGATGGCCACTTTACACCGATCTACTATCAAGCGCTGCTTCAAACTCCACGTCGAATTGGCAGAGGTAACACCGCTCATTTGGCGCGACATCTGGGTCGAAAACCAGATGTCGCTCATCCAACTGCACCATATCGTGCAGGCCGCGATGGGCTGGACCGACGCACATCTGCATCAGTTCACCATCGGCGACACGCGGTATGCGACACCGCACCCCGAGGATGATCCTGAGCATCCCGTTCTTGATGAGCGGCGCGTGAAACTGCGCGATGTGCTGGAACGGGATTTGGAATTTGCCTACCTTTACGACTTTGGTGATGGCTGGTGTCACAAGATCAACGTCGAGCAGGTCGAGCCGCTGAAGCAACCCGCAGGCTACGCGTATGTCAGTGACGGCGCCCGCGCTTGCCCGCCCGAAGATTGCGGCGGTGCCTACGGATATCAGGAGTTCATCGACGCTTTGGCGGCGAAGCCCAAAAGCGAAGCGGTCAAGGCGTTCATGACGTGGGCGGGACACGACTTTATGCCGGATCGTTTCGACCGGCATGCCGCTAATGCCGCGCTACTGCGCATGGCGTGGAACCGCTGGGGCGAACGATAACCAAGCGATATCAACGTCAAGACGGCCTCGCCCGGACGCTTACGAGAATACCCATGACTCAGCGGATTAACCCAGGGGCCGTTACGATTCGCCGAGCCATCTCGCTTTTCATTGGCAGCCTGTTGGCGAGTTTGTCGACGTTGGCGTTTTCCGCCTCATGCACAGCTCATAGCGGTGCCGAGCGTGCAATGTTGATTGAGCTTTATACCTCGGAAGGCTGCTCCAGTTGCCCCCCTGCGGAGCGCTGGCTGTCGGGGTTTGTTGGCAAGACCGTGGCAGCTACAGTAGTGATTCCGTTGGCCTTTCATGTTGACTATTGGGACTACATCGGCTGGCGTGACCGTTTCGCTTCGCCGAAATATGCCGCACGACAATACGAACGGATGAATCAAAATCGAGGCCGCTTTGCCTATACCCCACAAACGCTAATCAACGGTCTTGATTCCTCGATGTGGCGGCAGGCTCGGGCGCCGGGCGATATAGTACCCGGTGCTTCTGTTGCTTCAGGTGCCGACCTTGCGCTACGAGTCGAAACAGGCACTGCGGGGCGTATTGCAGTTGAACTTGATACCAGACTGCTTCCGGCTAACGATAAGGCTCGTGTCGTAGCGTACCTCGCGCTTTACGAGAACGGACTGACTTCCAACGTGCGTGCAGGCGAAAACACGGGGCGCCAACTGCGTCACGACTTCGTCGTGCGCGATTGGGTCGGGCCGTTCCCGATCAGCGATGTCCGAGACACGAAGATCAACCACATCTTCACCCCCACAGACGTTGTTTCCAGAAACACCGGCGTCGCTGCCCTGGTCGAAGTGGCTGATGGGTCACGCCTGTTACAGGCCGTCTCGCAACCTTTCTGCCGTTAAACCATTTCAGCGAAGAGCATGTCGCACTTGCGGCCACAAGCACACCCTGTATTGCAAACGCTTGAGCCTTCAAACGAATCCACTGGTTCCTGCGAAAGACGTTCCTCATTTCAAGGCGGGCAAGGAAATGCGTGAACGTATTGAAGGCTTGACTATTCGCCTTTGCCATCAATCGCTTTCATGAGCAGCAGCTTTTCGATCTTGCGGTTCGCACCCTGCAGTTTTTTGAAGAGCGCCAGCAGCAAAGCTTTATCTATGCATGTCATGGCTTCGGCATCGGCCTGCAAACTATCGATGGCGGCTTTATTGAATTCTGCAGCGATGATTTTGTAGTCGGCGATCACAGTC
>JBBRXM010000166.1:0-4491 GCA_038248405.1 Burkholderiales bacterium
CGTCGAGCAGATGCGCAGCGACGAGGCCGCGCACGGGGCGGCCGCCAGCGCGCTGGGGGCGGTCGAGGTGCCGGCTCCTGTCAGGGCGGCGATGACGGCGATGGCGAAGGTGATGACCACGACTGCGTATTACGTCTAGAGCACGCAGCTCAACCGGGGTCTGACCCCCCCGGGTCAGACCCCAGAGTCGACGATTTCGAACGAGTGGGTGATCTCGGCCGTCTTGGCCAGCATGATCGAGGCCGAGCAGTATTTGTCATGCGACAGGCTGACCGCGCGTTCGACGCTGCCGGGCTTGAGCTTGCTGCCGGTGACGGTGAAGTGGAAGTGGATCTTGGTAAATACCTTCGGATCGGTGTCGGCGCGTTCGGCCTTGAGGCTGACGTCGCAGCCGCGCACGTCTTCGCGGCCGCGCTTGAGGATCAGCACGACATCGTAGGCGGTGCAGCCGCCGGTTCCCAGCAACACCATTTCCATCGGCCGCGGCGCCAGGTTGTGGCCGCCGCCTTCGGGGGCGCCGTCCATGCTGACCATGTGGCCGGATCCTGTTTCGGCCCGAAAACTCATGCCCGACGGTCCGTTCCAGCTGACTTTCACTTCCATTGCGCATCCTTCGATAACAGTGTGGCCGACTATTCTAGCGTCTACACGGCCAGCACGTAGCGCTCGCTCTTCATGCGCGAGCTGGCGAACGCCACCGCGGCCAGCGCAAACAGCATCGAGCTGGCGAAGGTCAGCACGAACGGCAGCGCGCCGATCTGCTCGCCCTTGGCGATTTCGCGCAGCAAGGTCTGGTTCGACAGCATCGGCACGCTGTACATCCACATGGCCGTTTTCAGCTCCATCATCGACACCGCCAGCCCCGGCACCATCGGCAGGAACAGCACGAAGGTGAGCATGCTCTGCGCTTCCTTGAACGACCTGGCGTTCATCGCCACCGCGATCTGCAGCGAGGAGGCGAACAGCGACAGCGGCACCGACGCCAGGCATACCAGCAGCAGGTCGGCGGTGGTGACGCGCCAGGCCATGCCGATTTCCTCCAGCGGCAGCCAGCTCAGGATGCCGTGCGCCAGGAACAGCTCGAAGGTAATGCCGATCACGGCCAGGCTGCCGGCGGCGAGCCATTTGCCCACCACCAGCTCCCAGCTGTGCGCCGGCTGCGACATCAGCACTTCCAGCGAGCGCCGTTCGCGTTCGCCGGCGGTGCTGTCGACCGCGGCCGACAAGCCGCAAATGACGGCCGGGAAGAACAGGAAGCCGAGGATGCCGCCGATCAGGCCGGCCGAGCGCGCGGCCGTGGTGCCGGTGTCGTAGCGCTGCAGCTTGACCGGCGCCACCGTGGCCGGCGACACCCCGTGCGCCAGCAGGCGCGCGCTGGCCACGCTGGAACTGTAGGCTTGCAGCACTTCTTCGATGTCGCGCTGGCGCGTGCGGTTGTCGGCCGCCGAATCGAACCACAGTTCGATCGGGGCCGGCCGCATCGCCTGGTAGTTCTCGGCGAACTTGTCGCCGATGCGCAGCACCGCCACCGTCTTGTGGTCGCGCAGCAGTTCAGCGATCGCTTCCTCGCTCATCGGGCCGACCGCCTGCACCGTGATGTTCTTGTGCTTGAACTGCGTCATCAGGTTGGGCGCCTGCCTGGCGTTGATGACGGCCAGCTCGATGCCTTCGCGCTCGGGTTTGGTGGCGCGCTTGATCTGCTGGTGCAAGATGACGCCGATCATCACCGGGTACATCAGGGTGAACAGCAGCAGCAGGCCCAGCGAGCGGCGGTCGCGCAGCGTTTCGCGCAACTCCTTCTTGAATACGATCAGCCATTTCGCCTTCATGCGACGATCCCTTCATCGGTGCCGACCAGGCTGACGAAGGCGTCTTCCAGGCTGGCGATGCCGGTGCGCTGGCACAGCTGCGCGGGCGAGCCCTGCGCCACCGTGATGCCCTTGGCGATGACGATGACGTCGTCGCACAGGTGCGTCACTTCCTGCATCACGTGGGTGGCCATGATGACGCAGCAGCCGTCCTTGCGCAGTTCGGTCAGGGCGGCGCGCAGCGCGCGCGTGCTCATCACGTCGAGGCCCCGGCTCGGCTCGTCGAGCAGCAGGTGGCGCGGGCGGTGCAGCAGCGTGCGCGCCAGCGCCACCTTGATGCGCTGGCCTTGCGAAAACCCCTTGGCGCGGCGCTCGAGGATGTCGTTCATGCCGAGCAGCTCGGCCACTTCGTCGATGCGCTGCTGCAGGGCGGCGCCGGCCATGCCGTTGAGTTCGCCGAAATAGACGAGGAACTCGCGCGTGCTGAGGCGGTCATACAATCCGAACTGGTCGGTCAAGAAGCCGATGTTGCGGCGCACCGCCATCGGGTCGCGCTCGGGGTCGATGCCGTCGATGCTGATGCTGCCGTGGTCGCGCCTGAGCAGGCCCACGAGCAGGCGCAGCAGTGTGGTCTTGCCGGCGCCGTTGGGGCCCAGCAGCGCCGTGATCTGGCCGTCCTGCGCGGTGAAGCTGACGCCGCCCAGCGCCTGCACGGCGCCGAATTGTTTGCGTACATCTTTCGTTTCAATCATGGTCGGTCCCGGCGGTTACGGTTGCGGCCCGGAGCTGCCCAGCTGAAAGCCCGGCACCGGGATGTCTTTCAGGCAGGCGGCCTTGACCGGCGCGGTGGGGGCGTCGAGAAACTCGCGCAGCAGTCGCGGCGTGCAACCCAGCTGCGAAATGCCGTGGCCGGCGTTGGCGACCACCAGGTGCTGGGCGCGCGCCATGTACTTGCCGGCCGCTTCGGCGCGGCGCGGCGGGGTGACGGGGTCGAGCGCGCCGGAGAGCATCAGCACGGGCGCGGCGATCGTCGTCGGCAGCGTCGCCGGCACCGGCGCCACGTTGATGGCGCGGCACAGTGTCGGCAGGCGGGCGAGCATCGGCGCCGTCAGCGCGGAGGCGTCGTCGGCGCGCAGGGCCGGGGTCAGGCGCGGGTAGTCTTCCGCGCAGATGACTGCCAGGTGCAGCACCAGCGCGATCGAGCCGTCCGCGGAGAGGTCGACGGCAACGTTGCGGCGCGCCACGAACGGCTCCCAGCGGCCCTTCGCTGCGCTGTGGATCAGGAAGGGCAGGCGGCGGCTGTCGGCCGGCGAATACAGGATGCTGTGCACGGTATTGAGGAAGCGGCCGCTGTTCATCGCCAACCGGATCGGTTCGGCCGTGCGCGGGTCGGCCACGTCGACCTTGACCTTGCCGCCCGCGACCTGGGCGGCGAGGACGTCGAATTCGGCGCGCAACCCGGGAAAGGCGCGCTCGCAAGCCGGCTCGGCGGCGCACTGGCGAAACAGGGCGTCGAGCGCGGCCTGGCCGTCGCGCCCGCCGGCCGGGATCACCTGGTCGGGCGCGGCGACGCCGTCGAGCACCATGGCGCGCAGGTGCGAGGGGAAGGCGCGCGCGTAGGCCTGGCCGAGGCGGGTGCCGTAGGAGCCGCCGAACAGGTTGATGGCGCCGTAGCCGAGCGCGCGGCGCACCTGCTCGATGT
This sequence comes from Burkholderiales bacterium, assembly GCA_038248405.1. Taxonomy (GTDB): domain Bacteria; phylum Pseudomonadota; class Gammaproteobacteria; order Burkholderiales; family Burkholderiaceae_D; genus JAFCUW01. The sequence continues at coordinate 3,511 of JBBRXM010000166.1, forward strand.
CGCGGGCGGCGCTGGCGGTGCCGTAGGCGGCGAAGTCGACCTTCATGGCGCCGATGCAGCCGAGCAGCTCGGCCTCGAGCTGCTGCTCGGTCATGCTCGCCTCGCTGGCCTTGCTGTCGTCGCAGCTGAGCTTGCCGGAGAGGCCGGTGCCGCGCTGGTCAATGAAGACGATGTCGCGGGTGGCGCGGATGCGGCGGAACGTATTATTGAGCAGCGGCAGCACGTCGGAGCCGGCTTCGCCGGGGCCGCCGGCGAGCACGAACAGCGGATCCGGGCGGGCCGATTCGCGGAAGGCCGGCGCCACCGTCACGTGCAGGTTCAGTCTGGCGCCGGCGGGGCGCGCATGGTCGAGCGCGACGGGCACGCTGATGCAGCGCAGCGCTTCCTCGACGCCGGGCAGGTGGCAGGAGCGCTCCTGCAGCCCGGCGGCGTGCGCGGCCGTGGCCGACAGCAGCATGCCGAGCAGCGGCGCACCAAGGCAAAGTCGAAATTTCACGCAGAACTCCCATGGTGGATGCCAAGCCATACTAGATTGGGGCGGTTTCGTCGGTCAACCGATTGTTTCACTTTAGAGTAAATGATTTACGGCAACTTCGACCCGACGCAGGGCAAACATCGCAATGCAACAGAAGGCCAGGGTGCGGTTGACTTGGAGGGGCGAAGCGCGCTATCATTGCCGGCTTTCCGTTTGCTCAGGAAAGACAATAAGGCAGAGTCCGCGGGCAGCAAGAGCGGAACCACCATTTGAGCGATGTACATATTAGGAAGTCAACATGAAAACTTTTTCCGCTAAAGGACATGAAGTCCAGCGCGATTGGTTAGTGATTGACGCGACGGATCTGATCCTCGGACGTGTTGCCAGCGAAGTGGCACTCCGACTGCGCGGCAAACACAAACCAGAATTTACTCCGCACGTCGACACCGGCGATTTCATCGTCGTGATCAATGCAGGCAAACTGCGCGTGACCGGTACCAAGGCCA
>JBBRXM010000167.1:0-4187 GCA_038248405.1 Burkholderiales bacterium
ATACTGACAGGCCACTTCTTGCGAAGCGCCTATATTTCTTTTTTGTGAACATTTGATAATTTAAGTATTCAGTGACCGAAGTCACTGGCACCTTCATCAAACGCCCACACTTATCGACTGTTAATTGTTAAAGAACTTGTTTGGTACTGCCTGCAGCTTGTTGACAAAGCGTTTTGTTTGTCAGCCGCGAAGAAGAAAGAGTATGAAGCATTTCGCCTACAACGTCAACTTCTTTTTTTCTACTTGCCGTTAAGGCAATTCCTACAAATCATCCGCAACCTGTTGATTCGGTGCGTCTTTTTCGTCAGGAGGCAAACTATAGCAAACCACCGGCGGGGTTGGCAAGAGGCTTTGTGACAATTTGCGAGAAATCATGGGAGCGGGCGTAAAATGGCGGCTTTTGCGCGACACTTGCCCACCCGATGACCATCATTCTTGCCACCTTGAACGCCCGCTACGCTCACGCATCGTTGGGCTTGCGCTATTTACTTGCGAACATGGCGCCGCTAAAAGAACAGGCCAGCATCCAGGAATTCGTGATCGGCGCGAAAACCACCGAGGTCGTGGAAAAACTGCTGGCGTCGCAGCCGCGGATTATCGGATTCGGTGTCTATATATGGAACGTCGAGGAAACCACGCGGGTAGTGGCGATGCTCAAGCGGGTTGCCCCGCAGGTGGTAATCGTGCTGGGCGGACCGGAAGTGTCGCACGAGAGCGGCGAGCAGGAGATCGTCCGGCTGGCAGACTACCTGGTCACGGGCTGGGGCGACGTCACCTTCCCCAAACTGTGCGCGGAGATCCTGCATGGCCCCAAGCCGCTGATGAAAGTGCACGCGGGCGTGCAGCCGCCGATGGCGGAGATAGCGATGCCGTACTCGCTGTACTCGGACCATGACATCGCGCACCGCACTATATATGTAGAGGCGTCGCGCGGCTGCCCCTTCAAGTGCGAGTTCTGCCTGTCGGCGCTGGACAAGACGGCATGGCCATTCGCGCTCGACACCTTCCTCGGCGAGCTGGAGGCCCTGCATGCCCGCGGGGCACGCCTCTTCAAGTTCGTCGACCGCACCTTCAACCTCAATATCAAGACCAGCTTGAAGATCATGCAGTTCTTCCTCGATAAGCTGGCCGCGCACCCGGAAGATCCGGTGTACGCCCACTTCGAGCTGGTGCCGGACCACCTGCCCGACGCGCTCAAGGAAGGCATCGCCAAATTCCCGCCTGGCGCGCTGCAGTTCGAGATCGGCATCCAGAGCTTCAACCCGGTGGTGCAGGCGCTGGTGAGCCGCAAGCAGGACAACGTCAAGGCGGCCGAGAACATCCGCTGGCTGTGCGAACACTCGCACGCGCACATGCACGTTGACCTGATCGCCGGCCTGCCGGGCGAGGACGTCGCCAGCTTCGCGCGCGGCTTCGACCAGTTGGTGGCTCTGCAGCCGCACGAGATCCAGTTCGGCATCCTCAAGCGCCTGCGCGGCACGCCGATCATCCGCCACACCGAAGCGTACGGGCTGGTATTCGATCCCTACCCGCCGTACACCATCCTGGCCACCAAAGACATCGACTTCGGCACCATGCTGCGGCTGGTGCGCTTCGCGCGCTACTGGGACCTGGTAGCCAATTCGGGGCGCTTCGTCAATACAATCGACGTGATGCTGGGGGCGGCGCCGTTCGAGAACTTCATGGCCTTCTCCGACTGGATCTACACGAAAACCGACGCCACCCACCGCATCGCGCTGGACCGCCTGGCGGCGCTGGTGACGCATTGGCTGCAGGCGCGCGGCATGGAGCAGGAGGCGGCGGCCGCGCTGGTCGGCAGCGACTACGCGGGCAACAAGCCAAAGCCGGCGGCCGCGCTGCCCCTGCGCCAGGCCCGTCACCTTGCTGCCTGAGTACGCTAGCGAACACCGGTAGCGGCGAGGGCGAATCTCTTTTACACTGGCGCAATGCCACTTGAAAATGCGCCAACTTTAACCCTACAACGAGCCGATACCAGCGCGACCGAAGCCGTCATGGCTGCCGGTATCTGGCAGGTGCACGCGCTGGCCGACCGCGGCGCCATCAAGACCATCATCAAGACGCTGGCCTCGCTGAAGGACAAGCCGGGGCTGGCGTGGGACCTGTCGGGCATCATCAGCCTCGATCACATCGGCGCGCAGATGTTCTGGAACTGCTGGGGCAAGAAGCGCCCGGACCAGCTCAAGCTCGCGCCCAAGCAGGAAGAGCTGTTCAAGCGGATCGAGGAAGCGTGCGTGGCACAGGTGCCGAAATCGCGCCGCAGCCGCCTCACCGCGGTGATGGTGCTCGGCTTCGGCATGCTGTCCTTCTTCGAGCACCTGCGGGGCTTCATCGGCCTGATCGGACAGGTGGTGCAGGACATCTGGCGCTTCGTGCGCCATCCGAGCACGGGCCCGTGGAAGGAAATCTCCGCCAATATCTTCCATGCCGGCTTCCAGGCGCTCGGCATCACCGCGCTGGTAGGCTTCCTGATCGGCGTGGTGCTGTCGTTCCTGTCGGCGCAGCAGCTGCGCACCTTCGGCGGCGACATGTACCTGGTGAACATCCTGGGCATGAGCGTGATCCGCGAACTGGGGCCGCTGCTGGCGGCGATCCTGGTGGCGGGCCGCTCGGGTTCGTCGATCACCGCCCAACTGGGCGTGATGCGGGTGACCGAGGAACTCGATGCCATGCTGGTGATGGGCATCTCGCACGGCTACCGCCTGATCATGCCGAAGGTGCTCGCGCTGGCGATCTCGATGCCGCTGCTGGTGGTGTGGACCGACTCGATGGCGCTGATCGGCGGCATGGTGTCGGCCAAGATGGAACTGGGCCTATCGGCGCGCTACTTCATCCAGAAGCTGCCGGATGCGGTGCCGCTGGCGAACTACGTCATCGGCCTGCTGAAGGGCGTCGTGTTCGGCATGCTGATCGCGCTGGTGTCGTGCCACTTCGGCCTGCGCATCAAGCCCAATACCGAGAGCCTGGGCCACGGCACCACCACCGCCGTGGTCACCGCGATCACGGTCGTGATCCTGGCCGACGCCGTTTTCGCAATCGTCTTTTCAGGCGTGGGGTTCTACTGATGGACGAAACCAAACCGGCCCGCGCGGCCCCGCGCCTGACCGCCAGGCCCGACGAGGACGTCGGCCCGCCGGTAGTGCAGATCGAACGCCTGTGGACCAAGTTCGGCAAAACCGTGGTGCACCAGGACCTGAACCTGGAAATCTACGCCGGCGAGATATTGTCGATCGTCGGCGGCTCCGGCACCGGCAAGACGGTGCTGCTGCGCCAGATGCTGGGCCTGGAGACGCCGGCGCGCGGCAGCGTGCGCGTGTTCGGCGAAGACATCAGCGAGGCCGACGCCGACCAGCTGCGGCGCATGCGCAACCACTGGGGCATGCTGTTCCAGCAGGGCGCGCTGTATTCGGCGCTGACGGTATTCGACAACATCGCCCAGCCGATGCGCGAGCTGCGCGCGCTGCCCGAAGACGTGATCTACGACGCCGTGCTGGTGAAGATGAACATGGTCGGGCTGGGCGTCGAGCATGCCAACAAGATGCCGTCGGACCTGTCGGGCGGCATGATCAAGCGCGCCTCGCTGGCGCGCGCGCTGGCGCTCGAGCCGCAGCTGCTGTTCCTCGACGAGCCGACCGCGGGGCTGGACCCCGACCTGTCGGACGCGTTCGTGGCGCTGATCCAGTCGCTGCACCGCGAGCTGGGGCTGACGGTGGTGATGGTCACGCACGACCTCGACACGCTGTTCGCGCTGTCGACGCGGATCGCGGTGCTGGCCGAAAAGCACGTGATCGCGATCGGGCCGACGCGCGACGTGCTGAAGGTCGATCATCCCTTTATCAAACAATTTTTCCTCGGTGCGCGCGGACAGCGCGCCCTCGAAGTGCTCGACGAGCATGACCAAAAACTCCAGCAGTTCGAGCAAGCGAAAGAATCGGAGAAATAAATATGGAAAACAGATCACATGCCCTCATGACCGGCTTCTTCACCATCGCGCTCCTGATCGGGGCGGTGCTGGCGGGGATCTGGTTCAACCGCGACCGGGTCGAGCGGGTGCCCTACCAGATCGCCACCACCGAGTCGATTCCCGGCCTGAACCCGCAGGCGGCGGTGCGCTACCGCGGACTGGAAGTGGGCCGCGTCGACGACATCAGCTTCAACCCGCAAGTGGC
>JBBRXM010000168.1:0-4005 GCA_038248405.1 Burkholderiales bacterium
ATCATCTTGGCGCCGTGCTTGATCATGCCGCCCTGCTCGGACTCCTTGCCGACCATGAAGCCGGTGGTGTTCTGCAGGTACACCAGCGGCATGCCCGCCTGGCAGCAGGCCTGGATGAAGTGGGCCGCCTTGGTGGCGCCGGCCGGGTCGAGCGGGCCGTTGTTGGTGATGATGCCGACGCGGATGCCGCACACCGCCGCGTGGCCGGTCACCGTCGCCGGGCCGTAGTCGGGCTTGAACTCGAGGAAGTCGGAGCCGTCGGCGATGCGCGCGATCACCTCGCGCATGTCGAGCGGCTTGCGGTGCCCGGCCGACGCCACGCCGAGCAGCTCGGCGCTATCGAAGCGCGGCGGCGCGTAGCTGCGCACTAGCGGCGCCGCATCACGGTTCCAGTCCAGCGCCGCCACCAGCTCGCGCGCGATGCGCAGCGCGTCGGCGTCGTCGGCGGCCGTGTATTCGGACAAGCCCGAGACGCTCGCATGCATCTCGGCGCCGCCCAGCTCCTCTTCGCTGGCCACTTCGCCGGTCGCCGCCTTCAGCAGCGGCGGGCCGGCCAGGAAGGCGCGCGCGCGCTCGCGCACCATCACCACGTAGTCGGACAGGCCAGGCATGTAGGCGCCGCCGGCGGTGCTCGAACCGTGCACCACGCTGATCACCGGCAGGCCGGCCGCCGACAGCCGCGCCAGCCAGTAGAAGCCGCTGCCGCCATGGATGAAGGTCTCGACCCGGTACTGCAGCAGGTTGGCGCCGGCCGATTCGACCAGGTGGATGAAGGGCAGCTTCTGGTCGAAGGCGATTTTCTGCGCGCGCTGGAATTTTTCGATCCCCATCGGCTGCAGCGCGCCGGCGTCGATGCCGGAATCGTCCACCACCACCATCACGCACGCGCCCGACACATAGCCGATGCCGGCCAGCAGGCCGCCGCCGGCGGGCGGCTGCGCCGCATCGGCCTGGTCGTAACCGGCCAGCGTCGACAGCTCCAGGAAGGGCGCGCCGGTATCGAGCAGGCGGCCGAGCCGATCGCGCGGCAGCAGCTGGCCGCGCTTTTGAAAGAGCGCGCGGGCGCCATTCGACTTGTCGCGCGCGCGCGCTTCGATGGCGCGCAGCTGCGCCACCATCTCGAGCAGCGCGGCGCGGTTCTGCCGGAAGGCCTCACTCTGCGGATCGATCCGCGATTCGAGGGCCGGCATCAGCGGTCCTCTTCGTCCTGCAACACGGCGGGGGTGGCGGCCAGGTGGAAGCCGTCGAAGGGCGGCGCCGCGTTGCTCACCGCCGGCATCGGCATCCCCGGGCGCACGTTGGGGCGCCCGCCGTCCACCCGCAGCGTGCTGCCGGTGACGAAAGCTGCCGCCGGCGAGAGCAGGAACACGACCGCAGCCGATACTTCCGCCTCGGTGCCGAAGCGCTTGAGCGGCACCGTATCGGGAAAGCTGCGGATGGTCGCGCGCATCGCCGGCGGATAGGCGTCCATGCCGGACGAAGCGATGTAGCCGGGCGCCACCGCGTTGACGCGCACGCCGTATTGCGCCCATTCGAAGGCGGCGGTCTCGGTGAAACTGACCATGCCGGCGCGCGCCGCTCCAGAGTGACCCATGTTGGGCATGCCGCCCCACATGTCGGCGACGATGTTGACGATGGCGCCGCCGCCGGCCTGCATGCTCTGGCCGAGGCACTCGCGTGCCATCAGGAAGCCGCCGGTCAGGTTGGTCTGCACCACCGCCTCCCAGCCCTTGAGCGAAATGTCCTTCAGCGGCGCCGGGAACTGGCCGCCGGCGTTGTTGACCAGTGCGTCGATGCGGCCGTGCCGGGCGACGATGCCCGCCACCGTCGACCTGACCGCCTCCTCGTCGCGGATGTTGCACGGCCACGCTTCGGCGCGCCCGCCGGCGGTTGCGATCTCGGCGGCGACCGCGTCGAGCCTGGCCTGCGTGCGCCCGACCAGCGCGACGATGGCGCCCAGCGCCGCCAGCTCGTGCGCGATGCAGCGGCCGATGCCGCTGCCGCCGCCGGTGACGACCATGACCCGGCCGTGGAACAGCGCGGGGGCAAAAATGGAACGGTACATAAGTCTCCTGTCCTTCAGTATTCGAAATCGGCGGGCACGCGCACCATCATCGCCAGCAGCACCTGCGCCATGCCCTTGCCGAGCGCGTCGTGGCGCAGCGAGGCCATGCCGCCGCCGCCGAGCGCCTGCTCGCAGACGAAGTTGAAGGCGTGGATGCCCGGCACGTCGTAGCGCGTCACCGGCCCGGACACCAGGTGCGCCAGGTGGGCCGCCACCGCCGGCACCGTCAGCTGCGCGCGCAGCAGCGGCAGGTAGTGCGGCCGGCGCGCGATGACGCCGATGTTGGAGGTGTCGCCCTTGTCGCCGCTGCGCGCATAGGCCAGGCGGATCAGGGGCACCAGCACGCCATTGGCGCCAGTTGGGCCGACTGCGCCGTCGTCGTACGCCGCCGCCACCGGCCTGTCGCCCTCGCGGCCCGGCCACACCGGCACCGGCATGGCGACGCCGTCGCCGTCGCCCAGCAGCGCGAAGCTGGGCACCAGAGCGCCCTTGTCGAGCAGGAAGCTGGCCTGGCGGATCGACGGCGCCACCGCCGGCCGGCCGGCCGCTCCGGTGGTGCCGGGCGCCCACGAGGTGCCGGCCGGCGCGATTTCGCGCGCGAACAGCTCCAGCGCGCGACGGTCCGGATGGGTCACGGCCAGCCACATCACCGCTTCGTACAAGTCCGGCGTCGGCGCGTGTGGACCGAAGGAGAACGCCGCACCGAGCGTTTCGATGCGGGTGGCGCTGTAGTCGGCAAGGCCCTGGCGGGCGAACAGTTCGCGGGTGCGTTCGAGGATCGCTTCGGCGGTGCGGCGGGCCTTGTGCGCGGCATCGAAGCCGATCACAGTTAGCTGGGCGTTGCAGCGGTAGCCGTCGGCGTAGGTGGCGGTGACCTTGTAGGTGGGCGTGGGCGGGTAGCCCCTGGCGCCGCGCACCTGCACCACGTCCGGCCCGTCCTGCGCCAGCGTCACGGCGGTAAAGTCGCAGACGACGTCGGGCAGCAGGTAGCGCGCCGGGTCGCCGATCTCGTACAACAGCTGCTCGGCGACGGTTGCCGGCGTCACCAGGCCGCCGGTGCCGGCCGGCTTGGTGATGAAGAAGGCGCCATCGGCGCGGCACTCGACGACCGGGTAGCCGCTGTGGGCCCAGTCAGGCACCGATTCCCAGTCGGTATGCAGGCCGCCGACGCCCTGGCAGCCGCATTCGATCAGGTGGCCGGCCAGGCTGGCCGCGGCCAGCTTGTCGTAGTCGTCGGTGCGCCAGTCGAATTCATGCGTCAGCGCGCCGAGCGTGACGGCGCTGTCGACGCAGCGTCCGGTGATGACGACATCGGCGCCGGCGTCGAGCGCGCGTCGGATCGGCAGCGCGCCCAGGTACGCATTGGCCGACAGTATACGGGCCGGCAGCGCGAGGCCTTCGGCGCGCAGCGCCGCCAGCTGCGGCATGACGTCGTCGCCCTCGACGACGGCGATGCGCACGGCCACGCCCAGTTCCGCGGCCAGCCGTGCGAGGGCGTCGGCGCAGGCACGCGGGTTGACGCCGCCGGCGTTGGCGACGATGCGGATGCCCTGCCCGAGCGCATCGGCGAGCACCGCGCGCATGGCGAGGTCGACGAAATCGGTGGCGTAGCCGAGCGCCGGGTTTTTCAGGCGCGCGTTCGCCAGCAGCGACATGGTCAGCTCGGAAAGGTAGTCGAACACCAGGTAGTCGACCGCGCCCGACGCCACCAGCTGCACGGCGCCGGCCACGCTGTCGCCCCAGAAGCCGGAAGCGCCGCCGATGCGCACGCGCTCCCTGGCCTTTGCCCTGGTCGCTTCAGGGCCGCGCGCTTGCGGGTCGCTGTCCATGCGTTCGCCCAAAATGTTGATTGAATTAAATATTAAAGCAAACGATTGACTTAATCAATCAACATTATCACGCTCGCCACCGGATCGATTAGGTCTGTTGACCTAATCGCC
>JBBRXM010000169.1:0-3542 GCA_038248405.1 Burkholderiales bacterium
AAGTTATGCCTGATGACCATAGTAAATCGGTACCACCCCTTCCCATCCCGAACAGGACCGTGAAACGATATTACGCCGATGATAGTGCTGCAACCAGTGTGAAAGTAGGTTATCGTCAGGCTAGTTATAAGAGAAAAACCCAGCAGAGATGCTGGGTTTTTTTTCGTCTGGAGGTTTTGAAAGCGACAATTAAAAATGCCGATAGATCGGCGGTGCGCGTTGACCGTTGCCAAGCATGGTGATCTGAGACGCGCAAGAATGGGGATTTTTAGGGAGGATATATGGCGACGACTACTCCGCAAAACCCCGGCGACCAGGCGCCGCCGGACACGCCTGGTACTGGCGAAGCGATCTGTGGCAATTGCAGCGGCACCGGCAAGATCGATGGCAAGGACTGCCCGAATTGCGGCGGCACCGGCAAGGTGATCGAGGGCATCGGCTGAACGAGGCAATCACGCTTCTTGCCCAGCCGCGCAACTTGCGCGGCTGGGTCCACACTGGCAACCGGCTGCGATCCCCCCGATACCGGTGCATCCGGCCCGCCAGTGTGGCCCAGTTCGTTGGGCAGTCCGCCGCTTTGCGCACGGCGCCGCCTTCATCAACCCCATGAGCATACGACCGCCCCGCAGCGGAAGAGGTTCCCCGCATCCGACGGCCTCGGCTGTCGTGCACGGTTGAGTCCGATCAATACGATTTGCCCCCTGACAGCGATCATAAGCGCCGGTCTCGCTCGCTTCGCCATGCACCGTTCGCCGTCCACACCTTCAGGGGATCTCTATGTCAGGAAAACTTCACGGCCCGGCGCGACGCGCCCGCGCGGTTTACTTCACCGCCATCACCTTGCTCGGCGCTCTGGCGCTTTCCGGCTGCAGCCGCAGCGGCGATGATTCTCAGCCGCCGCCGCCGCCCCCGAAATTCAGCGCCGAACTGGTGCGTACCACCAACGGCATCGCGCACATCCGCGCCGGCGATTTCCGCGGACTCGGCTATGGGCTGGCGTATTCCTACGCGCAGGACAACGTCTGCATGTTCGCCGACAGCCTGCTGACCGCACGTGGCGAGCGTTCCCTGTTCTTCGGGCCGGATGCGCACGCCACCAAGCGGGTCAACGGCGAGTATGGCGCCGCCAGCGACTTCATGGACCTGCGCAACGAGGACAGCGACTTCTTCTTCAAGGGCTATCTCGACATCGACCAGCTCAGGGCCGGTTACGCGGCCGGCTCGCAAGAGGTGCGCGACATGCTCGAGGGTTACGCCGCCGGCTACAACCGTTACCTGAAAGATAGCGCGGGCAACTACCCCGCCGCCTGCAGCAAGGCCGCCTGGGTACGCCCGATCACCGTCGACGACATGATCCTGGTGGTCGCCGAGAAAGCGCTGCACGCATCGGGTGAAGTATTCGCCGCCGAAATCGTCGCCGGCGCGCGCGACCCGGGCGTTCATTCCCCCATGATCGCGCGTGCCCGGCCGCGCAAAGTGGATCGCTCGTTCATGATGGCCAGGCTCGACAAACTCACGGCCGAACAGCTCGGCAGCAACGGCCTGGCGATCGGCAAGGAGCTGTCCGCCAGCGGGCGCGGCATCTTGCTCGGCAATCCGCACTATCCGTGGAGCAGCACCGACCGCTTCTACCAGGCGCACCTGACCGTCGACGGCCGCTACGACGCAATGGGTGTCGTGCTCGGCGGCCTGCCGATAGTGGTGATCGGCTTCAACAAGGATGTGGCCTGGACCCATACCGTCACCAAGGCGGTGCACTTCACCACCTTCAAGCTCGCGCTCGATCCCGGCGACAGCAGCGGCACCAGCTACATGTCGGACGGCGTCTCCGTGAAGATGACGCCAAAGACGGTGACGGTCGAAAGCGGCATGCCCAATGGCAGCGTGACCCGCCGCCAAAAGACCTTTTACTTCAGCAAGCTGGGCGCGGTGATGGTGAAGCCGGAAGCGGGCATGACCTGGACGCCCGGCGCCGTGCATGTGCTGGCCGATCCCAACCGGAATAACACTCGCCTGCTGGACCAATGGATCGGCCTCGGCACCGCGCGCAGCGTGCAGGAAATGAAGGCGTCGCTCGACAAGATTGTCGGGCTGCCCTGGATTAATACGGTTGCAGCCGACCGCCACGGCAATACCCTGTATGCCGATGCCAGCGTGGTGCCGCGCGTGGGCGCCGATCGCTTCGCCTCCGACTGCATGATGATGCCGCAGCTGCTGATGTTCGACGGCTCCCGCAGCGCCTGCGGCTGGGGCCAGGATACCGGTGCGCCTGCAGGCATCTATGCTCCCGCCAACGGTCCGTGGATGATCCGCACCGACTACGTCGGCAATTCCAACGACAGCTACTGGCTGACCAACCCGCGTGCCTTGCTGACGGGGCCGGCGCCATACGGCTTTTCCCCCTTGTACGGTCCCACCGGCGTCGAGCAAAAACTGCGCACGCGCATCGGTTTTCGTCAGCTCGAAGAGATGCTGGCGCAGCGCAAGCAACTGCGTCCGGTCGACGTGCAGGAACTGATGTTCGCCAATCGCGTCTACGCCGCCGAACTGGTGTTGCCGGAGCTGCTGCCGCTATGCCGTGCGACCGAAGACCGCGCCCTCATGCCCGCGTGCAATGCGCTGGCCGCCTGGGACCGCAAGGCCAATCTCGACAGCCGCGGCGCCGTGCTGTTTCGCGAATTCTGGAATACGGCTGCGGCGATTCCCAACAAGTGGGCCGTTCCGCTCGACCCGGCCGACCCCGTCAACACGCCGGCCGGCGTTGCCCCGGCCGCCGTACCGGCGATGCTGGCGGCACTCAAGTCCGCCGCACAGAAGCTGGAAGCAACGGGTGTGCCGCTTGATGGGCGATTGGGCGACTACCAGGATGAAACACGGGCCGGTATCCGCGTTCCCATTCACGGTGCCATCGGCGACATCGACGGATCCTACAATTCCATCCATATGAGCAGCGCACTCGATGCGACCGGCTATACGACATCGCTTGGGGCACGAGCTATATCCAGACGGTGACGTTCGACGAAGCGGGCCCGGTGGCCCAGGCAATGCTCGTCTATGGCCAGTCGGTGGATCCGAAGTCCCCTTACTTCGGCGACCAGGTGCCTATCTTCTCGCGCAAGGAATGGCCGGCGCTGCCGTTCAGCCAGGACAAGATCAAGGCGGATCCGCACTACAAGGCGCTGACGCTGACTGATTAATTTCACATTTTTGCAGCGCACCACTTGCAAGGCTGATGCGGCTTTGCTATAGTTCGCCTCCCCGATGAAACGGTTGTCGAAACAAGGCAGCGTCGGAGGGGAGAAGAAAAAAAGAAGTTGACTGTGAATGCGAAAAGCCTCATAATCTTACCTCTTCGCTGCTGATGAACACAACGCTTCATCACCAAGCAGCAGGCAGTACCGAACAAGTTCTTTAACAATTAACAGTCGATAAGTGTGGGCGTTTGATGAAGGTGCCAGTGACTTCGGTCACTGAATACTTAAATTATCAAATGTTCACAAAAAAGAAATATAGGCGCTTCGCAAGAAGTGGCCTGTCAGTAT
>JBBRXM010000170.1:0-3520 GCA_038248405.1 Burkholderiales bacterium
AGCACAGGCCGAGGCGCTGGCGTTCGGACGCGTCGTGTGTCGCTGTTCCCTAATGTCGGCGCCCTGGAAATGTTCAGCTCGTGTGCGGGATGCGGGGGGAATGTTCAGCTCGTGTCCGGATGTCGGCACTGACCCCGGGGACGTGTCAGATTGTCGGCACGCTCCCGGGACTGCTGACCCGGGGAATGTTGAGCTCGTGTCCGATTGTCGGCACTGCCCCCTTGGATGCGCTCAGCTCGTGTTCGATTGTCGGCACTGACCCTGGGGCTGACCCTGACCCTGGGGCTGACCCCGGGAAATGCGCGGGGAATGTTCAGCTCGTGTCCGATTGTCGGCACTGACCCCAGGGGGAATGGCTACCTGACCGAGACGCGGAACAACGGCCCGATCAGCAGCACCACCGTCACCATGCGCGAGACGTGGAACGCCGTCACGATCGGCACGCCCAGGTGCAGCACGCGCGCCGTCAGCGACATCTCGGCGATGCCGCCCGGCGAGGTGGCGAGGATTGCCGTGCCGGGATTGATGCCGCCCAGCGCCGCCAGCGTCAACCCGAAGCCGGCGCCGGCAAGCATCATCACCACCGAACACGCCGCGCACGCGGCCATGAAACGCGGCGCCGTATGCACGAAGGCCGGCGTGAAGCGCGTCCCCAGCGAGACGCCGATCAACAGCTGGCCGCCGGCGATCATCCACTCCGGCAGGCGACTCAAGTGGACGCCGCTCGCAGTGAGGCCGATGGCCACGAACAGCGGCCCGATCACCCAGGCGTTCGGCACGTCGATCTTCAGCATTGCCACGCCGCCCAGCGACGTCAGTACAATCAACAGCAGCAGCGGCCCGTAGTTCACCTGCGCGGCGCCGGGCACGAACAGGTCGAGGCCGGGCCCCAGCCCATGCCCGCCCCACCAGCGGACCGCGAACGGGATCGTCGCCACCACCATCATGATGCGCAGGCTGTGGGCCGCCGCCACCTTGTCCACCGCGGCCCCGTGCCGCTCGCCCTGGGTCGCCATCTCCGACGCCCCGCCCACCGCCATCGCGAAAAAAGACGTGGAGCGGTCGACGTCGGACAGGCGGTGCAGCAGCTTGCCGGCGAAAAGGCCGAGCAAAATGGCGAACAGCACCGCCACGGCGATCCAGCCGCAGTAGGACACCAACGCGGCCATCACGGGCGCCGTGAAGTACAGCCCTAGCGTGGTGCCGATCACCCACTGGCCGGCCGCGCGCACGGCGAGCGGCGCGTCCAGCGGCGCGCCCAGCATGCAGGCGATCGCCGTGGCGAACAGCGGCCCGATCATCCACGGCAGCGGCGTGTCGATCCACACGCACAGCTGCGCGGCAATCAACGCCAGCAGCAGCGCGCCGATCAGCGGCAGGCCCGCGTTGGACTTCAAAATACCCAGAGCTTCTCGGCCGGCATCTGCAACCAGTAACTGCCCGGCTCCAGCCGAAACTTGGCGTAGGCGCGCACGCTGAAGTCGCCGCGCGTGAACAGGCACTCCCAACAGTCGCCCAGGTACATGCAGGTCAGCAGCGGCAACGGCAGCGCGTTGTCGACCTGGGTGGCGCTGATGCGCACTTCCTCGACGCGGATCAGGGGCTGGACGTCGGCGCCGGCATTGGCGCCGCGCGCGGTGCCGTTCAGCGCCACGCCGTCGACCATCAGCTGCACGCTGGCGCCGTTGCGGCCGACGACCTTGCCCGGCAGGCGGTTGTTACTGCCCATGAACTCGGCGGTGAACAGCGTCTCCGGCGTCTCGTACATGCTCTGCGGAGTGCCCTGCTGTTCGATGCGGCCGTTATTGAGCAGCAGGATGCGGTCGGAGATCGCCATCGCTTCGGCCTGGTCGTGGGTGACCATCAGCGCCGACAGCCCGAGCCGCACGATCAGCTCGCGCAGGAAGGCGCGCGCCTCTTCGCGCAGCTTGGCGTCGAGGTTCGACAGCGGCTCGTCGAGCAGGATCACCGGCGGGTTGTACACCAGCGCGCGCGCAATCGCCACCCGCTGCTGCTGGCCGCCGGAGAGCTGGTGCGGGAAGCGCTCGCCCAGGTGGCCGAGGCCCAGCTGGGTCAGCACGTCGTTGACCTTGGCGGCGATGTCGGCCTTGCCCATCTTGCGCAGCTTGAGGCCGTAGGCGACGTTGTCGAACACGGTCTTGTGCGGCCACAGCGCGTAGGACTGGAACACCAGGCCCAGGTTGCGCTGCTCGGCCGGCATCTCGTAGCCGCTGGCACCGTCGAACACGCGCCGCTCGCCGATGTCGATCTCGCCCTGCTTCGGGGTTTCGAGGCCGGCCACCGCGCGCAGCAGCGTGGTCTTGCCGCTGCCCGATGGCCCCAGCAACGCCACCACTTCGCCTTTTTGCAGGTGCATCGAGACACCCTTGAGGATCTGGTTGGCGTGGGCGCCGGTGCCGTAGTCGAGGTAAAGTTCGTTGACGGATAATTCGTTCATGATGTGGTCTCGTTATATATATTAGTTGTGCAGCTTGACGCCGAAGCGCAGCGCGATGCCAAGGCCAATGGCCACCAGCGTGATGTTGATGAACGATAGCGCCGCCACCAGGTCGGTCGAGCCGCCCGCCCACAGCGACACCAGCATCGCGCCGATCACTTCGGTGCCGGGCGAAAGCAGGTACACCCCGGTCGAGTATTCGCGCTCGAAGATGAGGAACACCATCAGCCACGCGCCAAGCAGGCCATATTTGATCAGCGGCAGCGTGACGTCGCGGGTGACCTGGCCGCGGCTGGCGCCCACCGCGCGCGCCGCCTCTTCCAGTTCCGGCCCCACCTGCAGCAGCGCCGTCGAGATCAGGCGCATGCCGTACGCCAGCCACACCACCGAATACGCCAGCCACAGCGCGAAGATGGTCGAACGCACCTCCCGCAGCGCCGGGATCACATGCTCGCTGAGCCACGCGGCGGCGCCGCTGTCGCTCATCTTCAGCAAGCCATCGAGCCAGCTCGGCACGAACAGGAACACCCACAGGAAGGCCAGGCCGGCCAGCAGCCCAGGAACGGCGCGCGGCACCAGCACGCTGTAGTCGAGCAGGCGGGTGATGCCGTCGGGCTTGCGGTGCATCGCCAGCGCGATGGCGCAGTAGCACACCACCGCCAGCGCGCCGCCGATGACGCCGATCAGCACCGTGTTGAGGATGCCGCGCATCAGCGAAGGCTGCTCGGCGATGTCGCGGAAGTGCTGCAAGGTGAGCACGTCGGCGAGCTTCACGCCCTCGCCCCAGTACTGCACGAACGAGCGCAGCACGATGCCGCTGATCGGCATGATGATGGTGAACAGCAGCCAGGCGGCGATCAGGCCGAACGCCAGCCACTTCCAGCGGCCCAGCGGCATGACCTTCTGGCGCGCGCCCTTGCCCTTGATCTAGACGTACTTGTTCGCCGATTTCAGCAGCCAGCGCTGCGCCATCACCAGCGGCATCGTCACCATCACCAGGCACACCGCGACGGCGGCCATCAGGTGGTACGACGGCGTGCCCAGCTTGTTGGTCAGCTTGTA
>JBBRXM010000171.1:0-3369 GCA_038248405.1 Burkholderiales bacterium
AGCGCCGCCATGTCGAGCGAGAGCACGCGCTTGCCCTTGAGCGAATCGGGCACCTCGCCGTTGACGATGCGCTGCGCCAGGCCCTCGACGATGGCGGTCTTGCCGACGCCCGGCTCGCCGATCAGCACCGGGTTGTTCTTGGTGCGCCGCTGCAGGATCTGGATGGTGCGGCGGATTTCGTCGTCGCGGCCGATCACCGGGTCGAGCTTGCCCTGGCGCGCGCGCTCGGTCAGGTCGAGCGTATATTTCTTGAGCGACTCGCGCTGGCCTTCGGCATCCTGCGAATCGACCGCCGCGCCGCCGCGCACCGCGTCGATCGCGCTGTCGATCGCCTTGCGCGACAAACCGGCCTCGCGCGCCAGCTTGCCGGCGTCGGACTTGTCGTCATTGAGCGCCAGCAGGATCATCTCGCTCGAGACGAACTGGTCGCCGCGTTTCTGCGCTTCCTTGTCGGCCAGGTTCAGCAGGGACATCAGTTCGCGGCCGACCTGCGTCTCGCCGCCGGTGCCGGACACTTTCGGCAGGCGCTCGAGCGCATTTTTCAGCGCGCCGGCGAGCGCGCCGGCGTTGACGCCGGCGCGCTGCAGCAGCGACCTGGCGGCGCCATCGTCCTGGCCCAGCAGCGCCAGCAGCAAGTGCAGCGGCTCGATATATTGATTGTCGGCGCCCACCGCCAGGCTTTGCGCGTCGGACAGCGCTTCCTGTAGCTTGGTCGTCAGTTTTTCTTGCCGCATGGAGTCGCTCCCGAGAAATGGAAATGCTGAATCAGCTTGCCCAGGGCATTCGTTCGAATGTTCTGCAAGGGTAATCACTGACCCGAGGCACCTTCGCACACACGATGCAAAAAAATCATGATGTACATCAAATTTGCCCCGTTGCACCTACTCTGCTGCCTCTCTGAAAGTTTTGATGCAAATCAACGATTAACTCGGCCTTGCTTCATACACTGCATGCTCATCTCAAGAAAAGGCCCCCATGTTCTTTGACAATCCCTGTGAACACAACGGCTACGTGATTACCGGGCGGGCGCTCGAGCTGGCGCCCGGCCGTTGGCAGTCCCAGCTGCTGGTCGAGCGCCGTGGCTTCGTGTCGGAGGGGATCGGCATCGCGCCGGTATGCGTCGGCGCCCGCGCGGCCGAGCAGCAAGCGCTGCTGGCTGGCCGGCGCATGGTCGACGGCGCCGGATTCGGTTTGCTGACGGCGCCGGGACCGGCGTGAAATTCAAAGACTACTACCAGATCATGGGCGTTGCGCGCACGGCCAGCGCCAACGACATCAAGCAGGCCTATCGCAAGCTGGCCCACCAGTTCCACCCCGACATTTCGAAAGATCCGCTCGGCAAGGAGCGCTTCCAGGAAATCGGCGAAGCGTATGCGGTATTGAAGGACCCGGAAAAACGCGCCGCCTACGACGAGCTTGGCAAACCGCAAGCTGGCCACGATTTTTCGCCGCCGCCGGGCTGGCAAGGCAGTTCGGCTGGCGGCGCTGCCAGCTACGACGACGTCGACCTGGCCGACCTGTTCGCCGCGTTCGGGCGCTCGAGCGGCGGCGCCAAGGCACGCGCGGCGACGGCGGCGCGCGGCCAGGATTTCGAGGTCGGCGCCGCCGTTTCGCTCGAACAGATTTATCACGGCGGCGAAATCGAGGTGCGCGCGCAGATCCCCGAACTCGACGCGCATGGCGTGCCGCATCGCATCAGCCGGACCTTCCGCATCACCGTGCCGGCAGGCGCGGTCGACGGCCAGCGCCTGCGCCTGGGCGCGAAAGGCGGCCCCGGCAAGCATGGCGGCCCGCCCGGCGACCTGTATGTGGCGCTCGCGTTGACGCCGCACCCCTTGTACCGGATCAGCGGGCATGACCTGTACATGGATTTGCCGCTGGCGCCATGGGAAGCGGTGCTGGGGGCGACGATCCGCTTGCCGACGCTGGATGGCCCGGTCGAGCTCACCGTCAAGCCCGGCGCCACGGCGGGGCAGCAGCTGCGCCTGGCCAGGCGCGGATTGCGTACCAACAAGGGCGACCACGGCGCGCTGCATGCGGTCATCGTGCTCACCGTTCCGGCTTCAGTCAGCGAAGCGGAGCGGTCCTTGTACCAGCAGCTGGCCGACGCCTCCGATTTCGACGCGCGGCCGCAGTTCGCCCACAAGGAGACAGCATGAGCGTACAAGCGAACGGGGCGACCTGGCTGGGTGAAGGCGCGGTCTGCACGTTGGAACATTTAGCCGAAGTGTCCGGCCTGTCGCTCGACGATGTCGAAGACCTGGTCGCGAGCGGCGTGATCTGGCCGGCCGATGCAGCCGCCCAAGCGCGCAGCTTCCATCTGCTGCACGTGGTGACGGTGCGGCAGGCGCGCCGGCTGCGCGACGATTTCGAGCTCGACAACAACGGCGTTGCGCTCGCCATGACGCTGCTGCGCCGCATCAGCGAGCTCGAGCAGATGCTGTCGGCGCATCCGCATCCGGCCAGGTGACCGCCGCCAGGAACAGGTAGCCAGCGCCGTACACCGTCTTGATGAGCGGATCGCTGCCCGCTTCCGGCTCGAGCTTTCGGCGCAGACGCGAAATGCTGACGTCGATACTGCGATCCGTCGCGGCCAGGTCGCGCGTGCCGAGCAACTGTTCGCGCTGCAGGATGCGGTTCGGGTTGTTGACGAACACCTTCAGCAAATTCGCTTCCGAGGTGCTGAGCTGGCTGCTTTCGCCCTTCGGCCCGCACAGCATGTTATTGGCAGTGTCGAACCGCCAGCCGCAGAACGCGGCGACCTGCCGCTGTACCGCCACGCTGCCGGCGGGCGTGGTGTCGTGGCGGCGCAGGATGCTGCGCACCCGCGCCACCAGCTCCCTTGGCTCGAACGGCTTGAGCACGTAGTCGTCGGCGCCCAGTTCCAACCCCATGACGCGGTCGCTGAGATAGGCGCTTCCCGTCAGGATGAGAATGCCGCATGACGACCGGGCGCGCACGCGCTGCATCAGGTCGAGGCCGTCCATGTCGGGCAGGCCGAGGTCGATGATGCACAGGTCCGGGGCGAGCGACGGCAGGCGTCCCAGC
This sequence comes from Burkholderiales bacterium, assembly GCA_038248405.1. Lineage (GTDB taxonomy): Bacteria > Pseudomonadota > Gammaproteobacteria > Burkholderiales > Burkholderiaceae_D > JAFCUW01. Next base: position 3,049 of record JBBRXM010000171.1, read on the forward strand.
AACTCCGCGGCATTGCGGCACCAGGCGGTGCCGAATGCGAAGTCGCCCAGCACCTGTTCGATCACGCGCGCGACATCGGCATCGTCCTCGACGATGCCGATGAGCTCCTGGCCGTCCCGTTCGCTGTTCGGTTTCAATGGATTCCTTTGCCGGCGAGCAGCAGCGCCCGCGCGAGGTCTGGCCGCATGAATGGTTTGGTGAGCAAGGGCGGATCGCCCGGCAGTGCTGTGGCCGCGTCATCGCTGTAGCCGCTCATCAGCAGGACGCGCACCTGCGGGTGGCTGGCCATGACCCGCCGGGCCAGCTGGGCGCCGCCGAACT
>JBBRXM010000172.1:0-3243 GCA_038248405.1 Burkholderiales bacterium
CAGGGCAAGGCCGCCATTACCATCGGCCACGACCTGAACCTGGCACAGCAGGCGTGCAGCCACGCGCTGCTGCTGATGGGTGACGGCTCGTGGGAAGCGGGCCCGATCGGCGATGTGATGACGGCGCCCGCGCTGAGCCGCTACCTGGGCCATCCGATCGACATCGTGCTGCACGCCGGACGCCGCATTTTTGTGCCGGTGCAACCGGACGCCTGAACATATGCATGTCAGTGTAACAACATGTTAATGTCATTACAACGCTGTTAAAACGCGTTAATATCCCGCTGTCAAAATCACCGGGAAGAACCATGCGCCACCGTTTGCTGTCCGCTGTTTGCCTGCTCGCGCTCGCCGCGCCGTGCGCCTGGTCGCAGACCGAGCCGGCTGCGGATGGACCGGAGAAGGTCGTCGTGGTCGGGCAGCGTCCGGGGCCGGGGTTATGGAAGGTGTCGAAAGGCGAGCGGGTGCTGTGGATCTTCGGCACCTATTCGCCCTTGCCGGACAAGATGACGTGGCGCTCGCGGCAGGTCGAAGCTGTGCTGGCGCAGTCGCAAGAGCTGCTTGGCCTGCCGACGGCGGGCGTGAGCGTGGGCTGGTCGAACAGCCTGAACATGCTGACCGCGTTGCCCTTCATGATAGGCGTGACCAAGAATGCCGACGGCGCCCGGCTGCAGGACGTCGTGCCGGCGCCGGTCTATGCCCGCTGGACGCCGCTGAAGGCCAGGTACATCGGCGACGACGCCGGCATCGAGACGGAGCGGCCGATCTTCGCTGCGCAGAAACTGTTCACCAATGCGCTGAAGCAGTCGGGCCTCGGTTCCGACCGCGACGTCGTCGCCAGCATTTACAGGATGGCCAAGAGCGCCGGCGTCAAACTGACGCCGATCAGCGTCTCCATCGAACTCGAGAATCCGAGGGGGGCGGTGCGCGACTTCAAGAAAAATGCGCTCGACGACGTCGATTGCTTTACCAAGACCATCGACCGGCTCGAGGTCGACGTCGACGCCATGCGTGTGCGCGCCGACGCCTGGGCTACCGGCGACATCGAAACGATGCGCAAACTGACTTATCCGGACCAGGACCAGGCCTGCAAGGCCGCTTTCACCAACAGCGCCTGGGTCAAGTCGCTGAAGGGCGCGGAAGCGCTCGAGCAGCGCCGGCGCGACCTCTGGTTGGCGGCTGCCGAAAAATCCCTGGCCACCAATCAATCGACTTTGGCGCTGCTGCCGGTATCGCACATCATGAACCCGGACGGCCTGGTGGCGGCGCTGCAGGCGAAGGGCTACCTGGTCGAACAGCCTGAGTGAAGCGTGCACGCCGTTGCCGGTCGGCTCGTTTCGGCGTACCGTAAGGTGTATAGATTAAGATCAGACCGCAACCAAAGCGTTGCACGATGAGATGCGCGACATCATTGAAGAAGCGCGGGTGATCCTGCCCGGGATCCAGGCGCTGTTCGGCCTTCAGACGATCGTCGTGTTTAACCAGCGCGCGGCGGCGCGCCAGGCGTCGGTCAGGATGACGGCCGACGGGCAGTGCGCGCCCTGAGCAGGGAAAGGATGACGAACGCAAACAAGGCACTGACGACTGCCGTGCCTTCCCTGCCCATGCCCGCGGCGATGCCGACCGCGGCCGTGAGCCAGATGCTTGCCGCAGTCGTCAGCCCGATGATCTGGTTTTCATCGGTCAGCTTGAGAATGGCGCCGGCGCCGAGAAAGCCGATGCCGGCCGTGATCCCCTGCAACACGCGCGAGAGGTCCAGCAGTCCCATGCCCGCCTGCAGAGGGATCAGCACAAACAGGGCGGACCCGAGCGACACCAGCATGTGCGTGCGCAGGCCAGCCGACGCGCCGACCGATTCGCGCTCGTAGCCAAGCAGGCCGCCGAGGACCACCGCGACCAGCAGGCGCACGGACAGGCGCGTGATGTCCTCCACATCGCCCAGGTCTGAAAATTCATCCTGGATGGTTCTCCAACTTCTTTCCCACCACACGGCAGCTCCCTGAATTTGCGCGACTTAGATAATGACAGTATTGTCAATTGCAGGGCGCACAAGGTGGAGGGCAAGCGAGCTTAGCGTGACTGGAGCGGGGCCGGCGTGCCCAGCATGTCGACAATCGCTTTGGCGACCACGTCGGGATGCGCGCTTTGCATTTGATGTTCGGAATCGACGACGACTTTTTTCGCGTTTGGATACAGCCCGCGAACGAATGCGATCGTCGCCGGATCGCGATCGAATGCGCCAAAGTCGACCGGAATGGCGGCGGCGGATTTGGGGATGTTGACTAACCTGGTCATCGGCAGGTGATCGATACCGGGTAGCGCCGCAACCGTTTCTCCCGTCTCATGAATCGCGTCGATTTCGCGGCGTACCGCGCTGGAAAAAAACAGCGTGCCCAGACGCGTGGTCAGCGGAAAACCCGCTGGTTTCTTCACCATCCTCGGCATCAGCGAATCGACCAGGACGACTCCGGCCACTTCATCCGGATAACGCCTCGCAAAGAGCTGCATGTAGAGGCCACCGAGCGAATGGCCAACCAGGATGTAGGGAGGAGCGAGGCCCTTGGCCTTCAACACCTGGCGCAATTGTTCGACGATAGTCGAGCCATCGCGCGGTGCTTCGGTGTCGGCACTATGCGCGTAGCCAGGACGGTTATACGCAAAGACAGAGGCGTGCGGACTGACTGCGTCGAGGACTTTATCCCACCGGTCGAGAGTGCCGCGCAGGCCGCTTTCGAAGACGACGACCGCTTTCGACGCTGGGTTCTTGATGGTGACGGATTCGACTTCCCTTCCGTCTACCAGGTCGATGCTGGCCTTCTCGGTCGCCGCAAGCGCCGGGCCCGCCCACGCCAGGCATGCTGCGGCACACACCAGGACATGGATATTCATTCGTTGCAGGAATTGGTGAAAGTTCATGGCTGACCGATGGCGTTGAAAACCATATCGTTCCAGAAATGCCATGCGGCGCAGGCGTGAATGCGACAGACTGTGCAAATGCAGGCTTGGGGTGCAAGATCGAAGGGCGACAAACCTCCAGACGAAAAAAAACAGCGTGGCTCGTGGCGGCCTTGGCCGTCGCGGGCACACGCGTCGTTTTCTTCAGACGAAAAAAAACCCAGCATCTCTGCTGGGTTTTTTCTTTATAACTAGCCTGACGATAACCTACTTTCACACTGGTTGCAGCACTATCATCGGCGTAATATCGTTTCACGGTCCTGTTCGGGATGGGAAGGGGTGGTACCG
>JBBRXM010000173.1:0-3159 GCA_038248405.1 Burkholderiales bacterium
CGTGTCGCGCCTGAAGGTGATGGCCAACCTCGACATCGCCGAGCGGCGCCTGCCGCAGGACGGCCGCATCCAGGTCGCCACCCAGGGCCGCACGGTCGACCTGCGCTTTTCCTCGCTGCCGGGCATCTACGGCGAGAAGGTGGTGCTGCGGGTGCTCGACAAGAACCAGTCGATCCTCGACGTCGACAAGCTGGGCATGAACGCGCCGGCGGTGGCCGCCTTCAAGCGCCTGCTGGCGCGTTCGCACGGCCTGATCCTGGTGACCGGCCCCACCGGCAGCGGCAAGACAACCAGCCTGTACGCGGCCATCAGCCACCTCAAAAGCATCGAAAAGAACATCGTCACCATCGAGGACCCGGTCGAGTACCAGCTCGACATCATCAACCAGAACCAGGTCAACGACGCCATCGGCCTGACGTTCCCGAAGATCCTCAAGCACGTGCTGCGGCAGGACCCGGACATCATCATGGTGGGCGAGATCCGCGACCGCCAGACCGCCGAGATCGCGGTGCAGGCGGCCCTCACCGGCCACCTGGTGCTGACCACGCTGCACACCAACGACACCCTGGGCGCCGTCTCGCGGCTGGTCGAGATGGGGGTCGAACCCTACCTGCTGTCGTCGGCGCTGATCGGCGTGATGGCGCAGCGGCTGGTGCGGCGCGTCTGCCAGGGCTGCAAGACGAGCTACCTGGCGCCGCCGGAAGCGGCCGCCGCCTACAAGTGGGTGGGGCAGGGCGACCTGCGCCTGACGCGCGGGCGCGGCTGCCCGGCGTGCTACGACTCCGGCTACAAGGGCCGCATGGGCATCTACGAGCTGCTCGAAGTCGACACCGACCTGCAGCGCATGATCGTCGCCGGCGCCGGCAAGGACGCGATGCTGGCGCACGTGGCCGCGCGCGGCCACCACGACCTGTACGCCGACGGCATGGCACGCGCTTTCGCCGGCGACACCACGCCCGAGGAAATCGCCCGCGTGGTGCATTCTCAATGAGCGGCGTGACCGGCGGGGGACGCGATGGCGCTTGAACTGGAAGCGGACGCCGCGCCGGCGGACAAGCCGGGGGCGCCGGCGCGCGCGCCGTGGCTGACGCTGACCAACCAGCGCATCGGCGCGGCCGACCGCATCCTGTTTACCGAGCGCCTGGCGCTGCTGCTCGAGACCGGCGTGCCGCTGCACGGCGCGCTGCGCTCGCTGCACGAGCAGACCGTCAACCCGCGCCTGAAAAGCATGATCGGCGTTCTCGCCGACGACATCGTCGGCGGCGCGCCGTTTTCGCAGGCGCTGGCAGCCCACCCGCAGCTGTTCCCGCCCACCTACATCAACCTGGTGGCGGCCAGCGAAAACGGCGGCTTCATGCCACAGGTGCTCGAGCAGCTCGTCGAGATGGACGAGAAGCAGGAAAAGCTGCGCGCCACCATCTCGTCGGCGCTGTCCTACCCTGCCTTCCTGGCCGTGTTCTCGGTGGTGGTGGTGGTGTTCATCTTGATGTTCGTGTTCCCCAAGTTCGCGGTGATGTTCAAGTCGATCCACAGCCAGCTGCCGGTCACCACCCGCTTCCTGATCGTCGTCAGCGACCTGTTGACTCAGCACACGCTGGCCGTGTTCGGCAGCATCGGCGCCGTCTTCGGTTCGCTGCTGGTGCTGGCGATGCGCCCGGCCAGCCGCGCCACGCTGGACCGGCTCAAGCTGCGCGTGCCGGTGGTGCGCGATATTTTCGTCAAGATTTACCTCACGCGCCTGATGCGGGTGATGGGCATCTCGCTCGAGCGCGGCGTCACCGTGCTGGCGACGCTGGCCGCGTGCCGCGAAGTGGTGCCGAACCTGGAATTCCAGCGTTTCATCGCCGCCCTCGAGATCGACGTCACCGAAGGCAAGGGCATCGCCGCCGGCTTCAAGAACAACGCCTTCATCCCCGTCAGCGTGCAGCAGATGATCAGCACCGGCGAAGACACCGGCACGCTGGGCCGGGTAATGGGCCGCATCGCCGACTACTACGACCGCGAGCTGAGCCGCCAGCTGGCGCAGCTGTCCAAGCTGGCCGAGCCGGTGATGCTGCTGGTGATGGGGGTGGTGGTGGGCACCATCGTCAGCTCGCTGATCTTGCCAATATTTAAACTGTCGAGCGCCACCCACTAGCAGCTGCGGGGCGCTCTGTTTTTTCTGTGCAACAACCACCACGTTAATTTGTAATTTATAGTTCTTCTAGGCAATATGCATGTTATTGTTGCGATGTATCAATGCGTCACTGCCACAAGACTGGCAGCCGGTTTCCCACATCAAGAGAAGACATATGACCATCAAGCCAATGCGCCTTGCCCAGCGCGGATTCACCCTGATTGAGCTGTTGATCGTCGTGATCATTCTGGCTATCCTTGCCGCAATCGTGATTCCGCAGTTTTCCAACTCGTCCGGCGAAGCGCGCGAAGCCTCGCTCGACGCCAACCTGGCGACCATGCGCTCGGCCATCGAACTGTACAAGCTGCAGCACAAGAACACCTATCCGGGCGCGGTCGCAGCCACCGGCAACGGCACCGCCGCAGCATGCGCCTCGCCAGGCGCGGTCGGCGGCGTGGTCGGTGCGCAATCGTTCATGGACCAGCTGACGGCCGCTTCCGACGCTGCCGGCAACACCTGCACCGTGGCCGGCCCCGGCTATACCTACGGCCCGTACCTGCGCGGCCCTGTGCCGGCCGAGCCGATCAACGGCAAGGGCGCGCTGGTCACCGAAATCACCGTCACCGGCACCGGCGTCAAGCCGGTGCCGGCAACCGGCGCGGCCGGCGGCTGGCTGTTCGACACCAAGAGCGGCAACCTGGTCACCAACATCCTCGGCAACGACAGCAAGGGCGTGGCGTTTGCCAACCACTAACAGCGTACCGACGTAGCCTGGGGGCCGCATGAATGCGCGCGGGCACACGCTGGCGGAAATGCTGGTAGTGCTGGCGATCCTGGGACTGGTGGCCGCGCTGGTCATTCCCACGGCGGCGCCGGCCAGTTCGTTCCGCGCCGACGCCGCCGCCCAGGAAGTGGCGCAGGCGCTGCGCTTCGCCCAGTCCGAGGCGCTGCGCACCGGCCAGTACTACCTGGTCCGCTGCGATGTCGCGGCCGGCAGCGTGACCGTTGCGCGGCTCGACATCAACGCCACGCCGCCGGCGCCA
>JBBRXM010000174.1:0-3091 GCA_038248405.1 Burkholderiales bacterium
GACATCGACTGGATCGCGGTCCAGCCGACCACCAGGTCGATCATGATGACGACCGAGCCGAGCTCCTTGGCGAATTCGGCGCGGCGGTACATCTCCTCCATCGTGCCGGCGGTGACGTTCAGGTAGTGGCCCTTCACTTCGCCGGTGGCGGCGGTGGCGCGCTGCACCGCTTCCATGACGAACAGGAAGCGGTCGCGCCAGTGCATGAACGGCTGCGAGTTGATGTTCTCGTCGTCCTTCATGAAGTCGAGGCCGCCCTTGAGGCCTTCGTACACGACGCGGCCGTAGTTGCGCCCCGACAGGCCCAGCTTCGGCTTGGTGGTGGCGCCCAGCAGCGGGCGGCCGAACTTGTCGAGCCGTTCACGCTCGACGATGATGCCGGTCGGCGGGCCGGGGAAGGTCTTGATGTAGGCGACCGGGAACTTCATGTCTTCGAGGCGGGCCGCCTTGAGCGGCTTGAAGCTGAACACGTTGCCGATGATCGAGGCGGTGACGTTGGCGATCGAGCCTTCCTCGAACAGCGACAGGTCGTAGGCGACCCAGCAGAAGTACTGGCCGGGATTGTTCGGCACCGGGTCGACCCGGTAGGCCTTGGCGCGGTACATGTCGCAGGCGGTCAGGCGGTCGGTCCATACGACGGTCCAGGTGGCGGTGGAAGATTCGCCGGCGACCGCGGCGGCCGCTTCGATCGGGTCGACGCCGTCCTGCGGCGTGATGCGGAACACCGCCAGCACGTCGGTTTCCTTCGGCACGTAGTCGGCGTCCCAGTAGCCCATCTGCGCGTATTTCAGCACGCCCGCCGTGTAACGTGTCTTCGAATCCATGATCTGTCCAGTTCCGTCCATTGCTATCTCCTTGATTGGGGCAGGGCCCGTTGAGCTATCCATGGACTTCACTATATAAATTGCGTACCATCAGGTCTAATCAATAAAAAAAATCGATCCATCAGTTAAACCTTATAGAAGACCATGCGACGCTACACACTCCGCCAGCTCGACACCTTTCTCGAAGTGGCACGCCAGTTGTCGGTGTCGCGCGCGGCCGACGTGCTGCACGTGACGCAGCCGGCGGTGTCGATGCAGATCCGCCAACTCGAAGAAGTCGTCGGCATGGCCCTGTACGAGCAGGCCGGGCGCAAGATCCGGCTCACCGACGCCGGCCTCGATTTCCAGGCCTATGCGATCGGCGCGGTGGCGCAGCTGCAGCAGCTCGAGGATGCGATGGCGCAGCGGCGCGGCGTCAGGAAGGGCAAGATCACGCTGGCGATGGTCAGCACGGCCAAGTATTTCGTGCCCATGCTGCTGGTGAATTTTCGCAAGCGCTTCCCGGACATCGAGGTGTCGCTGCAAATCGACAACCGCGCCAACATCATGCAGCTGCTCTCGCGCAACGAAATCGACCTGGTCATCATGGGGCGTCCGCCGGACGGCATCGATTGCGAGGCGACCGTGTTCGCCACCAATCCACTCGGCGTCATCAGTGCGCCGGGGCATCCGCTGTCGCGCCGGCGCGCGGCGCCGCTGTCGATCCTCGACGGCCAGGAATTCGTCGTGCGCGAGATCGGCTCCGGCACCCGCCAGGCGATGGAGCGCCTGTTCGCGGTGAACGCCATCGAGCCGCGCATCGTGATGGAAATGCCGAGCAACGAGACCATCAAGCAGGCGGTGATGGCGGGGATGGGACTGAGTTTCCTGTCGCTGCGCACCATCCGCCACGAGCTGGCGGGCGGCCACCTGGTGTTGCTCGACCTGGTGGGCCTGCCGCTGGTGCGCCACTGGCACGTCACCCACCTGACGTCGAAACGGCTGTCGCCGCCGGCGCGCGAATTCAAGTCCTTCCTGATCGAGGAGGCGGGCGCGCTGATCAAGCTGTGGGCATGAGGACCTGCGGCGTCAATCCCTGGCGCGATACGCCTTCAAGCCGCCGGCGATGAACTTGGCATTGCCATAGCCCATCGCGCGCAGCGTATCGGCGGACAAGGCGCCCCGGTTGTTGGCGTTGCAGTAGCAGAGAATGAGGGCGTCGAGGTCAGGGATGGCCTGCTCGACGTTCATTTCCAGCTTGCCGCGGCTGATGTGGAGCGAGCCGGCGATGTGGTCGGCATCGTGCTCTTCCTTGTCGCGGATATCGAGCGCAATGGCGCCGGCGGCCATCAGCTGGTCGACCTCGCCGGGCGCTACCTCGCTGACCCGTTCGCGCGCGCCATCGGCGAGTTGCTGGAATTTCTTCGTGTAAGCCATAAGAACTTTCTGATTGAATTGTTGGTAAAGAAAACGCTGACATCGAATATCGCCGTGCTAGTCTTTCCAGCCCCATTTCTTGAAGATGCGGGCGCCTTCCGGGCTGCGCAAGAATGCCACGAACTCCTTCGCCGCCGGCTTGCGCGCGCCCTGCAACGTGAGGCCGACGCCGGTGTCGCGATAGATCGCATAGTCGGACTCGATCGGCACCAGATCGGCCAGCGCCGGGTTCGCGACTTGCCAGATATTCCATATCAGCCAGACGTCGATCTCGGGATGGTCGATCCAGGTCTGGCGGGCTACCGCGCTGTTGGGCGCGAAGCCGGCGATGTTGTTGCGCACTGCGCGCACCATGCCGATATCACCCTTGCGCCCGGCCATGTCTTCCCATACCCCGTTCTGGCCGGCGCCGTTCACCACCAGGATCCGGACGCCCGGCTTGACGATATCCTTCACTCCCTGGATGCGCTTCGGGTTTCCTGGGCGAACCAGTATCGCCAGCGGCCGCAGATACAGCGGGACGATGGTCTGTTCGACGATGCGCCCGCCCATGGCCACGATAAAGTCGCTCATCATGGTTTCCGAGCCGCTGTAGATCACGTCGGCCCCTTCCTGCGCCTTGCCGATCCAGCTCGGCGTCGGTCCTGCGGTCAGTTCGACTCTGGTGCCGCTGTGTTTTTCGAAAGCGGCAGCCGCTTCCTTCATCGCCGGTGCCGGACCGCCCGGGCCGTACACGAACAGCGTTTCCGCCGCGCCGGCCTGGGTCAGCAAGGTCATGCTCAACAGCAAGGCGGAAATCAGCCGGCCGGGCTTGCGATTGCGGATGAAAGGTGAATGCATGGCGTTACTCC
>JBBRXM010000175.1:0-3061 GCA_038248405.1 Burkholderiales bacterium
GCAGCCGCAGGTCGAGGTGGCGGTCGGGTTCTTGATGACGAACTGGGCGCCTTCGAGGTCGTCCTTGTAGTCGATCTCGGCGCCGACCAGGTACTGGTAGCTCATCGAATCGATCAGCAGCTGGACGCCGTTCTTGACCATGGTGGTGTCGTCTTCGTTGACGATTTCGTCGAACGTGAACCCGTACTGGAAGCCCGAGCAGCCTCCGCCCTGCACGAAAACGCGCAGCTTCAGATCCGGATTGCCCTCTTCCTCGATCAGCTGGGCCACTTTGTGCGCGGCGCTGTCGGTGAAGATGATTGGCGACGGGATAACGTCTTGCATTTCGGCTACTGCATTCATGGGTGACTCCTACTTGGGTACAATTGGAGCCATTATAGACTGTTGAGGCGAGTCACGCTTCGCTCGCTTCAGCGACGGCCAGGTGGAACACCGGTTCGCCAGCCTGCTGATGGGTCAGCTTGCCGGTGACGGTGGCGCCGCCGTGCATCTCCAGCAGTTTGTAATGGACATCCCCAACAATGCGGCCTTTCGGCTGCAATTCAAGTAGTTCCGATGCAAATACCGGGCCGGCGATGTAGCCGTTGACGACCAGGTTGGCGCAGCGCACCTCGCCTTCGATGCGGGCGTGCTCGGAGACGATCAGCACGCTGTCGGGGCCGTCGGCGGAGATCACGTTGCCGTGCACCTCGCCGTCGATGCGCAGGCCGCCGGTAAAGCACAGGTCGCCCTCGATGCGGGCCGAGATGCCGATCAGGCTGTCAATTTCGCTTTTCGCGTTACGACCGAACATGGTTGCCTCGCAGTGACAAATCACAAATGGGGATCGATGCTGGATTGCAAATTCAATCAGACATTGATCAATTTACCGTTACCAACGTGCGCCACCTTGATCTAGATCGTTGCCGCGGATGAATTTCACCCGCGGCGGCCGAACTTGCCCGAACTTGCCAATCTGTCCAACGATTAAGGCAACAGTGCGATCTGCTGCAGGCCGGTCGATTCGGCCAGGCCGAACATCAGGTTCATGCACTGCACGGCCTGGCCGGCGGCGCCCTTGACCAGGTTGTCCTGCACGACCAGGATGACCACCATGTCGGAACCTTCGGGGCGATGCAGCGCCAGGCGCAGCATGTTCGAGCCGCGCGTCGAGCGCGTTTCCGGATGCGAGCCGAACGGCATGACGTCGACGAAAGGCTCGTTCTTGTATTGCTCTTCGAACAGCGCCTGCAGGTCGGCGTTGCTGATGTCCTTGGTCAGGCGCGCATACAGGGTCGCGTGCATGCCGCGGATCATCGGTACCAGGTGCGGGGTGAACACCAGACTGACTTTCTGGTCGGTATAGCGCTGCAGCTGGGCCGACGTCTCCGGCGTATGACGGTGGCCGGACACGCCGTAGGCCTTGAAATTGTCGCTCGACTCCGAGAACAGCGTGCCGATCTCGGCCTTGCGGCCGGCGCCGGACACGCCCGACTTGGCGTCGGCGATCAGGCTGCCGGCGTCGATCAGGCCGGCCTTGAGCAGCGGATAGAAGCCCAGCTGCATGGTGGTCGGATAGCAACCCGGGTTGGCGATCAGCGTGGCCGACTTGATGGCATCGCGATTCAATTCCGGCAAGCCATAGACCGCCTGCTCCAGCAATTCGGGCGCGGTGTGCGGGATCTTGTACCACTGCTCGAAGGCGGCCTGGTCCTTGAGACGGAAGTCGGCAGCCAGGTCGATCACCTTGACGCCGGCGGCCAGCAGCGCCGGCGCCTGCGCCATGGCGACGCCGTGGGGGGTGGCGAAGAAGACGACGTCGCATTCGGCCAGGTCGACCTTGTCGGGCGCCGAGAAGGCGAGGTCGACGTGGCCGCGCAGCGACGGGAACATGTCGGCGACCGGCAGGCCGTCTTCCTTGCGCGACGTAATCGCGGTCAGCTGCGCGTCCGGGTGAGCGGACAGCAATCGCAGCAACTCCACGCCTGTGTACCCGGTGCCGCCTACGATGCCAACTTTGATCATGTCTGTTCCTTCGATATAAGAATAAGGTGCTGCTGTGAAAACGAGGTGCAATTTTAACAGCCCGCAAAAAAACCCGCGCCCGCCTGCATTCCAAAACCGGGGTCAGACCCAGGTTTTGGAAGATTGCTCGCTCCCACACCGGGGTCAAACCAGCTGGTCTGACCCCGGTGTGCATTCCTGCAAGTAAAAACCAGGTCTGACCCCGGTTTTGGAACGTTGGGCGAAAAAAAACCGCCGGGCTTTGCGGCCGGCGGTCTCTTGGCGCGGCGCCCGCAGGCGCTGCTGGAAACGAATTAACGCTTCGAGAATTGTTTTGCGCGACGCGCTTTGCGCAGACCAACTTTTTTACGCTCGACTTCACGTGCATCGCGAGTAACGAAACCGGCGCGTGCCAGATCGCCCTTGAGCGTTGCGTCGTAGTCGATCAGGGCGCGAGTGATGCCGTGGCGAACTGCACCAGCCTGGCCGGACTCGCCACCACCGTGAACGTTGACCTTGATGTCGAAACGCTCGACATTGCCGGTCAGCTCGAGCGGCTGGCGAATGACCATCATCGCGGTTTCGCGCGAGAAGTAGTCAGTCGCCGGCTTGCCGTTGACGATGATTTGGCCGGAGCCAACTTTGATGAAGACGCGAGCGACTGCACTCTTGCGACGGCCGGTGCCGTAATTGTAGTTACCGATCATGTCAGCTCCTTAGAGAACGAGTGCTTTAGGTTGCTGGGCCGCGTGCGGGTGGGAACCTTCCGCATACACTTTGAGCTTCTTGATCATGGCGTAGCCAAGCGGGCCCTTAGGCAGCATGCCCTTGACCGCTTTTTCAAGCGCGCGACCAGGAAAACGCTCTTGCATTTTCTTGAAGTTGGTTTCGTAGATACCACCTGGGTAGCCGGAGTGACGGTAGTACGTCTTCTCGGTGGCCTTGGTACCGGTCACGCGCAGTTTGCCTGCATTGATCACGACGATGAAATCGCCGGTGTCGACGTGCGGAGTAAATTCTGGTTTGTGTTTGCCGCGCAGTCGGAGTGCCACTTCGCTGGCAACACGTCCGAGGATCA
>JBBRXM010000176.1:0-3027 GCA_038248405.1 Burkholderiales bacterium
CTGCTGGTCGGCGCCCGTCCGCGCGGCCCCGGCATGGAACGCAAGGACCTGCTCGAAGCGAACGCGCAGATCTTCACGGTGCAGGGCAAGGCGCTCGACGCCGTCGCTTCGCGCAACGTCAAGGTACTGGTGGTGGGCAACCCGGCCAACACCAATGCCTTCATCGCGATGAAATCGGCGCCGTCGCTGCCGGCCAAGAACTTCACCGCCATGCTGCGCCTGGACCACAACCGCGCGCTGTCGCAAGTGGCCGCCAAGACCGGCAAGCCGGTCGCCTCGATCGAGAAGCTGGCCGTCTGGGGCAACCACTCGCCGACCATGTACGCCGACTACCGCTTCGCCACCATCGACGGCGCCTCGGTCAAGGACATGATCAACGACGACGCCTGGAACCGCGACACCTTCCTGCCGACCGTGGGCAAGCGCGGCGCCGCCATCATCGAAGCGCGCGGCCTGTCGTCGGCAGCGTCGGCGGCCAATGCGGCGATCGACCACATGCACGACTGGCACATCGGCACCGCCGGCAAGTGGACCACGATGGGCATCCCGTCGGACGGCTCGTACGGCATCCCGAAAGAGACCATGTTCGGTTTCCCGGTCACGGTCGAAAACGGCGAGTACACCATCGTCCAGGGCCTGCCGATCGACCAGTTCTCGCAAGAGCGCATCAACCTCACGCTCAAGGAACTGACCGAAGAGCGCGAAGGCGTCGCCCACCTGCTGGCCTGAGCCAGGCGCGGCGACTTCCGTGGCGCCTGACAGCCCACCAGTTCGCCGCACGCGCCGTGCCGCCCCGGGCGGCACGGCTGCCGCTGTACCCGAACAAAGAACACGCATGCACCCTTCAGACGTCCTCTTCCAGGGAAAACGCCAGCCATTGCTGCTGCCGGCCTGCGACCATTACGCCGGCTCCGAAAAGCTGATGCGCAAGTCGATGGCCCAGCAGCAGGAGCTCGGCCCCCTGTTCGACATCACCTTCGATTGCGAGGACGGCGCCGCCGCCGGCTTCGAGACCGAACACGCCCAGCTGGTGGCGACCCTGATCAACGACGACGCGAACCGCCACGGCCGCATCGGCGTGCGCGTGCACGACGGCGCCAGCGCGCACTTCGCGCTGGACGTGGCCACCATCGTCGGCGCCTGCGCGCAGAAGCTGGCCTACCTGGTGCTGCCGAAGGCCGAGAGCGTCGCCGACGTCGTGCGCATGATCGAATTCGTCAACCGCTACGCGGTGCCGGCCGGGCGCGCCGCGCTGCCGATCCACGTGCTGATCGAAACCCACGGCGCCCTGCACGACTGCTGGGACATCGCCGCGCTGGCGCAGGTCGAGTGCCTCTCGTTCGGCATCATGGACTTCGTCTCGGCCCATTACGGCGCCATCCCCGGCAGCGCGATGCGCACGCCGGGCCAGTTCACGCACCCGCTGGTGGTGCGCGCGAAACTGGAGATGGTTGCGGCATGTCACGCCCATGGCAAGGTACCGTCGCATAATGTGACGACCGAAATCAAGGACACCGCGGTGGTCGCCAACGACGCCCAGCGCGCTGGCGCCGAATTCGGTTTCACGCGCATGTGGAGCATTCACCCCAACCAGATCAAGCCGATCATCAAGGCTTTCACACCGCGCGTGTCGGAAGTGAACGAAGCGACCAACATCCTTACCGAAGCCATCAACGCAAACTGGGGCCCGATCGCCCAGCATGGCCGGCTGCACGACCGCGCCAGTTACCGTTATTACTGGACGGTGCTGCAGCGCGCCAGACTGGCCGGCCTGGCCCTGCCCGACGCGGCGGCGGCGATGGTCAACCAAGACACCCAACCGGAAACCACACAATGACCTCACTCCTGTCGAAATCCCTCCTCGCCTGCGCCATCGCCGCAGCCAGCATGCTGGCGCTGCCGCCGGCGTTCGCCGCCGAGCCGAAAAAGCCCGTCAAGGCCAAGGCCGCCAAGAAAAGCGCGCCCGTCAAGGAGGAGGAAGAAGTCAAGTCCAACGAGCCCGATGCCGACATCACCGACACCGTCACCACCGAATACAGCTGCGAACTTGGCAACAAGCTGACCATTTTCGCCAACGACAAGGACGATTCGCACATCGCGCTGCGCTGGAAGAAGCGGATCCACCGCCTCGACAAGGTCGGCACCACCACCGGCGCGCGCCGCTTCGAGAACAAGACGTTCGGCCTGATCTGGATCGGCATCCCTTCCAAGGGCATGCTGCTCGACGCCAAGCTGAACCGCCAGCTGGCCAACGAGTGCAAGAACGCCGCCCAGGAAAGCGGCATCGTCGCCCCGGTACTGGTCGAGAAGCAGGCAGAGCAGCCGTCGTCCATCGTCAAGGAAAAGGTCGAGCAGATCACGCCGCCGACGCGGGCAATGCCGGCACCGGCGATGCCGGCGCCAGCGACACCGGCGGAACCGCAGAAACCGATTTAAGCCAGTCCGCATACGTTTAACTAAAAACAAAACACCACTGAAGGAGAGGCCATGTCCCGCAACACTCTGAACACGCTCAAGGATTTCAAACTGTCGGCCGGCAAAAAAGGCCAGATGTACTCGCTGCCCGCCCTGGAAAAAAGCCTGGGCGTGAACATTTCGCGCCTGCCGGTGTCGATCCGCATCGTCCTCGAGTCGGTGCTGCGCAACTGCGACGGCAAGAAGGTCACCGAGGAACACGTCCGCCAGCTGGCGAACTGGGCCCCGAACGGCGAGCGCACCGACGAGATCCCGTTCGTGGTGGCGCGGGTCGTGCTGCAGGACTTCACCGGCGTGCCGCTGCTGGCCGACCTGGCGGCGATGCGCAACGTCGCCGCCAAGATGGGCATGGATCCGAAGAACATCGAGCCGCTGGTGCCGGTCGACCTGGTGGTCGACCACTCGGTGACGATCGACCATTTCCGCGAAAAGGGCGCGCTCGACCTGAACATGAAGCTGGAATTCTCGCGCAACAACGAGCGCTACCAGTTCATGAAGTGGGGCATGCAGGCGTTCGACACCTTCGGCGTGGTGCCGCCGGGCTTCGGCATC
>JBBRXM010000177.1:0-2903 GCA_038248405.1 Burkholderiales bacterium
GCAGCGGTGATCGCTGTCGTCGAGGCGACGCTGCGCGAGTTGCATGCCGGCGATCCGGAACTGCCGCCGGTCACCACCGACAGCGTGCTGGACGTGGATCTCGGCTTCGACAGCCTGGGGCGCATGGAACTACTGCTGCGCACCGAACGCGCGTTCGGCATCGACCTGCCGGCGGACACCCTGCAAAGTGCGGAAACCGTGGGCGACTTGCTGCGGGCCGTGCAGCGGGGCGCCGCTGTACATGACCCATCCGGCGGTAGGGCCGTGATGGCGCTGACTGCGCTCGCTGCGCTGAATTTGGCCCCCGAGCGACCTGACAGCCACATCGATGGCGACCTCGATTCGGTGCCGCCTGGAACACCACAGGCCGCCACCACCTTGCTCGAGGTCCTGGACTGGCACGTGCAAGTCCATCCCGAGCAGACGCAGGTCGTCTATCTGGCGGACGACAGCGAGCAGCGGATCAGCTACCGCCAGCTCGCCGACGCGGCGGCGGCGCTCGCCGCCGGCCTGCAGCGCGCCGGGGTGGCGCCGCGCCAGAGCGTGGCGATCATGCTGCCAACCTCGCCCGACTACTTCAGCAGCTACTTCGGCATCCTGATGGCCGGCGCCATTCCGGTACCGATCTATCCGCCGGCGCGCCCGTCGCAACTCGAAGACCATGTGCTGCGGCACACCGGCATCCTGGCCAACGCGCAGGCCGTCGCGCTCGTCACCGTGGCCGAGGCGATGGGGGTGGCGCGCCTGCTGCAAGCGCGCGTGCCGGGCTTGCGCCAGGTGGTCACGCCGCGGCAACTGATGGCAACAGGCGGCACGCCGACGCCGGTGGCAGTGCGTGGCGACGACATCGCCTTCATCCAGTACACCTCGGGCAGCACCGGCAATCCCAAGGGCGTGGCGCTGACCCACGCCAACCTGCTGGCCAACATCCGCGCGATGGTGCAGGCCGTTGAGGCAACAAAGCGCGATGTGTTCATCAGCTGGCTGCCGCTGTACCACGACATGGGCCTGATCGGCGCCTGGCTCGCGCCGCTGTACGTCGGATTCCCGCTGGTGGTGATGTCGCCGCTGGCCTTTCTGTCCAAGCCGCTGCGCTGGCTGCAGGCCATCGATCACTGGCGCGGCACGCTGTCGGCGGGGCCAAACTTCGCCTACGAGCTGTGCCTCAAGCGCATCGACGATGCGGCGCTCGCCGGGCTGGATTTGAGTTCATGGCGGCTGGCCTTCAACGGCGCCGAGGCCGTCAGCCCGGACACCGTGCGGCGCTTCACGCAGCGCTTCGCTGCCTGCGGCCTGCGGCCGGAAGTGCTGGTGCCGGTTTACGGCCTTGCAGAAGCCTCGCTGGGGCTGCTGTTCCCACCGCTGGGACGGGTTGCGCCCATCGATGCAATCCAGCGCGAGCCGTTCACGCGCGAGCGCCGCGCGCTGCCGGCTGCCCCCGATGACGCAGGCGCACTGCGCTTTGTTGCTTGCGGGCGGCCGCTGCCCGATCATCCCATCCGCATCGTTGACGACGCCAGCCAGGAAGTAGGCGAACGCATCGAAGGCCGGCTCGAGTTCAAGGGGCCGTCGGCGACCCGCGGCTATTTCCGCAATCCCGAGCAAACCGCCGCGCTGTTCCATGACGGCTGGCTCGACAGCGGCGACCGCGCCTACAGCGCCGCTGGCGACGTCTACATCACCGGCCGCGTCAAGGACATCGTGATCCGCGGAGGGCGCAACCTGTACCCGCAGGAGATCGAGGAGGCGGTGGGGCAGGTGGAGGGCGTGCGCAAGGGCTGCGTGGCCGTGTTCGGCAGCCCCGATCCGGCCAGCGGCACCGAGCGTCTGGTGGTGCTGGCCGAGGCGCGGCCCACCCGTGCCGCTGCGCAAGCGAGCCTGCGCGACGCGGTGTCGCGCGCGGTGCAGGGCGCCATCGGCGAGCCGCCGGACGAGATCGTGCTGGCGCCGCCGCACACCGTGCTCAAGACTTCGAGCGGCAAGGTGCGGCGTTCGGCCTGCCGCGCCCTGTACGAAGCCGGCGCTGCCGGTGCTGCGCCCGTCACTGCGCAGCGCCAGTTGCTGCGGTTGGCGCTAGGCGCGGTCGTGCCGCGACTGCGGCAACTGGGCAGCACGCTCGGGCGCGTGCTGTTCGGGCTGCATGCGATGGCGCTGTTCTCGCTGCTGGCGCCACTGACCTGGCTGCTGACCTTGCTGATGCCGAATCCGGCCGCTGCCTGGGCGTTGGGCCGCGCTGCCGCGCGCACGCTTTTCCGCCTGACCGGTACACCCCTGACGGTGCATGGGCTGCAGCACCTGCCCAGCGGCCCCTGCGTGCTGGTGAGCAACCACGCCAGCTACCTGGACGGCGTAATTCTTGTGGCGGCGCTGCCGCGCCCATTCGTCTTCGTGGCCAAACGCGAGTTGCAGCAGCAGTTCATTGCCCGCCACTTCCTGCAGCGGCTGGGCGCCGAATTCGTCGAACGCTTCGACGTCCAGCGCAGCGTGGCCGATGCCGGTCGGATGGCCGAGGCCGTGCAGCAAGGGCGATCACTGGCCGTTTTTCCCGAGGGCACCTTCGTCGCCCGACCGGGCCTGCTGCCCTTTCACCTGGGTGCCTTCCTGGCGGCGGCGCGCGCTGGCGTTCCCGTAGTGCCGGTGGCGATCCGAGGCCACCGCGAGTTGCTGCCGGACGGCCGCTGGTGGCCGCGGCGTGGCTCGCTGCAGGTCGATGTCTGCGCGCCGATCCTGCCCGGGGCGGAGGTGATGCTTGATGCGCCGGACCTCTTCGCGGCTGCGGTCAAGCTGCGCGAGGCATCACGCCGGGCGATCGCCGGACACATCAATGATGGATAAGAAGCTCTCTTTGGTGATGGGGTCTTTGGGACGCCGCATGGCCCGAGTCGTGTTCGCGGTCTGCGGGC
>JBBRXM010000178.1:0-2395 GCA_038248405.1 Burkholderiales bacterium
GCCGGGATCGAGCCGGCGTCGGACTGAGCAGCGCCACTTTTTTTCGCGCCGCGACCGGCCGGCAGGTTCGATCACGCTACAGTGCCGCTCCGGAGCGCGAGCCTGCGCCGCCGGCACCCATGGAGACAGTCGCGCATGAGCCTATTCGACACCGTCCGGCGCCTGTTCCGGCCACCTGCGGTGGAGCCGCCCTCGCCTTCGTCCTCGCCGTCTCCCGGCGCGCGGCCCATGCCTCCCCCTTCCCAGAAGCCGATGCTCGATCGTCGCAGCGCTGGGCGCGCCGACGCGAGCCCGGGCCTGCGCGTGCTGATCATCGACGACTCGGCCACGATCGTTGCGGTGCTGGGGAAGATGCTGCGCCAGAACAACTTCGAGACCACCGGCGCCGGCGATGCGGAAAGTGGCATTGAAGCGGCGCTGGCCGACGTCCCCGACCTGATATTCCTGGACATCGTGCTGCCGGGAATGAGCGGCTTCAATGCGCTGCGCCTGTTGCGGCGGAATCCGGCGACCGCGGAGGTGCCGATCGTCATGATCAGCGGCAACGTGCAGGCCACCGAACAGTTCTATGTGCAGCGCATCGGCGCGGACGACTTCATGCGCAAGCCATTTGGACGCAGCGACGTGTTCTCGCGCATCCAGCGCCTGGTGGAAAGCGGGCGCCTGCCATCGCACGCCGCGCCGCGCGCCGAACTACTCACCGACGACGACTCGGTCGCGCTGCCCGACGCCGAGATCGACCAGGCCACCGCGCCGGCCGACCAGCCCTGAAGCGCCGCGCCGCGAGCACGGTGCGGCGCGGCGGTCGCCTCCGCCCGCGCCACGCCCCGGTCAGACGGCGCGGAACACCAGGCGCCCACCCTCGACCGCGACATCGATCGTGTTGCCGCTGACGAAGTCGCCCGACAGGATCTTCGACGCCAGCGGATTTTCCAATTGCTGCTGGATCGCGCGCTTGAGCGGCCGGGCGCCGTAGACCGGGTCGAAACCGGCATCGGCCAGCAGCGTCAGCGCGTCGTCGGACAGCGCCAGCTTCAGTCCGCGCTCGGCGAGGCGCTTCTCCAGCCCGCTGAGCTGGATCCGGGCGATCTGGCGGATCTGCGCCTTGTCGAGCGGATGGAACACGACGATGTCGTCCAGACGGTTGATGAACTCCGGGCGGAAGTGCGACTGCACCACGCCCATCACCGCCGCCTTCATCTGGGTGTAGGCCTCCGGCGTGTCGTCACTGCCTTCGGTCATTTCCTGGATCATCTGTGATCCCAGGTTGGAGGTCATCGCGATCACGGTGTTGCGAAAATCGACCGTGCGCCCCTGGCCGTCGGTGAGGCGGCCGTCGTCGAGCACCTGCAGCAGGATGTTGAACACGTCCGGGTGCGCCTTCTCGACCTCATCGAGCAGGATCACGCTGTACGGGCGCCGACGCACGGCCTCGGTCAGGTAACCACCCTCCTCGTAGCCGACGTAGCCCGGCGGGGCGCCGACCAGCCGGCTGACCGCGTGCTTCTCCATGAACTCGCTCATGTCGATCCGGATCATCGCGTCGCTGGAGTCGAACAGGAACTCCGCCAGCGCCTTGCACAGCTCGGTCTTGCCAACGCCGGTTGGCCCCAGGAACAGGAAGCTGCCGCTCGGCCGGTCCGGGTCGGACAGCCCCGCGCGCGAACGCCGCACCGCGTCGGACACGACCTTGATCGCCTCGTCCTGGCCGACCACGCGGGCGTGCAGGTGCGACTCCATCTGCAGCAGCTTCTCGCGCTCGCCTTCGAGCATCTTCGCCACCGGGATGCCGGTCCAGCGCGACACGACCTCGGCGATCTCCTCGGCGGTGACCTTGTCCTGCAGCAGCGTGAATCCCTGGGTCTCGACCTCCTGGGCGACCTTCAGCTGCTTCTCCAGTTCCGGCAGCGTGCCGTACTGCAGCTCGCTCATGCGCGCGAAGTCCTGCTTGCGCTGGGCGGCTTCGAGTTCGAGTTTGGCGGCCTCGATCTGCTCCTTGATCCGGGTCGCGCCCTGCAGCATCGCCTTCTCGGATTTCCAGATCTCATCGAGGTCGTTGAATGCCCGTTCGAGGGTGGCGATCTCGGCCTCGAGGTCGGCCAGGCGCTGCCTGGATTCGGCGTCCTTCTCCTTCTTGAGCGCCTCGCGCTGGATCTTCAGCTGGATCAGCCGTCGCTCCTTGCGGTCGAGCTCCTCGGGCTTGGAGTCGATCTCCATGCGGATGCGCGAGGCGGCCTCGTCCATCAGGTCGATCGCCTTGTCGGGCAGCTGGCGGTCGGCGATGTAGCGGTGCGACAGCGTCGCCGCGGCGACGATCGCCGGGTCGGTGATCTCGACCCCGTGGTGCACCGCGTAGCGCTCCTTGAGGCCGCGCAGGATCGCGATCGTGTCCTCC
>JBBRXM010000179.1:0-2291 GCA_038248405.1 Burkholderiales bacterium
CTCGGTCTCCGGGTTCTTGCTCGAGACGCCGTATTCGCTGATGCCGTCGATGCTCACGTCCACCGCATCGGTGGTGTAGAACCAGCCGCGCCAGAACCAGTCAAGGTCGGTGCCGGAGGCGTCTTCCATGGTGCGGAAGAAATCGGACGGCGTCGGTCGCTTGAACTTCCAGCGCTGCGCGTATTCGCGGAAAGCGAAGTCGAACAGCTCGCGTCCCAGCACCGTCTCGCGCAGGATGTTGAGCGCGGTCGCCGGCTTGGCGTAAGCGTTGAAGCCGCGCTGGGTCACCGACTCCGAGTTCGTCATGACCGGCACCTGGTTCTTGCTGCGCATGTAGTCGACGATGGCGCGCGGCTCGCTGCGCGAGCGCGGGTAATTCTCCTCCCATGCCTGCTCGGCGAGGTACTGCACGAAGCTGTTGATGCCTTCGTCCATCCAGGTCCACTGGCGCTCGTCGGAGTTGACGATCATCGGGAAGTAGTTGTGGCCCACCTCGTGGATGATGACGCTGATCAGGCCATACTTGGTTTGCTTCGAATAGGTGAGTTCGCCGGTCTTCTTGTCCTTCGTTGGCCGCGGCCCGTTGAACGATATCATCGGATACTCCATGCCGCCGACCGGCCCGTTGACCGAAATGGCGGTGGGGTAGGGATAGTCGAAGGAGTACTTGCTGTACTGTTCGATGGTGTGGATCACCGCCTGGGTCGAGTACTTCTCCCACAGCGGGTTGCCTTCCTTCGGGTAGTAGGACATCGCCATCACATCGTTGGCGCCGCTCTTTATGCCTTGCGCATCCCAGATGAACTTGCGGCTCGACGCCCACGCGAAGTCGCGCACGTTGCTGGCCTTGAAGCGCCACGTCCTGGTGGCGGTGCTGCGCGATTTCTCGGCCAGTTCGGCCTCGGCCTGGGTGACGATGACGACCGGCTTGCCGGCGGTGCGCGCCTGGCGCAGGCGCTCGCGCTGGGTGGCGGTGAGCACGGCATCGGGGTTCTGCAGCTCGCCCGTGCTGGCCACGATATGGTCCGCGGGCACCGTCAGCTCGATGTCGTAGTCGCCGAATTCGAGCGTGAATTCGCCGTCGCCGAGATACTGCTTGTTCTGCCAGCCGGCGGCGTCGTAATAGGCCGCCATGCGCGGATACCACTGGGCGATTTCGAACAGGTCGTTCTTGTCGCCCTCGTCGAAGCGTTCGAAACCGCTGCGCCGCCCCAGCACGTTCAGCTCGGGCACCTTGAAGCTCCATTCCATGCTGAAGGAGTAGCGCGCGCCCGGCTTCATCGGCTGCGGCAGGTCGATCCGCATCATGGTCTTGTTGATCACGTGGCGCAGGTTCTGGCCATCGGCGCCCTTGACCGACTTGATGCTGAAGCCGCCGTCGAAGCTGCGGCTCTCGAGGTTGAAGCGCATCGCCTCGAACTTCACGCCGTCCGCTTCGCGCGCGGTGGCCCACGCCTCGCGCGAGGGCACGGTGGCGATCTTGCGGTTGTCCGAATCGGCGCGGAACATGTTCTGGTCCAGCTGTACCCACAGGTAGGACAGCGTGTCGGGCGAATTGTTGTGGTACGTGATGGTGCCGGCGCCCGTGACGGCGCGCTTGCTTTCGTCGAGCGTGGCGCGCAGCTTGTAGTCGGCGCGCTGCTGCCAGTAGGCGTGGCCGGGGGCGCCGGAAGCGGTGCGGATCGCGCCCGGCGTGGGCAGCAACTCGTCCAGCTGGCGGAACTTGTCGTCGAACGGTTCGGCGGCCAGCGCCGGGATCGACAGGCACAAGGCAGCGATGGCGATGGCGAGGGGGAGATGTTTGATGTGCATGGCGGGCCTGGTGCGACGGACTGAAACGAACACCGGCAGCGGCGCGATGTTCTCGCGGCTGCCGGCAGTGGCTTACAAGGAGGTCATGTTACTGCGCTTTCGGTGCCGTCTTTGCTTCCTTGTCTTTCGCGTCCTTGGTTTTCAACGGCGTCTTGAAGTCCTTCATCAGGTCGTTGGTCCCGCGTTCGCTCTTGAACAGCTCCACCCGCGATGGCGTGATGCGGCGCGGCCAGGCGTTGTTGCTGGTGTCGGTGTCCGCCGTTTCCCAGTACGGGTCCTGCACCAGGCCCACCATCGGCTCGTCGGTGACGATCAGCTTGGTGATCTTCTTCGACGAGTAGCGCCACACTTCGGCCGGAATGCGCTCGATGTATTTTTTGCCACCTTTGAGTTCGATCTCCAGCACCAGCGGCGTCACCAGCCCGCCGAGGTTGGAGAAATCGACCAGGTAGAGATGCTTGCCCTGCGCGAGCAGCGCC
>JBBRXM010000180.1:0-2206 GCA_038248405.1 Burkholderiales bacterium
CATCTCGAACCCGGAGGCGCCGAAGCAGACCTACTCGAAGCACACCGGCTCGCAGGTGAACATGGTGTCGCAAAGCTGGGATGGCAAGCGCGTCTACGTCAGCAGCTCGCTGCTGGCTAACTGGGACAAGAAGGGCGCCGATGACGAGCAGTTCGTCAAGCTGTTCGCCTGGGACGGCAAGGAGCTGAAGGAAACCTTCAAGGTCGACTTCTACAAGCTCAAGCTGGGCCGTGCGCACCACATGAAACTGGGCGCCAAGGCGGTGGCGCGCGGCGTCGCCGGCGCCGGATCCGCCCAGGCGCTCGCCGCGCGGTGAGGGCCGCCCTCGTCTGCGCCGCCGCGGCGCTGGCGGCGGCGCTGTCGTTCGCGGCCGCGGCGGCGCCGCTCGGCTTCGTGCCGCTCGCTGCCGGCACCTACAAGCTCGATCGCATCATGCGCGCGCCCGACGGCGCCGTGCTCGACAGCGACGGCAGCGCGCACCGCTTCTCCGAGTATTCGCGCGGTAAGGTGACGGTATTTTCCTTCATTTACACCTATTGCACCGACGCGCGCGGCTGCCCGCTGGCCTACGAAACGATGCACGGCCTGAAGAAGACCATCGAGCAGGACCGTGCCCTGCGCGACCGGGTGCGCTTCGTCAGCATGAGTTTCGATCCGCAGAACGACACGCCGCAGGCGATGCGCAGCTATGGCGGCATCGACGCGCGCGAAGCGCACGGGGTACGCTGGCATTTCCTCACGACCGCGTCGGGCAAGGAGCTGGCGCCGCTGCTCGACGGCTTCGGCCAGGACGTGGCGCTGGCGGCGGAGCAGCCGCCCAACCAGCGCGTGCCGGTGCTGACCCACATGCTGAAGGTCTACCTGATCGACGCCGCCGGCAACGTGCGCGAAATCTACACGCCCGCCTTCCTGCACCAGGCCGTGCTGCTCAACGACATCAAGACCTTGCTGATGGAGCGGGCGCGCTAGCGCATCAGGGCAGCGGCCACCGCGCCCGGATCGAGCTTCATCGCGCGCGAGCGCGCGGCCGCCGCCAGCGCGCCTTCGCCGGCGGCGTCCCAGGCGGTGGCCAGGCGGATCAGCAAGGCTGCCGATGGCGCCGCCAGGCTGACGGCGCGGCCGAAAGCCTGCGCCGCTTCGGCGGGACGGTGCTGGCGGGCGCGCACCCGGCCGAGCTGGTCCCAGTTGCCGGCGTCGCCCGGGGCGGCGGCTTCGAAGGCCAGCGCGGCCCGTTCGTCGTCGCCCCGGCGAACATGGATGCGGCCCAGCCAGGCGTGCGCGTCGATCGGCGCGCCGCCGGCGGCGGCGACCCGTTCCAGGCACGCCAGCGCAGCCGCCCAGTCCTCGTGCCCGTACGCCAGCAGGCCTTCGGCAATGTCGCGCCACATGCCGGCCGCGTGCACCTGCGGAAAATACCCCAGCACCTCGCGGCAGGCGTCGAGCTGCCGCGCCTGCAGCAGCTGCTCGGCGAGCAGGATACGCGCGCCTGCGTAAGCTGGCCAGCGTCGCACGACATCTTGCAGCATGGCGATGGCGTCGCCGCGGCGCCCGCGCAGCAGCGTGGTCGACGCCAGCGCCATGCAGGTTTCGGCCTCGATCCGGCCGGCCTGGGCCAGCACGGCTGAAAAATCGGGAAGCGCGATGCCCTCGCTTGCCAGCACATCGGCCTCGAGCGCGACGGCGTCCGGCGCAGTGGCGATCCCGGCCGCCGTCAACGGCGCCGGGCCGCCCCGGCCGGCAGCCGCGCAGCCGTCGATGGCATCGCCGTCGAGCGCGATGTCGACCGGCAGGCCGAGCATGGCCGCGAGCGTGGGCAGCACCTGCGACGCCATCGCCGGCGCGGCGGCGCGGTCGGCCGCCATGCCAGGACCGCAGAAAATGGCGAAGCCGGGCGCCGCGCCGCCGCCATTGGAAACGAGCGCATAACAGGCGTCGCGCCCGGCGATGGCCATGTAGCGGCCGCACAGCAGGTCGGCATATTGGTAGCACAGCAAGCGGCAGGCGGCGGCGCCGGGATCGGCGGGCACTTGCCGCAGCGCCTGGTCGACGGCGGCCAGCAGCGGCAGGCGCAGCACCAGGCAATCGTGGCCGAGCTCCTCCAGCGCGAAGGTGCCGAACGCGTGCAGGCTGGCCGTTTCCGCCAGCGCCCGCGCCAAGGCCGGCGCCAGCAGCGCGCGGCTGGCCGGCGTCAGCGGCGCCGTCAGCA
>JBBRXM010000181.1:0-2070 GCA_038248405.1 Burkholderiales bacterium
CGACGGCTCCGGCGAGGCCACGCGCGAGTGCGTGGCGAAGCTGGCGGCGCGCTCGCCGGTGCCGCTGCAGCACGTGTGGCAGCCGGACGTCGGCTTCCGGCTGGCGCTGGCGCGCAACCGCGGCATCGCGGCCTCGCGCGGGGACTACATCGTGGTGCTCGATGGCGACTGCGTGCCGCAGCAGGACTTCATCGCGCAGCACCGCCGGCTGGCCCAGCGCGGGTTCATGGTGACGGGCAGCCGGATCCTGGTGGGGCCGGAATTCACGCAGCGGCTGCTGGCGGAGCACATCGCTTTGCCGGCACTGAGCCTGGGCGAGAAACTGCGCCTGCGCAGGGCCGGGCATATCAACAAGGTGCTGCAGCTGATGCTCAAGCTGCCCGATGCGGGGCGCGGCAAGAAGGGCTTCAGCTATCGTCGCATCAAGGGATGCAACATGGCGATGTGGCGTGCCGACGTGGAGAAGGTCAATGGCTTCGACGCCAGTTTCAGCGGCTGGGGGTACGAAGACTCGGACATGGTGCTGCGGCTGTTCAATGCAGGCGTGCGGCGCAAGGACGGAGCGTTTGCGACCGAGGTGTTTCACCTGTGGCACAAGGAGGCGCAGCGCGACCAGGCGTCGAGCAACCGGATGACGGTGCAGCGGCGCGAGGCCGACGGCACCACGCAGGCGGCCAAGGGGTTGACGGACGCGGACAACGTTTAGTTTGCGGCTGACGCGGGCGCGGCATGGGTCCCCGCTTCGCGAGGATGACGGCCTTTAATGTGTTGGCCCTCTCACGTCGTCCTCGCGTGCGCGAGGACGACGTGAGAGGGCCAACAGGAATAACTAGTATTCGACGGCGACTTCTTTGGCGCCCAGTACTTGCTCGAGCGCCAGCTGCAGCGCGTCGGACGGCGCCACGCGCCACTCGTCGCCCAGCTGCAGCGTGCATTCCACGCCCTGCGGCCTGATGCGCATCGCCACCGGCAAGCCGTCGTTGTTGCGGTATGGCTGCAGCACTTCGGCCACCTTCGCCGGACTGACGCTGGTAGCCATCGTCATCGCCAGCCGGTGCCCGTACTGGATGCGCGACAGCGCGATGTCGTACACCTTCTCGGCCGTGATGCGCAGGCCGCCGTTGAAACGGTCTTCCGACACCTTCCCCACCACCAGCAGGAATTCGTCTTCCTTGAAGATGTTCTTGTTGGCCTCGAAGACCTCGCTGTACACGGTCACTTCCACCACCGCCGTCTTGTCGTCGAGCGAGACGATCAGGATGCGGCCGCGCTGCGTCATCTGGCTGCGCACGCCGGTGATCACGCCACAGAGCATGCGCGGCTCGCGCGAGGGATCGAGGTCTTTCAGCTTGGTGCGGGCGAAGCGGCGCACTTCATCCGAATAGGTGTCGAACATGTGGCCCGACAGGTAGAAGCCGAGCGCGATCTTTTCTTCGGACAGCTTCTGCTTCTCGCTCCAAGGCGTGGTCTTGACGTATTCGGGCGGGGCGACCAGGTCGCTGTCGTCGCCGCCGAACAAGCTCACCTGGTTGGCCGCCTTCTGCTCCTGGTCGGCGCATTCGACCGCGAACGCCACCGACGCCAGCAGGATGGCGCGGTCGACGCCGAAGCAGTCCATGGCGCCGGCGCGGATCAGCGACTCGATGGTGCGGCGGTTGATCTGCTTGCGGTCGACGCGCTTGCAGAAGTCGAACAGGTCGGTGAACGCGCCGCCGCTGGTGCGCGCGGCGATGATCGCCTCGATCGCCGACTGGCCGGAGCCCTTGACGGCGCCTAAGCCATAACGGATGTTGGTGACGCGCTTGCCGGTGACCGACGGCGCGGCGCCCTCGGGCGTGAAGCGGTAGTCGGAATGGTTGATATCGGGCGGCAGCAGCGTCAGGTGGCAGACGTCGATGGCGTCTTCGACCAGGATCTTGATCTTGTCGGTGTCGTCCATCGCCAGCGACAAGTTGGCGGCCATGAAGGCGGCGGTATGGTGCGCCTTCAGGTAGGCGGTGTGGTAGGACAGCAGCGCGTAGGCGGCGGCGTGCGACTTGTTGAAGCCGTAGCCGGCGAATTTCTCCATCA
>JBBRXM010000182.1:0-1955 GCA_038248405.1 Burkholderiales bacterium
AAAAACAAGCCAGAGCCTCCCCAACCGGCACCAATGAACCCGTCGCCGTGATCTCCGCCGCCTGCGTCAAGCCCAAAAAAGTAAGCGTCTAGCCAACCCACCTTGCCGACGTAGCGCCCAACGGCGACGATTGTGTCCACGACATTTTTGGTGGACACATGGACACAAGGGCAGTCATTACGCCGCCGGCTGGGCGCACTCGCCGGCGGCATAGCTACGAATTCAAGGCGCAGGTCATTGCAGCGTGCCAGCAACCAGGCGTGTCGGTCGCCGCGGTGGCACAAGCCAACGGGCTCAATGCCAATTTTCTGCGCCAGTGGCTTAAGGCGTACCGCGCCGGGCAGCAGCAGACCGGACTGACAACGCGCGTCGCCGAAACACCGGCGAACAATGCCGTAGCAACGCTGGTGCCGGTCACCGTGCAAGCCACGGGTGACATTCAGATCGAAATCCGGCGCCAGCAGACCGTCTTTCAGATCGCCTGGCCGGCATCACAAGCCGCATCCTGTGCCCAGTGGTTGCGCGAAATTCTGAAATGATCCGGGCCGAAGAAGTCTGGCTGGTCGTCGAGGCGGTAGACATGCGCCAGGGGATCGACGGTCTTTCGCTCAGGATTCAACAAGCGCTGGGGCGGTCTCCGTGCGATGGTTCCGCGTACGCGTTTCGCAATCGCGCCGGCAATCGCATCAAACTCTTGGTCTGGGATGGCACAGGAGTTTGGTTGTGCGTGCGGCGCTTGCACCAAGGACGCTTCACTTGGCCGCAAAGCAATGACGCGACCTGTGTGCTAAAGCAGGCTGAATGGCGGTGGCTTACCGCCGGTGTCGACTGGCGCCGATTGCAGGCCAAACCGTCGCCGGAACGGCAGGTATGACGGCGCTTTTAATTTCAATGAAAGCCTTAATTGGCAAGGCTTTACGCTGGTTTTGTGGTATCATTACAGCCATGGATTCGAGCGCGCAAATCGCCCCGAGAAATGCTCATCCGGCGCTGCCGGATGCGGTCTTGGCGCAGCTCGTCGCACTGCAATCGCAGGTCGCCGAACGCGACGTCCAACTGGCCCAAAAAGACGCCGAACTCAAGCGGCGCGAACTGAAGATCCAGCAACTCATCCTTGAACTGGCGCAGCACAAACGCTTCCGCTTCGGCCGCACGAGCGAAGCCTTCTCACCCGAACAGCGGGACCTGTTTGTCGACACCCGCGACGAGGATGGCGCGGCTCTCGTCGCCGAACTGGAAGCGCAGCAGGCGCCGGCCAGCGCACCGCGTGCGCACAAGCGCCCCGGGCGCAACCCGCTGCCGCCGGAATTGCCGCGCATCGAGCATCGGCACGAACCGGAATCATGCACCTGTGGCGAATGCGGCCGCGACCTCATCAAGATTGGTGAAGACATCAGCGAACAGCTGGACGTCGAACCGGCACGCTTCTTTGTGCATCGTCATATTCGTCCGCAGTACGCCTGCCGTCACTGCGAGACCATCACCGCCGCGCCGGTGCCCGCAGCGAACATCGATGGCGGACTGGCCGCTCCAGGACTCCATGCCTGGGTCTTGATTCAGAAATACCTCGATCACCTGCCGCTGTATCGCATCGAGAAGATCAGTGAGCGCCAAGGCGTACCGATTGCCCGCTCGACGCTCGCGCAATGGGTCGGGCAACTCGGCGTCAGCCTGCAACCGTTGGTCGATCGGCTGACCGAGCGACTCAAGCAAGGCCAAGTGCTGCACGCCGATGAAACGCCGGTGCAGCAGCTCGATCCAGGTCAAGGCAAGACCAAACGGGCGTATCTGTGGGCGTATCGGAGCAACGATCTGGAAAATGCGCCGCGCATCGTGGTGTTCGACTATCAAACCAGTCGTAGCGGCCAGCATGCGCGGGACTTCCTGGCCGAGTGGCGCGGCTATTTGATGGTCGATGATTATGGGGGTTATGTTGCCGCCGAAGATATGTGGCG
>JBBRXM010000183.1:0-1861 GCA_038248405.1 Burkholderiales bacterium
AGCTTGCGCACTTCGTCCTTGAACAGTTCGCGCAGGGGTTCGAGCAGGCTCAGGTTCAGCGTCTCGGGCAGGCCGCCGACGTTGTGATGGCTCTTGATGGTCTGGCCTTTCTTGCCCTTGCCGGCGCTCTCGATGACGTCCGGGTAGATCGTGCCCTGCGCCAGCCAGCGCGCGTTCGGCAGCTTCGCCGCTTCCGCCTGGAACACTTCGACGAATTCGCGGCCGATGATCTTGCGCTTGGCTTCCGGATCGGACACGCCGGCCAGGTGGCCGAGGAACTGTTCCTCGGCATCGACGCGGATGACCTTGACGCCGAGGTTCTTGGCGAACATGTCCATCACCATCTTGCCTTCGTCCAGCCGCAGCAGGCCGTGGTCGACGAACACGCAGGTGAGCTGGTCGCCGATAGCGCGATGGATCAGCGCCGCCGCCACGCTCGAATCGACGCCGCCCGACAGGCCGAGGATCACTTCGTCGCTGCCGACCTGGCCGCGAATCTTTTCGATCGCTTCGGTGATGTAGTCCGGCATGTTCCAGTCGGACTTGCAGCCGCAGATCTCGTGCACGAAGCGGCCCAGGATCGCCTTGCCCTGCACCGTGTGCGTCACTTCGGGGTGGAACTGGACGCCGTAGAAACGACGCTCTTCGTCGGCCATCGCGGCGATCGGGCAGCTCGGCGTGTTGCCCATCAGCTTGAAGCCGGGCGGCATGTCCAGCACCTTGTCGCCGTGGCTCATCCACACCTTCAGCATGCCGTGGCCTTCGTCGGTGACGAAATCGTTGATGCCGTTCAACAGCGCCGAATGGCCGCGCGCGCGCACCTCGGCGTAACCGAATTCGCGCACCAGGCCGTCCTCAACCTTGCCGCCCAGCTGGGCCGCCATGGTCTGCATGCCGTAGCAGATGCCCAGCACCGGCACGCCCAGCTCGAACACGGCCTGCGGCGCGCGCGGCGCTTCGCCTTCCAGCGTGGAACTGTGGCTGCCCGACAGGATCACGCCGGCGGCGCCGTAGTTGCGCACGAATTCGTCGCTGACGTCATACGGGAACACTTCGGAAAAGACGCCGGAGTCGCGCACGCGGCGGGCGATCAGCTGGGTGACCTGGGAACCGAAATCGAGGATGAGGATTTTTGAATGCATGGGAGCTGTCTGTATTGGCAAGAATGGGGCTTGAAAATGGGGCTGCAATGGCAAACGCGGCGAACAAGTCGCCGCGTCATCTGGGATGTTACTCGGAACGGTAGTTCGGAGCTTCCTTCGTGATCTGCACGTCGTGGACATGCGATTCGCGCATGCCGGCCGAGGTGATTTCGACGAATTCCGCTTTTTCGCGCAGCTCGTCGATCGTCGAGCAGCCGCAGTAGCCCATCGACTGGCGCACGCCGCCGACCATCTGGTACAGGATCGCCAGCACGCTGCCCTTGTAGGCGACGCGCCCTTCGATGCCTTCCGGTACGAACTTCTCGGCCTTGGCGTTGGCGTCCTGGAAGTAGCGGTCGGCCGAGCCGTCGGCCATCGCGCCCAGGCTGCCCATGCCGCGGTACGACTTGTAGCTACGGCCCTGGTACAGGATCACTTCGCCCGGCGCCTCTTCGGTGCCGGCGAACATCGAGCCCATCATGACGGTCGATGCGCCCGCCGCCAGCGCCTTCGAGATGTCGCCCGAGAAGCGAATGCCGCCGTCGGCGATGCACGGCACGCCGGTGCC
Organism: Burkholderiales bacterium; assembly: GCA_038248405.1. Taxonomy (GTDB): domain Bacteria; phylum Pseudomonadota; class Gammaproteobacteria; order Burkholderiales; family Burkholderiaceae_D; genus JAFCUW01. The sequence goes on from JBBRXM010000183.1 coordinate 1,711, forward strand.
CTTGAGCGCGTCGGCCACGTTGGAGATGGCGGTGATCTGCGGCACGCCGACGCCGGCGACGATGCGGGTGGTGCAAATCGAGCCCGGGCCGATGCCGACCTTGACCGCATCGGCGCCGTATTCGACCAGCGCCAGCGCGGCCGCGGCGGTG
>JBBRXM010000184.1:0-1840 GCA_038248405.1 Burkholderiales bacterium
ACCGTCGGCTAGGGGGGGCCGGGGTCTGACCCCGCGGGGCCAGACCCCGGTTCTGCCTATGGCCCGCCGCCAGCCTGCGGGCGCGACAGAACGATCGCCACCGCCGCCATCGCCTTGAACAGCGCCAGCGGCAGCGCCGCGAACTGCGCCTGGGCGGGCGCCTCGCCGGTGCCGAGGCGCTTGCCCAGGCGGCAGCGGCCGATCGCCAGGCCGGCGCTGGCGAGGGCCGCCGTCAACTGCGGCAACAGCGCGCGCAGGCAGGCGAGCGCTTCGTCCTCGCCGGTCGCCAGTTCCAGCAGCACGGCGTCGCCGTAAGGCTCCATCTGCACCGCCACGTGGCCCAGGCCCGGCACGAACAAATCGAGCCGCAGCGCCGCCGGCCCGCGCCGCGCCGGCGCACGCGCCTGTTTCGGCGCCTTGTCCAACACGCTCAGCAGCATGCGCTGGCGTCCCCACGCATAAACCGGGAAGCACCACAGCGCCGTTTCCGGGCTGACCGCCTCGCGCAGCACGGCCGGCGCCGGATCGGCCATGAAGCGGCTGCCCGGCAAGTGCTGGCCGCGCTCGTGCTCGAGGCGGGTGGCCTGCTGCTCGCCCAGCACGCGCGCCATCAGGCGCCACGCGGTGCCCATCGCGCTGGCGTCCGGCGCCGCATAATGCAGCTGGCGCGCCATCGCCAGCTGGTCGGCGCGCATCGCCGGCGCCAGCTCGGGCGCCGACTCGGGCGCGGCCAGCGCTGTGCTGGCCGGCAGCGCCAGCGCCAGCGCTTCGGCCACCTCCACCGCGCCCAGCGCTGCGGGCAGGCTGGCGGGCGCGCCGACGCGGCCCGGCAGCGGGGTGGCGGGCAGGGCGGCGGGAATGCGGTCGATTGCCATCTGGAGTTCCTATGAAAAAAGCCAACCGCTCGGTTGGCTTTTCAGCGCGATGAGGCGGGTAACGCGTCGCCGATTACTGCAGCAGCGACATGACCATCGACGACATGCTGTTGCTCTGCTTGAGCATGGCGGTGCCGGCTTGCATCAGCATCTGCTTGGACGTCATGCTCGCGCTTTCCGTTGCGAAGTCGACGTCCATGATACGGCCGGTGGCGGCCTTGGTGTTGGTGCTCATGCTCGACAGGTTGTTGTAGACGTGATCGAGGCGGTTCGAGGCCGCGCCCAGTGCCGAGCGGACGGTGCTCAGGTTGGTCAGGGCGGTGTCGAGATTGGTCAGGGCGGTGCCGGCGCCGGCGTTGCCGTTCGCCTTGGTCAGTTCTTCCAGCGTGCCGGCAGGCGTAGGCAGCGCGGCATCGGTGGCGATGGCGGCGGTCTGGGTGGCGGCAGCGGTCTGCTGGGCGGTGTTGCCGCTGACGGCGGCATAGCTGTTCGACACGGCAACCATGGCGGTATTCACCGCCAGCATCGACGCCTTGATGTCGAGATCCATCTTTTCGCTGGCGCTGGCGCCGATCTGGAAAGCCATCGCCTTGGTGAGGGTGCCGCCGGAACCGTCATTGGCGACTGCCTCGGTCTTGAACAGCTGGCTGCCGCCGAAGCTGGTGTTCTTGATGACGTTGCCGATCTCGCTGCCGAGCGCATTGTATTCCGACTGCATGGCGAACTTGTCGGCCGCGGAGGACGACGCGTCGGCTGCCTGGGTGGCCAGGTCTTTCATCCGCACCAGCATGTTGCTCACTTCGTCGAAGGCGCCGTCGGCCGTCTGCAGCATCGACACGCTGTTCTGGGTGTTGCGCATGGCCACGGCCATGCCGCTGGTCTGCGCTTTCAGGCGCGTGGCGATCTGCAGGCCGGCGGCGTCGTCGGCGGCCGAGTTGATGCGAAAGCCGGTCGACAGGCGCGTC
>JBBRXM010000185.1:0-1838 GCA_038248405.1 Burkholderiales bacterium
ACCCACCCAAGGACCCACCCAAGGACCACGACGATGACTGAATCGACCGATCCTGGCCGCCCGCAGGCAGCCCACGCCAATGTTCCCCGGCACCTTGCTCGACCGAGGCTTGCGCCGCGTCGAGCATCGAACGGTTGTTCTGCCCCAATGTACGAAGGATGGCCGCCCGCACCAGCCAGCGGCGAACCTGGCAGGCCGGCGCGAGTTGCGTAAGTTCGCCCACCAAGGTCTGAAGCGCCTTCGCCGGCTGGCCGATCTGCAGCAGCACTTCGGCCAGCGCCGCCTCGGTATTCGAATGCACGGGTGTGCCACGGCTTTGCGGCTCCAGCAACTGGCGGGCGACGGCCAGCAAGGCCAGCCCGTCACCGTAGCGGCCCTTCGCGCAGTGCGCGCAGCCGAGCAGGAAGCGGGTGTAAGCCGGCACCACGCCACCCAGGTCGAAGTCGGGCTGCTCTGCGACCGCCACTTGAGCATGGTGCAGCGCTGCGTCGGCACTGCCGCGCCGCAGTTGCACGGCGGCCAGGCTCAACTGAATCGGCGCGTGTTCACCCGTTTCGCCAGCTACACGGGTTTCGTCGATCTGACACTGCAGCGCACGCGCGGCTTCATCGAGCCGGTCCAGGTTGTGCAGCAGCACGGCGTGGGCGCTGTGGAACTCGATGCGCAGCAAGGGATTGGCGACGGTGTCGATGCTCTCGGCCCAGGGCCGCAGCAGCTCGAGACCGTCTTCTGCCCGCCCCGCCCCTCGGAGTGCGAGGGCCAGCGCTGCCGTCGCTTCGATACGCAGTTCCTGCTCTTGCGGGGCCAGCATCTGAAGCGCGCGGCGCGCGGCGACTTCGGCCGCCACGGCCTGGCCGGCATGCATCAGCAGCGAGGCGCGACGCGTCCACGCCATCGCGGCCAGCGGACCATCGCCGGCGGTGTCGATCAGACGACTGCTCAGCGCCTCTGCCTGGGCCAGACCATGGCCTTCCATCAGCGGCAGCAAAGCCATCGAGCGCAGGCGCAGTGCCGATGTGCCGTCGGCACCCGCCTCGAAGGCGTCCGCTGCGCGCAACAGCAGCTGGGCCTGTTCACGCGGGCGGCCGCTGCGCCGCATCTGCTCGGCCGCCGTCCTGAAGGAGACCGCGGCTTGCGTCGCGTCGCCGGCAGCGAGCCAGTGTTCCGCCACCCGCGCCGGCTCGGCACCGCGCCCTGCGAGGAAGGCTGCAATCTGGCGATGGGTGTGGCGTGCAATGGCGTCCGGTGACAGGCGCAGCACCGCGTCGTGCACCAGGTCGTGCGCAAAGGCCTCGCCGCGCAGCACCTGTGCGGCCTCCAACTCCTGCCAGGCATCAGCCAGCACCAGCGCCGGGGCATGCAGCACGTGTTCGGCCAGTTCGATGCCGAAGTCGGGCGCGGCCATCGCCGCTACCCGGGCCAGCGCCATCGCCGGGCGCGACAGGCGGGACAGGCGCTGGTCGATCAGGTGCGCCAGTGCCTGCGGCCGCGGCAGGGCCACGCTGCCGGCGCCGCCCCGCTGCACGGCGGCACGCAGGGTCTCGATCACGAACAACGGGTTGCCGCCGGTGTGGCGCAGCAGCGCCGGTGCCAAGCGCTCGGGCTCGACGCCCGGCAGGTCCAGGCTGGCCACCAGCTCGTGCAGTTCGTCGGCCGCGAGCGGTTCCAGCCTCACCCAGCGGGCTTGCGGCGACTCGGCAAAGGCGGCCAGCAGCGAGACATCCGCGGCGGCTTCGGCCGGCCGCTGGGCGATGATCCAGCGCAGCCCCGACAGCGCGTCGCTTTCGATCAGCGCCAGCAGCAGCTCGACGCTGGCGCTGTCGGCAAAGTGCAGGTCG
>JBBRXM010000186.1:0-1759 GCA_038248405.1 Burkholderiales bacterium
CCCGCGTTCGCGAGGATGACGGTCTTGAAGTTAACGATGGTTTTTGAAGTTAACTTCATGCTCTCAATGGCGGCGCGCCTCCTGCACGCCGCTCACTTCGCCGATCGCCAACAGCGCCTTCTGCAGCTGCGCCGTCGAGCCGATCTCCGCCGTAAACGTCATGCGCGCCAGCCCCTTCGAGCTTTGCGTATTGACGCCCGTGACGTTGATTTTTTCGCGCGAGAACACCTCCGAGATATCGCGCAGCAGGCCCTGGCGGTCGCTGGCCAGGATGAACAGGTCGACCGGATACACCGTATCCTGCCCCGCACGCCCCCAGTCGGTGTGGATCACCCGCTCCGGCGCCTTCAGGCGCATCTCGGCGAAATTCTTGCAGGTCGCGCGGTGGATCGAGACGCCCTTGCCGCGCGTGACGAAGCCGACGATGCCGTCCGGCGGCGCCGGCTTGCAGCACTTGGCCAGCTGCGTCATCAGCCCTTCCGTGCCGACCACCAGCACGCCCGACTTGGCGCCGGAGTCGACGCTGGAGGCGCGGCTCTTGCCCAGCACCACCTCGTCTTCCGGCACCGCCACTTCACCCGTATCGTGCAGCGCCTGCTCGACGTGGCGCAGGCTGAACTCATCCTTGCCGACCGCGACGAACAGGTCTTCCAGCCTGGAAAAGCCGAGCTTGTGCGCCAGCGCCTCCAGGTTGACGGCGGTCTTGCCTTCGCGCTGCAGCGACTTTTCCACCAGCGTGCGGCCATGCGCCAGCGTCTCTTCCAGGTCGATCGCGTGGAACCACGCGCGCACCTTCGCGCGCGTACGGGTGCTGACCGTGTATTCGGGGCTGAGCCAGTCGCGCGACGGCCCGGCGGTACCGGGGGCGCCCTTGGCGGTGATGATTTCCACCGTCTGCCCGTTGCGCAGCGGCGTGTTGAGCGGCACCATCACGCCGTCGACGCGGGCGCCGCGGCAGCGATGGCCCACTTCGCTGTGCAGGTGGTAGGCAAAGTCGATCGGCGTGGCGCCGACCGGCAGTTCGAGCACCCGCGCCTGCGGCGTGAGCACGTAGATGCGGTCGTCGAGCGTCGTCGACTTGAGCTTTTCCACCCATTCGCGCTGCTTGTCTTCCTGGCCGACGACGGCGTCGGCGACGTCCGTCTTCCACGCCAGCAGCTGGCGCAGCCAGGCGATCTTCTCGTCGTATTTCTGGCCCTTGAAGTTCGAGCCTCCTTCTTCCTTGTAACGCCAGTGCGCGGCGATGCCGTATTCGGCGAAGTTGTGCATTTCCTGGGTGCGGATCTGCACTTCGAGCGGGCGGCCATCCTCGGCCATCACCACCGTGTGCAGCGACTGGTAGCCGTTCGGCTTGGGCCGCGAGATGTAGTCGTCGAATTCCTTCGGGATCGGCGTCCAGATGTTGTGCACCAGCCCCAGCACCGTGTAGCAGGTGCGCTCGTCCTCGACGATGACGCGGAAGGCGCGCACGTCGTACAGCTCGGAGAAATCGAGTTCCTTGCCGCGCATCTTGTTCCAGATGCTGTAGATATGCTTGGGCCGGCCGAACACCTCGGCCTTGATGCCGGCCGCCGCCAGCTCGTTCTGCAGGCGGGTGATGGCCGACTCGACGAAGCCTTCGCGCATCATGCGCTTTTCTTCGAGCATCTTGGCGATGCGGCGGTAGGTTTCCGGCTCGAGGAAGCGGAACGACAGGTCTTCCAGCTCCCACTTGAGCTGCCAGATGCCGAGCCGGTTGGCCAGCGGCGCGTACAGGTCC
>JBBRXM010000187.1:0-1648 GCA_038248405.1 Burkholderiales bacterium
CACGTACACCGCGTCCAGGCCGAAGCGGCAGGCCTGGAAGCGGTTGTAGGTGTAGACCAGGTAGTCGTCTTCGGTTGGCATGAAGGTGTCGTCGTTCATGAACCAGCAGCCCAGCGATTGCACATAGCCGGCCAGCGCGGTGGCGCGCTCGATGGTCAGCGGCGTGTCGAAGACGCGGATCTCGATGGTGCCGAACTCCGGCTTGGGCCGGATGTCCCAGTAGAAGTCCTTCATGCTTTTCACCACGCCGGTGTGCGCCATCTTGTTGAAGTACACCGTGAACTCGTCCCAGGTCAGCGCGAACGGCGCGCGCCCCGACAGCGGAAAGGCAAACACCGAGTTCAGCCGCGCCGAGTCAAACGCCGTGTCCTGCCCCTGCACATACGGGCTGGACGCCGACAGCGCGATGATGTGCGGGATGTAGCGCGACATGCGGTGCAGCGTCAACAGCGCGGTGTCGGCGTCGGGGCAGCCGATGTGCACATGCTGGCCGAAGATGGTGAACTGCTTGCTGAGGTAGCCGTAGAGCTCGGACAGCTCGCGAAAGCGCGGCTTGTCGTAGATACGGCGCTCGTGCCACTGCTGGAACGGGTGCGTGCCGCCGCCGACGATGGCGATGTTGAGCTTGTCGGCACTCTTGACCAGCGCGTCGCGGATCTGCGTCAGCTCGCCCAGCACCTCGGACGAGGTGTGGCACACGCCGGTCGAAACCTCGATCATGCTCGACGTCATCTCGGGCACCACCGCGCCGGGCAGCGGGATCTTGCTCATCAGCCGCAGCATGTCTTCGGCGTAGGGCGCCAGGTCGTAGTCGTGGGTGTTGACGAGCTGCATTTCCAGCTCCACGCCCAGCGACAGGGCGGCTGATTTTTCGAAGTGTTCAAGACTCATGGACAGGTCCGGTTGAAGCGGCGCGCACCACCGGCGCCCAGGGTTTGGAGCATTCGCCGGCGCGGTACAGCGCCACGGTGGCGAGCACGGCGCCGAGCATTTCCATCAGCAAAATCGCCGGCAGCGCGACCATGGCGACCTGGCCACCGATGGGGCCGGACGCGGCGACGTACTGCGATACCAGCAGCAGCGCCACCGACGACATCGGCGACATGGCGCAGCCGACCCACAGGCCTTGCTTCCAGCTCGCGCCGCTGCCGGCATTGCCGAGCGACACGCCGGCCACCTTGGCGATCATGCGCACCACCACCAGGCCGATCACCAGGCCGGCGACCGGCCGGCTCCAGTCGGCCTGCGCGGCCACCACCGACACCAGCACGAACATCAGCATGGTCAGCATCGACGAGGCCGTGCCCATCTGCCGGGGCCAGGACCAGGGGCGCGGGTTGAGCTGCTTGAGCAGCATGCCGCCCAGCAGCGCCGCCAGCGGCGCCGAGCCGCCAAAGTTGGCCGCCAGCGCGGCGCCGGCGGCAATCAGGGTGAGCAGCAGGATGGCGGTGTTCTCGCTGGTCGGGCTCATCACCCGCAAGGCCGCGCGCAGCACCAGCGCCAGCACCGCGCCGACGACCACCGACAGCCCCAGCACCACCAGCACCGGCATCAGCGTGTTCGACAGGCCGGCTTCGCCGCGCGGCAGCATGCCGGCCCTGGCGCTGCACAGCGTCAGCGCGTACAGGCTGCTCAGCGTGGACAGCGC
>JBBRXM010000188.1:0-1539 GCA_038248405.1 Burkholderiales bacterium
CCTCGGCGGGACGCGGCGGCATGTCCGGCTGCGACATCAGGATCAGCAGCTGGCGGTTGCGGTCGATGCCGGCCAGCGGCTGGCACACCACGCGCCCGAAGGCGCCGGCGGCGCTGCTTTCGACCTGCACCACCTTGGCCACCGCCAGCCCGGCCGGATAGACGCCGTCCATGCCGGAGGTGATCAGCACGTCGCCGACCTGGATGTCGGCGTTCGGCGCCATGAAGCGCAGGTCGAGCAGGCCCGACTGGCCGCGCCCGTAGGCGACGCTGCGCAGGCCGTTGCGCAGCACCTGCACCGGAATGGCCTGCTCCTTGTCGGTCAGCAGCGTCACTTCGGAGGTAAACGGGAACACCCGGGTGACCTGGCCGACCACGCCGGCGTTGTCGATCACCGGCAGGCCGAGCGCGACGCCCTGGCGCATGCCGCGGTCGAGCACCAGCTTGCGGGTCGAGGGGTCGCGCGCGTCGTACAGGATTTCGCTCAGCATCGACTTGACGGGCAAGTGCTCGCGCGCGCCCATCAGCTTGCGCAGCTGGGCGTTTTCAGCCATCTGGAGCTGCGCCTGCTGCATCGCCTGGGCGGCGGCCACCTGTTCGCTCTTGAGGTCGCGCACTTCCTTCTGCAAGGTCGACACGGTCGAGAAGTAGTGGCCCATGTTGGCCAGCGCGTCGCGCGGCAGCAGGGCCGCCATCTGCAGCGGATAGAGCACCGTGGCGGCAGCCTGGCGCACGGTGGCGAGCATCTGCAGGCGCGAATCCATCACCAGCAGCGCGATTGAAACCAATGCGAAAACCGTCACCTTGACCCGGGCAGGAGCACCTTGCTTGAACAGTGGCGGTGGACTGTATTCCATGACTTCCAATAAAGACGGCGCGGACTGAGAAAAAAACCGGGGTCTGACCCCGGGGGGGGCAGACCCCAGACCCGGCCGCGATTTTACTCGTAGGAGAACATCGAACCGAGTTTGTCCATGCGCTCGAGCGCCATGCCGGAACCGCGCACCACGCAGGTGAGCGGGTCTTCGGCCACCAGCACCGGCAGGCCGGTTTCTTCCATCAGCAGGCGATCGAGGTCGCGCAGCAGCGCGCCGCCGCCGGTGAGCATCATGCCCTTCTCGGCGATGTCGGCGCCCAGTTCCGGCGGGGTCTGCTCGAGCGCGTTCTTGACCGCCGAGACGATGTTGTTGAGCGGGTCGGTCAGCGCTTCGAGGATCTCGTTCGACGAGATCGTGAACGAGCGCGGGATGCCTTCGGACAGGTTGCGGCCCTTCACTTCCATCTCCTTGACTTCCGAACCCGGGAACGCCGAGCCGATCGCCTTCTTGATCGCTTCGGCCGTCTGCTCGCCGATCAGCATGCCGTAGTTGCGGCGGATGTAGTTGACGATCGCTTCGTCGAACTTGTCGCCGCCGACGCGGATCGAGCCCTTGTAGACCATGCCGCCGAGCGAGATGATGCCCACCTCGGTGGTGCCGCCGCCGATGTCGACCACCATCGAGCCGGTCGCTTCCGACACCGGCAGGCCGGCGCCGATCGC